>NZ_JBQFRJ010000028.1:0-659 GCF_056537345.1 Ruegeria sp. CF4 | reverse complement strand
CCCGAGATCGAGAACACGTCTTCAACCGGCATCAGGAACGGCTTGTCGACTTCACGCTCAGGGGTGTCGATGTAGTCATCAACAGCCGCCATCAGTTCCTTGATCTTCTCTTCACCGATTTCAGCGTTGTTGCCTTCCATCGCGGCCAGAGCCGAACCTGCGATAATCGGAACATCATCACCGGGGTAGTCGTAGCTGGACAGCAGTTCGCGAACTTCCATCTCAACCA
This sequence comes from Ruegeria sp. CF4, assembly GCF_056537345.1. Classification (NCBI taxonomy): domain Bacteria; kingdom Pseudomonadati; phylum Pseudomonadota; class Alphaproteobacteria; order Rhodobacterales; family Roseobacteraceae; genus Ruegeria; species Ruegeria sp. CF4. Next base: position 430 of record NZ_JBQFRJ010000028.1, on the reverse strand, counting down.
GTTCCAGCAGCTCTTCGTCGTCAACCTGGTCAACTTTGTTCATGAACACGACCATCTTCGGGATGCCAACCTGGCGGCCCAGCAGGATGTGCTCGCGGGTCTGCGGCATCGGGCCGTCAGCTGCGTTCACAACCAGGATCGCGCCGTCCATCTGGGCAGCACCGGTGATCATGTTCTTGACGTAGTCAGCGTGGCCGGGGCAGTCGACATGCGCGTAGTGGCGGTTGTCGGTCTCGTATTCCACGTGGGCGGTCGAGATGGTGATGCCACGTGCTTTCTCTTCAGGCGCGCCGTCAATCTGGTCATACGCTTTGAAGTCACCGAAATACTTGGTGATTGCTGCGGTCAGCGTCGTCTTGCCGTGGTCAACGTGGCCAATCGTGCCGATGTTGACGTGCGGTTTTGTACGCTCAAACTTTTCCTTTGCCAT
>NZ_JBQFRJ010000027.1:0-822 GCF_056537345.1 Ruegeria sp. CF4 | reverse complement strand
GGCTCTGTTGCAAACTTTTGACTGTTGACGCCCATAAGTGCGTCGAGTGAATGGAAATCGAAATAATGAAGTCGAAAGTTTGTTTTTATGATCTCTTTCAAAGGCGCGCGGTATCCGAAAGATGTAATCCTCTTCGCTGTGTTCTTCTATGTCCGATACGGTGTGTCATATCGCGATCTAGAAGAGATCATGCATGAGCGAGGCGTTGCAGTGGATCACACGACGCTGAATCGCTGGGTGACGCGGTATGCAGGCGCAATCGCTGAAGCGGCGCGTCGTCGAAAGGGACCGTGCGACCGCTCCTGGAGAATGGACGAGACTTACATCAAGGTGAAAGGCAATTGGGTCTATCTCTATCAGGCCGTCGACAAGCAAGGCAAGACGCTTGATTTTATGCTTTCCCAGCGTCGAAACAAACCCGCGGCCACCATGTTCTTCGCCCGAATGCTGGAGGTCAACGGCCTTCCGAGAAAGATTGTCATCGACAAAAGTGGAGCTAACACCGCTGGCCTCAAAGCCATCAACAAGATGCTGAAAGGTTTTGGTTGCCCGGTCCCAATTGAAATGGTCAGGCGGAAATACTTGAACAACATCGTGGAACAGGACCATCGTTTCATCAAAAGACGAACCCGCCCGATGCTCGGCTTCAAGTCTTTTGCTTCGGCATCAGCGACTCTGGCGGGCATCGAGGTTGCGCACATGATCCGTAAAGGTCAGTTCACGCCCGGACTCCGTCCGTTTCGTCAATTCGCAGAACTGGCTGCCTAACTTTGGTATAATCGCCAAGACAATTTGGCGCGTTCAGAACTTTGCAACAGAGCC
>NZ_JBQFRJ010000026.1:0-1189 GCF_056537345.1 Ruegeria sp. CF4 | reverse complement strand
CATGCGTACGCGTGCCGCCGTTGCCGTTCAGGCTGGCAAACCTTTGGAAGTTATGGATGTGAACCTTGAAGGCCCCAAGGCGGGCGAGGTTTTGGTGGAAATCAAGGCGACCGGCATCTGTCACACCGATGAATTCACCCTGTCGGGTGCCGACCCCGAGGGGCTGTTCCCCGCCATTCTGGGCCATGAAGGTGCGGGCGTGGTGGTTGAGGTCGGCCCCGGTGTGACCAGCCTGAAACCCGGCGATCACGTCATCCCGCTCTACACCCCGGAATGTCGCGAGTGCGAATACTGCCTGCACCCCAAGACCAACCTGTGCCAGGCGATCCGGACCACGCAGGGGCAAGGCCTAATGCCCGATGGGACCTCGCGCTTTTCGACCCTGGATGGCGATCCGATCCTGCACTACATGGGCTGCTCGACCTTCTCGAACCACACGGTCCTTCCGGAAATCGCGCTGGCCAAGGTGCGTGAGGACGCGCCATTCGACAAGATCTGTTACATCGGCTGTGGCGTGACCACCGGCATCGGCGCTGTGATCAACACCGCCAAGGTGGAGATTGGCAGCCGCGCCATCGTGTTTGGCCTGGGCGGCATTGGCCTGAACGTGATCCAGGGTCTGCGTCTGGCCGGAGCGGATCAGATCGTGGGCGTCGACCTGAACCCCTCGAAGGTCGAGATGGCGACCAAGTTCGGCATGACCGATTTCGTCAACCCGAAAGAGGTTGAGGGCGATCTGGTGCCCTATCTGGTCGACCTGACCAAGGGCGGTGCGGACTACACCTTCGACGCCACCGGCAACGTCGGCGTGATGCGTGATGCGCTGGAATCAGCTCATAAGGGCTGGGGTGAGTCGATCATCATCGGCGTGGCCCCTGCCGGAGCGGAAATCTCGACCCGTCCGTTCCAGTTGGTCACCGGCCGGTCATGGCGCGGCACGGCCTTTGGCGGCGCGCGCGGCCGGACCGACGTGCCGAAGATCGTCGACTGGTACATGGAGGGCAAGATCGAGATTGACCCGATGATTACCCACACCATGGGTCTGGACGACATCAACCACGGCTTCGACCTCATGCACAAAGGCGAAAGCATCCGATCCGTGGTCGTCTACTAAGACCCTGCGAAAGAGTTGTTTCAAGACGGCGTGCCAACCGGCGCGCCGTTTTTATTTTCCAGGCCGAGTCGCACC
>NZ_JBQFRJ010000025.1:0-1884 GCF_056537345.1 Ruegeria sp. CF4 | reverse complement strand
ATGATCGTCGCCTCGTCGGAAGGTGGAATGGAAATTGAAGAGATTTCCGCCGAACGCCCTGACAGCATCGTGCGCTCGATCGTGGAGCCCGCCGTTGGGTTGCAGGAATTCCAGGCCCGCGAGATTGCTTTCAATCTGGGCCTTGAACCCCGTCTTGTGCAGCACATGGTTCGCACGTTGCAGGGTTGCTATGCCGCCTTCAGTGAGCTGGACGCGACCATGGTCGAGATTAACCCGCTGGTCGTCACTGGCGACGATCGGGTTCTGGCGCTGGATGCGAAGATGAGCTTTGACGACAACGCATTGTTCCGTCACCCCCAGATTTCCGAATTGCGCGACAAAAGTCAGGAAGACCCGCGCGAAAGCCGTGCGGCGGACCGGGGGCTGTCTTATGTGGGCCTTGAAGGCAATATCGGCTGCATCGTGAACGGTGCAGGTCTGGCCATGGCCACGATGGACACCATCAAGCTGGCGGGCGGCGAGCCTGCGAACTTCCTCGACATTGGCGGCGGCGCCTCGCCTGAACGTGTGGCCAAGGCATTCCGGCTGGTTCTGTCGGATGACAATGTTCAGGCGGTGTTGGTAAACATTTTTGCCGGTATCAACCGCTGCGACTGGGTCGCCGAAGGCGTCGTACAGGCGTTGCGCGAGTTGGAGATCAACATCCCTGTCATTGTGCGACTTGCCGGGACCAACGTTGAAGAGGGTCAGAAGATCCTCGCCAAATCCGGCCTGCCGATCATCAGAGCCACTACGCTGATGGAAGCCGCTGAACGGGCGGTGGGCGCATGGCAGAACGATCTGACCCAAAACACCAAGGTGAGGGCTGTATAATGAGCATTCTTCTCGACCGCGACTCTCGCGTAATCGTTCAGGGCATCACCGGACGCATGGCGCGCTTTCATACCAAGGATATGCTGGAATATGGCACCAATGTAGTCGCCGGCGTCGTTCCCGGAAAAGGTGGCGAAACCGTCGAAGGTGTGCCCGTCTTTGACACCGTCAAGCAGGCTGTTGAAGCCACCGGCGCGGATGCGAGCCTTGTGTTTGTCCCGCCCCCGTTTGCAGCGGATTCGATCATGGAAGCCGCAGATGCGGGTATCCGCTATTGCGTTTGCATCACCGACGGCATTCCGGCCCAGGATATGATCCGCGTCAAACGCTACATGTATCGCTATCCAAAGGACAAGCGTATGGTGCTGACCGGCCCGAACTGTGCCGGAACGATCAGCCCCGGCAAAGCTCTGTTGGGGATCATGCCTGGGCATATCTACCTACCCGGCAATGTCGGCATCATTGGCCGCTCGGGGACGCTTGGCTATGAGGCTGCGGCGCAGTTGAAAGAGCGCGGTATCGGAGTTTCGACCAGCGTCGGCATCGGGGGTGATCCGATCAACGGTTCCTCGTTCCGTGACATTCTCGAACGCTTTGAGTGGGATGAGGATACAGAGGTTATTGCCATGATTGGCGAAATCGGTGGGCCACAAGAGGCTGAGGCGGCTGAATATATCCGCGATCACATCACCAAACCCGTCATTGCCTATGTTGCGGGTCTGACCGCGCCAAAAGGACGGACCATGGGCCACGCCGGCGCGATTATCTCGGCTTTCGGTGAAAGCGCATCGGAAAAGGTCGAGATTCTGTCCGCCGCCGGTGTGACCGTCGCCGAAAACCCTGCCGTCATCGGTGAAACGATTGCCCGTGTCATGGGAAAGGCTGCGTGATGGTTAAGCCTTCGGTTCTTGTCACCCGTCGTTGGCCTGCTGCGGTCGAAGCGCAGTTGACCGAGAACTACAACGCCGTGCTCAATACCGGGGACAAACCAATGTCCCCGGCCGAAATCCGCGATGCTCTGAAACTCTATGACGCTGTTCTGCCCACGGT
>NZ_JBQFRJ010000024.1:0-4439 GCF_056537345.1 Ruegeria sp. CF4 | reverse complement strand
CCCCGCCGATTTTGGCGGGGTTTTGTTGTATTATTCTGCGGCTTCTTCGTATTCTGACATGGGGGGGCATGTGCAGATGAGGTTTCTGTCGCCGTAAGCGTTGTCGACGCGGTTGACGGGGGACCAGTATTTGTCGACGCCCATCGAGCCCGGAGGGAAGCAGGCCTGTTCGCGGGTGTAGGGGCGGTCCCAGTCGCCGACCAGATCGCGCACCGTGTGGGGGGCGTTTTTCAGCGGGTTGTTCTCCGCGTCGATCTTGCCGTCGATGATGTCCTGCGCCTCGGAGCGGATCGAGAGCATGGCGTCGCAGAAGCGGTCCAGCTCGTCCTTGGGTTCCGATTCCGTGGGCTCGACCATCAGGGTGCCGGCCACGGGCCAGGACATGGTCGGGGCGTGGAAACCTGAATCAACCAGGCGTTTGGCCACGTCATCCACGGTCACATGCGCCTCGGCGTCCAGCGGACGGGTGTCGAGGATGCATTCATGCGCTACGCGACCCGTTTCCGAGGTATACAGGATCGGATAGGCATCCTGCAGACGCGCAGCGATGTAGTTGGCGTTCAGGATCGCCACCTTGGTCGCCTGCGTCAGACCCGCGCCACCCATCAGCAGCACATAGGCCCAGCTGACCGGCAGGATCGAAGGCGAGCCAAAGGGTGCCGCCGAGACCGGACCCACGGCAGTGCCGTATTCCGGATGGCCGGGCAGATGCTCTTCCAGATGCGCCTTGACGCCGATCGGACCCATGCCGGGGCCGCCGCCGCCATGCGGGATGCAGAAGGTCTTGTGCAGGTTCAGGTGGCTGACGTCACCGCCCACATCGCCCGGACGCGCCAGACCGACCATGGCGTTCATGTTGGCCCCGTCGATATAGACCTGACCGCCGTGATCATGGGTGATCTGGCAGACCTCCTGCACGGTGGTCTCGAACACGCCATGGGTCGAAGGGTAGGTGATCATGCAGGCGGCCAGATGATCGCTGTGCTTCTCAGCCTTGGCGCGGAAGTCTGCGACATCGATGTTGCCCTTGTCATCCGCCTGCACCGGCACAACCTGCCAGCCCACCATCTGCGCCGAGGCCGGGTTGGTGCCATGGGCCGAGGTTGGGATCAGGCAGACATTGCGCTGCCCTTCGCCGCGCGCGAAGTGATAGTTGCGGATGGTCAGCAGCCCCGCATATTCCCCCTGCGCGCCCGAGTTGGGTTGCTGGGAGATCGCGTCATAGCCGGTGATCTGGCACAGCTTGTCGTTCAGATCGGCGATCATTTGGGTGTAGCCCTGCGCCTGATCTTGCGGGCAGAACGGGTGCAGATTGCCGAACTCGGGCCAGGTGACCGGGATCATCTCGATCGTGGCGTTCAGCTTCATGGTGCACGATCCCAGCGGGATCATCGCGCGATCCAATGCAAGATCACGGTCGGCCAGACGGCGCATATAGCGGGTGATCTCGGCCTCGGCCCGGTTCTTGTGGAAGATCGGATGGGTCAGGTATTCGCTTTCGCGCAGGGCATAATCGGGCAGGCGGTATTGCTTGTTCGAGCTGTCATCCTTGCGGTCGATGCCAAAGGCGCCCCAGACGGCCTCGATGGTCTCAGGCCGGGTCTGTTCGTCCAGGCTGATGCCAACCTTGCTGTCGCCGACCTTGCGCAGGTTCACACCACGCGCCACGGCGGCCTCCATCACCACTTTCTGCAGATGGCCGACCTCAACCGTGATGGTGTCAAAGAACACTTCCGGTTCCACGGCAAAGCCCGCCTCTTCCAGACCGGCGGCCAGGCGCGAGGTCTTGCGGTGCACCGATTGCGCGATGGCCTTGATGCCGTCGGGGCCATGGTAGACCGCATACATCGAGGCAATCACGGCCAGCAGCGCCTGCGCGGTGCAGACGTTGGAATTGGCTTTTTCGCGGCGAATGTGCTGTTCACGGGTCTGCAGCGCCAGGCGGTAGGCCTTGTTGCCGCGGCTGTCGATGCTGACACCGATGATCCGGCCCGGCATCGAGCGTTTCAGCTTGTCGGTGGTCGCCATATACGCCGCGTGCGGCCCGCCATAGCCCATCGGCACGCCAAAGCGCTGGGTCGAGCCGATGGCGATATCCGCGCCCATCTCGCCGGGGGATTTCAGCAGCGCCAGCGACAGGATGTCGGCGGCGACAATGGCGATGGCCTTATGTTCATGCAGCGCCGCGATTTCCGATGTGAAGTCGCGCACGTGGCCGTGGGTGCCGGGATACTGGAAGATGGCGCCAAACACCGCGCCTGCGTCCAGCGTGTCCGGGTCGGCCACCTGCACCTCGATGCCCAGAGGCTCAGCCCGGGTTTTGATCACCGCGATGGTCTGCGGGTGGCAGTTTTTATCGACAAAGAAGGCGGCATTGTTGGCCTTGGAGCGGCCGCCGCGCTTGGCCATCGCCATCGCTTCGGCGGCGGCGGTGGCTTCGTCCAGCAGGGAGGCATTGGCCACATCCAGCCCGGTCAGGTCGCTGACCATGGTCTGGAAGTTCAGCAGCGCCTCAAGCCGGCCCTGGCTGATCTCGGGCTGATAGGGGGTATAGGCGGTGTACCAGGCCGGGTTTTCCAGGATGTTGCGCAGGATCGGCGCCGGCGTGGTGGTGCCATAATATCCCTGACCGATCAGCGAGGTCAGAACCTTGTTCTTGCTGGCCACCTCTTTCATGTGAAAGAGCGCATCGCGTTCGGTCATCGCCGGACCCCAGTCCAGCGGCTGTTTCTGCCGGATCGCCGGCGGCACGGTGGCGTCGATCAATTCGTCCAGCGTCTTGAAGCCGATCACCTTGAGCATGTCGCGCATCTCGGTCGGGCTGGGCCCGATATGGCGACGGTTGGCGAAGTCATAGGCTTCGTAATCGGTCAGTTTGAAGGCCATGTGTGCGCTCCTCAAGGATAGGTCAGACCCGGCGGAGACTGCGGGAGCCTTCGGCGGAGATATTTTTAGCCAGATGAAGGGCGGATCCGTGACTGGACCCGCCATTTGGGTTTATCCGATGAAGGCTTTGTAGCCAGCTTCGTCCATCAGATCTTCGAGCTGCGACGCGTCTGTGATCTTGATCTTGTAGATCCAGGCCTCGCCCTCGGGGTCCTCGTTCAGCGCGCCCGGGGTATCGGCCAGCGCCTCGTTCACCTCGACGATCTCGCCATCGACCGGGGCATAGAGCTCGGACGCCGCCTTGACGGATTCGATCACGCCGATCTCGCCGTCTTTCTCGAACTCGTCGCCAACTTCCTGCTGCTCGACGAAGACCACATCGCCCAGCTGTTCCGCCGCATGTTTGGTGATGCCCAAAGTGGCCGTGTCACCGTCAACGGTCAGCCATTCGTGCTCTTCGGAATAATAGGTTGCCATATGTCTCTCTCCTGACTTCAACGCTTGTAATTCTGGGTGACGAAGGGCAGCGCCACGATCTCGGCCGGCTGCGGCTTGCCCCGGATGATCAGGTTCACCGCCTCACCCGGCTCGCCATGGCCTTTGCTCACATAACCCATCGCCACCGGTCCGCCGACCGTGGGGCCAAACACGCCCGAGGTGATCTGGCCAATGGTATTGCCCTCGGCGCACTGGATCTCAACGCCCTGACGCGCCGGTGCGCGGCCCGCCGGTTTGATGCCCACCAGCTTTTTGGCGGGGCCTTCGGCCAGTTCCTTTTGCACCCGGTCGGCCCCCGGGAAGCCGCCCTCTTCCTTGCGGCGCTTTTGCATCGCCCAGCCGAGGCTCGCCTCGACCGGCGAGGTGCTCTGATCGATGTCATTGCCATAGAGGCACAGACCCGCCTCGAGCCGCAGGCTGTCGCGCGCGCCCAGACCGGCCGCTTCGCAATCCTCATGCGCCAGAAAGGCCTTGCTGATCTCGATGGCCTTGTCCTCGGGGATCGAGATCTCATAGCCATCCTCACCGGTGTAGCCCAGCCGCGAGATGCGGCATTCGACACCCAGGATATCCGCCACGGTGGTTTCCATGAACTTCAGATCCCGCGCGGCAGGGCAAAGCGCGCCCACCACATCTTCGGCCTTGGGGCCCTGAACCGCCACCAGCGCACGATCGAAGATCTCAGTCACCTCAACGCCGTCCAGATTGGCCTGCATATGCGGAATATCCTGATGCCGCAGCGCCGCGTTCACCACCACAAAGTAGTGATCCCCCGCATTCGACACGATCAAATCGTCCATGATCCCGCCGTCTTCGTTCGTAAAGAACCCGTACCGCGCCTTGCCTTCCTTCAGCGTCGCATAGGCCTGCGGGCACAAAGCTTCCAGCTTCTCACCCACATTCTCGCCCCGCAGAATAACCTGACCCATATGGCTCACATCAAACAACGCCGCCTTCTCACGACACTGCTTATGCTCACCCATTATCCCCAAGGGATACTGAACAGGCATCTCCCAACCAGCAAAATCAACCAACTTACCTCCCAACTCAACATG
>NZ_JBQFRJ010000023.1:0-4636 GCF_056537345.1 Ruegeria sp. CF4 | reverse complement strand
TCCGACATCGGTCAAGTTTTTGACGGTTATGCTGTTTGGGATGGCGACGCGCGTGAAGTGTGTGCCTACGCCATTGGGCATTATTGTCATCATGTCGTCTTCGATTGTCTGCTCTGTAGCGAGCAGTACGAATCCTATTTTTGCGCGATTGTGGCGGCCTTCATCGAACAGGGATTTTGGATCAGTCTTCATAACCTGCATGCACCTTCTTTAGGTAACGGCATATAATGCTGCCATAAATCAATTATTGACATATAGCTGTATACAGGTCAATAACTCTGCCAGTCTGCTGGGGCCGCCCCGAAAGCAGGCAGAGTTCGCATTAAAGTGAGGTATCTTCGCAAATGCAGGTATCGAAAATTCTGAAGACTGGTGCTGTTGCGCTCGGCTTTGCCGGGTTTGCCGCGTCCAGTGTATCGGCTCAGGATATCATCCTGGGTCACGTGATGGATCAGGAACACATCTTCCACAAAGTATCCGAGCAATTCATGGAGCGTCTGGACGAGCTGTCCGGTGGTACCATGTCTGTTTCGTATCACCCGGGCGGTGATCTGGGTGACTGGACGTCGATCGTTGAGCAGGTTGCCCAGGGTGCGGTTCAGATGACCATGTCGTGGAACCACTCCGAGCTTGACCCCCGCTGGGACGTGTCGATTCTGGGCTACATCGCCAATGACTGGGAGCAGGGTAAAGAAGTTTACGGCCCCGGCTCGACCATGAACGAAGTCTATAACGGCGTCATGAACGATCTGGGCATGGAGCTGCTGGGCACGATCCCGACCGACTTCACCGGTTTTGTCGTGCGCAAGGGCGTCGATGTTCCTGTGAACTTCCCCGAAGATGCCGAAGGCTTCAAAATGCGCGTTCCGGGCCAGCCGATGGCGATCGAGCGCTACAGGGCGACCGGTTTCTCGGCTGTTCCGATGGCGTTCTCCGAGGTGCACACTGCACTGCAGACCGGCGCGATCGATGGCCGGGCCTATTCGCCGCCATCCGAGGTTCTGTTGTTCAAGGACGTCCTGAGCGCCTACGTCTTCACCCGCGAAAACTTTGAGCACACCTTCTGGACCGCCAACAAGGCATGGTTCGACGGTCTGAGCGAAGAGCAGCAGGGCTGGGTAAAAGAAGCAGCAAATGAAGCTGTGAGCTGGGCCTGGGAAAATGCTGAAGCGGAAAGCCCGAAATGGTTCGAGCAGATCGAAGCCGCCGGGATTGAAGTGGTCGAGCTGACACCAGAGCAGCTGGAAAACTATCGAGCAAAGATCGTGGCCGTTGAATACCCCTACATGGAAGGGATCATCGGCGCCGAAGTTATGGGCGAGATCAAGAAAGCAGCTGGCGTGGAATAACGCTGGCACGGGACACGCGCAAAGCCTGCTTTGCGCGTGTCTTCCTTTGGAGGAAGGGAGGAGAAATGACCAAAGATATTCTGCACACGGACAGTCTGGACGACGTTCTGGTGCCGTCACCGATCATACCGGTGCCTGCGCCGGAAGATCGGGATCAGCCTGTCTATCGCGGTCTGGGAGGCCTTTACAGCCTCGAGGCCAAGGTTGCCTGGTTGATGCGGGTGATCATGTTCGCAGCCATGATCCTGCTGGGTCTGGTCATGGCGGCGCAGGTGTTCATGCGCTACGTCATCGCCTCTCCGTTCCTTGGTATCGAAGAACTGGCCCCGATGATGGCCCTTTGGATCTACTTCATCGGCATGGCCTATTGCTCGCGTGAGCGCGACCACATCGAAGGTGGTGTCATGTCGCTGGTTGTCCGGGACCGGAAGGCCTTGCTGGCGCTGCGTCTGTTCGGCTCGGTCGTTTGTCTGATCGCACTGGTTGTATTTGCCAAATACGCCTGGGACTTCGCGCAGTTCAATATCAACCTGAACCGCAAGAGCTCTTATATGAAATTCCCCAAATACATGTGGGATCTCAGCATGGTCTTTGGCTTCGTGCTGATGAGTTTCTACATGCTGCTTCAGATCTTCCTCGAAGCCCGCGCATTGATCACCGGTAAGGGAGGAGAATGATATGACGCTGTTCTTCATCGCCATCGCGATTGTCATCTTCCTGCTGCTGATCGAAGTCCCGGTGGGCTTTGCCTTCGGCATTGGTGCCCTTGTGTTTGGCACGCTGCAGGGTACGGATATCTCGTTCCATGCCGGGTTTGGCTATTCGCAGGTCAGCGCCTTCTCGCTGCTGGCCATTCCGCTGTTCATCCTGTCGGGCACCCTGATGGGGGCGTCGGGGATCTCCGAGCGGCTGCTGGATTTTGTCAACTCGTTTGTGGGCCGCACCAAGGGCGGTCTGGGTGCGGTGACCGTTGTCACCTGCGCGTTGTTCGGCGCGATTTCCGGATCAGCCTCGGCCGCGATTGCCGCCATCGGCAAAATCATGGTCCCGCGCATGATCAAGGAAGGGTATCCCCCGGGGCACGCAACCGCTCTTGTTGCGGTGTCGTCTGTTCTGGCGCTGATGATCCCGCCAAGTATTCCGATGATCGTCTTCGCGATTGCGATCCGCGAATCCGTGGCCAAGTGCTTCCTGGCGACCATGGGTCCGGGGATCCTGCTGGCCGCCACCTATTGTGCGCTCAACTTCTGGTTCCTGCGCAACAACACAACGATCACGGTCGCGGAAAAACTGTCCTTTTCTGACACCGTGAAAGATATCGGCCAGACCGGCAAACGTGCCAGCCTTGCGATCATCATGCCGGTGATCATTCTGGGCGGCATCTACAGCGGGATCGCCACACCGACCGAGGCCGGTTCGATGGCGCTGGTCTATACGCTGGCTGTTGGTTTGCTGATCTATCGCACGCTGCCGTTTGACAAGCTGTTCAACTCGACAGTCGAGGCCGCGCGTCTGACCGGTGCGATCCTGATGGTCCTGTTCTTCCTGTTCGTCATGAGCCGCGGCATGGTTCTGGCCAAGGTGCCGACCCAGTTTGCCGATCTGCTGCTGACCATCTCGGAGAACAAGATTGTCATCCTGTTGCTGATCAACCTGCTGCTGCTGATCATGGGCATGATCATCGATGACGTATCGGGTGGTGTTCTGGCCGCGATCATCCTGCTGCCGGTGACGCAGAAGATCGGTCTGGACCCGATCCACTTTGCTGCCATCGTGGGCACCAACCTGGGCCTGGGCAACATCTCTCCGCCCTGTGCGCCGCTGCTCTACATGGCCGGTGGTGTCACCCGGCAGCCGTTGTCGACCTATGTCGGCCCGACCCTGAAGTTCCTGCTGCTGGGTCACCTGCCGATGGTCTTTGTTGTGACCTTCATACCGCCCGTGGCATTGTTCCTGCCGGGCCTCCTCGACTGAGGTGTGAATCGTGTCGCCCGCGTGAAAGGCGGGCGGCACGGATTATTCGAAAAAAGAAGCGGTCGTCCATGCTGTGTGAGCATGGCGTTTCCCTAGGACCAACCCTGCCTTCGGTTTTAGTGTCATGCCGATGGCTTTTCTTGAAGGATGTAGGCACATGCTTGAACACGCAAAACAAAGAACAATCGAGCTTCAGGGCCGCATGAAAGATGCGGGCATCCAGAAGGCCGTGTTTACTGACGAAAGTTCGATGGCTTATCTGGCCGGCTTCTGGGGCTATCTGGGGATCGAGTTCGGCCGCCCGTCGATGTTGGTGGTGGATGCTGACGATGCCCCCATCGTCATCACCCCGCTGATGGAATCGGAAATGGTCGGTGCCATGACCTGGGTCGAGGATGTGCGCACCTGGGAAGATATCGGTCAGCGCACCTGGGGCCGCGCTCTGGCGGGTGCCTTGGGTGAAAACCCGTCCGAGATCTGGATCGAAAAAAGTTCGATCCCGGCGATTGTCCGCAATCACCTGGACGAGACCTATCCGGGCGTTCCGCTCAAGGATATCTCGCCGGTGCTGGGCGCGATGCGCACCATCAAGTCGCCGCTTGAGATCGAGGTGATGAAGCAGGCCGGTGAGATCGCAGGCGCGATGATGCTGGCCGCACATAACTCGCTGAAGGAAGGCGCGCAGGAATACGAAAGTGCGCTGGCTGTGATTGATGCGGGTTCGCGCAAGGCGGCGGGCTTTCTGACCGATAAGGGTTGGGACAGCTTCGTCTCGCCCATGATCCACAACCTGCAGATCGTGCAAAGCGGCAAGAAAACCTCGATGGTGCATGGCCGCGCCAGCGTGAAAGCCTATGAGAAGTTCGATCCGGTTTACTTCTGCTTCTGCAACATGGCGCAGTTCAAGCAATACAAGCTGGGCTTTGACCGCATGTTCCATGTCGGCGACGTCAAGGATCTGGACCGCGAAGTGCAGCAGGCTGCGATCGACGCCCAGCAGGCCGCGATCCACGCGATCCGTCCCGGCGTTCTGGCCGAGGACGTCGCCGCAGCCGCCAACGAAGTCTATCAGGAACGTGGGTATGAGACAGGCTACCGCACAGGCCGCTCCATCGGCGTCGCCTACCTCGAAGCGCCCGAGCTGAAGGCCGGCGACAAGACCGTGCTGCAACCGGGAATGACCTTCGCCGTCGATGGCGGCATCTCAGTCGATGGCGTAACCGCTGGCCGGATCGGCGACTCCGTCGTCGTCACCGAAACAGGATTCGAATACATCACAAACTACCCTCGACAAATCCTGCTCAGTAAATAAG
>NZ_JBQFRJ010000022.1:0-2500 GCF_056537345.1 Ruegeria sp. CF4 | reverse complement strand
GTCATCCGAATACCCCGGGGGGTAGAGCACTGGATGGGTAATGGGGCCCCACAGGCTTACTGATCCTAACCAAACTCCGAATACCCGGGAGTACTAGATGGCAGACACACTGCGGATGCTAACGTCCGTAGTGGAGAGGGAAACAACCCTGACCTACGACTAAGGCCCCCAATTCATGGCTAAGTGGGAAAGCAGGTGGGACGACCAAAACAACCAGGAGGTTGGCTTAGAAGCAGCCATCCTTTAAAGATAGCGTAACAGCTCACTGGTCTAAATAAGTTGTCCTGCGGCGAAGATGTAACGGGGCTCAAGCCATGAGCCGAAGTCTAGGGATGCGTAAGCATCGGTAGCAGAGCGTAGTGTGACATAGCACTTATCTTGTATTATCGCCGGTCATTTGGTGCGAGTAATCGCGCTCAAGTAGCCGAATAGGCGGTAGCGCAAGATAAAGTGCTTTCGATGAAGCCGGGGCGTGAGCCATCCGGTGGAGAGATCACTAGTGAGAATGATGACATGAGTAGCGACAAAGAGTGTGAGAGACACTCTCGCCGAAAGTCCAAGGGTTCCTGCTTAAAGCTAATCTGAGCAGGGTAAGCCGGCCCCTAAGCCGAGGCCGAAAGGCGTAGGCGATGGGAACTAGGTTAATATTCCTAGGCCAGGAGGATGTGACGGATCACAGGTGTAGTTCAATCTTATCGGATTGATTGGGCTGCTGAGTGGTTCCTGGAAATAGCCCTCCATCAGACCGTACCCTAAACCGACACAGGTGGACTGGTAGAGCATACCAAGGCGCTTGAGAGAACGATGTTGAAGGAACTCGGCAAAATACCTCCGTAAGTTCGCGAGAAGGAGGCCCGGTTCCTAGGCAACTAGGGGCTGGGGGCACAAACCAGGGGGTGGCGACTGTTTATTAAAAACACAGGGCTCTGCGAAGTCGCAAGACGACGTATAGGGTCTGACGCCTGCCCGGTGCCTGAAGGTTAAAAGGAGAGGTGAGAGCCTTGAATTGAAGCCCAGGTAAACGGCGGCCGTAACTATAACGGTCCTAAGGTAGCGAAATTCCTTGTCGGGTAAGTTCCGACCTGCACGAATGGCGTAACGACTTCCCCGCTGTCTCCAACATCGACTCAGCGAAATTGAATTGCCTGTCAAGATGCAGGCTTCCCGCGGTTAGACGGAAAGACCCCGTGCACCTTTACTACAGCTTCGCACTGGCATCAGGATTGTGATGTGCAGGATAGGTGGTAGGCTTTGAAGCGGAAACGCAAGTATCCGTGGAGCCTCCCTTGAGATACCACCCTTCGCACTCTTGATGTCTAACCGCGGTCCGTTATCCGGATCCGGGACCCTGCGTGGCGGGTAGTTTGACTGGGGCGGTCGCCTCCTAAAGCGTAACGGAGGCGCGCGAAGGTTGGCTCAGAGCGGTCGGAAATCGCTCGTTGAGTGCAATGGCAGAAGCCAGCCTGACTGCAAGACTGACAAGTCGAGCAGAGTCGAAAGACGGCCATAGTGATCCGGTGGTCCCGAGTGGAAGGGCCATCGCTCAACGGATAAAAGGTACGCCGGGGATAACAGGCTGATACTGCCCAAGAGTCCATATCGACGGCAGTGTTTGGCACCTCGATGTCGGCTCATCTCATCCTGGGGCTGGAGCAGGTCCCAAGGGTACGGCTGTTCGCCGTTTAAAGAGGTACGTGAGCTGGGTTTAGAACGTCGTGAGACAGTTCGGTCCCTATCTGCCGTGGGTGTAGGAGACTTGAGAGGAGTTGCCCCTAGTACGAGAGGACCGGGGTGAACGATCCACTGGTGGACCAGTTGTCGTGCCAACGGCAGTGCTGGGTAGCTATGATCGGACAGGATAACCGCTGAAGGCATCTAAGCGGGAAGCCCCCCTCAAAACAAGGTCTCCCTGAGGGCCGTGGAAGACCACCACGTCAATAGGCCGGAGATGTAAGCGCAGTAATGCGTTCAGTTGACCGGTACTAATCGCCCGATAGGCTTGATTTGATCCAGTAACAGAAAGACAAATCACCAAAAGCATACACTGACCTTGAGTTGGACAACGTTGATCTGATTAACAACCGTGCGGTAACGCGCCTTTATCTGTGATAAAGACGCTGCCTGCCGCATGGTCGCTTTCTTGCACAGCAAGAAAGTCGACCGAGGGCTTTTCCTCGGTTTGGTGGTCATAGCGCAAGTGAAACACCCGGTCCCATCCCGAACCCGGAAGTTAAGCACTGCCGCGCCAATGGTACTTGGGCTTAAGCCCCGGGAGAGTAGGTCACCGCCAAACCTAGCAAAAGCCCACAAACAAACTTCTCTCTAAACGATCAGCAGAACACGACCCGGTCTCAACTAGCCAAATAGGCGGTAGACCAACGCAGGGCTTCAAGTAGCGTAAGCGATAGGCCAACGCAAAGTGTCGCGGGATGGAGCAGCCCGGTAGCTCGTCAGGCTCATAACCTGAAGGTCGTAGGTTCAAATCCTACTCCCGCAACCA
>NZ_JBQFRJ010000021.1:0-6627 GCF_056537345.1 Ruegeria sp. CF4 | reverse complement strand
AAAGGCGAAAGCATCCGATCCGTGGTCGTCTACTAAGACCCTGCGAAAGAGTTGTTTCAAGACGGCGTGCCAACCGGCGCGCCGTTTTTATTTTCCAGGCCGAGTCGCACCAAGCAGGATGATCAGATGTTGCGCAAGGCCTAAAACACGACCACCAGATGGTGGTAACCGTTGTTTACGCCTGATCGCGTTTTTCGCTCATTACCGCATTTAGATCCGCATTGCCCCCGGAAACGATGGCGACAACTGTTTTACCGGCCCAGCGGTCCGCATATTTCAGAGCGGCGGCAAATGCCACGGCACCCCCGGGTTCGGCCAGGATTTTCAGCTCATCCAGCAGAACCCGGATCGCGGCAAGCGCCTGTCCATCCGTAACTGCAAAACCATCCGAAACCAGTTTTTGGTTGATGGGAAACGTCAGTTCACCAGGGATCTGAGTAACAATGGAGTCGCAGACAGACTGATGACCCGGATCATTTCCAATGCGTTTTCCGGCCTGGATGGACTTGCGGGTATCGTCGAAATGTTCCGGCTCTGCGACAAAAACTTCAGTCTCGGGGCACAGAGCGTTTAGCGCCGTCGATACCCCGGCAATCAAGCCGCCGCCGCCCACCGGACAGACGACCGCATCAGCGCTGACGCCCAACTGCTCCAGCTGTTCGGCGATCTCAAGCCCGACAGTGCCTTGACCGGACATCAGGACATAGTCGTCATAGGGCGGAACCATGACCGCGCCGGTACGTTCGGCCACGTCTTTGGCGATCTGGGCGCGGTCTCCGGTTTCGCGGTCATAAGTGATCACCTCGGCACCGTATTCTGCCGTGTTGCGCAGTTTGATAGAAGGCGCGTCGTCGGGCATGATAATTGTTGCACGGACACCCATTGCGGCAGCGGCGGCGGCCACACCCTGCGCGTGGTTTCCCGATGAAAAGGCCACGACACCGGATTGACGTTCAGCCTCGCTTAAGGATGCAATCTTGGTGAAAGCACCGCGGATCTTGAAAGACCCGGTGCGTTGTAGGCATTCCGGCTTCACCAACAGGCGAAAACCCAGCCGGGCATTCAACAGCTCGGATTCCAGAAGGGGTGTAACGCGGGTGACACCGTTCAAAGTGTCGGCTGCAGCCCGGATCATTTCCAATGTCAGCATGTTCAGGTTCCAATCTGCAAAGTGGTGGTATGAGAGTTAAGCAATGCAATCACGCTCTGCGGAGTGATCCGGCCCGTGGCGGCATTTTCGTCCGTCGGGCGGTTCTGAATGCTCATGGTGAAATCCGAACTGTCCGAGGTAACGCGCACCGTGTGTTTGTTTCGCGTCAGCGTTGGATCGGCCCAGACTTCCATCCGGGTTCGATCCGGTCCCAGCCCCGCAAGGCTAAGCGCGGCGGCCACGTTAACATTGGCTGGGAACTCCTGTGCCACCTCGGTGACGCTGCCGGAAATGATCTGTTTCGCCTCGGTCAGGCCCGATAGATCCAGACCGGTTTTGCTCAGATAAGGGGCATTGATCAGGCCGGCCACCGGTTTGCGGGTCTCAATAGTTACGGACTTGATCTCGCCCACCGCAACCGCCTTGAGCGCATCCAGCCCCAGCATCGCACCGGATGGAATAATAATCCGCCCTCCTGTGTCACGCGACAGCTCGACCAGATCCTCACGGCCCAGCAATTGACTGCAGGACATGACAATCAGGGTTTTCCCGGCCTGTAGCACCGGCTTTGCAAGGTCGTCGAACAACTGTGGCGGCAACCCTTCCAGAACCCAGTCGCAATTCGCTGCCAGGGCGTCGAAATCCATAAAGGGTACTGGCTTCGACAGCTCGGCGTTTAACGCATCGAGACGTTCGGGGCGACTGGCCGCCATCCCCGTCAGTGCAAATCCGGGTATCTGGCCGCGATCGATGGCCCGGGCCACGTTACTGCCAATCGCTCCGATACCCGCAATTCCCAGCTTTTTTTGTTCCATAAGTTCCTCATTCCGTCCGAGTGCCATCGCAAACAATGGCCTTGTTCAAAAAAATGCCCTCGCCGAGAGGGCGTGGCGAGGGCGGAAACCGGTGCAATCAGCGTACTAGTGGGAGACTGACTGCTGACGGCACACGGTTTCAAAAAGGTCGAGGCGGTCAGGCGCATCGCAATAAGACAACACCATGCGGACGTTTTCCCCTGTAAGACCGCAATTCCACGGCCGCAGGTGGAACCCGTTTTTGTTCAACGCCTGGATCATCTCTTCCGGAAGCGACGCAAAAACCTCGTTGATATGTACGGGATGGGCGAACTCCACACCGTCGCACAGTGCCAGAGACTCCGCGATCCGCGCGGCATTGCCGTTAGCCAGCAATGCGTTCTTGAGCCAAAGATCGTTTTCGAGGAAGCGGAGCAGCTGCGCAGACATGTAGCGCATTTTAGAGGACAGATGTCCGGCACGTTTGTGCATGTACCGCACCACCTCGGCGATTTTTGGATCAAAGGTGATAACCGCTTCGGCGTTCATAGTCCCGTTCTTGGTGGTCCCCAGCGTCAAAAGATCAACGCCCACTTTCCAGGTCATTTCGGCAGGCGTCGCATTCAGATGTACCAGCGCGTTCGAGAACCGCGCGCCATCCAGATGTACTTTCATGCCGTTGTCATGGGCGATTGCCGACAATGCGCCGAGCTCGTCGAGCGAATAGGTCACACCACACTCGGTCGCCTGCGTCACGCTCAGCGCGCTGGCCTGCATGTGGTGGACATTTCCAATCCCATGATCTGCAAGAGCCTGCCGAAACGTTTCCACACTGATCTTGTTATGTTTTCCGCGCAGCAGGGTCATGCGCCCCCCGCCCGAATAAAACTCGGGCGCGCCGCATTCGGTGGTGACGATATGTGCCGCTTCGTGACAGAAGATCGTCCCGTAAGGCGGGGTCACCGCCCCCAGCGCCAGACCATTTCCCGCCGTTCCTGTCGGGACCGGAAAGACAAAGCACTTGCGTTCGAAGAATTCGGAATAGGCCTGATCCAATCGTTTCGACCATTGATCCGCGCCATAAGCCGTTTCAACACCGGAATTACACTCGATCAAGGCCTGCATGATCTGATCGCAAACCGGCGCGCCATTGTCCGAATTGAAATGATAGACGGGCATCTCAGACGAACCCTCCGCCGAATTCATTCGCGGCGTCCTGCAGCACGTCCCACAGGTAATGGGCCGAGGCGAAATCCGTCAACATGTGCAACGCATATTCCCCGTCCTGATCCGCCCGGATCAGAATCGCGCCGATCCGGGCCACGACGGTCTGTGCAACCTCGCCTTCGGAATGCGACAAGGTCAACTGACCCCCGTCGCGAATACATCATGTTGTAATCCAGCTCATTGGCCAGATTTTCATAGAGCCGCAGCGAGCTGGCATAAAATTTGATTGACCGCTGATCGATATAGTTCGACCGGATTACGGTGGTGTTCCGGGCAGTGTTACCGCCGCCCAGATAATTCTTTTCCAGGATCGCCACATTGGTGATGCCGTGTTTGGTGGCCAGATGATAGGCCAGCGACACACCATGACCACCGCCACCGACGATCACCACATCATAATGCGGCTTCAGATCGGGTGTCTGAGGAATCGCTTCCCGAGCCGGATATCGGCGGGACAACCCATATTTCAGTAGTGCAAGCACCATGATCAGCCATCCACATTCGGAAGCGGGATGGCAAAGGCGCCATCACGTTCGATAGCATGCGCAGCCCGGATCACTGTGCTCTCTTCAAAGTATCGCCCCACCAGCTGCAGCGAGATGGGCAGCCCTTCGGAATGCATCGCGCAGGGCATGGTCAGCGCCGGGTGGCCTGACATGTTAAAGAAAGTGGTGAAACGGGTAATCGCGTTGCCAACTGCTTCGTCCACGCCGTCACGTGTGGTTTTCACAGTGCCGACCTTTTGTGCGATTTCCGGGGTAGCCGGCGTCAGGATCAGGTCCACATCGTCGAATAGCGCGTTGGTTTTCTGCCGGTACATTTCCACAAACCGCTTGGCGCGCACATAATGCTCAGCCAACAGGGTTTGCCCCAGCGCCAGCCCGGCGCGGAAATCCTGACCATACAGATCGCCGCGTTCCTGCAGATAGGCGGAATGAGCGCTCAGGGCTTCGGGCATCTGGACAGTCAGAGATACGGCGCGGCTGTGTTCCAGATCGGGGAATGTGACTGGTACCAGCGCAGCGCCTCGCGCACTAAGGAAGGATTTGACCTGTTCCATTGCTGCCAGAATTTCCGGGTCGGTGCGCTCATAATAGAAATTGGCGGGAATCCCGATGCGTAGACCCGCGATATCTTGATCCAGCGCCTCGGCGTAATCATCGACAGGGATGTTCTGCGAGCCGGGATCGCGTGAGTCATAACCCGCCACGATACCAAGGAAATCAGCGCAGTCGGCAACATCGCGTGTCATCAGGCCGACATGATCCAACGTCCAGCAATAGGGAACAACACCTGCAGTAGGAACCCGGCCAATGGTTGGTTTCATGCCGACCAAACCATTCAGAGCGGCAGGCGCGCGAACCGATCCACCTGTGTCGGTGCCAAGCGATGCAGGCACCAAACCGAATGCTACCGCCGCCGCCGACCCCGATGACGAACCGCCCGCAAGTCTGGTCGGATCGTAGGCGTTGACGCAAGTGCCGTAGACCTCGTTCTCGCCGGTCGCGCCATACGCAAACTCGTGCAGATTGGTTTTGCCCAGGCTGACGGCCTTGGCGTTACGCATTTGCGCGATAGCAAAAGCGTCCTCGGTAGCGATACGATCGTGAAACACACGCGATCCGGCCGAGGTCAGAACCCCTTCGATATCAAACAGATCTTTCGACGCGTATGGAATGCCCGCGAAGGGCGACGCAGCCAGATCGTCGGCGCTCAGGTTTGCAGATTCAGCGCGCGCCGAACCGTCGGTTACGGTGATGAACGCTTTGGAGCGGTCATTGTGGTGCGCGATGCGCTCTGCGAACACATCGACCAGCTCGGCAGGCGTGATATCCTTGGCAGTCAGCCGGTTTTTCAATCCGCGGACGGTATCAAAAGCAATCTCGGTGGTCATCTGTCTATCGTTTCTGCACGGTCAAAGCTGGTGGCGTAGTGCCCAGATCGATCTTGCGCAGCACTTCCAGCTCATCCAGCAGGTCCTGAAACCCGGTGATGATACCAAGCTGCGGGTCGACGAGTTCGTTGATTTCGGCATCGCTCCAATCGTGCGAAGCCATTTGGCTGCAAACACCTGTCAGCGTCTCTTTGGTCAGTTTTTCCATATGAATCCCGGGCAAATAGCATCCAGAGAGGATGGTGCGCTCCGTCTGGCGCACCATAGTATCTTAGCGCAGAATCAAGGTTTCCGGCGTCTGATTGGTCAGCACTTCACCACCATTCTCTGTCACCATGACAGTGTTCGATATGAAGTAGTCCGTCACATCGGTGTTGGTGAACCAGGAATGCGCATGCACGACCATACCAACCTCGATCTTGCGTTCAGAGTTAGGAAACAGCGAAGTCACCATCGAACCACCGGTCCAGCTGGGCGGGAAACCAATGCCAACCAGATAACCGCAGTGGTGACGATGATAGTCGTTCAAACCGGCGCTGCAGGCGACCTCACGCCAGGCATCATAGGCATCACCTGCCTTGTTGCCGGGTTGAAGCGCCTCGCAGATGGCTTTCATGCCGCGCATGGCCAGTTCGGCAGATTCGTGGACACCATCGGGTGCGTCACCGACATAGACCAATCGACCCATCGGTGCCTGATACTTGCGATAGGCGGCGCAAGTTTCCATGAACACCGCATCGCCATTGCCGAAGGTGTCACCACGCCAGGTAGTATGTTCCTCACCCAGACGGGTGGTCGGGCGGAAGAATGGGCCGAAGCCCGGATATTCGCTGCCCTCAAGGATCATCTTATTGTTGTAAGCGGCCGAGATTTCATAGTCCGACGCCCCGTCGCGCACAGCTTCAATCGCAGCCAGCGTGCCCAAATCCGCAGCGCGTGCGGCTTTGCGGGTATATTCCATCTCGAGCGTGGATTTCACCAGACGGATATCGTCGATGATACCCGACGCGTCGCTCCACTGCGTTCCGGCACCGTCGTCCTGAATACGCTCGGCGTGGCGCGGGGTCAGGAACAGACTGCGCTTTTCAATGCCGACGCGCCCGCCCATGATGCCCAGATCCTTCATCGCCTGATGCACGTAGTCCGACAGTTCTTCATGGTCCTTGTGACCATAGAATGCGGCGTTGTTCACCTGGTTGTCATAGGTGATCTTTTCCATCGCGCGGCAGGCCAGACCCATCTCGCCATTGCGGTTCAGGATCACCACATGGGCCGCAAAGAACCCCCAGTGATCCATACCTGTCAGGTAGTAGATGCTTTCGGGAACCGAGATCAGGATTCCGTCCAGATTGTTATCGGCCAGCGCCTGGCATGCGCGATCAACGCGTGTCTTCAGCTCTTCTGCGGGAAAAGGCATGGCGTTCATGATCATGTCTTTCATCGATAGTGCCCTTATTTACTGAGCAGGATTTGTCGAGGGTAGTTTGTGATGTATTCGAATCCTGTTTCGGTGACGACGACGGAGTCGCCGATCCGGCCAGCGGTTACGCCATCGACTGAGA
>NZ_JBQFRJ010000020.1:0-8988 GCF_056537345.1 Ruegeria sp. CF4 | reverse complement strand
TATCTCACCGTTTGGACGGCTACTGAGATAGAGATAAAACAACCTCTTACCGTTAAACCTAAAGTTCTCGTAACCTGCTAATAATTATGCGAAATACAATTACATGTTACCATTGATACACCCAAACGCCACAAATGGTTTAAGACAGGACGGTTGAAGTGATGACAACTAGCGAAACAATCACCAAGACTGCTAAGCCGAAAGCTCGGCGGAGTTGTAAACATTGCAAGAGGCGATACACGCCTTATAGATCCACTTCGCAATACTGCTCCAACAGTTGTCGGGTGCTGGCTTGCAATACGCGCAAGAGGCAAAAAGCTGAAAAAACCGCCAAGCGAGAAGATAGTATGCAGCGCTCAATACGCTGGCACCGAGGTCAGAAGCAATTCCAACACCTGTCCGAAGACGAACTCAGGGTTCTCATCGAGGCCAAATGGGAAGACCGACACCAAAGAGACCTTGAAAGAAGGGCTAGTGCCCGGGAGCGATACGCGCGTCAGAAGTCATGTGAAGAACTCGGTGCCGAACGTTCAATATTGAAGTCCGACGAAAAAAGACAACCCCAGAATCCTGTAGAGCTTGGATCAGCTTTTCAAAAAACCGGAACACTGTTTGAAAGACCCCGACCAAAGATCGAGACGAAGCGGCGCCGAAAGCTTGTGCCGCGAAACCGAGACAGCTGATCCAGCTAAAATACCGCAAAATTTGGACGACGTCGTCCTTCAACTGATGCTCTAACTCGAGCATATCTGCAGTAGTCTTTGTACACCGTACACCTGCAGCGCCCTTCCTCAATGTACTACTCTAGTCCTTTAAGGATGGCTCCCTTGGGAGGTGGTTAATCGATTGTAATTTAACGGATTTAACCATCCTCTTCCCGCAACTGTCGCGTTCTTGATCGTACGAAACGCGACAACCCTCTCCAACCAATCGCAACTAATCCCTGACAGGTATTGTTGCTCCAAAAGGAAATATTGCTATGGCTGACATCACCGTCGTCGACACCATTATGGGTGCCGGTAAGACATCGTTCATCATCGAATACATGAACCGCGCCCACTTCGATTGCATGTTCAATTCATCCAAGCGTCGCTTTATCTACGTTACGCCTCTGTTGGATGAAGTCGAACGGGTAAAAAAGGCGTGTCCAAGTCTCAGTTTCAAGGACCCCAAACCAATACATGGTCGCAAATTCTACGGTCTTCAAAAGCTGATCGACGAGGGCGAGAACATTGCGACCACACACGAGTTGTTCAGGATGATCACTCAAGAAACGAGAGAAGCCCTGTTGTCGGCCAACTACACGCTCGTGATCGACGAAGTTCTTACCTGCTGCGACTTCTTTGATGGTTTGACCAAGTTCGATCAAGACGACTTGTTCTCCGCCGGTAAAGTGTTTGTTGAACAAACCACCAAGCGTCTTCGCTGGAATCACGTGGAGCACGGGAGCTATGAAGGTAAGTTTTCTCCGATCAAGCACCTTTGCGACAACGGGAACCTGGCTGTCTATACGGAGGGTAACCGAAGCAAACGGGTCTTAATCTGGCAGTTTCCGATTGAGTTCTTGGAGTGTTTCAAGGAAGTCTTCGTGCTTACCTATCTGTTCCAAGGGTCTCCCATGCGGTCTTACTTGGAGGCGGAAGGCGTCTCCTTTGACTTAAAGGCAGTGTCTGGAAGCCGTGCAACCGGATACCGACTGATACCGTGGTTGGATCACAACGAAGGAGAGATCAAGTCCATGATCCGGAAGTTAGTTTCGATCTACGAAGGTAGAGGCAACGACATCGGATACCCAAAGGGTAGAGAACAGCCGTTGTCATCTTCATGGTTCAAACGTGCCGACGCTGCATCTATGCGCAAATTAAAGGGCAACACCGTGACTTTCTTCAAGAACCACGCCAAGACACGATCTGGAGACAATTCATGGACAACCTTCAAAGACCACCGCCAGAAACTGAAAGGTGAAAGCTATTCCGGTAAGAGTTGTTGGATCCCACTCAATACCAAGGCCACGAATGACTTCGCCCATAAGAAATCCATGGCGTACCTAGCCAACAGGTTCTCATTGCCAATTCTTCGTAACTACTTTGCGGATCAAGGGATCGCGATGAACGACGACGTTTTTGCAATCTCCGAGATGGTACAGGTAATCTGGAGGACGGCTATCAGGAACAACGAGCCGGTCATGCTGTATATACCCAGTGAACGGATGCGGACCCTGTTTCAGCTTTGGTTGAGAACCGAAAGTACCGCTGAGTTACTTGAAGAAATCGCCTTTGAACCTCAAAAACTTGCTGCGTAGATCTATGTCCCTCGCCCTTTCCGGCGGGGGCATGACCGAACTCTGCTTGATGAAATTCGTTGTCTAGTGGTGACTGTCTTCGTTCCCACCTTTTTTACATCGGCGCGGAGTATGTGTTGGTTGAAGTCAGCTTCTGAGAGACGACTAGGTGCGCAAGCACAGCTTCAGCCTTCGTGTCAATTTCCTCTGGTGTGAAGCTGTCGGGTAAACCGCTGGTGTCGTCATATAGGTAGTCGTGAATTCGAGTTCGCATGGCGTCGCGAGTTGCCTGCTTGGCGAAAAAATCCTGAACCCGGTCTACTTCAGATTTTAACACTGTGTGCAGGCCCTCAGCGACTTTCTTTATCCGAGCTATCTCGTCGGGGCGAAGTTCTGGCTTAATAAGGAGGTCAAACAGAGCAAGTGTTTCCTCATCACCCAAACCTTCACGCACAGCCCGTTGCTCTTCTTCGTTCAACTCCGCAACTAGTATCAGAAGTGCCTCGAATGTCTGCTCAATGGTCACACGGTCTTTCTCTTGATTGTACTGAGCTACGATGCGTTCGTAGTGAACCTGGAAGTCAGTCCGCAAAGGATTCTGCCGCAACAACAGTTGCAGTCGCCGCTCCACAGCATCCTTTAAGCTTTGAACCGTTGTGTTCTTCTGCGGTGACCTGGTAAATTCCTGACGAAGCCGTTCAAAATCGATCTGGCTGATGTCGTAGAGGTTACCATCAAGACCACTGCTTTCGGTCGTTTCCACCGCACCGCCAACCACGTCGTGCAATTGCTTGATGATATCCGAAATATCAGCCTTCTTCACATCATCTTCCAGATTCTTATAGATCACGTTGATCGCGTCTCGGTCGTCGCGATAGCGACCAATTTCCTTCAGGTTCAAACACGCTTTGAACTTCTTGAAGACTTCGCGGCACATGATCTGGAAACGCTTACGACTTTCATCGTTTTCGTTAACGATCTCCTTGGCATCAATGATGGCCTTATTCCGATCAAAGCCAGTCTTGGTAAGGACGTCAGACAACGTAAAGCCACGACTATCCAGGAAGTCACGAACACCAGCGATAGCCTCTTCGAGATCTGCCAGCAATTCTTCATCAGGTCGAACAGGGTCGATTTCCGGCGGTGGGCCATCCTCATCACCCGTGTAACCAGCAAAGGTCGCCAGGGCTCTTCGCAGGTTTTTCAGGATGCCACAGTAATCAACAATCAGACCGTTGTTCTTGCCTTTATGCACCCTGTTGGCACGTGCAATGGCCTGCATGAGTGTATGGGCTTTCAGCGGCTTATCTAGATACAATGTCGAAAGGCTGGGCACGTCAAAACCGGTCAACCACATGGCACATACGATAGCGACGCGGAACGGATGCTCTTCCTTCTTAAAGGCAGATTCCACGTCAAGCCGCTTACCATCTTCGGTTTCAAAGCCATCCTTGATCAGCTTACGGTGCGGGATGATGTCCAAGTCCCAGTTCCGGAATTTGGCGACCTCACCCTGCTCTTCACTGACGACAACCGCCATCAGGGTTTCCCGCATCCAGTCTAACTGACGCTCCCGATCAGCCCGGTCTTGTTCGTCACAACCGGCCAGTTCGACTTCAAGCTCACTGATCCGTCGTTTCCAGTGGTCGATCAACAGACCATGCATCCGCACCGCAGTGATCTTGTCAATACAGACCAGCATGGCTTTGCCGGTTTCCCATTGTGTTGAGTAGTGAACCACAAAGTCACGGGCGATCTTGTCCAACCGGTCAGGGTTGGTGATGACGTGGTAGTCGCGTTTGAGCTCTTTCTCTAGCCGCTCTGCAACATCCTGATCATCGACCTCCAATTCTTCCAGTTTGGCCGCGATCTTGTCGTTCAGATCATTGGTCGCAACCTGAAGCTCTTCACCACGGGCATCGTAGTAAAGCGGCACTGTGGCACCATCTTCCACCGCCCGCTGGAAATCGTACTTCGACACATATTCACCGAATACACGGCGGGTGATCTCGTCATCAGAGAACAGGGGCGTTCCCGTGAACCCAATCCGGCTGGCATTCGGCAGGGCGTTCCTCAGGTTCAGCGAGAGCGTCCCGTACTGCGTCCTGTGGGCTTCATCCGTGATGATAATGATGTCATCCCTATCAGAATAGAACTCGCCCTCTCTAAGCTTCTCATTGAATTTCTGGATAAGCGTGAAGACATACGCCTTGTGCTGGCCCAACAGGGATTTCAATTCCTTTCCCGATCCAGCCCTTACTGGGTCCTGGTCATTGTCCACCAGCCCGCACCCGGCGAAGGTCTTGTACAATTGACCATCCAGATCGGTCCGGTCGGTACATATCACAAAGGTGAAGTTCGACCCGATCTTGCGGTGTATCTTCTGGGTATAGAATACGATGGAATAGGATTTACCCGACCCTTGGGTATGCCAGAACACACCCAACTTACCGTCACGGGCCTCACGGTCTTTAGTGGCTTCAATCGCCTGGTTCACGCCCAGGAACTGGTGGTTCCGGGCCACGATCTTGATCAGCCCATTGGGCGTCTCGTCAAACAGGATGAAGTTCTCATAGAGGTCGAGGAAGGTTCGTTTGTCACAAACACCCTTCAGCAAGGTCTCCATCTCAACAACCCCAGCCTCACCTTCACTTAGCCGTTTCCAGTCGTTGAAGTGTTCCCATTGGCTGGAGATGGACCCGATGCGGGCATCGACACCATTGCCCAACACGATAAAGGCGTTGTGGTGGAACAGATGCGGGATGGTGTCTTTGTAGTCCGCCAGATTGCCATCATAGGCGTGGCGAATATCCTTGTGCAGGGCTTTGCACTCCACGAAGAGCAGCGGCAGGCCGTTGACGAAACCGACGATATCCGCACGGCGACGGTAGAGGTCACCCTTGATCCACATCTCTCGCACACAGAGGAAGTGATTGGCCTCGGGGTGATCCCAATCGACCACCTTCAGCCGTTTCTTGACCAATTCGTTCTTGGCATCGCGAAACTGAACCTGAACCCCATTTTTGACCAACTCATATTTCTCACGGTTGATCTGAAGCGTCCCATAGATCACCGGCACCTCAGTGATCTGACGAAGAGCATCCTGATACGCCGCATCAGGCAAACCCGGATTCAACCGCATAAGGGCCTCACCCAGATAGCGGGTCAGCACGACATCCTTCTCGGATTTGCGGCCAAGAGTACCCTCTGGGCCCAACACCTCTTGCATGGCATAGATGTTCTCATCCCAGCCTAGGATGTCCTTCAGGTAATCCGCTGTGGTCTCCTGTACCAGCGTGTCTTCGTTCAGGGCGGGGCTCATACCGTGATCTCCCCACTCATGAGTTTGGGGAGAAAGATGTCACGGGCTTTCGTCAATTGTTCGTTCGCCTGGCTCAAGGTTTTGATTTGAGCGTCCACATCTGACGCGAAGTCATCAAACTGCTGTACAAGGCTTTCTGGTGGGCAAAGAAGCTCTTGGTTTTCAAGTTGCTTCTTATTGACCGCTGCGAAGATAGCTCCGCCACCAACCATGTCTTCTTTGAAGAAAAATGACTTGAGTTGATAGAAAAGGAATGACTGTTTGCCGGTTCTTGAACGCATCGCCGACAGTCCACGACCAATTACAATAGCGTCGTTTGATATGTTCATTCGCCCAACAGGTGCCCGAACGCTGAACAGGATATCGCCCGGTTGGGACAGTCTGGTTGGCTTAGTGCAATACGTATTGTGAACCACAAACCTGAAACCGAAATTAGTCACGCCCTGATGAAACGGCAGACCATCGCCATCGTCATTGTAAAACTCAGACTTAGGGCTTTGACCCATGGTGATCTCAGCAAGGTCTATCAACCTTTGATGCACCCACCCTTCCGGCACACCATCGACGAGGGGCACGTGTTCGTGGCCGGGGAAGCGGAAGCGGACGAACCACTCCTTATAGAGTTGCCGTGCTGCCTCCTCCAACAACGAAATCCGCCGCCGGTTGTTCTCAATCAGGTCGTCGTAGGCGGTGAGAACCTGACCCATTTTTTTTTGTTCTTCGAATGAAATTTCTGGGATTACCACACGGCCAACATCTTTAGGGCTGATGTTTGCTTGGTTGGCGGCGCCACCTGCGTTAAGTGCCAACTCCCGCATGACAGATTCTTGTCGTAGAAAGTAATACAAGAAGCTTTGGTCCAGCTTTCCTTTTTCGTTGATAACAATGCGCCCTGCACGCTGGTTCAATAGTGCTGGTCTAGTATGCCGATATCGCGCGACCCTGCCGACAACAGAGTTCGGTTGCGATAGATGTGAACCAGTTAAAGAGATCATTACATCGTCAGGTTGGACGTGGAACTTATGATCTATCGACAAGAACTCTGGAGGAAGAAATTGCACGGTATCAAAAGTAACGTGCTCATGCTTGATATTCGCAATTTTTATGACTGGTATACCAACTTCGACAAAGTCTTTTGACTTAAATGCGAAGCCAGAAATGACTGTGGCGTAATCGGACAAAGGGAATCCAGCACTACTCAAAAGCCCAACTCCTCAAAGTTTTTTTGGATTTGGGCGGCAAGCTCACTGGCCTCTTCGTTCAGACCTGCCAGTTCTAGGTGAATTTCGCGCAGGGCTTCCTCGAAATCAAAACCTTCGTCTTCCTCCTCAGGGGCCACGCCGACATAGCGACCGGGCGTCAGGCTCCAGTCATTCTCTGCAAGCTCGGCATGATCCACCAACTTCACCAGACCTTCAACATCGCGAAGCCGTGCATCGGGGAACCGTTCCTGCAACCAACGGGCTTGCTTGTAGAAGTACCGCACCTGCCGCAGGGCTTCGACCACCGCTTTGCGGGCCCCATCCGCTTCCTTGATCAGCTTGTTGAGACCGCGTACGCCGCCGGTGTGATCCTTGGCGGTCTTCTCGATCAGCTTGAACACCTGATCGATCTGCTTGATCAGATCACGGCTCGTTTCCGCCATCGGCCCCAGCACATTGGCGGCGTTAGTCAAACCGGCGTTGTCCTTGTTGATGGAACCAACCTTGGCGGTCATCTCGGTGGTGGTGGCATCGAAGGTTGAGATATCAGTTATCAACTGTTGGTACGCTGCTTCAGCTTCATCCGCATCTTCGACCTTCTCCGACAAGGCACCATAGGCATCATAGAAGGCATGCAGTGGCTCTCTGGTCGCTTCAGCCGCTGTAATCGTGTTGGTGATGTAGGTGTCGATCAGATGCAGGAACCGGTCCTGCTGACCACGGTAGAGCCAGAAGATCGCGGACAGGTTCTGGGTCTGCTCGGGTGAGAAGTCATAGATTTTGCGGGTCACCTTGCGGAATACAGCCCGTGCATCGACCATCAGCACTTTGTCCTGCATGGCCTCGGGCTTGCACTTGTTCAGGAACCAAAGCTCACAGGGCACGGATCTGGTGTAGAAGAAGTTACCACGGATCGCCATCATTGCGTCCACATGGCCGGTTTCGATCATTTTGCGGCGTACCTTGGCCTCTTCCCCACCAGCCGAAGACGCCTGCGATGACATCACAAAACCGGCACGGCCCTGATCGTTCAGGTAGCTATAGAAATAGCTCATCCACAGATAGTTGCCATTGGAAACCTGGCCGCTTTTGTTCACACCGGGTAGGTCAAATGGCAGGCGTGGATCAGCCTTGATCTTGGTGGCGTCCACCTCGTCCACGTTGAACGGCGGGTTGGCCATCACGAAGTCGCACTTGCCCACCATCTCATGGGGCTCTTCGTAGTAGCTGATAGCCTGAGCGATGTTCCCTTCGAGCCCATGCACGGCAAGGTTCATCTTGGCCAGCCGGATAGTGATCTTGTTCTTCTCCATCCCGTAGAAGGTTGCGACCTCCTGCGGGCTTTGGTGCATCTGTTCAATGAAGTGAGCGGACTGCACGAACATACCGCCGGAACCACAGGCCGGGTCGATGACATTGCCATGGTCTGGCTCGATCACGTTCACAATGGTTTGGACGATGGACACCGGAGTGAAGAACTCGCCGTTGTCGTGGGCGCCCTGGTCGGCGAACTTGGTCAGGAAGTATTCATAGATGCGACCAAACACATCACCGGTCATGTTTCTCAGGGCCGGGTCGTTGAACGTTCGCAGCAATGTGCCAAGTACGTCGTTGTCGAGTTCCTGATACTCACGTTTAGGGAGAACACCGGCGAGGGTTTCGTAGTCCTCTTCGATCTTCTCCATCGCGTTAATGATGGCTTCAGCCCGGTCATCAGCGTCAGTCAGATTTACCAGGTGATCGAACCGGGCTTCCTCACGCAGATAGATCGCCCCTTTGCCCGAAAAATCCTCTTTGGTCAGAGCACGGGTCACACCGCCACGACTGGGCAGGTTGGCCTCTATCTGGGGTTTCAGTGCCAGATAACGGCTGTATGCGTGACGTAAAAAAATCAGGCCCATTATTGGCAGGAATGCTTCGTTCGACGCAAAACTGCCATTCGCCCGCAGGGTATCAGCACTGCTCCACAGTCTTTTTTCAATTGCCTCAATATTCTCAAGCTGAGCCATATTATCTTAGTCTCCGCGCCTTTAGTCGGCACCTATAGTGTTAGAACGCCCATACATTGGTCGTGAAATCTCACTTACTGTTATCGTCTTGGTTGCAGAAGGTTAACTACTAATCGATCAATCGCTCGTCGGTGCTGCGCAATTCGCCGGGTGAGTATTGGTGTGACCCAACTG
>NZ_JBQFRJ010000019.1:0-33251 GCF_056537345.1 Ruegeria sp. CF4 | reverse complement strand
CGGCATCGCGCGACGCGCGATGCCGGGCCCAAGGCCGTAAGCGGTATTGGCGCAGCCAATGTTGCGCGGGCGCGGGAGTACACCAGCGGGCGTTGTCACTCTGATTTATTCAGGTCATCAAAGCTGCGACCCTCGGCAACCAACTGCTCCAGCAAAGGCGCAGGTTGCCAGAAATACGGATCCTCTTCTGACCATTCGCGAATATCGCTTAACAGGTCCGGCAGCCCCTGCAGGTCGGCCCATTTCAGCGGCCCGCCCCAAAAGCGCGGAAAGCCGTAACCGTAGAGCAACGTAACATCCACATCCAACGGTCGACGTGCAATCCCCTCACCCACGACGCGCGCCGCTTCGTTCACCATCGCAACCATGTAACGTCGCACAATTTCCTCATCCGAGAAACTTCGCACAGTCAGTCCCTGCGCCACCCGGTCGGCTTCGATCAGATTCATGACCTCCGGGTTGGGAGTGCCGCCGCGTTGCCCTTTCTGATAAATATAGTACCCCTTGCCGGTTTTCTGACCAAAATGACCAGCCTCACACAGCTTGTCGACATAAAAACTATCCCGCGCTCGCGGGTCTAGACCTGCCGCGCGTTTGCGCTTACGGGTGGCCCAGCCGATATCCAGACCGGCCAGATCCGAAACTGCAAACGGACCCATCGCAAACCCGAACTCTATCAGAGCCTTGTCGATCTGAAACGGTGACGCGCCATCCAGAACCATGTGATCGGCACACGCCCGATAGGCGCTGAGGATCCGATTGCCGATAAACCCGTCACACACACCAGCGCGGACTGAGACCTTGCCCAATCGTTTGCCCAGCGCAAAGCCAGTCGCGACCACCTCGGGCGCTGTCTGATCAGCCACAACGATTTCCAGCAGCTTCATGACATGGGCAGGCGAGAAAAAGTGTAACCCGATGACCGCATCTGGCCGGCTGATCAAACCCGCAATCTCATTGATGTCGAGATAAGAGGTGTTGGTCGCCAGAACCGCCCCCTTCTTACAAACAGCATCCAGCTGCGCGAAGACCTGTTTCTTGACGTCCATGTCTTCAAAGACGGCTTCGATCACAAGATCCGTAGCGCTCAGTGCCTCGTAATCGGTCGCCAGAACCAACTTGTTCTGCAGTATGTCGTCATGATCCTCGGGGCTCAGCTTGCCGCGTTTCACTGCGCCGGCCAGATTCCCCGCGATCCGCTCTCTGGCCGCCCGCGCCGCCTCCGACGACATTTCGAGCAGAACGACCGGCAGGCCTGACAGCAAAGCCGCCGTTGCAATACCCGCGCCCATGGTGCCACCGCCGATGACCCCGACTTGATGCAGTTCATTCGGTGCGACCCCCTCCAACTCCGGCAATTTTGAAACTGCGCGTTCGGCAAAAAAGGCGTGGATCAGCCCTTTGCGCTGGTCAGAAGCCATGAGCTCCATGAACAATTCCCGCTCGCGCGTCAGGCCCGCAGCGAAATCCTCGGCTTCGCAGGCGGCCTGAACGGCGCGAACGGCGACCGCAGGCGACAACTGGCCCCGCCCCTTCTTGAGCACGGCATCATAAGCAGCGTCAAAATCAATTGGTGCGGGCTTGGGCATGTCGCAGACTGCGCGGCGCGGCGCGTTGCTGTCGAGCAGTTCACGCGTATAGGCCAACCCGATTTCGCGGGGGTCACCCTCTTGCACGCGATCCAGCACTCCCATCTCCAATGCTTTGGGCGCGCGCACGTGCCGCCCGGTTGTGATCATGTCCAAAGCCTTGTCGACCCCAGTTACCCGCGGCAAGCGTTGCGTCCCACCCGCGCCGGGCAGGATACCCAGATTAACCTCGGGCAGCCCGACCTTGGCCGATGGCACCGCGATACGGTAGTGACACGACAAAGCCACCTCGAGCCCGCCGCCCAGAGCAGTCCCGTGCAAAGCCGACACCACCAACAGAGGCGATGCCTCGATACGGTCGCAAAGCGCAGGCAGATAAGGTTCTTGTGGCGATTTGCCGAATTCCCGGATATCGGCGCCTGCAAAGTATGTCCGTCCCTCTCCATAGATCAGCACGGCGCGGGCCCCCTCAGACTCGGCGCGCTCGACCCCCTCAAGAATGCCGCGGCGCATGTCGACGCCCAGCGCATTTACGGGCGGATTCTGTGCGGCCAGTACCGCGATATCGTCGATTTTCTCATAGCTGATCACCTGGGACATGCGCATGACCTCTCTACCCGCGTCACTTATTTGACAGAGACTGAACTGGTCGGGCCGCGTATTCAAGCACATTTTCGACCAACCGTTCGGTTTTTGAATTATTCACACTCTAACGCTTATGTGACGCCCCTCTGCATGCCAACGCGCTAACTTGAGCAAAACAAGCTCAATTGAGCCTACGCGGACGTACCGGACAATTTCGTTGGACCGACACCAAAACAGGGAGACATGAAATGTGTGATGTATGCGTGATGAACGCCGTCAAGGATCGGATGATGTCACGGCGATCCTTCCTCAAGGCGGGCGCGGCTGTGGCAGCCGGTACAGCGCTTGGGACGGCCAGTGCGCCTCCGGCATTGGCGGTTGGCCATGGAGAAGTTGTGGACATGACCCACATCTATGACGCCGACTTCCCAACGTACTTTGGCGAGCCGGGCATCGAAGCCACGCAATCCTTCAATTTCAAGGATCACGGATTTAACCTGTTCAATCTTGCGGTCAACGAACATACCGGCACGCATATTGATGCGCCGCTGCATTTCTCGGCAGACGGTCAGTCGGTTGACGAGATCCCGGTATCCAACCTTGTCTGCCCGCTCTGCGTGGTCGATATCGCCGCTAAGGCGGCCGAGGATGCGGATGCGCAGGTCACCCCGGATGACCTGAAAGCCTGGATTGACGCAAACGGCCCAATACCCGATGGCGCCTGCGTGGCGATGCATTCCGGCTGGGGAACCAAGACCGCCACAGCGGGTTTCCGGAATACCGATGATGAGGGCAAAATGCACTTCCCTGGATTCCATGTCGAAGCCGCTCAGATGTTAATAGATGAGACTGGCGCGGTTGCGCTGGCCGTCGACTCTCTGTCTCTGGATCATGGGCCATCTGCAGATTTCGCAACCCACTATGCGTGGCTGCCGACCAATCGTTATGGCATCGAGAACCTGGCCAATCTCGACAAGGTTCCCGCCAGCGGCGCGACGCTCATTGTGGGTGCTCCGGCGCATCGTGGCGGAACGGGTGGACCGGCGCGCATCTTCGCAATGGTCTGAGACATCTGTAGGCAAATTGACGCATCGTGTGGGCGAAGCTTCGGCTTTGCCCATATTTTTAGGGGAAATATTCCACTTTCGCGCTTTGAATTGCGCACGCCGCACAGCTGCTATGTCATGGGCGCTGTGGTTGTATTGTCTGACCCGCGATACACACGTTCCCGAAACTCAACGATCAACGGGACTCAGACATATGCGATCTTTAGCAACGCAATACCTCTCCCTGCAGTCAGTCCTCGAAGCCACCATCGATGTCGCCAGAGGCATTTTGCAGGCCTTTACAGAAATCGGAGAGGCACGAGTAAAAGTGCATAGGATTCAAGCGCTTTGGTCTCTGTCCGACGCAGAGCTGGCTGCCCGCAGCCTGCGTCGCGAAGACATTGTGCGTCTGGTCATAGCGGATGTGATCTAACCAGCCCTGATCACCTTTTTCAGAGAAACCCGCATCCCTGCGGGTTTTTCTTTGCGCTGCGCTAATATGTTACCAATTTTTCACCGCAAGAGTAATCACGTTACATTTTACTTGCTGCGAATCATCTTCCTGACTATTAACCGACCCATCGGTCACTTAATGACGTGACATCAAATTCGGAGCCCTCGCCCTATGGACGCCTTTATCTGCGACGCTCAGCGCACCCCAATCGGACGGTATGGCGGAAGCCTCAGCCAAGTGCGCACGGATGATCTGGCAGCAATCCCGATTTCGGCCCTGATGGCGCGCAACCCACAGGTCGATTGGACAAGCGTGGACGATGTGATCTACGGCGACGCCAATCAGGCCGGGGAAAGCAACCGCAACGTTGCGCGGATGGCTGCTCTGCTGGCGGGACTGCCTGTGGATGTACCTGGCACGACGATCAACCGGCTTTGTGCCTCCGGCATGGATGCGGTCGGCATGGCGGCCCGTGCAATCCGGGCCGGGGATTATGACATGGCGATCGCTGGCGGCGTCGAGAGCATGTCCCGCGCGCCATTTGTGATGCCCAAAGCCACCTCGGCCTTCTCGCGAGCCAATGCGGTTTATGACACCACAATCGGCTGGCGCTTCGTGAATCCCAAAATGCAGCAAAATTTTGGTATCGACTCGATGCCCGAAACAGCAGATAACGTAGCGGAAGCTTATGGTATCAGCCGTTCCGATCAGGACGCCTTTGCCGAACGCAGCCAGGCCCGCTGGGCCGCGGCGCACCAGACCGGGGTGTTTCAGGAGGAGATCACCCCGGTCACAATCCCCCAGCGCAAAGGCGACCCTGTCGTGCTTGACACGGACGAGCACCCGCGCCCGGGAACTACAGCCGAGAAACTGTCAGGCCTGAAGGGCATCAACGGACCGGACAAAACCGTGACCGCTGGGAATGCCTCGGGCGTAAACGACGGGGCCGCCGCCATTCTGATGGCAAATGAGGCAACCGCAGCAAAGAACAATCTCACCCCGATTGCCCGTGTGGTCGGCATGTCCGTTGCCGGGGTCGAACCGCGCGTGATGGGCATTGGCCCGGTTCCGGCCAGCCAAAAGGTGCTGGCCCGCGCCGGGCTGAGCATCGAACAGATGGATGTGATAGAATTGAATGAGGCCTTTGCCTCACAAGGGCTGGCGACGTTGCGCGAGTTGGGCGTGGCAGACGACGCGCCGCATGTGAACCCGAACGGCGGCGCAATTGCGATCGGTCACCCGCTTGGGATGAGCGGTGCGCGGCTGGTGATGACCGCCGCCTATCAACTGCGCCGCACGGGCGGGCGCTATGCGCTTTGCACCATGTGCGTGGGCGTTGGCCAGGGGGCCGCACTTATTCTCGAACGCGTGTAAGGGAGGAGACCTCACATGTATGCTCAGATGATCAAGACAGCCGGAACAGGCGTGAAATCCCGCGAGGAGATGACCGAGCAGGAGCGCGCCTTTCAGGACAAGATTGACGCCGATATCAAGATCGAGCCCAAGGACTGGATGCCCGACGACTATCGCGCGACACTGATCCGTCAAATTGGACAGCACGCGCATTCCGAGATCGTCGGTCAGCTGCCCGAAGGCAACTGGATCACCCGCGCACCCACGCTGGAGCGCAAGGCAATCCTGCTGGCAAAGGTGCAGGATGAAGCCGGGCACGGCCTGTATCTCTATTGCGCCGCCGAAACTCTGGGCGTCAGCCGCGATGAGATCACCGAGATGCTGCTGGATGGACGCATGAAATACTCGTCGATCTTCAACTATCCAACGCTGAACTGGGCCGATATCGGTGCGGTCGGATGGCTGGTCGATGGGGCCGCGATCATGAACCAGGTTCCGTTGCAGCGGACGTCCTTCGGACCCTACTCGCGCGCGATGATCCGCATTTGCAAGGAAGAATCGTTCCACCAGCGTCAGGGTTATGACGCGATCCGCAAGATGGCCGAAGGCACGCCCGAACAGCGCAGGATGGCGCAGGACGCGATGAACCGTCTGTGGTACCCGTCGCTGATGATGTTCGGGCCATCGGACAAGGAAAGCGTGCATTCCGCGCAATCCATGGCTTGGAAGATCAAGATCAACACCAATGATGAGCTGCGCCAGAAGTTCGTGGACCAGACCGTGCCACAGGCCGAGTATCTAGGTCTGACCATTCCCGACCCGGACCTGAAATGGAACGAAGAGCGGGGCCACTACGACTACACCGACCCGGACTGGTCCGAGTTCTTCGATGTGATCAAGGGCAACGGCCCATGTAACGTCGACCGTTTGGCCGCGCGCAACAAGGCCTGGGACGACGGTAAATGGGTTCGTGACGGGCTGCTGGCCCATGCCCGCAAGAAACGCGCTACAAATCTGGCTGCAGAATAAGACTGCCCTGAGGAGGATACCAAATGAACAACGAATGGCCCCTGTGGGAAATCTTCATCCGCGGACAACATGGCATGAGCCACCGCCATGTCGGATCGTTACACGCGCCAGACGCCGAGATGGCGATCAAAAATGCCCGCGACGTCTATACCCGCCGCAATGAAGGCGTTTCGATCTGGGTGGTTGAGGCCAACAACATCTCGGCCTCATCGCCCAGCGACAAAGGTCCGCTGTACGAGCCCAGCGAAAGCAAGGTGTACCGCCATCCAACCTTCTTCGACATTCCCGAAGAAGTGGGGGCGATGTAATGAGTGCTCCGGTTTCCAATGACGCTTTGCTGCAGTTCCTGCTGCGAATGGGGGACAACACCCTGATCCTTGGCCATCGCGTCAGCGAATGGTGCGGCCATGCACCGGTGCTTGAGGAAGACATCGCTCTGGCCAATACCGCGCTGGACCTGATCGGTCAGACCCAGATGTGGCTGGGCCTTGCAGGAGAGATCAATGGCGGCAAGAGCGCTGATGATCTAGCCTTTCTGCGCGACGCCTGGGATTTCCGCAACGTACTGCTGGTAGAAGTTCCCAACGGAGATTTCGGACGCACTCTGATGCGTCAGTTCCTGTTTGATGCGTGGCATTCAATCATGCTCGGGCGTCTGATGAAATCATCCGACGAACGAGTTGCCGCGATCGCTGCCAAAGCCAGCAAAGAGGTCACCTATCACCTCGAACGTTCGGGCGATACGGTCGTCGGTCTGGGCGACGGGACCGAAGAAAGCCATGCCCGCATGCAAGAGGCGCTGGATTACCTTTGGCCCTATGTGGGCGAGATGTTTGCCAGCGACGACGTGGATGCCGAGATGGTTACGGCGGGGATCGCCCCGAGCCCGGCTGATCTGCGCGCAGAATATGACGCTCTAGTCGAGCGCATCCTGACCGAAGCGACCCTGACCATTCCAGAAAGCCGCTTTGCCCACAAAGGCGGACGCGATGGTCGCATGCATACCGAGCATCTGGGCCACTTGCTGACGCAAATGCAGTGGCTGCAACGCGCCTATCCCAGCGCAAAGTGGTAAGGATCGATGCGGGCCTCAACGGATCAGGTTTGGCAATGGCTCGACGCCGTACCAGACCCCGAGATTCCAGTGATCTCGGTCGTCGATCTGGGTATCGTGCGCGATGTTCAATGGGATGATGACACTCTGAAGGTCACGGTCACGCCGACCTATTCTGGCTGTCCGGCGACCTCGGTGATCAGCATGGACATCGAAACCGCACTACGTGACCACGGGATCAGCGATTTGCGGATCGAGACCAGCATCTCGCCGGCGTGGACCACCGATTGGCTCAGCAAAAAAGGCCGTGCCAAACTTGAAGATTACGGCATCGCCCCGCCCCAGCCCGCAGGCGGCCCCGAACGTTGCCCGCACTGCGGCAGCAAGGCGGTTGAGAAGGTCAGCCAGTTCGGCTCGACCCCATGCAAGGCCCATTGGCGCTGCACCGACTGCCTGGAACCTTTTGACTATTTCAAGTGCATCTGAGGGAGGATCACCGGATGGCACGCTTTCACGATCTGGAAGTCACCGACATTCACAAAACCATCCGCGATGCGGTGGTGGTGACGTTGAAGCCGATGAACGGCTCGGCTGAGGAGTTCGACTTTACCCAAGGCCAATACCTGACTTTCCGCCGCGATTTCGACGGGGAAGAACTCCGCCGCTCTTATTCGATCTGCGCAGGCAAGGATGACGGAATTCTGCAGGTGGGGATCAAGCGTGTGGATGGTGGCGCGTTCTCAACCTGGGCGAACAGCGATCTGAAGGTCGGCGATACGGTGCAGGCGATGCCCCCGATGGGCAGCTTTCACACCGCAATCGATCCATCCGCCGAAAAGCAGTATCTGGGTTTTGCCGGTGGGTCGGGCATCACCCCGGTTCTGTCGATTCTGAAAACCACACTCGCCCGAGAGCCACATTCCCGGTTCACATTGGTCTATGCCAACAAAGGCGTGAACACGATCATGTTCCGAGAGGAGCTGGAAGACCTCAAGAACCTCTATATGGGACGTCTGAATGTCATCCACATTCTGGAAACAGACGCGCAAGAGATCGAGCTTTTCACCGGATTGGTGACGCAGGAAAAATGCGCCGAACTGTTTGAGCACTGGATCGACATCCAGAACGTCGACACAGCCTTTATCTGTGGCCCCGAACCGATGATGTTGGGCATTGCCTCGGCGCTGCGCGCGCATGGGTTAAATGACGGGCAGATCAAGTTCGAGCTCTTCGCCAGCGCCCAACCTGGCCGCGCCAAGCGCAAGGTGAGTGGAGCAGACACTTCATCTCAGGCCAATCAGACAAAAGCGTCGATCACGATGGATGGGGCGACGCAGACGATTACCATGCCTAAGGATCAGTCGATCCTCGATGCGGCATTGGAAAATGCGATGGACGCGCCTTACGCCTGCAAGGCCGGGGTCTGTTCAACCTGCCGCTGCCGGGTGCTCGAAGGCGATGTCGAGATGGTCGCCAATCACGCGTTGGAAGATTACGAGGTCGAGAAAGGCTATGTCCTGAGCTGTCAGGCCTATCCGCTGACCGACACCGTGGTCGTGGACTACGACCAGTAGACGGAGGGAATGATGGCTGAAGACATGACAATCGAGAGCTATCTGGCAGCAGGTGGCGTTCTAAGCAACCCGACCAATGTTCCGCCGCGCTATCGCGCGGAGCTGATGAAGCTGATGGCGACCTTCGTTGACAGCGAACTGGCCGGCGCAGCAGGCTTTGCCGATATCATCAATCAGGGCCCCGGCATCAAAGAACGCATCGCGGCGGCCAAGATTGTGCTGGAAAAGACCGACAATGCGGATCGTGTTCTGAAGATCATGGGCGAGTTCGGAGCCAATACGGATCGCTATGCAAATCACCACCCCTGGACCACGCGTCTGGATCGTGATGCAGATATCGGGGCGACCCGCTCTGAGCATGACATGCGCCTTGCGGTGTTCAACTATCCGATCGAGGGGTGGGAAGACGCTGTGGTGATGAATCTGCTGATGAGTCAGGCGGTTGCCGTTCAACTCTCTCAGTTTTCGCAGATATCCTATCAACCTCTGGCCGAAGCCTTCCGCGAGATATCCCCGATCGAGGCACGCCACGGTGAGCTGGCCTTTGAGGGTGCGGGCAAGCTGATCGAACAGGGAAAGGCTGCAGAGATGCAAGCGTCAGTCGACTATTGGTGGCCCCGCGTCGCGGCCAGTTTCGGGGTCGGCACCGCCGAGAAAACCGAAACGCTCCGCAAGCTTGGGCTGCGGCAGCTGACCGGGGTTGAAATGAAAGATCAGTGGGTGGCCAGAGCGACCGAACAGGTCGAGAAACTGGGCCTCAAAGCGCCCTAGCTTTCAAGGTTGGCGCTTGCGACTCAGCAACCCATACTTCACGGCCAATCCGCGAAGTGAACGACGGTTGCGCCGATCTGTCTTCAATGCCTTCAGCGATTGAGCACCACTTTTCCGGTTGAACTCGAAGACGTCAATCACGCGCTCGGCGCAGCCACAGGCTTCGCCCAGACCGACTTTAGCAAAGTAGAATTTATCGAAACGATCAGGGCGTTGCATGAGGGGCCTCCGCCCTCATTCAAACCGATCCGGGCTGCGAAACCAAATCAACTCTGCGCCAGATGCCCGTCAGAGACCGTCAACCCCAGACAAGGTCAGGTCACTCACCAGCGCGGCATAGTCGCTGCGTGCATCGGTATCTGCGCCTGCGTTCCACATGTAGAACCAGTTCAGCATCCCGAACACGGACATGGTGGTCGCTCGCAGCTTGGCCGCGTCATCCTTGAAGGTTGCAGGCGAGGTGCTGGCGATGATGTCGCTTACGAACACCACCAGATCTCTTTGATATCCACGCAGCAATTTCTGCTGATCCTCGGGCAAGGCCGACATGCCGCTGGTTTGCACCCGGTGCTCATCATCCACGCCCTGATAGGCCAGCAGAATTTCCCGCACGACGCGCCTCAGGCGTTCCGCAGGCTCCAGCCCATCAAGGTCGAGGCCGCAAATCTGGTCACGCAGCTGCAGCAGGTAGCTGTCGAGTATATCGAATAGAATGGCATCCTTGCTGTCATAGTAATGATAGATGTTGGCCTTCGATATCCCGCATTCCCGCGCCAGCTGAGACATGGACGCCCGATCAAACCCTTCCTGCGCGAAAACGCGCGCGGCGGATTTCAGGATGCGAGCCCGTTTGTGGTCATGGTCTTTTGCAATCGTGCGCGCCAATACACTACACTCCGTCTCTACGTTAACTGTCCCGATTGTCGATCACGCGCCGGGCTTTGCCCTGCGAGCGTTCGACTTCGCCCGGCTCGCCTATATCGATCTCGGTCGAGATGCCAACCACCTCTTTAATCCGGCGCGATAGCATCCGGGCAGCAGCGGTTTTACTCAACTCATCCGCTGCGTCCGGCGTCGCTTCGACATGAATGCGCATCGCGTCCATCCGGCCCGCTTTGTAGAGCTCGATCTGGTAATAGGGCGCGAGACCGCCGGTTGCCAGAACCTGCTCCTCGATCTGGCTGGGGAAGACATTGACACCTCGCAGAATGATCATGTCATCCGAACGCCCGGTGATTTTCTCCATCCGTCGCATCGACCGCGCCGTGCCGGGTAGCAATCGGGTCAGGTCGCGGGTACGATAGCGGATCATCGGCAGGCCCTCTTTGGTCAGGGTGGTAAAGACAAGCTCACCAATCTCACCGTCAGGCAGGACCTCGCCGGTCACGGGGTCGATAATCTCGGGATAGAAGTGATCTTCCCATATCACCGGACCGTCTTTAGTTTCGACGCACTCATTTGCGACGCCCGGTCCCATGATCTCGGATAGGCCATAGATATCGACGGCATGCATGTCGAAGGCCTGCTCAACTTCGGCGCGCATCGAATCTGTCCAGGGCTCGGCACCAAAGACGCCAACGGCCAGAGAGCTTTCGCGCGGATCAAGGCCAACCTTATGATACTGCTCAAGAATGTTCAGCATATAGGACGGTGTCACCATAATCCCGTCCGGTTTGAAATCTGTGATCAGATCAACCTGCTTTGCGGTCTGCCCGCCGCTCATCGGGACGACCGTGGCCCCCAGACGTTCGATCCCGTAATGCGCGCCCAAACCGCCGGTGAACAGGCCATAGCCATAGGCATTGTGCACCATGTCGCCCCGGCGCAAACCGCTGGCACGCAATGACCGCGCCACCAGATCCGCCCAGTTGTCTATGTCGCCTTGCGTATACCCCACGACGGTTGGTTTACCCGTGGTTCCCGACGAGGCATGAACACGAATGATCTGCTCACGCGGGACTGCAAACAGACCAAAGGGATAGTTTTCCCTCAGATCGTTTTTGTAGGTAAACGGAAACCGTGCCAGATCACTGAGGGACTGAAGGTCGTCAGGATGCACCCCGGCCTCATCAAACCGCTGCCGGTACATAAGTACGTTCTCATAGGCATGGCGCAGCGACCATTTCAGCCGATCCAACTGTAAGCTGCGGATTTCATCAATCGAGGCGATCTCGATCGGATCAAGATCCGCCTTGTTCGGAGTAAGATCCTTCATGCCATCCCCCTCGTCTCAGGTCTCATCAAACACTGGCCCTTTGACCGCGCGGGAAAAGCCCCGAAACTCTGCGATCTTCTGGCCGGTCTGGTTGGTTACGGTTACGTCATAGATGCCGCTGCGCCCGGTCAGGCTTTGTTCCGTTGCGCGGGCCGTCAGCAGGTCACCGGAGCGCGCAGGCGCGACGTAGCTGATCACATTGTGCTGCGCCACTGTGGACTGGTTGCGACTGTTGCAGGCAAAGGCAAAGGCGCTGTCGGCCAACATGAAGGTCACGCCGCCATGGCAGATCCCGTGCCCGTTGCAGTGATGCTCGGCGACCTGCAGCGCCAACGTTGCAACACCTTCATCCATCTCGACCAGTTCCATGCCTGCCCATTGCGAGGCATTGTCCCGCCCCCACATGGCAGCGGCGGCTTTTTGGGCGCGTTCCTTCGGTGTCATCTCATTCCCCCCGAAACACCGGCGCGCGCTTTTCCAGAAACGCAGTTACGCCTTCGGCATAATCCGCGCTTTCACCGCAGGTTTTCATTGCGTCCGCCTCAATCTCCAGATGATCGGTCAGAGTATGCGTGGCAGCCGCTTGTATCGTCTGCTTCGTCAGGCCAAGCCCCAGCGTCGGACCATTCGCGAATTGTTCCGTCAGCGCGCGCGCCTCGGCCACCAGATCGGCGTCGGGAATCGCTTTCCAGATCAGCCCCCAATCTGCCGCCTCCTGCGCTGGCAACGGCTGCCCGGTCAGGGCCAGACCCTTGGCCCGCGCCTCACCCAGCAGGTGCGGCAAATGCCAGCTGCCGCCGGTATCGGGGATCAGACCAACTTTGGAAAACGATTGGATGAACTTCGCAGATTCGGCGGCAAGTACCACGTCGCAGGCCAAGGCGAGATTCGCCCCTGCCCCGGCAGCGACACCATTGACGGCACAAACAACGGGAAATTCCAGCGACCGGATCAGGCGGACCAAAGGCGCATAAAACGTACGCACTGTGTGGCCGAGATCAGGCGGCCCCTCCATCGTTGCAGGGTTTCGATTCCCCAAATCCTGCCCTGCACAGAACCCACGACCCGCGCCAGTCAGCAGCACAGAACGGGCGCCTTCGTCGCGCGCGGCTTCAAGCGCAGCGCGCAGGGCATAATGCATCTCATCAGTGAAACTGTTCAGGCGATCTGGGCGATTGAGTGT
Organism: Ruegeria sp. CF4; assembly: GCF_056537345.1. Classification (NCBI taxonomy): domain Bacteria; kingdom Pseudomonadati; phylum Pseudomonadota; class Alphaproteobacteria; order Rhodobacterales; family Roseobacteraceae; genus Ruegeria; species Ruegeria sp. CF4. The sequence goes on along the minus strand of NZ_JBQFRJ010000019.1, from coordinate 20,398 downwards.
AATTTCAACCCATTGACCCATATTCTGCGAAATAATCGTATCGGACATGCCCGGTTCGCTTTTCATAAGTTACAACAAACTTCTTGCATAAACCGAACGGTTGGTCAATAAATTCTATAACCGTTTGTGACTCGGCGATCAGAAATGCAAATTTGGCCAGCAGGCTGAACAGCTTTTCTCGTCATTGATAGTTACAAAACGAACCATTAACACATTCACGACTTGCGCTTTTGAGGAGGAGACCCGGTCATGAAATTCACCAAGCTCACCACGCTGCTGGCTTCGGCAACATTGGCGGTGTCAGGCACCATTGCTTTTGCAGCTGACTACACCCTGACAATTTCCAGCTGGGCTCCACCCACCCACGGCATCAATGCAAAGATGTGGCCCAAATTCGTCGAAATGGTCGAAGAGGCCACAGACGGGCAGGTTACCGCAGAGCTTAAGCTGGGTATCGCTCCGCCACCGGCACAGATGGACCTGATCATGGATGGTGCAGCCGATGCCTCGATCATTTTCCACGGGTACCAGCCTGGGCGTTTTGTCACCACCAAGCTGATCGAACTGCCAGGCTACGAAGGTTCGGCCGAGGACGCCTCGGTGGCCTACTGGCGCGCCTATGATCAGCACCTGAAAGCTGCTGACGAGCATCGCGGTGTCAAAGTCATCGCCCTGCACACGCATGGACCCGCGCAGCTGCATTCCAGCGCGCCGGTCACCACCCTGGATGAGGTTTCGGGCCTGAAAGTCCGTATCCCGGGCGGCGTTGGAGGAGACGTTGGTGCAGCGCTGGGCGCGACCGGCATTCAGGTGCCCGCTCCGAAAGTTTATGAAACACTGGCGTCGAAAGCGGCGGACGGCGTCGTCATGCCGTTGGAATCGCGTAAGGGTTTCAAGCTGACCGAAGTTGCACAGAATGTCTACGAGATGCCCGGTGGTCTTTATCGTGGCTCGTTTGCCTTCATCATGAACGAAGACACCTTCGCAGATCTGCCACCCGAGCTGCAGACGGCGCTGGAAGAAAACGTATTCGGTGAACCGCTGAGCCGTGAGATCGGCAAGATCTGGGATGAGATCGACGCCACCGGACGTGAGGCAACCGAAGCGGCGGAAGGCAATGCCATCAACGCTGCCACAGACGCGGATATGGAGAAATTCTCGGCCATCGCCGAAGACATCCGCGGCAAGGTCATCGCCGAGGTTGACGCAACAGGTGTCGACGCTCAGGCCGCCTATGACATGATCAAATCGGAAATGTCCTCGAACTGATCCGACTGCAGGGCGGCCTTTGCGCCGCCCTGACTTACCCTGCGCGAGATTCCCATGACCCCGATAATCCAGCTTGTGCGACGCGCCAGCGCCCTTCCCGTGATCGTGGCGTGCATCGCTCTGTTCATCCTGATGGCAATGACATTTTGCGACGTGATCCTGCGTTCGGTCTTTAATGCGCCCATTGAGGCCGCCACCGAACTGACGCGGATTCTGATGGCCATTCTGGTGTTTTCAGTTCTACCGATTGTCTCCACTACGAACGGCCATATCGCGGTCGACCTGACGGACGGGTTCTTCCACCGTCTGCACCTGTCGCGTGCGCGGGACGTGGTGATCTATGTGGTCAGCGGCATCATGCTGTTCTGGCCGGTCCAACGCGTCTGGGTCCTGGCCGAGCGGGCGCGGGACTATGGGGATGTGACCGAATATCTTTCAATCCCCACCTACCTGATCGGCTGGTTCATTACCCTGTCAGTTGCCATCACCGCACTGGTGATGATCGCCACCGGGCTGCTAAAGGCCTTCGCCCCAAATACTCTGTCGGAGCCTATGTAATGACTGCAGCGCTGATCGGATTTGCGATTGTATTGATCCTGGTGCTGGTGCGCCTGCCCATCGTCTTTGCCATGGGACTGGTCGGCACATTGGGCTTCGCCTACGAACGTGGCGGCTCGATCTTTGATGAGCGCGGGTTGAAGGCTGCCATGTCTATGGTGGGCCGCCAGATTACTGATACTGCTCAGGATTATGGTCTATCCGTTGTTCCACTGTTCATCTTGATGGGCCTGTTCGTGAACAAGGGCGGCATGGCGCGCGAGCTTTATGCAGTGTCCAACGCTTTCTTGGGCCATATGCGCGGCGGCATTGCCATGGCTACAGTTGCGGCCTGCGGCGGGTTCTCGGCCATTTGCGGATCGTCGCTGGCCACCGCCGCGACCATGTCAAAGGTCGCGATGCCGCAGATGCGCCGCTATGGCTATTCCGACGAACTTTCGACCGCGTCGATTGCCGCCGGTGGCACGTTGGGCATTCTGATCCCCCCATCGGTCATTCTGGTCATTTACGGGCTGTTGACCGAAACCTCGATCGGGAAACTGTTCATGGCGGGGATCATCCCCGGTATCCTCGGTATTCTCTTCTACCTTTTCGCCGTGCGCTGGACCGTTTGGCGCAATCCCGAGTCCGGGCCGGCCGGGGAACGTGCCACCTGGTCGGAGCGTATCCGTGCGCTGGGCTCGGTCTGGGCCGTGCTGCTGTTGTTCTTTCTGGTGATCGGCGGGCTGTACGGAGCCTTTGACTTTGAGCCCCTGAACCTGACCTTCTCACCCACCGAGGCCGCAGGAATGGGAGCCGCCGGAGCGTTCCTGATCGCTCTGTTTCGCGGGGGCCTGACGGTAGGCTCGACCTTCGAGGTGCTGAAAGAGACCTGCTTTACGGCGTCTGCCTTGTTCGCGGTGCTGATCGGCGCGCAGATATTTTCGAACTTCATCAATCTGGCCGGCTTGCCCGAGGCCCTGATTGCAATGGTCACAGCCTATGATGTGGCACCGTTTGTCGTGATCCTGATGATCCTTGGTATCTACATCATTCTGGGCTGCGTCTTCGAATCCCTCTCGATGCTATTGCTGACGGTCCCGATCTTCTTCCCTCTGGTCACGTCTCTGGGCTATGACCCGATCTGGTTCGGCATTGTTGTTGTGGTTGTCACCGAGATCTCACTGATCACTCCACCCGTGGGCCTGAACGTCTTCATCCTGAAAGGCGTGGTGGGCGACGTCTCGACTGGCACCATCTTTCGGGGCGTCACACCGTTTTGGGTCGCCGATATCTTCCGCCTCGCGCTGATCGTGCTGGTGCCCATCGTGGTTCTGTACCTGCCGCAGCAAATGGGCGCGCTGGGGCACTAGGCCCCGCCACATCAAACAGGAGAACACCATGTCCCTGCATCAGATTTCCAGCTTTGCCGCTGGTACTTGGGTCGCGCCCGGAGAAGGTGCGCGCACCATCGCTTCCGCCATCACCGGCGCACCGTTTGCCAGCGCTGGCAATGCCGCGCTCGACGTGCAGGCGATGCTTGACTATGCGCGCAATACCGGTGGCCCCGCTCTGCGCAAGCTCACGTTCCACGACCGCGCCCGGATGCTCAAGGCGTTGGCACAAGCGTTGTCTGCGCACAAGCAGGCCCTTTACGACCTGAGCTTTGAGACCGGGGCCACGCAGAAGGACCACCTGATCGATATCGACGGCGGCATCGGCACGATGTTTGTCTTCGCCTCTAAAGGCAGACGCAAGATGCCGGACGCTCAAGTCTACCTAGACGGTGAGATTGAGCAGCTTTCGCGCAACGGCACCTTTCTTGGGCAACATATCTGCACACCACTGCAGGGCGTGGCAGTTCATATCAATGCGTTCAACTTCCCGGTCTGGGGGATGCTGGAGAAACTGGCCCCGACGCTGCTTGCGGGCGTCCCCGCCATCGTGAAACCGGCCACCAATAGCTGTTACGTCACCGAACTCGCTGTACGGATCATGCTGGACAGCGGCATCTTGCCCGCAGGTGCGCTGCAACTGGTCTCGGGCGGGTTAGGAGACATGCTGGATCACATGGGCTGTCAGGATGTGGTCAGCTTCACTGGCTCGGCGAACACCGCGTTGAAGCTACGGCAGACACCTGCGATCTTGCAGAACTCGGTCCGGTTCGTTGCCGAGCAGGACAGCTTGAACGCCTCGATCCTCGGCCCCGATGTAAAACCCGGCACGCCCGAATTCGACCTGTTCATCAAGGAAGTCTCCCGCGAGATGACCACCAAGGCGGGTCAGAAATGCACCGCCATTCGACGCATCATCGCACCCGACAGCCAGATCGATGCGGTGATCAACGCGCTGTCAGCGCGGCTGGCGAAGATCACCATCGGCGACCCGCGGGCCGAGACCACGCGCATGGGTGCGCTTGTGTCTAACGGGCAGAAGGCCGACGTGCTGGAAAAGGCCGCTCTGATCGGACAAGAGGCTGAACGGGTCTTCGGCGATCCGGACGCGTTCGACCTGCACGGCCCCGAGACCGGAGCCTTCGTCCCCCCGATGCTGTTTCACTGCGCCGACCCAGACAAAGCGCAGCGAGTCCATGACACCGAGGCGTTTGGCCCAGTATCAACCCTCATGGGATATCGCGATCTGGATCACGCGGTGGCGCTGGCCAATCGCGGTCAGGGGTCTCTGGTCACGTCGCTGATCACTCATGACACCGACGTCGCGCGCGGCGTGGTGATGGGATCTGCGGCTTTTAACGGACGTATCTACATCAACAACCGCGACTCGATGGCGGAATCGACCGGTCATGGCTCTCCGCTGCCGCATATGGTGCATGGTGGGCCGGGCCGTGCGGGTGGTGGTGAGGAAATGGGCGGTGTGCGCGGTGTGAAACACTATATGCAGCGCACAGCCATTCAGGGATCACCGCAGATGCTCAGCAGCATCGGAACCAAATGGGTGCCGGGAGCGACCGAAGTTAATGGCCCTGCACACCCCTTTACCCGCAAGTTCGGAGAGCTACAGATCGGCGAGACGCTACACACCGCCTCGCGCAAAATCACGCTGGACGATATTGAACATTTCGCCAATTTCACCGGCGATACGTTCTATGCTCATATGGACGAGGACGCAGCAGCGCGAAATCCGTTCTTCCCGGGCCGCGTGGCGCATGGCTATCTGTTGCTGAGCTTTGCTGCGGGCCTGTTTGTTGAGCCGAACGAGGGGCCGGTGCTGGCCAATACCGGGCTGGACGGGCTGCGCTTCATGAAACCCGTTGTTGCCGGAGATAGCATCAAGGTACGCCTGACGGTAAAGCAGAAAACCCCGCGCAATGATGACTATGGTGAGGTCCGCTGGCACGTGTCCCTGACCAATCAGGATGACGAACCGGTTGCAGAATACGAGCTTCTGACCATGAACGCGCGCTGAAGGGCTGTACATACCTGTTTTTCTTATTGGACCTAATGGGTTAAACTGGTCGTATGACCAACCAAAGCTCGTGGTTCGAAACGGCTGTGGCCGAGCTGACGGACCCGCAAGACCAGCGGGTGTGGTCGATCATTGTCTCGCTGTTTGGAGACATGGCGCAGGAGCCCGGAGCCCAGATATCGGGCGGTGCTCTGACGCGAATTATTGAGCCGATGGGCATCAAGCCCGAAGCCATCCGCGTCGCTGTACATCGCTTGCGCAAGGATGGCTGGATCGAGAGTGACCGGATTGGCCGCGTCTCGCGCCATGTTCTTTCGGAGTTCGGCAGAACCCAATCGGCCATGGTCACGCCGCGCATCTATGCGCGCGGTCCGGCACCCATCGAGCATTGGCATCTGCTGATCGCCGAAGACGGATCCGGGACGCAAGTGCTTGAGGATGTGATGCTCAGCGATGACTACATCCCCATAGGGCGCAATGTTGCCATGGGCGCAGGCGTGGCTCCGAGTCAGGGGGATGGCTTGCTCGCTCTGGACATATTCCCGCACACAGCCCCGAAATGGGTTCAGGATCGGTTGTGCCCACCTGAGTTACGCGCCTCGTGTCAGACCCTTTTGGCAGCGGTCGAAAAGGCTGCGAAGTCCCGCCCCGAGGCGTGGACGCCAACACCCTTGCAGAGCGCGACTTTGCGCACCCTGCTGGTGCATCGATGGCGGCGTGTTGTGCTGCGCCAGCCGGATCTGCCCCCGGGGTTCTACCCTTCGGACTGGGTCGGTCCCGCATGCCGTGACCGTGTGTTTGGCCTGCTTGACGTGTTACCGCGCCCTTCGGCAGCCGTGCTGAGTGGGAATGGCTGACTATACGGCAGTCTGTTCAAACTGCGTGCCTGCCCCATATCATCAATGCAGTGCGCAAACGAAGGGGAGGCAGAGATGACGGCGCAAACCGACATGCTGATCGTCGGAGCCGGGTTCTCAGGCCTGACTATGGCGCTTGAGGCACGCAAGCGCAGGCTATCGGACATTACCATTCTGGAAAAAGCCGACGATATCGGCGGGACATGGCGCGAAAACACCTATCCCGGCGTTGCTTGCGATGTACCCTCGCATCTTTATTCAATGGCAACCCACCTCAACCCGCATTGGACCCGCGCCTATGCCGGTGGCCCTGAGATCCAGTCCTATCTGCAGCGTATCGCGCGGGACGAAGGGCTATATGAGCTCTGCCATTTTCATCAGAAACTCAAATCCGCCCATTGGGACGGCTCCCGATGGCAAGTTGAAACAGAGGATGGCCACCGCTGGTCAGCGCGCTTTCTGGTCTCGGCCATCGGCGCACTGCATGTGCCGCGCATTCCGCAGATACCAGGCGCCAGTAGCTTTCCCGGCCTCAGCTTTCATTCCGCGGAATGGGATCATGACGTTTCGCTGAGCGGCAAACGGATCGCCGTTATCGGGACCGGAGCTTCAGCAGTTCAATTCATCCCCGAGATCGCTAAAACCGCAGCCCGCGTCACCATTTTCCAACGCAGCGCACCCTACGTTCTGCCTCGCCCGGACGGCCCGATTGCTCCATGGGTGCGCCGCTTGTACGCGCACCTTCCGCTGCTGCCCCGCATCCGGCGCCAATTGATCTATATGTTGTTCGAGTTTCGCCACCGCGTATTCCGAGGCGAACCCCGCGCCGTCGACTTTGCAATGAAAATGTGGCGACAGGCCTTGGAGAGCGCGATATCCGACCCAACACTGAGAGCGGCGCTGACGCCCGATTACACAATCGGGTGCAAACGCATCCTAAGCTCAAACGACTGGTACCCGGCACTGGCCAGAGACAACGTGGATGTGGTGCCGCGTGCGGTCACTTCGATTGACGGAAACCGTCTTACGGCAAGCAACGGCGATGAGATCGAGGCCGATGTTCTGATCTGGGGAACCGGGTTCCATGTGACTGACATGGTCGACAATCTCGACATCACGGGTGCTGATGGTCTGACCCTGAAACAAGCTTGGACCGATGGCATGAAGGCGAACCTTGGCACCGCAATCGCCGGGTTTCCCAACTTCTTCATCCTTCTAGGACCCCATACCGGGCTGGGGCACAATTCGGTTGTGCTCATGATCGAAGCGCAAGTCGCCCATATCGGCCGCGTTCTGTCGGGGATGCGTGCGAATGGCCTCCGCATCATTACCCCGGATGCCGACAAGCAGGCTGCGTTCACGCAAGAAATGCAAGAGCGCCACCTTGAGAGCGTTTGGCAATCTGGCGGTTGCACCTCGTGGTATCAGGACGCCAACGGGCGCAACACGACGCTCTGGCCGGGCACAGTCTCCGAGTTCAGAAAACGCATGGTGCGATCGGGGCTCGAGCAATACCATGCCCTAACAGAAACAACCGGAGATCCCTGATGTCGATCCTGCTAACGATTGTCTTGCTGTTGGTGGCTTGCCTGCTGGGCATGCACCTTTGGACCCGCCGCCTGACGCGGCAGGGTACCGAGATGGTGCCGCAACTGGGACAGATCGTTCCTGTTCCGGGTGGCAGCATCCACTATGTCGAAAAAGGCGACCCCGCCAACCCGACCATCGTCATGATCCACGGCCTCTCGGGCCAGTTGCAGCATTTCACCTATGCGCTGATGGATGACCTTGCGCAGGATTATCACGTTCTCGCGGTCGACCGTCCGGGCTGTGGCTATTCCACCCGCGATACTGCTCAACTGGCGGCCTTGCCTGAACAGGCCCGCATGATCCACGCGTTTCTCGAAACCAAGAATGTCGATCAAGCCATATTGGTTGGTCACTCGCTCGGCGGCGCCGTGTCACTGGCAATGGCTCTGGACTACCCGGACAGAACGGCGGCGCTGGCGCTGCTGGCTCCCCTGACTCAGGCAATGCCCACATCGCCTGCCGTCTTCAAACCACTGGAAATCCGCACCGAGTGGCTGCGCAACCTCATCGGCAACACGATCGCCGTCCCGATGGCCCGAAAAACTGCGCCCCTCGTCTTGAAAGACGTCTTCGCCCCCGAACCCGCGCCCAATGATTTTCTGGATCGTGCCGGAGGTGCCCTCGGCCTGCGCCCCTCGGCCTTCATTACCGCATCGCAAGACGTCATCGGCGTCGAATCCAGCATGGGTGCATTGAACCAGCGTTATGGCGAACTGCAAACGCCCGGAGGCATCCTGTACGGCAGCGAAGACCCAATCCTGTCAGCCAGGGTCCACGGCGCAGCAATGACGAAATTTGGCCTGACCTTCGAGGAATTAGAGCAGCGCGGCCATATGATCCTTATCACCGAGCCCGAAACCTGTGCGCGCTTCATTCGCCAAATCGCCGAAAAAACCCACGGCCTCACAACAGAACATGGCACTCGCTGAGAGACCAAGCAAAGAATCTCGACGGGCACGCTTTTCCCTCTTGACCCTCCCCGGCCCCTCGCTTAAATCGCCTCTCACTCATGGCGGAGTAGCTCAGTTGGTTAGAGCAGCGGAATCATAATCCGCGTGTCGGGGGTTCAAGTCCCTCCTCCGCTACCAAAATCCCAACATTGTCCGGAACGTGCTAACGCGCACCCGCGTTTGGCGTTTATTCAACTCAAGCCTTCGATCGCAATACCGCTTCAAACACTTGTTTGATCTCTGCGATCTGCTCCGGTGTATAGCCCGAAGATACCTGATCTGAACCATTTTCCAGATCATCAGTCGAAAACAGCTGCGGTAGAGAGGGGAAGAAGGACTGGCGCAGCGCCTCATTGCCCTGTTCATATTTGCTCACGTAGTCCCGGCGTTGAGCTTGCGTCAGCATCCGCGCCTTTCCACTCTGATCCGGTGGCAATGCCCTTTGTATTTGACGGATTTTCGGATGCCCTGCCTCTGCCAAGGCCTGCAGCAACTGAATGCGCCCAAGGGAGGGAGAGGTGTTCTCAACCCGCGTCTTGGGCACCAAACGCGCCAGGTCATCGAAACCCATCACAGACAGAGCGTCCGTCACTGTCGACCCCCCGATCAGACTGTCGCGTTCGCAGATACGTGGATGGATATCGCATTCCAGATTGAACCACGGCCGCAATTCCGCATAGTAATCCGATCCGGAACCATCGAACTTATCGATGTATTCCCAGATCGTCCCCCGGAATCGACCGTTCTTCATTTTCTGCAGGTATTTACTTTCGATATAGCGATCCTGCCGACGGAAATAGACCAACAAATTCAAAGGATACTGTCCAAGCACAGGAAGCGCTTCCATGATATCGGCGGGCGACATTCCAAACAGCATCTCTGACGAAATCAGAGCCTTTCGGGCTGTGCTGGTTCGAATTTGCTGTGTCAGATGTGAGGATATCTCTTCAAGCTGCTCCAGACGATGCTTGTTGATCGCAACGGCAAGCTTATTGACCGAGGAATGCCCTTTGGCGGTAGCATATAATAGCCCTGTATCTTCGAGCGTGGCAGAGTTCTCATTACAATAGTGCTGAAGCGTTGTGGTGCCGCTTTTGGCAGTGCCAATATGCAGCCAAATTTCCTGAACCATGTTTGCCGTCGGTTTCTTATTTGCGCTTTGGGCGCCACGCGGTGCACCGCACGAATGCTAAGGATTTTGATGATTTCATCACTCGGGGAATACAAAGTAAACGCGTATTCTTAACGAGCCCGGCGATTTCCAAGCTCTCGGTGCGGCTCTCAGGATGATAACGTTTATTCTGCATGTAAAAAACGGCGGTTATGATCCCATACTTTCAAATGCCATAGGACAACCTGTGGTCGCGAACTGAATTTAGTGCGAGGAACTGCTAATGCATTCAATTCAGAATACCAGCGATTGCCCCGATTTGGTTCAACACTTGGAATATGTCACGGTTTACATCGCAAACTTAGTCTCCGACTCGCACATAGTATCTTTTGCACCGCAATCCCCATCAACTGGGGTCGTCGTCTCGGGCATACCCCTCATAGATGTAATCACCCGGTGATAGTTCTTAGCCTTCCCGAGCGGGACACACTGCACCGCCTTTTTTCCGCAGGCCTAAGGGGCAATGTCTGGGCTTGGATTTCGCAAGCCTAGGCGCAGTTGTGTCGACTCCACGACATTACCCGGTGCCAAAGCCCCACTATCTGTGATTTGAACATCCAATTGACGTACCCTGCATGGTCAAAGTTATCGTCAAAATTCCAACAGCTATTATCATTCCCAGCGCTCTTCATCAGCTTAACGGTCCAGATTGCTCGTGAACGGGCATTGACGAGTATATCGGCGAAGCGATGTCCTCGGCGCGGTGGCCATGTCGGCAACCAAAGGGGCTAACGCTGGGAGTTTCTCTCTACCCCCAAAGAGGCCAGAGTAGATCCTTTTCACCCACCATGCCGCCCGGTAGTTCGTTTGTCTTTGTTTCGAGAACAACATTAACCGAATGTGAACAATGTATTCTCAAAGTGTTCAACCAAGCTGAGGCATAGTGTTCTTGTTGGATCAAACGAGTGGTAAACCATTTGATCGCTGACAAGGGGAAACGCATGATTAAGCCTGCCTTTGTGACTGAAGAGTCCAGCACAACAGCTGTGATGCAAACTTCCGGCCAAAGCGCCGAAGAACGTTTGTCAACCACGACCAAATCGAGCAGTGGTCGCTTCCCTCCTATCGAAAATGCATTAACACAGATCGTCAAAAACAAGCGGCTTTCCGAGGCACATAACAACGTCTGAAGGCAGTTCAGCAGACCCCCACACAATTCCCGATATCTGTCCTGATTATTGGAATTGAAAACTAAATCCCGCTCCGTTTTGGGGCGGGATTTCTTTTTTGGCACGTCACAAAAAACGCTTGCGGCCTACGCCGGCTTGGCTAGGCTCGAAATAATGTGGGCCAGCCACTTCCCATCCCTACGAAGCACGTGGCTGGCCCAGCATTCAGTACTTCCGTGAGTAGACAGCACTATGGGTTATATGAGCTGAGGGAGCTTTGGTCTGTGCTTACAGACCCAGAAGAGACTTAACCTCCGCCTCAACGGCATCGGTGACAGGTTTGTTGGCTGCGGCTTCCAAAGCTTCCCGTTCGGTCAATTCCTGTTCTTCAACCAGATCGACCAACTCCTGAACCTCTTCAGTCGCTTCTTCGTACTCAACTGCGGCTTGTCTTTCATCGTTCAGGTCTTGTGCTTCTTCGACCGAACTCTCCAAATCTGCGCGCGCTTGTTCGAGTTGTTCTTCGATTTCTGGGTCGGTTCCACCCGCGTCCTCCAACGCTTGTTCAAGCTCCCCGACGCGCACCTGGTTTTCCTGAACATTGTCCAGCGCAGTTTGCAGATCTTCCTCGATTTCAGGAACTGTCCGCGCCGGTGGCTCCAGATCGGTGAGCTGTTCAAGTTGTTCTGCAAGCTCCTCACGCAATGCATCTCCAGCCAAGACGGTATCGCGGTAGTTGGCAATTCGACCAACCCGAGAATTGGGCGATGCATTCGCCAATGCAGTTGGGCTGGCGTTGGCCGCGTTCAAAGCACCCAACTCCGACGGGTGGGCACCAAGAAGCGCAGCTATCCTGTTACCTTTAGTCCGGACTTCTGGGCGAATGGATTCTTCAACAATCACTGTTTTTGAAGGCTTCTTTTGCGTCCTTGGCTTTTGCTTTCCACCACCGATGATCGATTTTTTCTTTGAAGTAGCTAATGTTCGCGATTTGTCTTTGCTGCCGAAGATGTCCTTCAATGAAAAACGGCCAGCTTTACCCGTAGTAGAACGCGAAGATTTTGACTTTGAGTTGCCGACTTTGGATTTTCCTGCAGTTCGGCCAACTCGGTTTTTTTCGGCACCCTTTTTCCCGCCCTTGTTTCCGGCAGAGCTGTTGTCACCGCGGTCTCCTTTGCCGGAGTTACCGTTTCCACCGTTGCCGTTTCCACCCCCCTTGCCTTTGCCTTCCTTAGCAAAAGCAACGTCCGGAGCGGCAATGGTGGCGACAATAGCTGTCGACCCCAGCAAAGCGATTGCCAAGGTTGAGGCTTTTATCAGTCCCAAAGTAGTGGTCTTCATATCGATCTCCTCGCCGGACGGCAGCAAACACCAGTTCTTAGAACCAGATATTAATGTTCAAGCGTCTTGATTCATGCACGAATCGTTCATCTTCTTGGCCATTGAACTTGAGTGTGCTTGAACGCAGAGGTAACTGCTTGTTCATCATCGGTTCATGTCGGGCCGCGTAATCTTGCGCGAGGAAATACGAGGACTTTCATGCGTGCGTACGTATTCTTGCTGGCTGCAAGCGTGCTTGTTGCTTCACCCAATGGGGAAGCGACTGCCCAAACACGCGAGCTCAAGCAAGGTGAACTGCGCAAGGCGACCCTGACAGGTGGTACAATCCGGCTCAAACGGGTTATCAATGGTGTAGAGAATGCCTATGGCGGTATCCCGGTCGATGCGCGTGCGTTTCAGGCTGATCAGATTTACTATCGCATTCTCGTCAAAAAGCCTGATGGAAAAATCATCAGCGTGATTGTGAATGCCCAAACCGGTACCGTCGTTTCCAATCGATCCAGTATTGGCCGTCAAATATCGAACGCTGCCCGTTCAAACCCCACTAAAGCGAACAATCGTAATACCAATAGCAACCGCGGAGCCTCTGCGAGCCGTGGAAACAACGGAAACAAAGGGAACGGCAACAGCGGCGGCAATGGCAACGGTGGTGGAAACGGCGGCGGGAATGGCAACGGTGGTGGCAATGGCAACGGTGGCGGAAACGGCGGTGGCAACGGCGGCGGGAATTCTGGCGGGAACGGCAAAGGAAACGGCAAAAAATAAAGCTTAAACCAAACCGGTAGTGACTGTAGTTTTCGAGTATGAGAGTACTTCTAGCCGAAGATGAGCCGCAGCTGTGCGAGCAGATTAAGAAACTTCTAAATGCAGAAGGCCGCGTGGTAGATGTGGCCGACAATGGAACGGACGCGCTTCACCTGGGGTCGACCGAACCATACGACATGATCATCCTCGACATTGGTTTACCGGAACGCGACGGCATCTCTGTCCTGCGTGAATGGCGCGGCGCTGGGGTTAAGACACCGGTGTTGATCCTTACGGCCCGCGATGGATGGAGCGAACGCGTGGATGGTCTTGATGCTGGTGCGGACGACTACATGACCAAGCCGTTTCATATGCCAGAATTGGCCGCACGTGTCCGCGCAATTCTGCGTCGACAGAGCGGTCAGTTGAACCCTGTGATCGAAATGGGGGACGTTTCCCTGGATACGCGAAACGGGCGGGTCAGCGTGGGCGGAATTCCCGTTGATCTGACCGCGCAGGAAATCGCGGTGCTGACATACCTTGCGCACAATATCGGACGCATGGTGTCGCGCACAGAATTGTCAGAGCACATCTACGAATACGACGGCGACCGGGATTCCAACACTATCGCTGTTTTCATAACCCGCCTGCGTAAGAAACTGGGCTCGGACCTCATCACAACGGTCAGAGGGCGCGGCTACATGATCGATACCGTCTGATGTTATCACTGCGCCAACGCGCTTTGCTTGGCGGCCTCGCCACCGGAGCGCTTTCTGTCGGCGTCGGAACTCTGATTGTATTCTCCTACATCAACACCCGCGTTCTTGGCCAGTTCGACGAGACGCTGCGCGATAGGCACACCCAACTCGTTGTTGGGTTGAGCGCGACCACGGATGACCCTGAGGCTTTGCGCGATCTTATGTTCGACCCGGCCTATGGTACGCCGTACTCAGGCCGATACTGGCAGGTGACGGACAGAAACGGAGCTGCATTTACTTCTGCCTCGTTGTTTGACGAAACAATTTCCGAACCCGCACGTGCGAAGGAAGAGGCAGTCGTGTGGAACACGTCAGGCCCGGATAATGAGGCCGTTCGTAGCGTTTATCAGAAAATCACGTTCGAAGACGGAACCGAATGGGGCGTGACCGTCGCCGAAAGCAGGCTTGAGTTGATCCGCGAACGTCGGGCTGCTCAAAACAACTTACTTCCGGTTTTCGGGTTGGTCGGCTTAATCGGAGTTGCCGGCTCTCTGCTATTAATGTCTGCAATTGTCGGCCCGCTCACGAAGCTACGCACGGATGTGACGCATCGCTGGGACAAGGGAGACGACCTGAACCCGGAAGACTATCCAGAGGAGGTTTCACCGCTTGTCGAAGACCTCAATCAGTTGCTGCACAGAAATCGCGAAATTGTATCAGGCTCCCGACGGCAGGCGGCGGACTTGGCGCACGCACTTAAAACTCCAACCGCTATACTTCGAAACGAATTGACAAGTTTGTCGGACAACGGAGCAAATACAGAACCTGCCGAAGACGCGCTGAACAGGATTGATGCCCAGCTCAAGCGTTCTCTCGCGCGCATGCGTGCGTCAAACACCGCTGAACTTACGCACTCCCGAACTGATCTGTCGAATTCGGTCGCCAGACTATCCAGGCTATTCTCGGTCATGGCAGAACGCGAAGGGAAATCACTTACAACCGATTGCGAGGATGGACTGCAGGTTCGAATGGACACTCAGGACATTGAAGAAGTGATTGGAAACCTACTCGACAACGCCCTCAAGTGGTGCAGAACAAGCGTTCACATCACCGCGAAACGTGTTGCAGATGGAATTGAGATATCCATCGAAGATGACGGACCTGGAATTCCGGAAGACGCACGTGCAGGGGTGCTGCGTTCCGGAGGTCGGCTGGACACCTCTGTAAGCGGAACCGGCTTGGGATTGGCCATCTCCGTAGATCTTTTGAACGCCTACGGCAGTGAGCTGAAATTGGGAACATCTACCAGCCTCGGTGGCCTGGCCGGTCATATGCTTCTATCAGTATAAATATGACCGCATCGACTCAAACCGGGCACCGACCTCGCGAAATCGAAAGGTGCCTACTTACGCAGCTCTCACACTCACTAGTAAAATAACGATATTAGCTTTAGGACACCATACTCGTCGATGCCCGAAAATTCGACACCTTTCAGTCACAACCGTCGGCACACCTTTAAAAGCGCCTAAGATAACGGTTTGTGCAATCCTCGCCGAAAACACTCAGCATGGGGCTGGAAAAGCCCTATCGCTCTCGAACAATAAGTAACCTAAGCGAGCACTTCGAGCGGCACAGAAACGCGACAAACCCAAAGCGTGTATGAACGCCCCAGCGTTCTTGTCCGTTCATTCTTGCGGCTGTAGTTGTACAGCATTCTCGCTAAGATCCCGTGCGCTTATTGCTTCCTGGGTCGCACGTCTCATTTGCGGCGGGCAACTGGAGATGAGGCCTTCCGCCGCAAAAGTTCGTTGACTTATTTAGTGTTCACGATAGGCGGTTCAGCGCACCGCCCTAGACAATAGTGAACACCAGCTATCGCGTCTTTTGGTAGTGTTGACGGCGGTTCACCAGGAAATAACATATCGACACAAGCCAAATCGCTCACGTCAAAGTACAGTTTTATGCGATCGCTGAGGATGTTTTGACCTGCTCTATACCTAGCGAAATCAGCTTTGCCGAATAAAGTTCTTATGTTGGCTTCCCAATACTCTTTGACCTTAATGTTTTTCCCGTATGCATAAAGTTTGTGACTGAAGCCTTCAGCTATAGCCGCGCTGACCGGCAGGTCTGTACGTTGATAGGCTTCATAGAATACGTTCCCGGGATCATAAGAAGGCACATAAGGCCCTCCATCAGGTGTTCTTTTTTTGTCAACACCCAATTTATTGGCTTCAACATGAAAATACTGAAATCGGATTTTAACACCATCTGCAGGACGAGCGATTTTAGTAACCATCAGAACACAAAGGCGAAGTCTATTAGCGTTTTCGTCGTAGTAGTAGCCAGGCAGGCTTTCGTCATGAAGGCATCTTTCAAGTATTCGGCCTCGGACAACCGTATCCCTGTTGCCAAATAAGTTTCCACGGCTCCAAGCGGTTCGGAGAAACGCCCAAGTGGTTATCCCTGACAGCGAACCATAGGTGGAAATTATCCTACTGCCCTTGGCGTCTCTATCGCATGACACAGTTGGACTACCTTCTTCACAGGGCGGGCGAGGTAAATCACTTAAAATTTCGTTCATTTGTGAGTCGGTAAGGTCATCGACCGGAATGATTTTCTTTTCAACGACATCTTGGATGCGCGGAGAGATTGCGGTTAGAAACTTCTTCTCTGGCACATCTGTCGATCGAAATTGCTTTCCGTTCATAGGATTGACGGCCACAGAAGAGCATGCCGAAAGCACAAGTAGTCCAAACAATGCAGAACAAGAATGGGCAAATAGTTTGCGCATTTTAACCCCCAACAATTATAAAAATATTGCTACTCATAACACAAAATTGTTAATTTTATTAGGATTTTCCCATTTTTCGTGTTCAATCACTGGCTGGCTAACCCATCGCACGACTATATTCTTAACTAGCTTCGACTTCTAAGGCGACTTGAGCTGTCAGTTGATCATGAAACTTTATCGGCGAATCTTCTAGGAGTTTTATGGCTTCAGCAACCTGACTGGCGGCTTCTTCTACTTCGCCTTTGCTCAGGCAAGCTGAAGCAAGCAATGTATGTGAAAAGGCTATTATCTGCCCCGACCCAGTAGCTTTGTATCGCTCTAAACCCGATCGTATCCTTTCGATGCCGCCATCCGCGCTTCCGCATTTGGCTTCTGCCCACCCCAGAATGATGCTTGACCACGCTTCCCAATACTGGAACTCAATCTTTTCGCTAATACGATGTGCCTCGGAGGCAAACTCAAGGGATCGTTCAGGGTCGTTTATTGTACAATAGATCGTTGCAATGATGCTAAGCGCATAACATCTGGTAAACTCACTTGTCTGCGAGTTGGTGAGTGCAATTGCGACCTCAAGCTCATCTTGAATTGCTTCGAGCGTCAATTCCTTCAGCGCGATGGCCCAACACCGCATCACGGTGTCAACGACGGCTGAGTTCGCCGGATAGTAGCGGTGCATATCCTCGGGGTTTGATTGTTTGTGAAATTTCAAGGCAAGATCAAAATGAGAAATCGCTCGGTCGAATTCACCCAACAGAACGGACGCCATCCCCTTATAATGGTGACAAAGCGTGTGCATAGCTGATGACGTTTCGGATTCTATGACAAGCGCCATACGTTCACAATGCTCCCACGCGACGTCTGGCCGTCCTGCAATGAGATTGTCACCTGCGAGTTGATTAAGATTGGTGAAAACGGCCTCTTTATCTCCTACTTTCTCTTTGAGTTGGATCAACCGGTCGAGGTTTACGCCAATATCAGGAGATCCCCAGCCACGCATTTCAAGCGCCAAATATAGATTTTGTCGCAGATCGATTTCAATCTGATCTGACCCAGCTTCCCAGTCCAGATTATTGTGCGCTTCAAGAGCAGCTGAAAGGTGCGCGACTGCTTCTTGGCTCGCGAATTTTTGCAAACTTACTTGAGCTGCCAGATTCCATTGATCCCGAGCTGCCGCATGGTTTTCGGCTTCTCTTAAATGAAGAGCAAGAATTTCCGGGTTGCGATCACAGTAGTTGGGGAAATCCCGCATCATAACGTTTGCAATACGAAGGTGTAATTGCTTGGCCTTTTGAGGCAGTATCGCATCGTAGGCTGTGTCGCGAATTAGAGCATGTCTAAAGGAAAAACTGGCTTCTTTCCTACCTGATTTCGTAACCAGAATCTGTGCACGAACTAGAGTGCTGAGCTCCTGTTCGATTTCAAATACATCGCGATCAGCCATAGCCGCCACCAATTGGGAGGAAAAACTTCTTCCCATGGCAGCGCAAACTGAAATCGTGTCAGGCGCCACGTTAAGGTGATCAAGCCGAGCACGAAACAGGTCTTTTAAAGTTGTCGGAAAAACTGAACCGTCGCTTAGCGGAGCGTTATTAACACCATCCAGACCAACCCGCTGAAACATGTTAACCAGTTCCTCAATAAACAGCGGAACACCCTCTGATCGCTTGGCTATTGTCGCTTCAAC
This sequence comes from Ruegeria sp. CF4, assembly GCF_056537345.1. Lineage (NCBI taxonomy): Bacteria > Pseudomonadati > Pseudomonadota > Alphaproteobacteria > Rhodobacterales > Roseobacteraceae > Ruegeria > Ruegeria sp. CF4. The sequence goes on along the minus strand of NZ_JBQFRJ010000019.1, from coordinate 2,231 downwards.
GGTACGGAGTAATTCGCTAGAATTTAGTAGTACCTCCACAAGCTGACGCGTCTCATGATTGCTCAATCGTGACAACGAAAGGGTAGTGACCTTGGAGTTACCATGCCAACGCGGAATGTATTCAGGCCGATATGTGCCAAGCACCATCACGCGTAACTCGTCCAATCGGTCGATCAAAGTGTTCAGCAGTTCTTCCGATGATGGATCTACCCAGTGCAGATCCTCAAAAAGGATAAGGACTGGACTTTGTTCAGACATCTTCTCAACGTAACGTAGCAGCGCATTCGTTATTCTAGATTTAGTTCCTTCGGGTGACGAAACATCACTATTTTCAATTCCTTCGATCGACAGGAATTCTGAAAGCGGTGCAAGAAACTCGTTTGCGTATTGTTCGCCCGACGCCACAAATGATTGAAGTTTCTTCAGTTTCGTTTCCTGGGTGTCCCCATCATCCAGACCGATAACATAATCAAGGTGCGACTTGACCGGATAAAACGGGCTGTTTAGATGATATGGTGAACACTGAAACACCAGGCGTCGCCCATTCGCTACGGCCAAATGCTTAAGGGTTTCTTCCGCAAGGCGCGATTTTCCTATTCCGGATTCTCCGGAAAGAAAGACTGCCTGCCCTTCCCGTTGGCAAGACATCATCCAACGACCATGTATTAGGTCGAGCTCCTGCTTGCGCCCGACCAGAGGGGTCAGATCGCCACGTTTACGCTTGTCAAAGCGAAGTTCTGTGTTTTTGGCCCCCTCAACCAACCAAACCTTAATAGGATCGGCAAACCCTTTCAATCGGTGGGCACCAATCGCCTTGCATTGGAAATTGCTTCCCAGCATCTGCTGCGTACGTTCAGAAATCGCAATTTGGCCAGGTGTCGCGATTGTCTGAAGCCGAGCAGCCAAATTAGGGATATCTCCCAATGCGATGTTGTCCATTGACTGACTAACATGATCTAAGTCTTCAATAACAACATCACCGGTAGCGATGCCGATACGCGCTGATAGCTCCTGTGGCGACTCTAAATCCCAAAGACGAATTTTTTCCTTTATCTGCAATGCACTTAATGCCGCTCGCTCAGCATCATCTTCATTCGCGTATGGGAAACCAAAATAAGAAACGACCCCGTCACCAACAAATTGGGCAAAATACCCAAAGTTGTCATGAATGGCCTCGGTGCTACAATATTGGAACTCTTTTAATATATCCCGATAAGCCTCAACACCAAGTTCCTGAACCAGGCCAGTCGAGTTCACTAAATCCACAAACATTATTGTCATCTGACGCAGTTCGCCGATCAGCCTTTCAGAGGTGCTCGCTTCCTTGTGGTTGTCCTTCACAGTTGGTTCTTGGTCGTGAATCGACGCAACAGTTGTGCTTAGTTCCAACGATTGCGCCGCCCGTATGAGACGTTTTCTATCACCCAAGGGGATATCGAGACGGATCAGGTCTTCTTCGGTCAACAGGGCCACAACATCGAGGTCAACAGAGTTTTCCTCAAAAACTGTGAGGTATTTTTCCATTTTTATGGAGGCCAACCAGGCTTTTAGATTGCTCACAACCTGTCACTTCCCAACCAACGGCACATCGAAAAAAGCTGTTAATTTTGTAAATCCGCACGCTTCACAAAATTCTGCATCAAGCCAACTGACTTGTCAAAACGCTCAACATGCCGCCGAGCACAAGCCGACCCAGTGGCCAAAGCAAATGCTTGACCCGCCGCGCGAAGTAGAAGGCCCCTGCTTTCACGAATGAGAAGTGAACGGTTTTGTTCTCCAGCACGTACTACGCCCTTGGTCAGCTCCGGTTAAAGCTGAAGGGAAACAGCAGTTTACCTGTTGGGAGTGGTGCCCGGGGGCGGAAGTTCCGCTCCCGTTACAGGCACCGTCACCGGTGATCACCTCAGTAAAACAGGGGGTATCAGGAGGGGTGAGTCCACGTCAACAGGCGCGTTTTGTCCTACGATTTGTCCTACGGTCCACCTGGCGCCCTCTCAGTGTCCTTCAGTGACTACCTCGGGCCCGGTGCGGTTCCCGGGGGCGTACCCACATCGACAACCTTTAGAGCTCTGTGTGACTCTCTGCGCGTCTCTCAGTCGCCCTCCTATTTTCAACCTGGATTTGACCGGGAGAGCAACCGGGAGGGGGTGGACGGGAAGTTAGTACGTAGGGAAACACGCAGAGATTTTTGGGGTGAAATCCAAAAGGGTGCGCCGGCAATTCGCGGTCCG
>NZ_JBQFRJ010000018.1:0-52682 GCF_056537345.1 Ruegeria sp. CF4 | reverse complement strand
GGTCAGTTCACGCCCGGACTCCGTCCGTTTCGTCAATTCGCAGAACTGGCTGCCTAACTTTGGTATAATCGCCAAGACAATTTGGCGCGTTCAGAACTTTGCAACAGAGCCCCAATCAGGGCTGTCGCAATTGCGATCCAGATCAAAACAGCTGGGTCGAACAGAGTATAGGGCTCGAAAGTTGCGACCTGAGGGCTATTGGGATCAACAAACCATCGGACATGCGCTTGTGCCGCCATCGGGGCCATCAGCAGGCCAATAACCCAACAAAGCCAAATGTTGGGAAATTTGGTTTCTTCCGGTCAGGACAGGTCGGACACTGGTGGGCGGGCCGCTGGATCGTGGCAAAAAGACGATGTTGAACACTTGGCATTTCGCGATCCTTTCGTTTCCCAGGAAAGCAGTTGATTTCGATTGGCTTAACTCGGCGCGGCAGGCCGAATGTCCCGTCTCATATACCCGAACCATCGGGTGAAGTCCGACTGGAGGATGACTGTAGCTGCGATCGCCATCAATATACCAGGCCAGGTTGCCAGGGGTGGCAGGGTATTTCCCGCAAACAATCCGATCACAAGCACCAAAGTCGGATTGAGGAATGTGTAGGACATCACACGGGTTGGGCCGATTTGCGTTGTGCTCCACTGAAATAGGAAAAAAGTTACAATAGTGGTAAAGACGGACAAATAGGTGATACCTGCCAGTGTGCCGATCGGTATCTCTGCCCAGGACACACTGCCAAGACTGGGCAATGACACTAACAAAAGCCAGATCGATCCAGTGGCCAATATCCAGAAGGTCATCCGGGCCATAGGCTCGCCATTGTGCAGGACTTTGACTAGTGTGGTATATCCAGCGAGCGCAATTGTGCCTGCAAGAAACAGGAGATCTCCCGCTCCGGTTTCAAGTGCCATAAATGCGGAGAGATCACCCCGGAAAATCACCCAAATTGCGCCAATCGCGCCGAGGGGAAGCGCAATTCGTGCGCTTCGTGTTATCCGTTCTCGCAACAGGATCGTTGTGATGCCTGCGGTAATGACGGGACTTATCGAAAAGATTGCCGCCGTGTTCAGCGGTGTAGTCATTTTCAGAGATGCAAACATGCACCAAAAGAACGTGACCAGCAGAAGGCTGAGCAGACTGTAGCGCAATAGGTCGCGCAGGCTGGGACGGACGATGCCGAAGCGCCACGCCACCAGCGGAGCGAATAGCAGTGTCGCAAGGGCGAACCGCACAAAGGTCAGCACAACACTATCCAGACTGTCTGTGATGGCGGAAACTACCGGAAACGACGTGGCCACCAAGAACGTCGCTACCAGCATCAAGCCGTGGACATGCAGATCAGCTCTGACTACCGTTGGTTTAACTAATGCGTTTGGGTCGAATGACATAGCAACCTCCTATTCTGCTGCGAATGCGGTAAAGCTGGCGGGGTAGGGGCCAGGGTAGGAGATCTGCTCAAGCGGGTACCGGTTGCTCGGCACCTCGCGCACACGCAGATCGTGCGGAAGGCGACTGGTCTCGGCGGCACGGCCGATAGTGATCCCGACCTCAAGTCGAAACCGGTCTGGCAAACCCAAAACTGTGGTCGCGTGTTCAAAATCGAGGCCCGCCATGGCATGGGCGGCATATCCGAGAGCAGTTGCCTGAAGCGCGATTTGCATCCAGGCGGACCCAGCATCGAAGCTGTGGTATTTCGAGATCATCTCGGGCCGATTTTCTTCGGCGGGCATCACCTTGTCCGAGATCAGAAAGATCAGTGCCGACGCAGATCCGGCCCATTGCCGGTTTTCTGCGTCCAGCACCGACAGGAAATCCGTCCAATGTTTGTCGGTGCGATGGGCATACAGAAATCGCCAGGGCTGGACGTTGAATGCCGAGGGTGCCCAACGGCCTGCTTCAAGGATGGTCAGAAGATCGGCATTGGGCATGGGTTTTGCTTCATATGCGCGTGGGGACCAGCGATCCAGGAAGAGCGGTTCGATTGGATGGTGGGCGGTTCTGAATGTTTGCATTTCGGGACTCCTAGTCATCTACTCGGACGTTCTGTCCTGCCGTGGATGCGTGGCCAAAATCGCCTACGCAGCTTGATGCCCTATGAAATACAGTGATGCATGAAAGTAGAGAATACGGCTATCGATGAACTCTTACTTCACTTACAGTAAATAATCATGGACCGTATGACCGCCCTTACCGTGTTTCGAACCGTGGTCGAGCTTGGCAGTTTCGCAGCTGCGGCGCGCAAGCTGAACTTGTCCCCTGCTTCGATCAGTAAGAATGTCGTTGAGTTGGAGGGGCATCTTTCGGCGCGTCTGATCAATCGCACGACCCGACGCATGAGTCTGACCGAGGCCGGCACGCTGTATTTCGAGCGTGTCGTGCAAGTCCTGGATGATTTGAATGAGGCCGACGCAACACTTCAGGCCATTCAGGATACGCCATCGGGCGTTTTGCGTGTGAGCGCACCAGTTACGGTGACGCTGATCGGCCTGTCGGAAAAAATCCCGAAGTTTCTCAACCGATATCCCGAACTGACGCTGGACCTGAGGTTGGATGACCGGCGGGTCAACCTGGTTGAAGAAGGGTTTGATATTGCCCTGCGCGGGAGTGACGATCTTGAAGATTCGGGACTGATTGCGCGAAAGCTGATGATCATGGATCACGTCGTCTGCGCGGCACCATCTTACTTCGAACAGCACGGTCGTCTAACCCGGCCCGAGGATCTGGCGCTGCACAATTGCGTCCAGTTCACCTTGTCGGACCATGCCGTTCAATGGACTTTCATACAGGGCAGGCGAACTGTCAAAGTCCCCGTTCGGGGCCGCTACAAGGTGTCCTCCAGCCTTGCGGTCCGGGATGCTTTGCGTGCCGGGTTCGGTCTGAGTCTTGTTCCACGTATGTATGTCGCTGAAGATCTGGCCGCAGGAAGGCTGTGCACGGCTCTGGAAGACTGGACGCCGAACGAGACGGGCCTTTACGCTGTCTACCCGTCCCGACGCTACGTGATGTCGAAGGTTCGGGTGTTTCTCGATTTTCTTGTTGAAGAACTTTAGGGATAGATGCGCCCGCATCTGGACGGCCTTCTTTTGGTCGTATCCCAATGGTCTTCGTGATTGCAGCGAATGGCCGCAAAGCGGGCTACAGGCGTTATAGTTGGCGACAGATCGCACCTATCAGTTTTCTAACCGCGTCTCTAATAACCCATAGACTTATGGCTACTTCGACGCTGATGCGAGCGCCGCTCCTATTCCGACAAACGCGCCACCGGTGATCCTGTTGAACCACCGTCCGCTTCGGGCAAGCCAGGGCGCAATGCGCTGCGCAAATCCTGCCAGTAGAAGCTCATAGACAACCTCAACGAGTACGAACGTTCCGCCAAATACAGCGAGCTGTAGCAGGAAGGGCGATCCCGCGACCATGAACTGTGGAAGGAACGCAGCAAAGAACAAGAGGCCCTTTGGGTTAGAAACGGCGACGAGGAATCCCTGCTGGAACATCCTGTAGGTTCCAAGATCATTCGTTCTTGTCAAACTGGTCGCTGCACCAAAATCGGGGGGTGCGGAGCGCCAAACCCGAATACCAAGATAGACGAGATATGCGGCACCGATCCATTTTGCGACGAGAAAAGCGCGCTCCGATGCAGCGAGCAAGGTGCCAAAGCCAGCCAGAGAAATTGCGATCAGAAGGAAGAACCCAAGCGCTCCGCCCAAAACGGTGGAAACAGTCGGGCGGAAGCCATAGCAGGCCCCATGTGTCAGCGACAACAACCCATTTGGACCAGGGGTCAGGGACAATCCAACCGCAGCAGCCAAATAAACCAGCCATAGTTCGTACGTCATTTCATGCCTCCAAATCCGCCAAAGTGTCCTTGTTCTAACCAATCGACTCGCGCAACCGGTGTCCTTGGCGTTTGATTCACCAATACACGCTGGAATGTGCCTGAGTTCATTTTTCGTCCTCTCGCTTGAGCAAGCCCCGCAAAAAAATTCTTGCATGGTCTTGCTTGAATTTTTCCACATTCATGGGATCAATTTCGCTGAAAATCAGGCTCCAGATACCTGCAAATATTGCTGGCGCAATAATGGTTCGCGGATCCAAACCTGAAGCCTGTTGGCTGAGCACGCCACTCTCCACCCCGGCGCTGATCAGGCGGCGCAAGGTCGCTTCACCTTTTGAAAAAATCTCACGATGGTAGAAGGCAACAATGTCTGAGTGATTGTGACCTTCGGCCACCATGACCTTAAAAATGTAGCGCGCGTCACCCGCGACAAGCTGATCGTATAACCGGTCGATGACCTTCTCAAAGAGTTCCTCATAGGGCCCTTCAAACTCGACGATAGCCTGAGCCGCTTCGTCAAGTGCGCGTTCCATGGTGTCGCGCGCCACTGACTCAAAGATGTCCATCTTGGAATTGAAGTATAGATATACCGTTGTCCGGGAAATCCCGGCACGACGCGCAATTCCCTGAAAAGTGCTCCCCGCAAGACCCTTTTCACGAAGTTCTTCCAGTGCAGCCTGGCATATCTCACCGGGTCGGTGCTCTTTCCGACGACGGTGCTTGGTTTTTGCTGTGTGTTCCGAAATCTCAATTACCTCCTATTGCCAACTACAAGTTACTGACGTAAGTGTCATTAAAAATCTGAACAGCGTGTATTGTCGTCAATTTGGGCTAGCTGGAACTTCCAGGATGCCCGGAGTTGCAGCACGCAATCAGTGCAGCAGGGCATGGTGAGGTCTTTGGCTTTGTCATCCCTCTAGGTAGGAAACGAATTATGTCGGTTCTCAACATTCAACGCATGCTTGCGGGTGTTTTTCTGGGACTGGGTGGTTGGGCACTGATCTTCCCCGGTACTGTCGAGCAGCTTGTTTTCAAACCAAATTACTTTGTGGGTAACGAAACGAGCCGACTATTGTTGGCGTGCTTTGGTGCACAAGCTGTTCTGGCAGGCACCATCATGGCCCTTGCGCGGTTTACGCCTACCACCTTCCTGGTATTTGGATTGGTGGGCTCGATCCCGTTCTTCATCTTCAACTATTATTTTGTCTTTGTAGTTGAGATGTTCACCCATTGGATGCTGCTCGACTTTGTTGGCAACGTGTCGACTTTTGCCTTGTGTATGTATGGATACTGGAAGTCGCTACAGGAGGTGCGCCGGTCCCACTCACACTGATCTGACCTAATGGTATCGGGGATTTCGACGAGCCACTTAGGAGACCAAATACCTATCGAGATGTGCTGAAAGCATGAGTGCAATCGAGTGCAGCATGACGATGAGCCTGGAATACTGGTAGTCTGGAGCAGGCGCGCCTGACCGGCCTAAGTACAAATGATCGGAAGAAACATGCCCAGATTGCACAGTAAGACAGCCATTGTGACAGGTGGTGCGCGCGGCATTGGAGCCGCAATTGCTCGTGCTTTTTGTGACGAGGGAGCGAAGGTCATCCTGACCGACAAGGACGTCGATCTTGGTCAAAAGACGGCCGAAGAAATAGGCGCGGAGTTCGCAAAACTGGACGTGTCTTCCGAGATGGACTGGGAGGCTATCGAAGCACAAATTCCAGTTCTGGATGTGCTTGTGAACAACGCGGGTATCACCGGATTTGAAGGATCCTTAGACGGACAACCTCCTGCACATGATCCCGAGAACGCAACACTTTCAGACTGGCGAGCGGTTCATGCGACCAACAGTGACGGGACGTTTCTAGGATGCCGTTACGCTATTCGCGCCATGCGCCCAGCGAAAACCGGATCTATCATCAATATCTCTTCACGCTCTGGCATCATCGGTGTGCCTATGGCGGCAGCATATGCCGCTTCAAAGGCTGCTATCCGAAATCACACGAAATCGGTCGCACTGTATTGTGCAAGTCAGGGCCTTGCCATCCGCTGCAATTCTATCCATCCGGCGGCAATCAAGACGCCAATGTGGGAGCCACTGTTAGGCGAAGGTGCAGACCGCGCAAAACGAGAAGCAGCAATCGTTGCTGATACTCCGATGCGGCGATTTGGAGAAGCGTCAGAAGTAGCTGCACTGGCTGTTATGCTTGCATCCGACGAAGCCCCTTACATGACCGGAGCTGAGCTTAACATTGATGGAGGTATCCTTGCAGGGTCTGTGGCCATTCCTGACGAGTGAAGGCAGGAAGGAGTTAGCGCAATCGAGCGGTAATCTGGACTTTTTTAGCACGGAGGCGCAGGTGGGCTTTGGTATTGCTGCGACGGATAGGCATGCTGGCAGCTAGACCAGTGTCCGGTTCGGATCACCAACAAGCGCTGACCAGCGAAGCAGAGAATGACACCTCTGAACCCATGCTAATCTCTAGACAAGGCAAAGCAACTGACTTCTGTTCCAAAGATTCGTTTACCGATCAACACGGGCCAAAGCGAGACCGATACCCGACCCAACAAAAAGAACACCAGTTAGCCTGTGACGCCATCGTCCGAGCTTAACTATTGCAGGTCGCGCCATCTGCGCAGAAGCGGCCCACACAAGATCACCGAGCATGATGATGGCTACATAGATCACGGCGGTAAAAAGCAAAGCAGAAGAACCTGATCCGATAGCCACAAACTGAGGCAGGAATGCCGCGTTGAATATTAAGGTCTTTGGATTGATCGTGGCGAGTAGGAGACCCTGCCAGAAGAGTGCTGTCAGCGGCTCACGGCTGGCACTTTGTTTATCCAGGTCCGCGACGCCCTGACACCATACGGTCACGCCGAGATAGACCAGATAAGCCACTCCGATCCATTTCAGCCAAAGAAATGCGAAAGCAGCAAACTCAAGGAGCGCGGCCAGTCCAAGGACGACGATTAAAAGCTGCAAAGCCACGCCAATAGTTGTGCCAAACACTGTCATTGCGCCGAAGCGAAATCCGTAAGCCAGTGTGTTTGCAACAATCAATGCTACGTTCGGCCCAGGAATAGCGACCAGGAGAGCGGTAGCTCCAACCAGTGCGAATATCAGACTCGGCTCCATCGAACATTCCTTGTTTGAGAGCAGCTTTAGCGGTCATTATCCAATGGCCAACTTCAACCCGAAAAGCTGGAACTGCAAAGCACGGAATATTAGGCTTGGATCGGGTCGCGAGCAACAAAGAACACAAAAAGCGGCGAAGGGCTGTTGAAGGTTAATCCCACAGAAAGCCAGGCCGCAGTGAATGGGGGCTTTCCATTAGTAGCATGGGTTTCAGAAACACGCGATCACGGCTGTTGACTTGGGTCAAATCGACCGCAGGCCAGTACTGTATTATTTGCGGGGATCATAGGAGCTCACCGCCATGACATGTAACCAGGTCGGCCGATTCGTTTGGCATGATCTCTTCACGGGCGACCGATCACGCTCAATGGACTTCTATCGAGACCTTGCCTCCTGGAGCTTTTTGACCGAGCACGCGATGGATTTTGCCTGGGGCGGCGGAGAGAAGGACTTTGTGCTCGCCTTAGCACAAGAAGAGGTTGGCGCAGGCATTGCCGAGACACCGCAACACTACGACGACGGGTGGATCGCCTATGTAGAGGTCGAAGATGTAGATCAATCCGCGTCGTCAGTTGAGAAACTCGGTGGAACCGTTGAGAGACCGCCATTCGAAGTGCCGGGCGTTGGTCGCAACTGTCTTTTGAGGGACCCTTTAGGAGCCTTGGTTGGTATCTGCCAGTCCCGACACTCCTATCCGGTGCAGGAGCGGCAATTTGGAATAGACGGGTATCTATCGAGTTCCGCAGATTTCCCTGGTGAATTCTATTCGGAGTTGTTCGGATGGGTTTCCGGGTACGACAGCGAACTACAACGAACAACCACCATTTCGCTACTGTCCGGCGATGAAATTGCCGAGCAGTTGCGCGGGTTGCCTCAGGAACAAGAAGATGCCTACTGGATTCCGAGCATCAAAGTTGAAGATGTCACCGCCGCCTGTCGTGACGTGGAACGATTGGGTGGAAAACTGGCCAAGATCGACACGAATGATCCGGATCACACACGCTGTCGGGTCTTTTACGATCCGAATGGTGCGCTATTCTTTCTTGTTAACGCATCACTCCGGACACGGAACGATCATTAAGAGCAAGGGCTGAAAGCTACCCTTGCTTGATCGATTCCTTAAAAAGGGAACCTATGGTGCGAAGGAGGCGGGTGTTCAGCCTCCGGTGGAAGGCCGACGTCCTTCCTCAGGTGAGCCGGCAGCTCGGCTTTTCTGAATAGAACAGGCTGTTCTGCGCTTGGTCGCCGGGCGAAGATAGCCGCTAGCCTTAGTAGGAGGCCACGCGACCGGTTGATTGGAATGTAAAGTGATAAGCTTGGCATTGTTCTCTCCATGAAATGTTGGAAAGCCGCCACATGAGGAAAACACAAAAAAAGGCCGCTCACGAGGCGGCCTTCAGATCGGAAACCTGTCAGACCGCTTTAACGGGCTACTGCGCCTGCCGCGCGAAGCATTGAGGTCTGACAATTCAGCATATCTGATCTCTCCTGTATCAGGGTTTCCGGTTCGTCCAGTTACCAGAGGAGCGGTCTTAATTCAACAACCCATACATGTATTGGTCGAATTCCGCCTGGTTGGGAGAACGTACTTTCGTTCGGAGTAAACCACGCATTGCTCTGTTTGCATCCAGTGGCGACGGCGGCGACATTTGTCATTTTTCAAATTCTGCGTTCGCAGCGAATGGCATGTGTTGATTGCAAGCGCCGCAGTTTGACTAAAAGTAATGGGTTGGTTTGCGCCGACGGACGACATTGGCACTAATTAGGAACGGCCCTCATGGGCCGGCTCTACAGCAACTCGTAACGATCTCTCTATTCGCGGGTGCGCAGTTTCTGTGGATCGTAGATAGGGCTTGCTGCGATGGTTGCTTTTGTGTTCAGGCCGTCGCCTGAGACTGCCAGTGTTGTTCCAACGGCCAGTCCTGGAACAACATGCGCAAGTGCAAGGGATTTTCCCATTCGGTGTGAATAGCAGGGGCTGTTGATCACGCCGACAGGTTCACCATCCAGTGACAGCGTTTCACCACCGGCCACAATGTCGGGGTGATTTATATCCAGGCACACATTGTTTACTTTTTCGGCCCCTTTTGCCGCCACGACGGCCGCTTTTCCGCGATAATCGGCCTTGGTTGTGCTGACGGTGAAGCCGAGGCCGACCTCCCATGGGGTATTCTCTGCGGTCATGTCATAGCCGTAAAACAACAGCCCGGCTTCGATACGTACTTTGTCCAGAGCAGTAAAGGAACATGGCATGACGCCCTCCTGCACGAGCTTGTCCCAGATACCCGTTATCACTGTCCCTTCCGCGAAAATCTCGTAGCCGCGTTCGCCGGAATAGCCCGTGCGTGAGATACGACAGGAATGGCCGAACAGAACCGCAGGCGCGTGTTCGAAATAAGCCAGTTCGGCCAGGTCGATATCCGTGTGGGCGCTCAGAATCTCCAGAGAGGCAGGGCCCTGCACCGACAGGTCATGCAGTTCGTCGGTAAAATCGATCTGAACGTCACGCCCTGCCGCCGAGGCTTCCAGCAGCGCCATGCTGTCGCCAGAGCCATGCACGATCATCCATTCGTTGCCACCATTGTTCGACACGATCGCATCGTCGGCGATCCCGCCGTCATCGGTCAGAACGCAGAGGTAGGCAGCCTTGCCCGGTCCTACTTTGGTCAGATCGCGCGTGGTCAGATGGTCCAGCACTGCCTGAGCTTCGGGGCCTCGCACGAGCACTTTCTTCAGGGGAGACATGTCGAACATACCGGCCCGTTCACGGACCGCATCGTGCTCATCATTGGGATCCGAGTTATAGGTCCAGGCCGTACCCATGCCGTTCCAGTCCTCCAACCCAGAGCCAAGCGCGGTATGGCGCGATGCAAGGGCGGATATGCGGCTAAGTGCTTCGGTCATGGATTTTCCTTTCTAGTACCATTCGTCCGGCATCCGGGATTTGCGTTCAGACACGAAGTCTTCAAGCGTTGCTTTTGTGCTGGGGTTCATGTCGGGCTGTTGATAGTCGTCCAGCATTTGCTGCCACCGCGTCGCAGCGCGTTGGTCTGACGTGAGCGCGCCGTTCTCTGTCCAGGTCTCGAAAGGACCGGCATCCGGGATTTGCGGTTCAAAATTCGCCGATCTGTAGTGGCGCAGCGTGTGGCTGGTGGAGAGGAAATTCTCACCCGGGCCGGTTTCGAGATAGGCATCTCGACCGAAAGCCTCGTCGTCGACGTCAAAACCCTGCAAAAGTTTCAGCATCGCGCCGCAGTGATCTACGTCCATGATGAACTTCTCGTAGGACATGACCAATCCACCTTCGAGCCAGCCCGCCGCATGCCAGACTTGATGCGCGCCGGACAGAAGGGTGGACCACATGGCCCCCGTACTGTCCTGCATCGCTTGCCCGTCCGGAGCGTTGGACGCGGTGATTTGCCCGCCGCCCGAGCGCACCGGAACGCCAAGTCTATGCCCCAGTTGCGACAGCGCCATGGTGACCATGTTGGCTTCCGCCGACCCAAAGGTCAGCGCGCCCGTGCGCAGGTTCATGCTGGAATGAAACGACCCCATGACCACCGGGCACCCGGGCCGGACAAGCTGTGCCAGGGCGATGCCGACCATGGCTTCGGCGAGCGTTTGGGCTGCCACTGCCGCAGGAGAGAGCGGCCCCATGGCCCCAGCGAAAATCGCTGGAGAGACGCACGCGCATTGGTTTGCTTTGGCATAGATGCGGAGCGCGGAGGACATGGTGTCATCGAACACCAGCGGAGAGTTGACGTTGATATTGGCCTGCATCACGGCGTTGCGTTCCATAAAGTCGCGTCCAAAGACCAACCGCGCCATGTCGATGCTGTCTTGTGCGCGTTCTGGCGCAGTGACGGACCCCATAAAAGGTTTGGTCGTCAGGGTGAGGTGCGCCAGCAACATGTCCAAATGCCGCTTATTCACGGGCACATCCGTTGGTTCGACCACCGTGCCGCCGGAATGATGCAGGGCAGGGGAACTGTATGTGAGTTTTACAAAGTTGTGGAAGTCTTCGAGCGTCGCGTATCGCCTTCCATTGCTCAGATCGCTAACAAAGGGAGACCCGTAACCCGGCATCAGAACAATATTGTCGCCACCAAGGGTCACGGTTCTGGCCGGATCCCGGCTGTGCAATTTGAACTCCAACGGGGCCGTTGAGCAAAGTGCGCGCGCATGTCCGGGCTCAAACCTGACTCGCTCACCATCGACTTGGGCACCGGACGCGGCAAACAATTCGAGCGCCACATGATCGCCCCGGAATTCGACGCCTATCTTTGTAAGAATCCAATCCGCCTGGTCTTCGATCCTTGCCAAGGCCGCGTCATTTAGCAATTCGTATGCAGGTATCTTTCGCGTCGAGAACGGAGCGCCTGGAGAAATCGTGTCACCACATGAGGGTCGATCACGACGGAAGCGGCTGCGGCGCACTGCCGGTTTCGAGATGTCCGTGGTGGTGTTCAAAGCACCCAAACGCGAAACTCCGTTTCATTTGTTCCCTGAAATGATTGGCGTTTTTTGCCCAGTTGGAAATCGAAATTTTCTGGCCATCGCGTTCAAAAATTTTGTACTAGTTTGGTATGCGCCGACACTTTCGCCATCATGACCTGCTTAGGTTGTTCGCCGAGATTGCCCGGCATTCCAGTTTCTCAGACGCTGCCGCAGCGCTGAACATGACCAAGGGTGCGATTAGCTATCAGATCAAGACGCTTGAAGCTGATCTGGGGATGGCCCTGTTCCGCCGCACTACACGCGGCGTTACTTTGACGGATGAAGGGGTGAAGCTTCTGGCGGCTTGCCAGACCCGTTATCAGGAAATCGAAGCTGATATTCTGGAGATTAAGGGGCGCGTATCGCGATCCCTGATTGTTGGAGTGTCGACCTATTTCGCGGCGCGGTGGCTGTCCCCACGTCTGATGACCTTTATGCAACGCCACCCGGATGTGCAGCTGCGCATTCAGCCGATGATCGAATTCTCTGATCACGAGATGCCGGATGTTGATCTGGCGATCAGATGGGGAAACGGCGAGTTCAGTCACGGCAGTGTGACGCCCTTCATGCCGATGCCGCCCTATCCCGTAGGAAACGCCTCCACAGCCCAAATGGTTGAGGAATTGGGAATGGACGAGGCCATATCAAGACTCACCTTGCTCAGAGATCGCGATGACAGCAACGCCTGGTCCGATTGGCTGACCGCCGCACATCTGCCCCAGCAATCGCGGCAGGATGTGTTGATCGTTCCTGACCCCAATGTCCGGGTGCAAGCCGTCATCGACGGGCAGGGGATTGCCTTGATGGATGACCTTGTGTCGGCTGATTTGGAGGCCCAACGGCTATTCCGGTTGTCCGAAATTGAGCTGCCCAACTACGGGTACTTTCTGGTTAAGCCGAACGGTACCGTTGCAACGGAGGCCGTGGCTGCATTCTCGGCCTGGCTGAGAGTCCAATCCTGACCACATTCGACTTGAACGTCACTGACTCTATATTTGTACACCAGATAAATTAAGTCTCGCGGAGAAACCGATATGACAACCGGACACATCATGATGGCCATGAGCCTCGACGGTTTCGTTGCAAGAAAAGACCATTCGCTCGATTGGCTGAACAAGCAGCGCGCTGAAAACGAAGACCACGGGTTCATCAAGTTTATGAACAGCGTGGATACTCTTGTTATGGGGACCGGATCACTGCGAACTGTCCTTGGATTTGATGAATGGCCATATGAGAAACCTGTCGTGGTACTCAGCCGGTCCATGACGAAACAGGACATACCTGAGCATCTACACGACAAAATTGAGTTCTCCACTGCTAGCCCCGAAGAGTTATGGGGGATATTTCACCAGCGCGGTTACAAACGCGTATATGTCGATGGCGGTGCGATCATTCGGTCGTTCCTTCAGGCCGGATTTGTACAAGACATGAAGATAACTGTGGTTCCTATACTACTGGGCGATGGCATTCGCACTTTCGGTTAAATGAACGGCGATGTTGATCTTGAACTGATCTCTGCCACTACCTTTCCATCGGGTATGGTCGATCTGGTTTACGAAGTGAAAAGTGCATGACCAAAACACCGACTGTCGGGTGACCAAAAGTCAGAGGAACGTCTGTCGAAACAGCTTATCCTGCAAACTGCCCTGCCCATTGTTCAAAAGCAGGGAGCCGATGCGCTTTCGTTTCGGCTATTGGCGGGTAAGCTAAAGGTCACGCCGATGGCGGTAGCTTACCATTCTTGCAGCAAGCGTAAGCTGCTGGCCGACCTGGTTGAATTAGCCTTTGCGAACACGCTTCAGGGCATCGTTGACGAAGGAGCAAGCGCGAAAGCGCGGAGCATATTAAGTGCCTACTATCTTCGGGCCATGTAGAAAGCGAACCTGCTGGGCGCAGTTCTGGATGATATCACTCTCATCAGCAAAGACCTGATGGACGCCACAGTTAAACTGCGGGCGTGCACGCAGGAAATCGACGATGGTGACGAGAACGATGTACTTTATTTGTGGTTTACAAAACCCATTCCAACTAAAGTTTGGTTTTGCTGGCTCTTGTCCTTCTTCGACACGCGGTATGTGCCCCGCTCTGTGATCAGTTCCCGAAAGTTGTAGCTGTCGGGGTGGTTCGCAGGGTCGGAAACTGAAGGGCTACTACCTTCGCGACAACTTATGACTTCAAGCCAAGCGTCGCGAAAAAATAGGTCAGCGCTATCGTTTCGATACGAAAATGACCAAAAGCATGAAATGCCCCTGGTGCCAACCAAGCCCACAAAGGTTTCACAGATTGCGCCTTCGGGAGCGGCAGCAGTGGTTTCGTAGCTTTCCAGCATAGTAATCCGATCACATTCGTCCGCCAAACCGGGTCTTGAACACAACGCCAGTAAAGCGACCATGGTGATTTGAAAGAACGGCAATCTGAAAATGCCCGTTTTGGACAGAATCTCAAAGTCGAATGACGAGTACTTTCTCAAGGCTGGCAAAGATCGGACATGATGAACTCGAATGTCGTCACCGTACTTAGCTGCTATTCTGCAGCGTCCGGAACCGTCGCCTCTGCGTATATACCTTTCACACGTTCCTTTGTCGGATCAAAATGCGGGAATGGAACGATCTTGGCTTTCAACCGTTTTTGCTGCCCGTCCAACTGCCCAATTTCAATGTCTGACCCAATGGTGGCATGGGTAACCGAAACCCGGCCCAATGCGATTACTTTGCCAAGAACGGGTGATTTCATTGCGCTGGTAATCTCGCCAACCTGCGCTTTTCCAACGCGCACGCAATCGCCCGGCGAGGGAACAGTGCCGCCTTCGATCTCGAAACCAACCAGTTTGCGGTGCGGGTGTGTCTTGCGTTCCTCGATCGCAGCCCGTCCAATGAAATCGTCGGTTTTTGACTTCAGCGGTACAGTAAAGCCAATGCCTGCCTCAAACGGGTCCGTCTGATCGTCGAATTCCGACCCAGCAAAGATCAATCCACCTTCGATCCGCAACATGTCGAGTGCCGCAAGCCCGAGCGGTGCGATGCCATATTTCTCACCGACGTCCCAAACGCGATCAAAGATTTCCGACGCGTCTTTGGGGTGGCAGAAGATTTCGTATCCAAGTTCACCGGAATAACCGGTCCGGGATATAACCACTGACGTCCCCTGCACATCGCCCACACGTGCGACAGTAAACCGGAACCATAGCAGTTCTTCGATCGTTGGTTGCTGAGGTGGCGTCCAGAAGATCTTGGAAAGAATGTCGCGGCCGTGACGCCCCTGCACCGCGATGTTGTGCAACTGGTCCGTCGAGTTACGCACCCAGACATTCATATTGCGTTTGAGCGCCTGTTCCTGCAGCCACAATCCGCTGGTGTCATTCCCGCCAATCCAGCGAAAGTTTGTTTCACCCAAACGATAGACGGTGCCATCGTCAATCATCCCGCCGTGTTCATAGCACATGGCCGTATAGACGACCTGACCAACACTCAGCTTTTTCATGTTGCGAGTCACACAAAGTTGCATCAGCTCTTCTGCGTCAGGCCCGACAACCTCGTATTTCCGCAGGGGGCTTAGGTCCATGACCGCGACCTTGTCCCGACAGGCCCAGTATTCAGCAATGGCACCATGATTGGTCATCGTGTTGGGCAGCCAATAGCCATTGTATTCTATGAAATCACGGGAGTGCCGTGCAAAGCAGTCGTGAAATGCTGTTTTCTTGGTTTCTTCCACATCCGCCTCCGCAGATTTTCTGTAGCCATAGGATCGCTTGAAATCCTCGGTCGCCTTGTAGGTTCGCACCTGAATATCTGTTGGATTCCAACCATTTGCCGGATCAATGTCGCAGGGGCAGCCGGTGCTGACGCAGACCAGATCCGTCAGTGCGCGCAGCAGCACGAAATCACCGGGCCGCGACCACGGGTCATCCATGCCTATTGCGTTGGTCTCGTCCAGCATTGTGTTGAAGAAGAAGTTGATCGCCGGCCAACCTCCGCGCGGCTTGATACCATACTGATCCAGATCCTTGTTGATATTGTCCGAACAATTCACGTGACCGGGATAGCCAAGGTCTTCGTAATACCGCGCGGTACAGGCAAGGCCGAACGTGTCGTGCCGTCCGCATGTATCCTGCACGATCTCAACCAGCGGTTCCTGATCCACTGACCAGTATTTCGAGAATATACCTGGTTGCGGATACAAGCTGCCCATCAGGCTGCGCGTTGTGGTGGGATCAATCTCGCGTTCGATCCCCTGATCTAATGCACGACGGCTGAACGCCTGAAAGTCTGAGCATTCGCGGCCCCTGATATCCACGATCTGGATGAACTCTCCGGCTTTGACCTCATAAGATTTGGCATTGCCAGGCTGAATGTTGATGTCTCTGAGAGGGTCGGCCAACGGATCGGGCGGGCCCACGTCCGGTTTTTCCAAGCCGGGAGCGGCACGCTGAATGTACAGGATAATGTCGGTCGGTGGGTTGTTGTCTTCCGGTCGCATCGCTTCACCGGGGGCAGAGACGATCAGAAGACCGTCGCATTCCGCCACGAAGTGCGCCATGTCACCGGGGCGTGATCCATCCGAGAAAGCCCTGATCGCATCCCCGCGTCCGATGTCGAAACCTGCAACCTCTAAGGCGCGCAACACTTTCTTGCCCGAAGCCGAGCCATTCGCCAGAGTTGCAATCAGCCCTTCTGGTCGACCGTGCCCCTGCACGCCAAGCATGGCAGCGTCCGAGCTTCGATCGGGGGCAAAGAATACCATCTCGGACGGTTGCATCCCATCGCGATCCAGCAAAGTGATCTTGTCGCCCTTCGACACCGGAACCGCACGCGACCCGGCTCCAGGGACGGGATGGCGTTCCGTTCCATGAGGCAGGATCGGAAGGCCGGGGGCCAGAACCCCGCTGCGTTCATACGGTACCTCAAAAACCGGCTTCACATTCATATTACACCTTCCTGAATGGATTCGGTTGCACCGCGGTGCGTCACCACCAAAAGGCATCCCGATTTGGTGTGTGAAAAATGGCTGGAACCTGCGGCAAGACTTACGAAGTCACCGCTGCGATAGCTGAATCCATCGTGATCGGTCAGGTCACCCTCAAGGACAAAGAACTCTTCCGGGCCATGATGGACATGCGGGTTCGAGCGCGTGCCTGGCTCCATTTTCATCAGATAGCTGCCTTGCCCGGTATCCTGGTCAAAGCTGACATTCTTCCACCAAACTTGTTCGTCGGGCAGGTCTGTCATCTGCATCCTGACAAAGCCGTTGTCGTCGAAACGGGCAACACTGCGTCTGTTTTTTAGCTGTGCCATCTCAGTCGAGCCCCAGTCGCTTTTTACGTTTTTCCGCCCAGCTGCTGATGGCCATGTCAAAGGTCAGCGCCATCAGCGACACGTTCAGGCCAAGGACAAAGTTTTTGCCCAACTCGGTACCTGCCAGCGTGCGTTGCAATTCCTGTCCCAGGTCCTGTGTGCCGATGAAGGCCGCGATGATGACCATGAAAAAGGCAAACATGATCGCCTGATTAAATCCGACGGCCATTGTTGGCAGCGCCAGCGGAAATTGAACCGACATCAGCTTTTGGCGCCGCGTGGACCCGGACATGTCCGCCGCTTCTGTCATTTCCGGGGGCACGCTGCTGAGGCCAATAATGGTGTACCGGATCAATGGCACAGCGGCGAAGATCAGGATCGAGAACACGACGGCCACATCATTGACGCCGAACAGCATGATTGCTGGGATCAGATAGATGAAACTGGGGAAAGTCTGAGCGGTGTCGCAGGCTAAAAGGATGCTCTTGGACCAGCGGGTGGATCGGGCCGCGACAACTCCCAGGGGGATACCGATCAGTGTCGCCAGCGCGACCGCCGAAATCACCGTGTAGAGCGTGATAACGGAGCGATCCCACCAGCCCGAGAAAGCCACGATCGTAAAGAAGACTGCAGCATAGATGCCGGGGCGGCGTCCGCCGATCCAATAGGCAAAGGCAACGACCAGCAGGATGAAGGCGGGGGTAGGGATCGCCAGCAACGTGTCTCGGAACGGGATCAGAACCTTGACGTTCAGGAACCAGCGCAACCATTCGGTCGTTCCCTTGATGGCATCAATCGCCAGAATCGACTTTATTACCACGTCAATTTCCTTGCCTTGGCTCAGGTGCTGCTTGCGGCCAACTTCGGCAAGGATCGGGAAGACCTGCGAGAGCAGGATAAACCCGACAAACAGACCCAGCGCGACCAGCGAGATCTGGTGCCGCTTCCACCATGGGGTGCCGCGTTCGAAATGAACGGGCTGTTTGACGACCCAAGCCTTTGACATCCGATCGAGCATGACCGCCAGAAGAACGATGGTCACACCAATCTCAAAAGAACGCCCGAGTTTGAAACTGCCCATCATCGCTAACAGCTTGGCGCCAAGGCCGGGCATGCCGATGAATGCGGTCAGCACCACCATGGCCAGACACAACATGATCACTTGGTTAACTCCAACCAAAATCTCGGTGCGCGCGGCGGGAACATAGACATGTCGCAGCATCTGCCAGCGGGTGCAGCCCGACATCTGACCCGCTTCGATCACTTCGGGACTGACCTTTTTAAGGCCCAGTGTTGTCATCAGGATCATCGGCGGGATGGCGAAGGTAATCGTTGCCACGGCACCGGCTGTTGGCCCGACTTTGAAGAAGATCACCGCAGGCAGCAGGTAAGTAAAGAAGGGCAAGGTTTGCAACACGGACAAGATGGGCTTCAGTATCCGCTCGAACCAGCCGTATTTCCACGCGGCGATACCCAGAACCAGACCCAGCAGGAACGCCAAGGGTGCCGCGACAACAATCACGGACATGGTTTGCATGGCGATTTTCCACTGTCCGATTGCGGCTGTCCAGATGAAGGTGCCCGCACCAAGGGCTGCCAACTTCCATCCCCCGACGGCATAACCGACAACAGCTGCAACAGCTGCAATCGCAGACCATGGGATTGGTCCCAGATTAGGCCAGCGGCGCTTGCCTTCCAAAAGGTTGGCCGATGTGTCCAACAAAAACTCCAGCGGGCCTTCGGCGATGAAGCGAGTCACATAGATCAGGCCAAGGTCGTTCTGGATGAAGTTGAAGATCGCATCCAGAAGCTGTGCTGTGGGTGGGATGGCCGCTTCGGGAATGCGGTTCAGCCATTCGGGCAAAACACCGACGACCTTGACAAGGATCAGTGCAAAGGCCACGGCCAGCAATGCCGTAAGCACGCGGGTACGCCCCCATGGCTTGTGCGAGGCCTCGTGCAGATCAGTGGATAGCGTCGCCATCATTCGGCTCCGAGCAAGACATTCAAAGCGGCGTCG
This sequence comes from Ruegeria sp. CF4, assembly GCF_056537345.1. Taxonomy (NCBI): domain Bacteria; kingdom Pseudomonadati; phylum Pseudomonadota; class Alphaproteobacteria; order Rhodobacterales; family Roseobacteraceae; genus Ruegeria; species Ruegeria sp. CF4. The sequence goes on along the minus strand of NZ_JBQFRJ010000018.1, from coordinate 33,900 downwards.
CGTTCCAGAACACCGGTGACAATGCCCTTGTCATCGGCAACCGGCAGAAGGATGCGGTTGTCATTAACGAGAACCCGCGCCAATTCGTGGATGGTCGAGCCGCCATTGACGGGCGCTCCTTCAAGAGCATGTCCATTGATCGGTTTCGCCAGCCCTTTTGCGTGTACGACACGGGCTTTGTCGATGTCTTCGGTAAATTTTGCCACGTATTCGGTGGCCGGGTTCATGACGATCTGATCAGGTGTATCGCATTGTTCAACCGCACCGTTGCGCATGATTGCGATGCGATCTGCGAGGCGTAGCGCTTCGTCGAAATCGTGAGTAATAAAGACGATGGTCTTACCCAGCATCTCTTGCAGCCGCAGGAATTCATCCTGCATTTCGCGGCGGATCAATGGATCAAGGGCCGAGAACGGCTCGTCCAGAAACCAGATATCCGGCTCAATCGCCAAGGACCGGGCGATGCCGACCCGCTGCTGTTGCCCACCGCTAAGCTCGCGTGGGAAGTATTCTTCGCGGCCCTCAAGCCCGACCAGCTTGATGACTTCCAGTGCACGTTCACGGCGGTCATGGCGATCCTGACCGCGCATTTCCAGCGGGAAGGCCACGTTATCCAGGACCGTGCGGTGCGGCAGCAGGCCGAAGGACTGGAATACCATGCCCATCTTGTTGCGTCGCAATTCGATCAGGTCACGCTCGCTCAGGCCCATGATATCCTGACCATCAACCTTGATCGTACCGCCGGTGATGTCGTGCAGGCGCGAGAAGCACCGCACCAGAGTTGATTTGCCTGATCCGGATAGTCCCATGATGACCAGCATTTCGCCCCGGCCAACCTCAATCGAGACGTCCTTGACCCCGGCGATGTAGCCATCTGCGCGAATCTCGTCGAAGCTACGGCCAGCCGGCATGGAATTCAGATAGCTCTCGGGCGAAGGTCCAAATAATTTCCAGACATTTTGGGCTGAGATTACAGGCGCTGTGGCGGACATGGCTGCCTTTCTTTCTTGTTAAGCACGGCCTTGCTCCAATGAGGTCAGTAAGGCCGCGCCAGTTTCGTTGCGTGTGACCGGATTATCCGCTGCAGGCGCTGATCCAGGGATCAACAACAGCGCGGTTCGCATCCAGCCATTCGGCTGCTGCTTCTTCCGGTTCCAGCTCGTCCGTATCGACCAGCTTGGCCATCTCCGCGATCTGCGGATTGGTGAAGGAAATTTCAGTCAATACACAGTAGGCAGCGGGCCATTTGTCTTTCATACCATCCCAAGCGGCCTTTTTCAGGTAACCGGTAGCCGGATTGCCGCAATCATACAGCGCATCCGGGTTCGGACCTTTGGATGGGTCTTTGTCGCATCCATCTTCCCAGGCCGGAAACTCGACAAACTCACCGGGCCAGACGGCTTCGGCGAAGTTGGGTGTCCAGTTGAAGACCAGAACCGGTTTCTTGTCCGCCTCTGCGGCGCCGATCTCGGCCCATAGGGCTGCAGCCGAACCCGCGTTGATCACGGTGAAATTCAGATCGAGCGCTTCGGCACGCTCTTTACCATGTTTCAACCAGTCTACCGGACCGTCCAGATATCGGCCTTTGTCGCCGGTTTCGGCTGTCGCAAACAGATGCGCACAATCGTTCAATGCTTCCCAGTCCGGCAGGCCGGGGCAGGACTCTTTGGTCCACATTGGATACCACCAGTCCTCGCGGGTGACAGCATCGTGGTCGCCCGCATCATGCAGACCGCCCTTTTCCAGAGCCGCGCGGAAGGATGCGCCAAATGCGCCTTCCCAGACTTCCATCTCAAGCGTGACGTCGCCCAGACGCACCGATTCATAGACCGCCTGACTGTCGGTCGTGACGTATTCGACATTATCGCCGATCTCTTCGAGTAGTTGGCCTGTTACGTAAGACATCACGATCTGGCTGGACCAGTTGTGAATTGGGATGACGATCGGGTCGCTGCTGTCTTCTGCGATCGCACCGGTGCCCGCTACCGCTGCCAAGGTTGCAGCAGAAAGTAGGTTTGAAAGTTTCATGATTGCTCCCTGAGTGACGTTCGATTTTTGGATTGTGGGCTCTTCCGGCCCCGAATTTGCGTATTCTGCCTAAATTTGCGCGAAACGCAGAACAGAAATTTGAGAGGCGTTGCCCATAAAATCTTGAGGCTAATCCGGTTTTTTACTATCTTAACAGTCAGTTGCCTAATCGTTTTCAGCCGACGCGGGCAAATGCTCTTTGATTGCAATCAGCTTTAGATTGGGACTCCGCCGTCAGATGCCGAAGAAAGCACCAGTTACCGGGAAGGTTCTTCCGCCGCTCGACTACCTTTTGGCTTTTGAAGCGGCCGCCAAGGCCCAGAGCTTTGCGCAGGCCAGCAAGGTGCTCAACATTTCAGAAACGGCAATCAGTCGCAAAGTGCGTCTATTGGAACAACATTATGACGTGCCCTTGTTTGTCAGAGGCCATCGGTCGGTCTCGTTGACGCAGCAAGGTGCCATATTGTTGGCAACCGTGGAAAAATCACTGGATCTAATGCGGGAGGTCAGCCGGGATATGCTGGCCAAACATCAGGCCAACACGGTTTCGATCTCTGCGACCAACTCCGTTGCCTCGCTCTGGTTGATGCCGCAGCTACGCAAATTCAACAAATCCAATGGCCGCATCCGTATATCGCTGGTGTCTTCGGACAGCGACGCAGAGTGCCTGTCTGATTCTATGGATCTGACGATATTGCGCGGGGAAGGGGATTGGCCCGGATATGAGGCGCAGCTTTTGTTCGGGGAAACCGTTTTCCCGGTATGTAGCCCTGATTATCTCAAAAGTAATCCGAAGGCGGCAGTACTATCCGCGCTGCCGGAATTGGATCTGATTGAGGTGACCAGCAGCCACGCAGAATGGATGACTTGGCATACCTGGCTTGGCAGCAATGAAATTTCTACCTCATTGATGGAACGCGCTGTGGCCTTCAACACCTATCCTCTCTCTATACAAGCAGCTGTTGATGGTTTGGGCGTCGCACTGGGTTGGGCCCATCTTGTTGACCCCCTGCTTGAAAGCGGTGCGTTGGTCAGACCAATCCAGGACATATCGGTGCGAACACAGTCGGGATATTTTCTTCTGAAGAGCCCAACGCAAAAATCATTTCCCGAGCGACGTATCGTCGAGGATTGGTTGTTAGGGCTCAGCGCAGGGCGCAAACGTTACGTGTGATCCGATGGTGCCATCGCGCGATAATTGTTCTTTCCTTCAATGTCTCTGAAATTCAAAGGTTGACCGAAGGGAAAAAATATTTACCGTAATGAAAGTATCTGATTCCGCCCCGGGTCGCATATGCGGACGGGTCTGAATTCGTTCGGCCTACTTTTGCAGGGAGTCCAAAGCCCAATGAGCTACAAATCCGACATTGAGATTGCCCGCGAGGCGAACAAAAAACCGATTCAGGAAATCGGCGCGAAGCTGGGTATCTCCAGCGATGATCTGCTGCCTTACGGCCATGACAAGGCAAAGGTCAGCCAGGACTTCATCAACTCGGTCCAGGGCCGCGAAGACGGCAAGCTGATCCTGGTTACCGCGATCAACCCGACCCCTGCGGGTGAAGGTAAAACCACCACCACCGTGGGTCTGGGCGACGGCCTGAACCGCATCGGCAAGAACGCGATGATCTGTATCCGCGAAGCTTCGCTTGGCCCGAACTTCGGCATGAAGGGCGGCGCTGCAGGTGGCGGTTACGCGCAGGTTGTTCCGATGGAGGAAATGAACCTGCACTTCACAGGTGACTTCCACGCTATCACCTCGGCCCACTCGCTGCTATCGGCGATGATCGACAACCACATCTACTGGGGCAACGAGCAGGAAATCGACACCCGCCGCGTTGCATGGCGCCGCGTGGTCGACATGAATGACCGCGCTCTACGTCAAATCACTGCCAGCTTGGGTGGTGTATCTAACGGCTTCCCGCGTGAGGCAGGTTTTGACATCACTGTGGCGTCCGAAGTCATGGCAATCCTCTGCTTGGCAAACGACTTGAAAGATCTGGAAAAGCGTCTGGGCGATATCATCGTTGCTTACCGCCGCGACAAGACACCGGTTTACTGCCGCGACATCAAGGCCGAAGGCGCAATGACCGTGCTGCTGAAAGATGCTATGCAGCCGAACCTGGTGCAGACACTGGAAAATAACCCAGCCTTCGTGCATGGCGGTCCTTTTGCGAACATCGCGCATGGCTGTAACTCGGTCATCGCGACCAAGACCGCGCTGAAAGTAGCCGACTATGTCGTGACCGAAGCTGGCTTTGGTGCTGATCTCGGTGCTGAGAAGTTCATGAACATCAAGTGCCGCAAGGCAGGCATCGCTCCATCGGCTGTTGTTCTGGTTGCCACTGTGCGTGCGATGAAAATGAATGGCGGCGTGGCCAAGGCTGATCTGGGCGCTGAGAATGTTGATGCGGTCAAATCGGGCTGTGCGAACCTGGGTCGCCACATCGAGAACGTCAAATCCTTCGGTGTTCCGGTTGTCGTTGCGATCAACCACTTCGTCACCGATACCGATGACGAAGTTCAGGCGGTCAAGGACTACTGTGGCGAGCATGGCGTAGAAGCGATCCTGTCGCGTCACTGGGAGCTGGGCTCGGATGGCTCTGCGCCTCTGGCCGAAAAAGTTGTCGAAATCGTCGAAAATGGTGCCGCGAACTTCTCGCCGATCTACCCCGACGAAATGCCGCTGTTCGCGAAGATCGAAACCATCGCCAAGCGTATCTACCGCGCGGATGAGGTTCTGGCCGACAACAAGATCCGCAACCAGCTGCGGGAATGGGAAGAAGCAGGCTATGGCAACCTGCCGGTCTGCATGGCGAAAACGCAGTACTCGTTTTCAACCGACCCGACTCTGCGCGGCGCACCCACCGGTCACTCGGTTCCGGTGCGTGAGGTCCGCCTGAGCGCCGGTGCCGGTTTCATCGTGGTTGTCTGCGGTGAGATCATGACCATGCCCGGACTGCCGCGCAAACCTGCAGCCGAAACCATCTGCCTTAACGACGCAGGTGAGATCGAGGGCTTGTTCTAAGCCCCCAAATAAGACATCTCGTGGTCCGGGGAATTCCCGGGCCATGAGGAGACCACGATACCCACTCTGGCACCTCCAAAAGACTGCAATTCGATGCAGGAGTTGCGGGCTCAGATAGACCAGTTGGACCGCCAACTGATCGAGATGCTGGTGACGCGCGCAGGTTACATCGATCGCGCATCTGAACTGAAGCCGAACGCGGGTCTGCCCGCCCGTATCCCCGAGCGGGTCGAAGAGGTGGTGCGAAAGGTGCGCGCGGCTTCGGATGGGGCGGGAATGGACCCGGATTTGGCCGAACAGCTGTGGCGTATTTTGATTGACTGGTCGATTGCACGGGAAGAGCGTGTGCTTGGCTCAGACTGAATGGCCGGGCGCGATAGTGCCCGATCCGTTTTGAAAGAAGGGATCAAAGGATGGTAGCGCAGGTTATCGACGGAAAGGCCTTTGCCGCCAAAGTGCGCGCGCAGGTGGCCGATCAGGTGGCTAAGCTGAAAGAAGAAAACGGGATCACGCCGGGACTCGCAGTGGTTCTGGTGGGCGAAGACCCGGCCAGTCAGGTCTATGTCCGTTCCAAGGGCAAGATGACCGTTGAGGTCGGCATGAACTCGTACGAGCACAAGCTGGATGCAGACACTTCCGAAGAGGATCTGCTGGCGCTGATCGATAAGCTGAATAATGACCCTGCCGTACACGGCATTCTTGTACAGCTGCCGCTGCCGAAGCATCTGAACGAGGATCTGGTGATCAACTCGATCGACCCGGCCAAGGATGTCGATGGGTTCCACATCTCGAACGTGGGCTTGCTGGGCACTGGCCAGAAGTCGATGGTCCCCTGTACTCCTCTGGGCTGTCTGATGATGCTGCGCGATTACCACGGCTCGCTGTCGGGCATGGATGCGGTTGTCATTGGTCGTTCGAACATCGTGGGCAAACCGATGGCGCAGCTGCTGCTGGGTGACAGCTGCACTGTGACCATCGCGCATAGCCGCACCAAGGACCTGCCGGATGTGGTTCGCCGTGCCGATATCGTCGTGGCGGCTGTCGGACGGCCCGAGATGGTGCCGGGCGACTGGATCAAGGAAGGTGCGACCGTGATTGATGTCGGCATCAACCGCATTGAGCGCGACGGCAAGAACAAGCTGGTCGGCGATGTCGATTATGCCAGCGCCGACGAACGCGCGGGCGCGATCACCCCGGTTCCGGGCGGCGTGGGTCCGATGACGATCGCCTGCCTCCTCGCGAACACACTCACTGCATGCTGTCGCGCTAACAAACTCCCAGAATTTGAAGGCCTAACAGCGTGAGCCTCGCTGCTGGCGCTTCAACCGGCAGAATGTCTGCCTGCGCCAGCGCGCACCAATATTGGTATAATGCGGGCCGTGCCGCGCGCATGGTGATCGTGTCCATTGGTCATTCGGCGTCGAATGCTGCGCGCGTCCGCGCGTTGGTAGCCCGCGCGGCACAAACTGGCATGGCGTTGGATCAGCAATTCTGGGGCAAGGATATGTCGCAGGATAAGTGCCGAACTCAGGTCAAGCAATTGAACGCGGCGGTGGATGTATATGCTGTCTTGTTGCTGCCTGACGCGCCTACACATATTGATATTCTCAACCTGCGAAGTGAATTGCAGGGACACAAAGATCTCAGTCGACCTGGCGCATGGCATCATCCCGGACCAGTTCGCCCGGGCGAAGTTGATTGCGTGTTATACAGCGCGATTGTGGCCCATCAGGCTCATGGTATTGCAATGGGCAAGCGGATGCTCAAATCGCAAGATAGCCAATTCCGAAAAAAGCTATGAGGCAACCAAGCCATTGAGAGATTGACATTTTCTCTCTCAGGATCGCCCAGGCCAGGACAACCGTCAATAACCCGAAGATCGAGGCCGCGACGGATGCATATTGGGCATTGGGCAACCCCCCGGCAGATACGACGCACAAAAGCGCCACCGCGTCGAGCGTGCCCATCAGGCACAACAGGGGAAGGGCCCGCGTGCCCGGCCAAAGCGACTTGCGGGATGCAAGGGCAATTGCGGCCAGGACCGGGATGGCGGTCAAGCGTCCAATCAGCGAAACGGTGAACTCATTACCAAGTTCGGCTGCATATTGTCCCAAAGCGAATGTCGCAGCAAACCCAATTGCAGCAAGAATTGAAAAGGCAATTGTCGGCCTGGCTGCAGGATATTCTGCTCCGTCACCCTTGGATCGTGCTGAGACAATGGACACGCCGACACCAATGGCGATGATTGCCAGCCAATGCCATATGCTGACTTCGGAACCGCGCCATATTGCAAGGGTGACTGACAAAACGGGATAGCTGGCGACAAGCGGGGCGACCAGACGTACAGGCCCGCGCTGAAACGCAGCATACATGCTGAGGCCAGCCAGCAGGTAAAAGCCGCCCGACGCAACTGCATAGGACACTGCCTCGACGGGCATGGGGGCAAACCCGGACCAGATCGCCACAAGTCCGAACTGAAGCACAGCCCCGGCAACCAGCACGGCCATCAACGCGGCGATGACGCTCACGGACTGGCTGACATATCGCACGGCAAGATCGTGAAAGCCCCAACATAATGCGGCCAGCAGACCCAGTACAAGGGCGCTCATCCGGTCGCCTCATGTATCTGGTCATGCCCACACATTACGTGCCCATCTTGCGATATCAACCGCGCCAACATGTCACTGGTGATAAACTTATTTTCCTGTTATGCAATATTTATTGACGGCTACAACTCGGGAAAGAGACGTATGTCATCTGCATTGGATCAAATCGGCGGTGAAGATCGACTTCGGGCTCTGGTCGAACGGTTCTACGACCGCATGGAGACCGATCCGGCCGTACATTCATTGCACAGGTTGCATTTTCGCGGACACGGGTTGTCTCATACGAGACAGGCACAGTTTGAATTTCTGAGCGGGTTCCTGGGCGGTCGGGCCTATTATCGTGAGCGATTTGGTCATATGGACCTGCGTGAAATTCATGCGCATGTGCCGATACGCGAGGCCGATGCCGAGCTTTGGCTGGATACGTTTGACGCCGCGTTGGCGGATTGCGGAATGGACGGTCCGGTGGTGGACAAAATGCGCAAAACTCTGCGCCGTGCCGCGTTGATGCTGGTCAACGATGTCCCAGACTGGAGAGTCGAAGCCGACAGCGGAAAGAACCTTGAGGTTCGTGGCTGATCAGATCTGTCGCAATCTGTCATAGAGGCTGGATGTGATCTTGAATTGTTCCGCAGCAATATTGTCGCTATCAGAGATCATCGTCTGCACCGCGTCTGCGGACCCAAGCCAATTCACAGCGCATTGATGATTTGCCGGATCGGTCATCCACGATTGGATCGTGCCCTGAACAAGTTCGGGGTGAAACTGCACGCCCCAGGCGCTATCTGAGACCCGCAAAGCCTGTACTGCGCAAGCATCAGATTGCGCCAGAACCGATGAGTTGGGCGGTAGGTCAATGGCCTCAACCCCATGCCATTGTAGCACCCGGAATTGATCGGGCAGGGGCTCGAACAGCGGATCACTGCGCGTGTTGTCAGTCAAATTAATAAAAAGCACACCGATCTCAGGCTTCTGCATAGGTACACATTTCCCTCCTAACGCATCAACCAGAAGTTGGTGGCCTAGACATATCCCAAAGTACGGTCGCTTGAGGTCTTGAATCCAGGTCCTGATCGCTTGTTTTTCGGGCACGAGCCACGGGTGCGCCTCGGTTTCCCAGACGTCCATCGGGCCGCCCAGAACCAGAAGCAAATCAAAATCGTCGAGTTGCGGGATTGGTTGGCCATCATACAGATGCACGACTTTGGCCGTATCACCGCATGATGAAATGTGCTCTAGAAACGCTCCGGGGTTTTCGCCCCACGAATGCTGGAAAATCAGGACATTCATTAGGCACGGGCCTCCATCCGAGCGTCTGTATCGGGGCGGCAGTGGTCTGCAGCCCCGAAGTTTCTTAGATATCGAGCGTGTGGTCCTTTTCCCAGCGTGAGAAATGGCTGACGAACGAGTTCCACTCCTGATGCTTCATCTTCAGAAACGCGCTTGAGAATTCCTGACCCATCATGGCTTTCAACTCGGTATCATTGTCGTATTCGCGCAACCCGTCGAGCATGTTCAGCGGTAGTTTGGGGGCGTCGGTCACGGTGTGGCCTTCGGCATACATGTCAATGTCCCAGCGACGTCCCGGATCGGCTTTGGAGCGGATGCCGGACAGACCCGCGGCGATGATAACTGCCTGCAGCAGATAGGGGTTGGTGGCTCCGTCGGCCAGGCGCAGCTCAAACCGGCCCGGACCGGGCACCCGGACCATGTGGGTGCGGTTGTTGCCGGTCCATGTCACGGTATTGGGGGCCCAGGTCGCGCCCGACATGGTACGCGGTGCGTTGATGCGTTTGTAGCTGTTCACCGTCGGGTTGGTGATCGCTGCCAGCGCACTGGCATGTTTCATGATCCCGCCCAGGAAATACTTGCCCTGTTCGCCAAGTCCCACCTCGCCGGTCGGACCGTCGCCTTCGCCGGCGAAGACGTTGGTTTTGGCGTCCGCTCCGGGTGCATCCCAGACCGAGATATGAGCATGGCAGCCATTACCGGTCAGCCCTTCGACAGGCTTGGGCATGAACGTTGCCCGCAGCCCATGCTTTTCGGCCACCGACTTGGTCATGAATTTGAAGAACGAGTGTTTGTCGGCGGTTTTCAAAACGTCGTCAAACTCCCAGTTCATCTCAAACTGGCCATTGGCATCTTCGTGGTCGTTCTGATAGGGCCCCCAGCCCAGTTCCAGCATATAGTCGCAGATCTCACGCACCACATCATAGCGGCGCATCACCGCCTGCTGGTCATAGCAGGGCTTTTCGGCGGTATCGAACGGGTCGCTGATCTGCTCGCCATCTGGGGTCAGCAGGAAGAATTCAGCCTCAATGCCGGTTTTGACATGCATTCCCATCTCGGCGGCCTCGCCGATCAGGCGGCGCAGTACATTGCGCGGGGCCTGGGCGACATCCTTGCCTTCCATCACGCAGTTACCTGCAACCCAGGCGACCTCGGGCTTCCATGGCAGCTGGATCACCGATGACGGGTCCGGGACCGCCAGCATGTCAGGATGTGCTGGGGTCATATCCAGCCAAGTGGCAAACCCGGCAAAACCTGCGCCATCTTCCTGCATCTCGGCAATCGCCTGCGCGGGTACCAGCTTGGCCCGCTGCCCACCGAACAGGTCAGTGAACGAGATCATGAAATACTTGACGTCTTTTTCTTTTGCGAAAGCTGCGAGATCTGTCGTCACGATGGCTTTCCTTTCCCTGTTGAATTTTCGATTTCCAAAGCAAAAGCGCGGCCCCCGTTAAGGAGCCGCGCAGCATCAGTTCAGAACCCTTCCTTGCCCGGGTACCAACTTGTCCCGGCCAATGGGACACGCGCCATTGCGGCGGCCTCCATCGTCAGGGCACACAAATCCTCGGGTTCAAGGTTGTGGAGGTGATTATGACCACAGGCCCGAGCGATGGTCTGCGCCTCAAGCGTCATTACCTTGAGATAGTTGCGCAGACGGCGTCCGGCCTCGATTGGGTTCAGACGGGCGGCCAGATCGGGATCCTGCGTGGTAATACCCGCGGGGTCCTGGCCTTCGTGCCAGTCGTCATAAGCCCCTGTGGTGGTGCCCAGCTTCTGGTACTCGGACTCCCATTTCGGGTCATTGTCACCAAGCGCCACCAGTGCGGCGGTGCCAATGGCCACTGCGTCGGCGCCAAGGGCCATTGCCTTTGCCACATCGGCCCCAGTGCGAATGCCGCCCGAGATCACCAGTTGCACCTCGCGATGCACGCCCAGATCCTGCAGCGCCTGCACGGCAGGGCGAATGCAGGACAGCGTCGGCAAACCTACATGCTCGATGAACACGTCCTGCGTCGCGGCAGTGCCGCCTTGCATACCGTCCATCACCACCACATCGGCACCAGCCTTTACCGCCAGTGCCGTATCATAATAGGGGCGGGTCGCGCCAACCTTTACATAGATGGGCACCTGCCAGCCGGTAATCTCGCGCAGTTCGAGGATCTTGATTTCCAGATCATCCGGGCCGGTCCAGTCGGGATGGCGACAGGCCGAGCGCTGGTCGATGCCTTTGGGTAGGGTTCGCATTTCCGCGACACGGTCGCTGATCTTTTGACCCAGCAACATGCCACCACCGCCGGGTTTTGCGCCCTGACCAACAACGACCTCAATCGCGTCGGCCTTGCGCAGATCATCGGGATTCATCCCATAGCGCGAGGGCAGATACTGATAGACCAATTTGCTGGAATGGCCGCGTTCCTCGGGCGTCATGCCGCCGTCGCCGGTAGTGGTCGACGTGCCCGCCGCTGATGCGCCGCGGCCAAGGGCCTCTTTCGCAGGGCCGGACAGGGCGCCAAAGCTCATACCCGCAATGGTGATCGGAATGTCCAGTTCAATCGGCTTTTTTGCAAAGCGCGTGCCCAACGTTACCGAGGTGTCGCAGCGCTCGCGGTAACCTTCGAGCGGATAGCGACTGATGCTGGCGCCCAGAAACAACAGATCGTCGAAATGCGGTACCTTGCGTTTGGCGCCGCCACCGCGGATATCATAAATACCGGTGGCCGCAGCGCGGCGGATTTCCGCATTGATCGGATTGGTGAATGTCGCCGACTGAATCGGCAGGGTGCGGGGGATCTGATCGTCCATGTCTTTCATACCCTTGTTCCTCAGTAAGCAGCGGCGTTGTCGACGTCGAAGTTATAAAGCTGACGGGCGGAACCGTAGCGTTTGAATTCTTCGGGGCTGGCATTCGCGCCCGCGCGGTCCAGCAGGTCCTTCAGGATATCCAGATGCTCGGGGCGCATCTCTTTCTCGATGCAATCGGCGCCCAGGCTCTTGACCGAGCCGCGCACGAACAGCTGCGCCTCATAAAGCGAGTCTCCTAGCGCATCACCCGCATCACCGCAGACCACAAGATTACCGGCCTGCGCCATGAAGGCCGACATATGACCGATATTACCATGCACCACGATGTCGATGCCTTTCATCGAGATGCCGCAACGCGAGCTGGCATTGCCCTTGATGACCAGCAAACCGCCATGGCCGGTGGCGCCAGCATATTGGCTGGCGTCGCCTTCGACAACGACCTGACCGGACATCATATTCTCGGCTACGCCGGGCCCGACCGAGCCTTCGACCTTGACCGTCGCCTGTTGGTTCATTCCCGCGCAGTAATAACCAGTTGAGCCCTTGACCGTCACTTCGATAGGCGCATCCAGCCCGACGGCAATCGCGTGGCTGCCTTTGGGGTTCACGACTTCCCAATGGGTCTGGTTGGTCTCGGTGGATTGCGACTGCAAGGTGGCGTTCAACCGACGAAGGCCGTCTGCTTCAAGATCATAAGTTTGCATGTTATGCGGCCTTTTCGTTGGTCGAGGGGCTGTCATTGTGGGACCAGAAGTAAACCGTCGCTGGCTCCGGCTCCCAGACGCGGGCCTCTTCGATACCCGGCAGGTTCACCAGCGCCCGGTATTCGCTGCCAAAGGCCACGTATTGATCGGTTTCGGCCATCACCGCAGGCTTACAGGCGATCGGATCGCGGACCACGCCGAACCCATCCTTGGTGCCGACGACAAAGGTGAAGAAGCCATCCAGATCCTCAAGGCTGCTTTCCAGCGCCTCACCCAAGGTGGCCCCGTTCATCATCTTCCAGGTCAGATAGGCGGCTCCAACCTCGGTATCATTCTCAGTTTGGATCACTACACCTTCACGGCGCAGTTTGCGGCGCAATGAATTGTGGTTCGACAGCGAGCCGTTATGAACCAGACACTGATCTGGCCCAGTGTTGAACGGGTGCGCGCCCATCGTCGTCACGGCAGACTCTGTAGCCATGCGAGTGTGGCCAATGCCATGTGTGCCGCTCATACTGCTGATGTCAAAGCGCGCGGCCACGTCTTTGGGGAGGCCTACTTCCTTGTAGATCTCCAGCATCTCACCCCGGCTCATGATCCGGACTGAAGGCCGGATTTCTGCCAACGCGACCCGTGCCGCTTCAAACTGCCCGGCCGGAACGTCCAGCACAGTGTGCGTGTCATTATCAGTCTGGCTTACCACCACGCCCAAGTGCTGCCCCAGCTCTTCGGCTAGACCGGCAAAGTCGTCCTTGGGATTGGGCGACTGCAGTGTCACCTTGGTCTTACCACCTGATTCCTCGCCATAAATCGCTATACCCGCGCTGTCGGGGCCGCGATCCGTCATCGTGATCAGCATGTCTGTCAGCATATTGCCCAGTTGGGGCGCAAGAGACTGGTCTTTGAGGAATAATCCAACAATTCCGCACATGGCTGGCAGATCTCCTTGTGTGTTTCGCTATGATTCTACGGTACCAACAATTCAAACGGACATCAATAATCACAGGAAATAAATTTTCCTGAGAGGCAATGGACAAGAAATTAGATTTATGCCCATTGCCAGCTTTCAAAGCCGGATCAGTATCGTTCCAGCTGTGCTTTCACTTTTTCTTCGTCGCCAGTGTGGCGGGCCTTCTCGAGGTGTTCACCTTCTCGGACAAATTGGATGCGATGCCAGCCGATCCAGAATACGACGCCCACGATGACCATAAGGACTTCGTAACCTTGGAAGGGATAGATCGGTCCGACTTCGGCCAGATCAACAGCCCAGCTTGTATATCCATTAGTAGACATTCTTTTTCTCCCTTACTCAGCGGCTACGCCACGGGCAGCCAATTCTTCTTTGTCGGCTGCAATGATCGCGGCTTTGGCGTCTTCATAGGCATGGTGTTCAGCGTAATCGAGGCCCTGAAGTTCGACTTCTTCCGGAATTCGAAGCACACCTGCGGCCGACTGGATTTTTGCAAGAATCCAACCTGGCAAGAAGCCAAGAACAAAGAACATGATGACAGCACCTGTGATCTGACCGACCGGGTTAATCGTCGCGTAACCTTCATATGGCGAAGAAGGCACGCCCCACAGGACAAAGCCAGAAATCACCAGGCCAACGAATCCTGCATAACCATGCACGGCAACGGCACCAACGGCATCATCCAGCTTGAACCGACGCTCGACCCAATAGTGCAACTTGTACACGATCACGACACCGATCGCGGCGATGATCATTGCCTGCACCGGGTGATAAAGATCGTTACCCGCAGATGCAGTGATAATACCGGCCAGTCCGCCCGAGAACGTCCAAAACGCGTCACCTTTGGAAACAACATACGCTGCCATCAACCCGCCAGACAGAGACATCAGGAAGTTGAAGGTAATCGCGGACAGCGTGGTCGGCGCCAGATAGATGTTGGTCGCGGTCCACGTAACACCCGTTATCTGACCGTCGATTGCCTCCGGAGATATCGCCGGAACATTGCATGCGGCATAGAAGCCCCAGAAACCAGTGTAGATCAGGAATATCCCGATGGTCAGCAGCCATGGGTTATGCGGCGGAATGTCCCGCGGCGTACCGTCTTTGGCAAATTTGCCTAGGCGGGGACCCAGAACCATGATCACCCCTAATGCGTAACCACCTGCGATAGCATGAATAACCCCGGAAGCATAAGCATCGTGGTACCCAAGAACGCGCACCATCCAACCGCCGTAGTGCCAACCCCACGCAGCGTCGATGATCCACCAGACTGAACCAATCATCACGGCATGGACCCACAAGGCCGAAGATCTAATCCGCTCGATCACAGAGCCAGATACAATCGAGGCTGCCGTCCACGAGAACAGCAGGAATGCCGCCCAGAAGACGCCGGTGATTCTGTCACCCAGATTGGTCGCCATGGTGTCGGCCCATGGCAGATTTGCAGCGCCCGCTTCGGTATCCAAACCACCCCAGAACGGAAAGTTTGGAAAGGCCCAGTAAATCCACCATCCAAAGAAGAAGAACGTGACCGTCACCAGTGGGATGATCATGATGTTTTTCATCAATGTGTGCATATGGTTACGAGCCCGGCTGGCGCCGACCTCGTACATGCAAAAGCCCACATGGATGAGGAACATGAAAACGACCGTTACCCAGTAGTAGAACTCGGTAAAGACCGTCGTGAGTGCATTTAGATTACCATCCACTTCGTAGTCTCCCTGTTGTTGCAGCAGGAGGTCTTTCTGCGAAGAATTTCCTGCTGGGAATAATTGTGCACTCAGGGGACAATTTCATTCGCGACCTGTCAATAGATATGTGGGGCAAACATCTTTGAGGCCAGTAATTCGCGCATGTTTCTTAATGCCAAATAAGTGGCTATGGCATTGATAAATAATCACTTATGAAACACTCGCGCACCCTACCCAGGGTGCAAAAATTGCAGGCAAATATTCCCAACAGGAAAAAAATCTGCACAGAGGTGTTGATTTTCGATCCGACTTCGGCCTCAATATGGTCAACAAAAAGCAATCAACGGGAGAGCTGAACAATGGCCATTCTTTGGAGGACGTCCGCCCTTGCGCAGCGCCATGCCGAGATCGGCGGCGAGCTGGAAGACTGGAACGGTATGGGAACCGCGTGGTTCTATGACCACAGCCCGGAACGCGCCAAAGCAGATTACGAAGCGATCCGCACCAAGGCAGGGCTGATGGATGTGTCAGGTCTGAAGAAGGTTCATGTGGTCGGCGAAGATGCGGCTTATGTCATTGACCGAGTCACTACGCGGAATGTGGAAAAAATCATGCCGGGCCGGTCGACTTATGCTTCGATCCTGAATTCCGAAGGTAAGTTTGTCGACGATTGCATCATCTACCGCCTGTCGGTGAACACCTGGCTTGTCGTACACGGCACCGGAACGGGGATGGAACAGCTGACATCGGTAGCCGCCGGTAAGAATTGTTCCGTCATTTTTGACGATGACTTGCACGACATGTCGTTGCAGGGACCGGTGGCAGTGGATTTCCTGGCCAAACACATTCCCGGCATCCGTGATCTGGCCTATTTCGGCATCATGCAGACCAAACTCTTTGGCTGCCCGGTGATGATTTCGCGGACCGGTTATACCGGTGAGCGCGGGTATGAAATCTTCTGTCAGGCAAAGCACGCCGTACATCTTTGGGACAGCATCCTGGCCGAGGGCAAGAACATGGGCATTGTTCCGGTCCAGTTCTCGACACTCGATTTGCTGCGCACCGAAAGTTACCTGCTGTTCTATCCCGGCGACAACTCGGAAACCTATCCGTTCGACGACGAAACCTGCGGCGATACCCTGTGGGAACTGGGGCTGGAGTTCACAGTTTCACCAGGCAAGACCGGATTTATCGGTGCCGAGAACCACTATGCCTCGCAAGGCAAAGAGCGGTTCAAGATTTATGGTGTCAAACTGGATGGCACCACCCCGGCGGATGAGGGTGCTGACTTGCTGCAGAACGGTGAAAAGGTCGGTGTTGTCACCTTTGGCATGTATTCCGAAATCAATGGGCACAATGTGGGTATCGCACGGATGCCGGTCGCCTGTGCCTCACCCGGCACCCAGCTGACAGTGCGCAACGGCGATGGGGCAGAAATAGCGGCGACTGCGGAAGAGATGCCGTTCTACGATCAGGACAAATCGATCAGAACCGCAAAGGGCTGAGTTTCAGGGGGCGCGACGGACACACCGTGGCGCCCTTTTCCTATTTGAGGGCACAATGTCAAAGTTCGAATTTCCCAAGTCAATCGCAAGCCGCCCGGTCTGGGGCACGCTAGAGGTTCGCTCAGGTGAACATCATCTCATGATCGCCGAGGCCGAAGGGGCCGAAGCGGTTCTTGACATAGCGAAACCCGACCTGATGGCCAAAACCCACCTGATCTACATCCCTAAAGGCACGGATTACTCGGAAAAGCTGCAGGCGCTGAACCCTGCACAATTCTACGAAGGTCCGTCTTATGCAGCCGCGCTGCATCGTATTCGCCGCGTGTTGGAGGACGCGCATATGGGGTTGCAGGTCTATCTGACCGGTACCGAGGGCATGATGGGGCAGGCCATGAACGAGGTGATGGCTGTCGGTCTTCCGCATACTGCGATTCAGACCGAACATCGCGGCTCGGTCGCGCGCCGGATGCAATGCGTGCATTGCAAAGGCGTCACAGAAGATGTCGAGGTCGATCCGTTTATCTGCGCGCACTGTGGGCTAAATCTGTTTGTACGCGACCACTATTCCCGCCGTCTTGCCGCTTATCAGGGTGTCCGCGTTGATGCCGAGGACCATGGTAATGTGCCTGAGCCGAAGGGGATTTACGAATGAGTGGTGCCGAGAAAATTCAGGTCAAAGTGACCGAAATCACCCCATTGAACGAATTGGTGACGCGATTCCGGTTCGAACGCGTTGATGGTGGTCAGTTGCCGACCTTTTCGGGCGGAGCGCATACGGTTGTCGAAATGCAGGACGGTGGTATCACGCGGCTTAACCCGTATTCCCTGATGTCCGACCCGTTTGATCAGTCGTCTTATACCGTCTCGGTCCGGCGCGACGATCAGGGCAGGGGTGGCTCGTTGTTCATGCACCGCCAGGTCAAACTGGGCGATGAAATGACCATTAGCTATCCGGTCAACCTGTTCTCGCTTGATCTGCGGGCCCGCAAGCACCTGTTTCTGGCCGGTGGCATCGGTATCACCCCGTTTCTGGCGCAGATCAAACAGCTAGAACTTCTGCACGGTCATTGGGAACTGCATTATGCGTGCCGTAACAATGCGTTGGCATCTTATGCCGATCAACTGACAGACAGGCATCCAAACGAAACACATCTGTACTATGACGACCAAAATCAACAAATCGATCTGAAAAACCTGCTGAGCGGGCAGCCTTTGGGCACGCATGTCTATGTCTGCGGCCCCAAAGGCATGATCGATTGGGTGCGCGAAACTGCTGCCGCCGAAGGCTGGCCCGAGGATTGCGTGCATTATGAAGAGTTTCTGGCCCCGCAGCCCGGCAAACCGTTCGAAGCGCGCTTGGCGACATCGGACAAGGTCATTCATGTGGGTGAGAACGAAAGCCTGCTGGAAGCCATAGAACGCGAAGGCGTGGATGCACCCTATCTGTGCCGCGGCGGGGCCTGTGGCCAATGCGAAACCGTTGTGCTGGATCACGACGGCAATTTCGTTCATCGCGATCATTGGCTGACTGACGAAGAAAAAGCCGCAGGCAAGAAGATCATGCCCTGCGTATCGCGCTTCGAGGGCAAGTCCCTCGTGCTGGACCGCTGAGAGGAGGCCCACATGACCATTCAATTCAACGACGAGTCCTTCCGTGACGACTATACGTTCCACAACTCGGAATGGGCGATCAAACGCTTTCCTTTCCCGTTTCACGAAGACAGTTACATGTATTCCGTCAACATGGAACAGCACCGGGGCGGACCCGAGGGCTCGGTTTATGAAATGCGGTTCGATGTAGACGAACACTATGTATCCGAGATGAAAGACCGGGCCATCGTTCTGGATCAGGACCCTCTGCGCTGTCAGTCCCTGCCACACATGACATTGGCGGGTTGGGACCTGCTCGAGCTGATCATGGTCAGCAAGTCAGAGGATTATCCCGACCTGTTCGAATTGCACCGCAACGGCAATCAGTGGCGTTGGATCAACAAGCCACTGGGCATTGATCACAGTTTCACCTTCATGGATGAAACCACGCTGCCGTACGGGCCGATGGAATATATCACGCGTCAGGCACAGGGTGATTTCGCGGTGCTGGATCAGCGGGACGAGATGCTGTGGATGGACGCCGGGATGGTAACGACCCAAGCCGATTGGAGCCTGGATTTCGACATCGGCATGAACTTTTTCGAATGGCATGCGCCAGTTCCGAAAGCCCATGAGATGGGAATTTTCAAGCGCGCACTGAAATTCCTGCTGAACATTCAGCAAGGGGCTCCGGCGCGTCGTCTGAACTGGACGATGACGGTGAATCCATTGCTGGATACCAGCCCGGAGAACTATCACAAATGGGGTATTCAGAAGACAACGTTGACGCCTGAGAACATCGCTCACAAGCAGCATCTTCGGGTTGAGCTACAGACCTTCTTCCGGTTGCCACGGTCAAACGCGCTGGTATTTCCGATTCGCTGTTATCTGTGCAGTTTTCAGGATCTGATGACGGTACCGAAATGGGGTCGCCGCCTGCATCGTGTTATCCGCGATCTTCCGGTTGAGTTGGCCACCTACAAAGGGTTTATCGACAACCGTCCAATGATGCTGGACTACCTCAGCCAGTTTGACGACGGTCTTCCAACCTCACCGGGTGTATGGCCGGATCTGGAAACGGAACCGCCTTTGTCAAAGTAACGGGTATCGCGGCGGTCATGACTGGTCCGGACAAGACAATTTGGCAGGTACTCGGCAACGACTCAGCTTTGTATGACGTATTAGCCTTACTGCGTTCTTCGTTCCGATACATGGATGGCCGGATCGACCCGCCGTCCTCCGTTCATCGGCTGACCGTGGAGGGTATGCAGGCACATTGTCATGCCGGAGGTGAGATTTGGGCTATTGGCCGTCCGCTAACTGGCTGCATGTTCCTTATGCCAAAGTCTGGCAGGCTGTATATGGGAAAACTGGCGGTGCACGAGGGGATGCGCGGGCAGGGCCTGTGTTCGGTGATGGTAGACCACGCCGTACGTCGGGCCGCGGCCCTTGAATTGTCCGAGCTGGAGCTGGAAACCCGTGTCGAACTTACTGAAAATCATCGCGTGTTTTCACGCCTTGGTTTCACGATCGTAAGTATGGGAACGCACGAAGGTTACGACAAACCCACTGATTTCCTGATGCGCAAGCCAGTCAATTTGTCTGCGGATAGCTAATCACAGAAATGTATCTTGCCGGCAGGCTGACCAGTTTCTCTGGTCCATGCGGGGCATCCGCGTCAAAGAATAGGGTATCGCCGGGCTTCAATGGATAATTCTTATCTCCGTGGCGATAATCGACTTCGCCCTCCAACATGTAAATTGTTTCAATCCCACCGTGCTGGAACGTCGGAAAGACATCGGATTCTGCGGTAAGCGTGATCAAATACGGCTCGACAATCACACCGGACCCGTTAGCGCCGATATGACCCAAAAGATTGTATTGATGATTGGCGCGGGTTCCTTCGCGCTCAAGCTCTACACCCTCGCCCGCTTTTGTGTGAACGGCTTCCCGGCGTTCCTCGAACTGGCGGAAGAAGCTGGTCAGGGGAACCGAAAGTGCGTCGGCGAGTAATTGCAGCGTCGTCAGAGAGGGCGACGTGTTGCCGTTCTCTATCTTCGACAACATGCCAATTGATAATCCTGTCAGTTGGGCCAGTTCAGCGACGGTGATGTTTTGCTGTTTACGAAAGGCTCGGACCTCGCGGCCGATTGCTACTTCGAGCACCTTTTCACGTTCACTCGTTCGAACGGAATGCGGATCCTGAGTCAGATTTCCCACCATTTCTGTGTCGCGTTTTTTCAATGTTTCGCCTTCAATGTCTTGCTACACTTGTCCGAACCAACGGTGCAAGCAGCTGCGCCGTTTCAGCCAATCCAATTCGGGCTATCATAGCACCTATTTTTCCTGATAGTAAAATAATCATGCTGGTAGAAAAATGTAACGAGATTGGATTCTTGTTGTTCGACGGATTTCCGATGGCCTGCTTGACTTCGGTCATTGAACCTTTGAGAGCGGCAAATGAGATAGCGGGACAAGAGGCATTTTGCTGGTCATTGGTGACAGAAGACGGGGGCAAAGTCAGATCTAGCGCCAATGTCCGGTTCGAGGCCGAGCGCGACCTGTCCGACTGCCAGTCGATTGATATTCTATTCCTGCTCAGCAGCCCGACTTCAAAGTTTCAGAACCCGACTCAGGGTGATGGAGCATTACGCATGTTTGCGCGTCACGGAACCATTCTGGGCGGGATCAGCGCGGGCGTGTTTCCGCTGGTCCGCTCAGGCGTCATGAATGGTCATCCGGTGTCGGTTCACTGGTGCTACGAGGCGGCCTTTGAGGCCGAGTTTCCGGACATGGACGCCCGGCGCGAGGTTATTGTAACGGATAACTCACGCTACACCGCGGCGGGGGCCGCGGCCGCGTTCGATCTGGCGCTGCACCTGATCGAGGATCGTCTGGGTGGTGATGTCGCGCATGAGGTGGCCTGCTGGTTCCAGCACCCATTGATGCGGGGCGAAGGCGTGCGCCAACAGGTTCCAGACACCAGCAGGCCCGACACAGGTGAAAAGCTGCCGCCACTTGTGGCAAAATGCGTTGAGCTATACGCCAGCCGGATTGGCGATCCGTTGTCGATTGCCGAACTGTCAAAGCAGGCCGGTGTCACGCCGCGCCAAATCGAACGCGCCTTCAAACAGGCGACAGGTCAAAGCCCCAGCCACTATTTCCGCGCCATGCGCATGAAAGCGGCACGTCAGATGGTTGTCTATACCAAAGACCCCATTGCCGACATCGCAGCCGCTATCGGCTTTAGCTCGGTCACACCATTGGTGACACATTACCGATCTGCCTTCGGGCTAAGCCCCAGCGAAGACCGCCGCCGCATCAACCGCTTCCGGGTCGAAGACAACGCACCGCTGCCTTCAAGCTGAGCGAGACGCTCAAAGAGCGGATTTCATCGCTACCACAATCGCATGATGCATAGACCCTGCCGAAGAACGGGGACCATAAAGGCTGAACAATGCGGTGGACCTGCACAGAACGAAGCACCCGAGATGATGGATCGAAGTACGGGCCGTCTCGCCCGCACCCATCTTGCGGCAATCCAGATTACATAGCAGCTCCAGAACCGCCAGAATGTCTGCGCCCTCCAGATCGAACCGGGTCCAGGCATCGGTCTGTTCTGAAACGGACGCGGTGTCGCCGACACAGTCTTTCGTCTGATGCGCCAGTTCTTCATGAGTATCGAACGGGGCCTCGACCATCCACTGATCCGGTCCGGTCCAGAATGCCGAGACAACGTCGCCGCCGAACTGACCAACATCGGGTGCTGATGCACCGATTAGTTTTTCAAGCGCCTTGCGGGTTTCTGCTTCGCGGCCAGCGCGTGCGGCGACCGAGGCCAGTGCAACGTCAGGCACCTCGGTACATGTGACGGTTCCAACCGTATCGACATGAGGCTCAGATCCGCCCAGGGCGGTTATTGCAACAAGATCATGCACGAAGCCGTTCTCCCTCAGGGTCGACAAAATGAGCCGAGACAATCTCGACCTCGACGGTCAGATCGGTCAGTGGCGACACAAGGCGCATCTTTTCGCCCTGACGGTCACCGCCGTTTTTCAGAAAACCCAGGCCGATGTGACTATCCAGCGAAGGCGAGAACGCAGCCGACGTAACATAGCCCTGGTCAAGCGCGGCATCGACCGGGCCGGATGCATCCATGAGATGCGCGCCAGCGGTGATTTTGTCCGCGCTGTTCACGGGTTTGACGCCGACCATGTTCAACGCATCAGCCTCGTTCAGCCCCTCACGTTCGGACAGGGTCGAACCGATACTATCTTTCTTCTTGGACACCATCCGGCCCATGCCAAGGTTCAGCGCCGTGGTGGTCCCGTTGAGTTCATTCCCTGCGGCGTGTCCCTTTTCGATCCGCATGACGCCGAGAGCCTCGGTACCGTATGGAACTACATCGAACTCTTCACCTTCCTGCATCAGACGCCGCATCAACGCATCGCCATAGCGCGAGGGAACCGCAATTTCGAACGCCAGCTCGCCCGAGAACGAAATCCGGAACAGACGCGCCCGCAGGCCACCGCAAACGGTGATATTCGCGCAGGCCATGAACGGAAAACCTTCGTTCGAAACGTCAAATTCCGGGTCCACGATCTTCTGCAGCAGTTTGCGCGAGTTGGGACCAGCAACGGCATATTGCGCCCAGGCTTCGGTGGTCGAGATCAGTTGGACGTCCGTGTCCGGGAACAGGCATTGCCGGACGAACTCCATATGCTGATAGACTTTGACCGCATTGGCCGTGGTAGTTGTTACCACAAAATGATCCTCGGCCAGACGTCCGGCGGTGCCATCATCCATGGCAATCCCGTCCTCGCGCAGCATCAGGCCATAGCGGGTTTTTCCCACCGCCAGTTTGGCAAAGCCATTGCAGTAGATGCGGTTCAGGAAGTCCGCAGCATCGGTGCCTTGCACGTCGATTTTTCCAAGCGTCGTACAGTCACACACGCCGACCGAGGCGCGGGTCTGCCGTACTTCGCGGTCGACGGATTCACGCCAATGCGTCTCGCCGGGCAGGGGGAACCACTGCGCGCGCAACCAGTTGCCAACCTCTACAAATACCGCGCCCCGTTCCTTGGCCCAATAATGCGAGGGCGTGAGGCGGGTTGGATGGAATTCCTGCCCTTTCATGCGCCCGGCAAGCGTGCCGATAGACACCGGTGTATAGGGTGGGCGGAATATCGTCGTTCCCGTCTCGGGGATGGATTTACCGGCCAGTTCCGCCATGATCGCCAGACCGCCCATATTCGAAGTCTTGCCCTGATCGGTTGCCATGCCCAGCGTGGTATAGCGTTTCAGGTGTTCGACCGATCGGAACCCTTCCTGATGGCTGAGCTTCACATCCTTGACCGTCACATCGTTCTGTTGATCCAGCCATGCGCGCGCGCAGCCCGGAACATACCAATACGGCGTTTGCGAGACTGGAGCATCCTCGGCCTTGGGTAAGTTGGGCAGCGCGCCGCTGAGTTCCAGCGCTTCAGCCGCCGCCTGGGCACCGGATTGCAACGCGCCATGGGTCGACATCGTTCCGTTTGCAGCACCCGCGACCGCAAGGCCAGGCGGTAGGTCTGCGCCGGGAACGAAGGCCGCTAGATCCTCGTTCCAGATCGGGCGTCCCCGCTGATGGCAGGTCAGATGCACGTTCGGGTTCCAGCCGCCGGACACGCCAAGCGCACCGCAGTCCAATGTGCGCTTAGACCCGTCGGCCAGTTTGACCTCGACAAAGCTCAGACCCAGACGGCCCTTGGTATCAACGACCTGAGCACCTGCGAGCACTTCGTATTCGTAGTTGATCGGCGCATCCGGTCGAACATCCACCACAGCCGCGATCTTGACGCCCTTGGAATGCAGATCGGCGGCGGTCCGATGGCCGTCGTCATTGTTGGTAAAGATCGCAACACGCTGCGCTGCCGTGGATGCGAACCGGTTGGCATAAGTCCGCAACGCGCTGGCCAGTATGACACCGGGGCGGTCGTTGTTTTCGAATGCGATGGGTCGTTCGGTCGCGCCTGCACACAGTAGGGCGCGTTTGGAATAGATACGCCACAGGATTTGCCGGGGCTTGCCCGAAGGCAAGTTGGCTAGGTGGTCGCCAGTACGTTCAACCGCGCCATAAATGCCGTGATCAAAGGCCCCGATGACAGTTGTACGCGGCATCAGGCGGACGTTCGGCATTGCGGACAATTCAGCTACCGTCTGCGCAACCCATTCATCCGCAGGGCCGTCGTTCAGCGAGAAGGTCTCACTGTTCAACCGCCCGCCAAGCGCGAAATCCTCGTCAGCCAGGATAACGTCCGACCCGGCCCGGCCAGCGGTCAAGGCGGCAGCCAAACCGGACGGACCGGCGCCAATGATCAGCAGGTCACAATGCCTGAACCCCTTGTCGTATTCGTCCGGGTCCTCTTGCATCGAAAGCGAGCCCAGACCGGCGGCGCGGCGGATCATCGGCTCGTACAACTTTTCCCAGAACGCAGCCGGCCACATAAAGGTCTTGTAATAAAAACCAGCCGACAGGAAATTCGAAAACCTGTCATTGATTGCCAGCGCGTCGAACTTCAGGCTGGGCCAACGGTTTTGCGATCGGGCCTCAAGCCCGTCAAACATCTCGATCGTTGTGGCGCGGGTGTTGGGCTCCTGACGGTTGCCCGAGCGCAGTTCGACGATCGCATTGGGTTCTTCCGATCCGGCGGTCAGCACACCGCGGGGGCGGTGATACTTGAACGACCGCCCCATCAGGCGTACGCCATTGGCCAGCAGGGCCGAGGCCAGTGTATCGCCAGGATGAGCAGCGTAGCTGCGGTTGTCGAACTTGAAATTCAGGGTTTTGGTGCGGTCGATCTGACCGCCGCTCAGCCGGTTGTCTTGAGTCATTTTGAACGTCCCTTTGCCCGGGCCACGTCTCGGGCCAATTCCACGCCTGTGATCTCATGCGTCACGGTATTGCGTGTCACGACCAGCCAAGACCGGTCACCGCCTTCGTGAAACCACAGCTCGCGATGCAGACCGGCGGGATTGTCGCGCAGATAGGCATAATCGTGAAACGCCGTCACCGCATCGTCGCCCTGCCAGTCGGGGCGGTCAATCAGCGACGCGTCGCCCAGATAGACAAATTCGGAACTGTCACGCGGGCCCAGCAAGGGATGATGGATGATCATGGTGCTGGTCCTCTCAGTGCAGGTTGGGCTG
Source organism: Ruegeria sp. CF4 (assembly GCF_056537345.1). NCBI lineage: Bacteria > Pseudomonadati > Pseudomonadota > Alphaproteobacteria > Rhodobacterales > Roseobacteraceae > Ruegeria > Ruegeria sp. CF4. The sequence goes on along the minus strand of NZ_JBQFRJ010000018.1, from coordinate 8,498 downwards.
ATTGCCCATGCCTTTTTCGTCAATCATGTGCCCGGTGCGGAACCGGTCAAAGCGATAGGCGGTTGCGGTCGGGTGTGGCGCATCACGCGCTAGAAGATGCGCAAAGCAATAGCCTGAGGCCGGGGTTGCCTTGAACCCGCCATAGCACCAGCCGCCGTTGAAATAGAGCCCGTCAATTCCGGTCCGGTCGATTATGGGCGAACCATCCATCGACATGTCCATAATGCCGCCCCACATCCGCAGCAGACGCGCCCGGCCGATCATCGGCATCAGCGCCATGCCGCCTTCGCAGACATCCTCGACCACTGGCAGATTGCCGCGCTGTGCGTAGGAGTTATACCCGTCCAGATCGCCGCCAAAGACCAGTCCGCCTTTGTCGGACTGGCTGACATAGAAATGCCCCGCGCCAAAGGTGATGACACCGGGTAGAACCGGTTTCAGACCTTCCGAGACAAAGGCCTGCAAGACATGGCTTTCGATCGGCAGGCGCATCCCCGCCATGCCCATCAACCGCCCCGAATTGCCTGCAACGGCACAGCCGACCTTGCCCGCGCCGATAAACCCTTTCGAGGTCTCGACACCCAGACATGTGCCGTCTTCGATCCGAAACCCGGTCACTTCGCAGTTCTGGATGATATCGACGCCGAAACTGTTGGCTGAGCGCGCATATCCCCAGGCCACGGCATCGTGACGCACGGTGCCGCCGCGCCGCTGCGCCAGACCACCTTTGATCGGGAACCGCGCATCGTTGAAATTCAGAAACGGATATTCCCGGCGTACCTGATCGGCATCCAGCAATTCGGCATCCGCGCCGTTCAAGATCATCGCATTGCCCCGCCGGGTAAAGGCGTCACGCTGTGCATCCGAATGGATCAGGTTGATGATTCCACGCTGGCTAACCATCGCGTTGTAGTTAACGTCCTGTTCCAGACCTTCCCACAGTTTCAGCGAAAACTCGTAGAACGGTTCATTCCCATCCAGCAGATAGTTTGAGCGGATGATCGTCGTGTTGCGCCCCACATTGCCACCACCGATCCAGCCCTTTTCGATCACCGCGACCTTTCGGTGCCCATAAATCTTGGCAAGATAATGCGCCGTCGCCAAACCATGACCACCGCCGCCTATAATCACTATGTCATAATGCGGCTTGGGTTCTGGGTCGCGCCACGCCGGTTTCCAGCCTTTGTGGCCGGTAAGCGCCTCTTTGATGACTTTGAAGCCAGAATATCGCATGGATCGGACCTTTTTCGCCAGATTCCACGCAAATCATCTGAATTGATACTCTCAAATCCGACATCGATAGCTTTAAATCAGACCTGAAGGCCGGCGAATTCACAACGCCTTACGTGTCAGTACCAAGCAGCAAGACCTGGATGTCCGCAACATTGGTCCCGGTCGCGCCGGTTATCAGAAGGTCACCTGACAACGTCAGCGCCTTGTGACTGTCGTTGTTTGCCAAAAGGGCGGCAGGGTCATGCCCCGAAGCGCGGATTCGGCCGAACGTCCCAGCATCCACAATCGCACCAGCCGCCGGGGTGGGGCCATCGCGCCCATCCGTGCCGCCGCTGAGGAATACCCAGTTGCCGGGTATTGATCGTCCCTCCGCCAGTTGGGCCACCCGCAGTGCCAATTCCTGATTGCGCCCTCCGTGCCCGGAGCCTTGCAAACGCACAGTAGTCTCACCACCAAACAGCAGAGCGACTGGACGCTCAACAGTTGCGGACGGGATTGCTTGCAAAATCTTGTCTGCGGCATCTGACACGTCACCGATCAACGCGTCAGACGCAATTTCGGCGCGGCAGGTCTGCGATGCACATGCATGTGCCGCTTCAAGGCTGATCGTGTTCGATCCGATCAGGTGATTGGTTGCCTCAGGCGCTATGGCCTGTTTAGGAGTGCTTTGTTCCAGATGGGCGCGGGCAGATTTTGGTAACCGATGCCAGATACCGGCCTCGATGCAGGTTCTGCGGGCGTCGGCGCGGCTTCCGATTGGAAGGGCGGTCGGTCCGCTGGCAACAGCGCGCAGATCATCTCCGATCACATCCGACAGGATATAGGCCGTGACCGGGGCAGGCGAGCCGTGTCGCAAGAACCCTCCGCCCTTAACTCGGCTCAGGTGCTGACGCACAAGATTCATCCGCACGATGTCGAGCCCGGAGGACAGCAAAACCTCGTTGACCGTGATTTTGTCTGACAGGGTCAACCCTTTGACAGGCGCGGGAACCAAGGCCGATCCCCCGCCCGAGATCAGCGCAATGATCTGATCTTCCTCACGTGCTGCCTTGAGCAGTGCGATGATCTGTCTCCCGGCTTTCAGTCCTCGTTCGTCCGGGACGGGGTGCGCGCAATTCAATACGGTCGCTCCGTCCACATCGGTCTGGTTTTCGGCATGTGTCACGGCTAGGGCGATGTGGTCGCCCTGAACATGTAGCAATGCCTCTGCCATCATGGCAGGCGCAGCTTTTCCAACAGCGATAAGGATGCTGCGCCCGCCCTGTTTTGGTGCGGGAAGCGGTGCCGTTCGCAATTGTCTGCGCAGCGAATCTGCCGGATCTGCGGCGGTGACCGCCGCAGCGAAGATGGCTGCGGCGCTATCCCACAGATTTATTGAGGATTGCCCGGTCATAGTTCGCTCATGCGGCAGCGATCTGACCCGCCTTTTCGACCAATACTTCCGCCTGACGGATCGAGGCATAGTCAATCAGGCGACCATCCAAAGACACGGCGCCTTTGCCGGACGCTTCGGCCTCGGCCATTGCTACAAGAATGCGCTGAGCCTTGTTCACTTCGGCATCCGAAGGAGACATAACCTCGTTCGCCAACGCAATCTGGCTGGGGTGAATTGCCCATTTGCCTTCACATCCCAGAACAGCCGCCCGCTTGGCCGCCGCGCGATAGCCGTCGGGGTCCTGAAAATCACCAAAGGGGCCATCAATCGGGCGAAGGCCATTGGCACGGGCTGCAACAACCATTCGGGCCAGCGCATAGTGCCACATGTCGCCCCAATGGGACAGGCGGCCACCGTCCGCATCTGCGTCGGTCAGAACGGAATAGTCAGGGTTCACGCCACCGATGATGGTCGTCCGCGCCCGGGTCGAGGCTGCATAATCCGCAACACCAAAATGCAGACTTTCATTTCGTTTCGAGGCCGCAGCGATTTCGCTGACATTCTGCATCCCCAGCGCGGTTTCGATGATGTGTTCGAACCCGATACGCTTCTTGTAGCCCTTGGCGTCCTCGATCTGGGTCACCAGCATGTCTACCGCATAAACATCAGCTGCAGTGCCGACCTTGGGAATCATGATGAGGTCCAGCCGCTCTCCGGCCTGTTCGACCACTTCCACCACATCGCGATACATGTAATGGGTATCAAGCCCGTTGATCCGCACCGACATGGTCTTGTTGCACCAGTCAATATCGTTCAGTGCCTGAATGATGTTCTTACGGGCCTGTTCCTTTTCGTCAGGTGCGACGGCATCTTCGAGATCAAGGAAGATGACATCCACGTCCGATTGTGCGGCCTTTTCGAACATGCCGGGCTGGCTGCCCGGTACGGCCAATTCGCTGCGGTTCAGGCGGGCAGGGGCTTGGTCAATGGAATGAAAGCTCATGGGTTAGGGTCCTTCGTCTTACAGGTTCGGGTAGATTGGGAATCTGGCGCAGAGGTCGGCGACCTCGGCTTTGACCTTTGCCTCGACGGCGGCGTTGCCGTCTTCACCATTGGCGGCCAGACCGTCGACAACTTCGATGATCCAGTCAGCGATCTGGCGGAACTCGGTCTCGCCAAAGCCGCGGGTGGTCCCGGCGGGGGAGCCCAGGCGGATGCCCGAGGTGATGGTCGGCTTCTCGGGATCAAACGGCACGCCATTCTTGTTGCAGGTGATATGCGCCCGGCCCAAAGCCTTTTCGGTCGCGTTGCCCTTGACGCCTTTGGGGCGCAGGTCGACCAGCACCACATGGGTGTCGGTGCCGTGGGTCACAGTGTCCAGTCCGCCCTTGATCAGCTGATCCGACAGCGCCTGTGCGTTGGTCACGACCTGCTTGATATAGTCCTTGAACTCGGGGCGCAGCGCCTCGCCAAAGGCCACTGCCTTGCCGGCGATCACATGCATCAGCGGGCCGCCCTGAATGCCGGGGAAGATCGCCGAGTTCACTTTCTTAGCGATATCTTCATCATTGGTCAGGATCATACCCCCACGCGGACCGCGCAGGGTCTTGTGGGTGGTGGTCGTCGCCACATGCGCATGCGGGAAGGGCGAGGGGTGTTCGCCCGCCGCCACCAGACCGGCGAAATGCGCCATGTCCACGTGCAGATAGGCACCGACCATATCGGCAATCTCGCGCATGCGGGCAAAGTCGATCTGGCGCGGGATGGCCGAGCCGCCCGCGATGATCAGCTTGGGGTTACGTTCCTTCGCCAGCGCCTCGACCTGATCATAATCCAGCATGTTGTCCTGCTTGCGGACGCCGTACTGTACCGCGTGGAACCACTTGCCCGACTGGTTGGGCTTTGCGCCGTGGGTCAGGTGGCCACCTGCGTCAAGCGACATGCCCAGAATGGTGTCGCCGGGCTGGATCAGCGCCTGAAACACACCCTGGTTGGCCTGGCTCCCTGAGTTGGGCTGAACGTTGGCGAACTCACAGCCGAACAGCTGCTTGGCGCGGTCAATCGCCAGATCCTCGGCGATATCGACGAACTGGCAACCGCCATAGTAGCGGCGACCGGGATAGCCCTCGGCGTATTTGTTGGTCATCACCGAGCCCTGCGCCTCCATCACGGCGGCAGAGACGATGTTTTCCGAGGCGATCAGCTCGATCTCGTCGCGCTGACGGCCCAGCTCGGACGTGATCGAACCAAACAGCTCGGGGTCACGATCCGCTAGGGACTGGGTGAAGAAACCTTGGGTGCGTTGCGGGGCGTTCACGTTGAAACCTCCTGAAAAGGGTTAGCCGGTCCAGCCGAGGCCAGCGGAAATGGCATTCATGGATTGCAGCAAAGGCACAGGAACCGATCCTGCCTGCGGCTCGCTTCGGGCCTTTCGCAGCAGCTCGACTTGCAGCGCGTGAATGCGGGCCAGTTCGGCCCGTTTACGATCAAACCGCTCGCACAGACGAGGAAAACGGTGACCGATGGCCTGACCGCCGGTCAGAAACTGCACTGCGCTGCAGGCACTGTCGTATTCCACTTTGATAGCTCGCGAGATGCGTTGGCGAGTCTCCGCATCGGGGACCAATTCGCCGTATTGTGCGGCGATATCCATATCCGCCTGATAGAGCGATTTTTCCATCTCATCGACGGCGAGGCGGAACAGGCGAGAGTCATTAAACATGTCCTGCAGCACTTCATCACCGCGCGCGCCACGGAATTTACGAAAGCTGGTCATAGCGGCGCCAAACCCGTACCAACCGGTGATCAGGTGACGGTTCTGCGACCATGCAAAAACCCATGGTATGGCCCGTAGGTCATCCAGACTGGCAGCACCGAACCGGCGGGTCGGGCGGGAGCCGATTTTCAGGCGGGCAAGTTCTTCGACTGGGCTGGCTTGCTGGAAATAGTCCAGAAAGCCCGGCATCTGAAGAAGCGAGACATAGGCCATCTGAGACAGTTCCGACAGGGCATCCAGCGCATCGTCGAACTCGGGCCGGGCAGGGGTTTGGCCGGGGTTGGCTGTATGGCGCAGCGTGCTTGAAAGCAGCAATTCCAGATGCGCCGCAGCCGTACCGCGGTTGGCATATTTGGTCGAAACAACCTCGCCCTGTTCGGTCACGCGCAACCGCCCAGCAATTGTTCCACTGGGTTGCGCGGCGATGGCGCGTCCGGTAGGTGCGCCACCCCGGCTGACCGAGCCGCCGCGACCATGGAAAAATGTGGCCTTGAAGCCTTGAGAGGCCAGTGCCGACACGATCCGGCGTTGGGCACGCTCAAGTTCCCATGTTGAGCAGAAATAGCCGCCATCCTTACCGCTGTCCGAATATCCCAGCATAACCTCGATCACGTTACCGTCGGTTTTGAGGCTGCGGCGGGCAAGCGGAACGCCCAGAACACCCAGCAGGATCGCCGGGGCGTTGCGCAGATCGGCAATCGTCTCAAACAGCGGAACCACCGAAATATCCAGTGTTTCGGACCCGAACCCGGCATAACGGGCCAGCAGGTAAACGCCGAGAATATCATCGGCAGAACGGGTCATGGACAGGATGAACGGGCCGATTGCCTTGGGATCTGGCCCTGATCGCACGCTGTGGACCAGCGCCAGAAGGGCGAGCAATTCCTGTGCCTGATCGCTCAGTGCGTCGCGGCTTTGATAAGGCAGGTTCTGATCCGCCAGTTCAGTTCGCAAACGGGTAGACCATTCGGCCGTGCCATAGTCTGGAGCCCGGCTGGATTGTGACCAGATTTCGGCCAGAACATCGGTTGTGACGGTCGAATTCTGACGGATATCCAACGTTGTGGTTCGGAACCCAAAAACCGTCGCAGCTCGGCGCAGGGGGCGGATATGTTGTCGCGCCAGAATATCGGCATTGACCGCGCATAATGCGTTATCAAGCGCATCAAGATCGCTCACGAATTGTGAGATGTGATCATAGCCGCCATCTGTTAACCGATGGCGAATGGCATTGAGAGCTTGCCGAAACGGTTCGTTCCGATTGCGGCCAGCGTCCGGAAACCGGTCGATTATTTCTTGTATTCGCGCCCTGTTGAGCTCGGGCAGCGGCAATATGAGTGCACTTATACTCAGCCTGCTTGCAGCCCGATCAAGGGCCTGACGGTAAAGGTCAAGAACGGTTTCACGCCCGCGTTGCAAGGCCAGCGCGGTCATCTCGGTCGTGACATTCGGATTGCCGTCCCGATCACCGCCGATCCAGCTGTGAAAGCGGATATCGGGTGTTTCGTTCAGTGTCTGGCCCAGCACATGCAGGCAGGCCTGATCAAATCGATCCATTACCTGCGGGACGGCGTCAAAGATTGCATCCCGGAAAAATTGCAACCCCCATTCGATTTCATCGTGCAGGCTTGGGCGCGACAGTCGAAGTTCACCCGTCAGCCACAAAAGATCGATCTCACCCTCCAGACCATTCAGCAATTCGGCGCGTTCGGTTGGGGTCCAGCGTTGGGTTTCAAGACCGACGAGGTTGCGGTAAATCCGACGGTGAATTTCCAGAACAGTGACCCGTTTGGCCTCGGTCGGATGCGCGGTCAGGGTGGGACCTGCACACAGATCAGCGGTCAGCTTTTCCGTCTGGCGATCCGTCAGGGACAGGTCAGACAATACCTCGGCGAATCCGCCTTCGACCGCTTCGGCCCCGCTTTGGGTCTCGGTCAGGCGACGGTCCCGGACTTCTGCGTTTTCGTCAATGATGCGCAACAGTTGGAACCAGATCGACAGGGCCTGTAGGTAGGGCGTTGCTTCAGGCCCGGTGGGGATGGGTTGCAACGGCGTGGCCTCGGCCCAGGTCGCTACATGGGGCGCCCGTTTCAGCAAAATGTTGCGCCACAGCACTCGCAGTTCCGAGCGCAACCCTTCGGCATAATTCGAAGGTTCCGGGGTGGGCTGAATATTCCGCGCCAGTGCTTGCATCAGATCACCTGATCCCGCGGAGTGCGGCCCGCAAAAAAATCGCCGAGATTGTCGAGTACACGAAACCCCATGGCTTCGCGGGATTCGAGCGTGGCGCTGCCCAGATGGGGCAACATCACCAGATTGTCGCACTGCAGGAGGTCTGGGCTGATCCGGGGTTCGCCGTCAAAGACATCCAGTGCCGCGCCGCCGATCGTGTCGAACATCAGCGACTGTACCAGAGCGTGCTCGTCCACAACTTCGCCGCGTGCGGTGTTTATAAGGAATGCGTCAGGCTTCATCAGGTCGAGCCTGCGCCCATTGATCAGGTGCCGGTTCGTCGATCCACCGGGGCAATGCAGCGAGACGAAATCGCATTGTGGCAGCAAATCATCGACCGTTTCGACCTGCGTAGCGTTAAACTGCTTCAGTACTTCGGCTGACACTGCGCTGCGGTTTTGAACCAGAATTTTCATGCCAAAGCCGTGATGCGCGCGCCGCGCCAATTCCTGCCCGATCCGTCCAAAGCCGATAATGCCAAGCGTCTTGCCGCTGACCTTCGTACCAACAAGGTGGGTCGGGCGCCAACCGGACCAGTTTCCAGCGCGCAGTTCGCGCTCGCCTTCGCCAGCGCGACGGGCAACCATCAGCAGCAGGGTCATGGCCAGATCGGCGGTGCATTCGGACAGGACATCCGGTGTATTGGTCACGGTCATCCCAAGATTGCGCGCCGATGGTTCGCAGATATGGCTGTATCCTACGCCATAATTGGCGAGGATTTTGGTCTGTGCTGCGGGAACGTCCAGCGCCTCGGCGCTGAGCGTATCCGTGACCGTGGGCAGAACAGCGTCATAGAGTTTCAGAGCATCGCGGATTTCGGCCGGGGACATTGGTTTGTCCCCGGTATTGAGCACGGCGTTGTAGTTCTCGGTCAACTGCGCT
>NZ_JBQFRJ010000017.1:0-56260 GCF_056537345.1 Ruegeria sp. CF4 | reverse complement strand
CCGCGCAAAGCGCGGCGCCGGGCCCAACCAGAGGAGATGTCTCATCAGAGACATTAACGATGGGCGGGAGGTCTTGCTCTTTAGTCTAAGTGACTCAGTCACCCAGCTTGGCGTGAATCTCGTCCAGATCGATCTCACCTACCGGCATCTTATTGGCCGGGTTTTCGAAATCGTATTTAAACAGTTCGAAATCTTGTTTGTAGATTTCATAGACCAGGTGCATGGACAGATCGTCAAAATAATCCTCGACCGGATGCGCGCGTTTGGGTCCGTGACCTTCGGATTCATTAAAGCGCGGAATCTCGGACAGGGTCACCGGGTGTGCGGTCTTGAGGTTGTCCAGAACACCCTGCATCCCATCATTGAACTTCTCGGTCCAGAAAATCCGGTCATAGCGCCCGCCATTTGCAATCAGGGTTGAGACATGGCCGGACATGGCGGACCAGTGAATATCCGGCTCCATCGGGCGACGCCAACGGATGGTATCCCGCGCGAAAAGAAGAAATCGGCGGAAACTGGCGATCTGATCGAACTCACCCTTACCGTCTTCGCCGCCCACTTCGATCCCGTAATTGTAAATCAGCGTTGGCACCAGATTACCGCGATAGCGTTTACCGTTGCGCTGAATGCCGCAGATCTTGTCGAAGAACGAGCTCAGGATGCGGGTATATGGGTTTCGCACACAGGTAAACGTATAGGATTCATGTGATCGCACGTTGCGCGAGATCGGGTCCTGGCTGGCCCCAAAAGCCCATTTGTGCATCCCGTCCTTGGCGTCATGGATATCACCACCAAAAAACCGACCGTGATCCGAATAATACATGATCTGGCCAATGGTCGAGCAGGCGCATTTCGGCACCACGCGGTACACCATGCTCTGGCTTTCGGTCATCCATGTTCCGGGAAAACCCATCTGCTGCGCCTCCTTGGCCGGATATCGGAGTGATACTTCGGCGGTATTGGCCCAAAGAACCAAAAATATTCTGTTTATTCAATCGCTCATCCTCAGTATCACGGTCGCGAACGGTAGAAACGGGGAATAGCGAAACGCAAATGGCAAAGATTGCCTATATCTTGCTATGTCACAAAGACCCTGACGCGATCATTGATCAGGCCGGGCAGCTGACGGCGGCGGGGGATTGCATGGCGATCCATTTCGACGCCCGCGCCAGTGAGGCAGCCTATACGCGCATCCGCGACGCATTGAGGGACAACCCGAACGTTACCTTCGCCCGCAAACGGATAAAGTGCGGCTGGGGGGAGTGGTCGCTTGTCCAGGCCACGCTGAATGCGCTGCAAGCCGCAGTGGAGGCCTTCCCACGTGCCACCCATTTCTACATGCTTTCGGGCGATTGCATGGCGATCAAGACAGCGGAGTACGCGCATCGCTTTCTCGACGAGTGTGATATGGATTTCATCGAAAGCCATGACTTCTTTGAAAGCAACTGGATCAAGACCGGCATGAAAGAGGACCGGCTGATCTATCGTCATTATTTCAACGAACGCACGCAATCGCGCCTGTTCTACGCGTCATATGAAACCCAAAAGCGGTTTGGCCTGACGCGCGAAATCCCCGCTGACCTGCAGATCATGATCGGCAGCCAATGGTGGTGTCTGCGCCGCCGCACGGTTGAGATGATCCTTGATTTCCTGCGCCAGCGCCGCGATGTGATCCGGTTCTTCTCGACCACCTGGATCCCGGACGAAACCTTTTTTCAAACCCTTGTCCGCCACCTGATCCCAAGGCAAGAGATCGACAATCGGACGCTGACGTTCCTGATGTTTTCGGACTACGGGATGCCCGTGACTTTCTATAACGATCACTATGACATGCTGCTGGGCCAGGATTATCTGTTCGCGCGCAAGATCAGCGCTGAAGCGCATGAGTTGAAACAGCGGCTGGGTCAGCTCTATGCCAGTGAAGGGGTCGCATTCGATATCTCGGATGAAGGGCGCAACCTCTATCATTTCCTCACGGGGCGTGGGCGGGTTGGGCGGCGTTTTGGCCAACGCTTCTGGGAAGCGGGAAATACGCTAGGTCCAAACCGTCAGGTGCTTCTGATCGTTTGTAAGAAATGGCACGTAGCCAAGCGCCTGGTTGATCAGATCGCGTCTGAGACCAACACGCCCTGTATTGAATACATCTTTGATGAGCAAGAGACAGCACTGCCCGACCTTGGGGGTATCGAAACTACTTTGAAGAAACGCGCGCGTCATCGGCGTGCGGTGATGCGGATGTTGTTCGATCATTTTGGAGACAACAGGCTGGTGCTCTGCCTCGATCCGGCCAATCTGGATGCAATTCAGGATTTCTGCTCTGATCAGGCGGACACGCGCATACTGGAAATCGACTGCAACTATTCCGACGCATATCTGAAGGGTCACGCCCATCGTGTCGGGCTGGCCGGGCAGAATAGCTCGGACGACACTTTGGGGCGATTGCTACCAACGCTGCGCAATGCTCTGGCCTTCGAATCCGAACAGATCCGGGGCACGCAAAATGACGGGCTGTTTTATCTGCGAGAGTCTGCAAATCGCGCCGAAAACGAGGCGGTCATTGCCAAGTTTCTTGACCTTGAACCGGGTCAGGCACATGCGGTGATGCAGTTGGATTATCTGTTTGCAGATTAGGTCCGGCGGCGCACCAAACACCGCCGGAGACCTGGCTCAGATATCGAACTTGACTCCTTGCGCCAGCGGCAGTTCAGCCGAGTAGTTCACCGTGTTGGTCTGACGCCGCATATAGGACTTCCACGCGTCCGAGCCGCTCTCGCGCCCGCCGCCAGTTTCCTTTTCACCGCCAAACGCCCCACCGATCTCGGCCCCCGACGGGCCGATATTGACGTTGGCAATGCCGCAATCCGAACCTGCAGCCGTCAGGAATTGTTCCGCCTCGCGCATATTCAGCGTGAACACGCAAGAGGACAGGCCTTGCGGCACGTCGTTCTGAATCTCAATCGCCTCGGCAAAGTCGTCATAGCCCATGACATAGAGGATCGGTGCAAAGGTTTCGGTCTTCACTGTTGCGGTCTGGCCCGGCATCTCCACGATGGCCGGTTGCATGTAGACACCACCCGGCACGCCTTCGGTCACGCGATTGCCGCCGAACACGCTTCCGCCTTCAGCCCTGGCAGCCTCAAGGGCGGCACTCATGGCATTGCCCGAGGCTTCATCCACCAGCGGGCCAATCAACGTGCCCTCGGTCAACGGGTTGCCAATCGGCAGATCGGCATAGGCTTTCTTCAGACGCGCAACCAGTTCCTTGCGGATCGAGTTGTGCACGATCAGGCGACGCAATGTAGTGCAGCGCTGACCTGCTGTCCCAACGGCCGAGAATACAATCGCACGCACAGCCATTTCCAGATCGGCTGAGGGGCCCACGATCATCGCATTGTTACCGCCCAGCTCAAGGATGCATTTACCAAAGCGCTGCGCCACAATCGGCGCAACCGCGCGACCCATACGTGTCGAACCTGTGGCTGAGATAACCGGAACATCCTCACTGGCAACCAGTGCCTCACCCAAATCAGCACCTCCGATCAGGGTCTGCAAAAGACCCTCGGGTGCATCGCCAAAGCGGGCCAAAGCGCGCTCAAAGATCTTCTGGCAGGCCATGGCGGTCAATGGTGTTTTCTCGGACGGCTTCCAGATCACCGGATCACCACAGACCAGAGCCAACGCGGCGTTCCACGACCATACGGCGACGGGGAAGTTGAAGGCAGAAATCACGCCCACCGGTCCCGCCGGATGCCATGTTTCCATCATCCGGTGGCCCGGGCGCTCAGATGCAATCGTCAAACCGTAAAGCTGCCGTGACAGACCAACTGCGAAGTCGCAGATGTCGATCATCTCCTGCACTTCGCCAAGACCTTCCGAAGTGATCTTGCCAGCCTCCCAACTGACAAGCGCGCCGAGGTCGTCTTTGGCGGCGCGCAGCTCTTCCCCAAGCAAGCGGATCAGCTCGCCCCGGCGCGGTGCAGGTACCACGCGCCATGCCTTGAACGCTGCTATCGAACGATCAAAGATGGCCTCCATCTCGGATACCGGTGTTTCATGCACTTCAGCCAGTAGGCTGCCATCGATCGGAGAGGTTACGCGCAATGCGCCCCCTGTCAGCTCTGCCGCGGTCAAGTCCAGTTTCGCAAGAGTAGCTTCAGCAGTCATCACAACATCTTTCATATCTCAGGCCGCCTTGTTCTGTTCGGTAACGTCACCGGCGCGATAGAGCCGGCCAAATTCGGTGTTCAGGAAATCGGCAAGCTTCACCTGCTCTTGCCGGACGAAGCCTTTCAAGGGCAGCACACCCACCCGCATCAGATCGACGACACCCAGTACACCCGCCGCTGTAGTAATCTGGATCGCGCTCCAGACCTGCCCATCTATGGTGCGGGCGAAGGATTTGTTGATCAGGGATTTCTCGCGCAGCGTACCATCAACCATCCCTTTGGCGGTGCAATAGACCAGTACGACATCCTGATCGGTACGCGGTAGGGCCGTTTCGAAAATCTCTTTCAACAGATCGCGACGACGCCCAAGCCCCAGATCGTTCAACAAGAGGCGCAGAATATCGCGATGCCCCGGATACCGGATCGAGCGGTAAGACACGGCGCGCGCCTTGTCTTCCAACGTCTCCGGTAATGTGCCCAGACCACCCGAAGTGTTGAAACATTCATACTCCACGCCGTCATGGCCAATCAGTTCATAATCTTCGAGCGGCGCAGTTTTCGTCCGCTCTCCATTCACGATAGCATCGCAGGGGTTGCAGTATTCGTTAATCAACCCGTCCGTTGACCAGGTGAGATTGTATTTAAGAGCATTCGTCGGATAGAGCGGCAATGCACCGACTCGCATATGCAGGCTGTCGATCTCATCAAACTCAGATGCCAGGGCCGCGCCCGCAATCCCGACAAATCCGGGGGCCAAACCACATTGCGGCATGAATGCAGTTTCGCTGTTACGCGCCAGATCCCGCACCGCATTTGTGGCGGCCACGTCCTCGGTCAGGTCGAAGTAATGCGCACCAACCGCCTTGGCTGCACCTGCAATCGCAGGGGTCAGGAAAAACGGAGCCGCTGAAATAACGGCATCAAACCCTGCAAGTGCCCGTTCGAGCGCCACGCTATCCGTTGCATCGATCTGTCGGGTGGGAATGCCGCGCTTCTTGAATGCGGACAAAGCGGACAGATCATGATCTGCGACCGTTACCGAATAATGCGCCGACGATTTCAGCAGGGTGGCGATCATCTGACCGATCTTTCCTGCCCCGACGATACAAACATTCCAGTTCAAAACGCGCCTCCATCTTTTCGTTTGCTTCAAGTATGAGGCACGGTTTGTTCGAGCTGCAGGATGTATCTTGACGAAAATGTCGTTGATTTCGTCAATTAATCGTCAGTTCCGACAATATGTCGTATCTGCAAATTGCGCATGTTTTCTGAACGTAGAAACTACGGTCCAAGCCTTTCGTGCAGCACCGACATCAGGATAGAACAGACCAACTGCCCTTTTACGGACGCTACATACTCACCATGAGCCGAACACTTCTGGTTACGACCGTAAAGAACGAAGGTCCAAACATACTCGAGTGGGTGGCCTATCATCGTTTGATCGGCTTTACGGATATCCATGTGTATCAGAACGATTCCACTGACGAGACGCAGAAGACCCTGCGTACGTTAAATCGGCTGGGCATAATCCAGTACTTCAGAAATGCAGCACCGAACCAGCAATGGCAGAACCGTGCTTATAGACGTTCTGCTCTATCGCCTGAATACCAGGAGTGCCAATGGTGTATGGCCCTGGATGGTGACGAATTTCTCAATATCCAGGCAGGCGACGGCACGCTTTCAGCGCTTTTTGATGCGGTCGGGGATGCGTTCGACGAAATGGCAATCAACTGGCGACTTTTTGGTGACTGCGCCGAAACCGAATTGTCGCCAGACCTTGTGATAAGCCGCTTCTTCATGGCCGAGGACGAAAATCTGATCAATGAGCGGTGGCGTGGGGTCAAGACTCTGTTTCGCACCAGCGCTTTTGAGCGACCCGGCATTCATCGTGCCAAGACCCCTCTCATAGAAGCCCCGCGTCGGATCAACGGATCAGGCTTGCAGCAAGGGCTATTCCGCGAATTGGGCTGGCGCGCACTCGACCCTCAGAAACGCGCGGTGGCGCAAGTCAATCATTATGCGGTTCGTGATCTTTCAAGCTTTCTGCTGAAATCCGCCCGCGGCAGCGCCTCGCATCCCGATCGAAAGGTCCAGATGCAATACTGGAAAAGAATGTCGTTTAATGATCAGGAAGATCGCTCTATACAGCGCTGGGTTGGCCCGGTACAGGATGAGATGCAGCGATTGAACCAACTGTCCAATGGCAGGCTGTTCCTCTTGCGAAAGAAATCTCTGAGACTGTGGCGCAGGCAGTTGAAAGAAGTCCTGAAGGCTCCGGGAATCCAGCAGCTACGGCAAGAGCTCCTCGCGCTTGGAACGCGGCAGGCCCAAACATAGAGTGAATTCGATGGTCGCCCCCGTTTCAGGTATCGGACAAAGAGAGGGCTGAAACAAAAAAGGGCCGTTCCATTTGGAACGACCCCTTTGCTCACTGTCTCTGTATCAGAGGATCAGGCGGCCAGAGCTGCCTGAGCTTTGGCCACGATCGCGCCGAACGCTTCCGGTTCGTGCACGGCCAGGTCGGCCAGAACTTTGCGGTCCACTTCGATACCGGCCAGGTTCAGGCCGTTGATGAAGCGGGAATATGTCAGAGCCTCGTCATGCGAACGGACAGCAGCGTTGATACGCTGAATCCACAGCGCGCGGAAGTTGCGCTTGCGGTTCTTACGGTCGCGGGTTGCATACTGGTTGGCCTTGTCGACGGCCTGACGGGCAACCTTGAAGGTGCTCTTGCGGCGACCATAGTAACCTTTGGCGGCCTTGATGACCTTCTTGTGACGGGCGTGAGTTACGGTTCCACCTTTAACGCGGGACATCTTCTAATCTCCTCTTAGCGGTCGTAGGGCATGTAGCCCTTGACGATCTTGGCGTCGGGGGCGGACAGGGTGGTGTTGCCACGGGCGTCGCGGATGAATTTCTTGGTCCGCTTGATCATGCCGTGCCGTTTGCCGGCCTGGCCAGCAAGGACCTTACCGGTCGCAGTCACCTTAAAGCGCTTCTTGGCGCTCGACTTGGTCTTCATCTTAGGCATTTCCGTCTCCTTTTCCGGGTTCGGTTTCAGACGCGACTCGGCATGCCATCTCGGCCGGTCACGCGATCAGAAGCGCCATTTACGCAAGTTCGGTCATACTGGCAAGGGGGTTTGGCCCAGATTCTGCGCTTTTCGCATCGGGTCAGGCACCGGGGCCGCGCGGGGCCGCCCCGGTGGAATGGTTTAGTGGCCGAATTTGCGGATTTCTCCGGTCTTCAGCCGTTCTGCGTAAGAGGCCAGCTCCTGCCGCACCACTTTCATCAGGAAGTAGAGCGCGAAGACGTTCACAACCGCCATCGCAAAGATCGCCGCATCCGAGAAGTCGATGACCGGGCCAAGGTTGGCCGCCGCACCGATAACAACGAAGATGCAGAAGATGATCTTGAACACCAGTTCCTTGGTGTGGCCTTCGCCGAACAGGTAGGTCCAGGCCTTCAGGCCGTAGTAGGACCAGCTGATCATGGTCGAGAAGGCAAACAGGACCACGGCAATCGCCAGAATGAACGGGAACCAGCTGAATGCGCTGCCGAACGCCGCCGATGTCAGGCTGACACCAGTATTGCCGTCAACGGTTGCAATCGCGTTGCCTGCTTCGTTCAGCATGTAGTTGCCAGTTGCCGGATCGATAATCAGCTGTTGCGTGATGATGATCACCAGCGCGGTCATGGTACAAATCACAACCGTATCGATGAACGGCTCCAGCAGAGACACAAAGCCTTCGGTAATCGGTTCCTTCGTCCGCACTGCCGAGTGTGCGATGGCCGCAGAACCAACGCCCGCTTCGTTCGAGAACGCCGCACGGCGGAAGCCCTGAATCAGCGCGCCGACCATACCGCCGGCGACACCAAGCCCGGTGAAGGCACCTGCGAAGATCTGGCCGAAGGCCCAACCGATCTGGTCTGCATGCATGATAATGATGACCAACGCCGCCGCCACATACATGACACCCATGAACGGCACGACTTTTTCAGTCACCCGTGCGATGGATTTCAGGCCACCAACGATCACGGCAAAGACGATACCTGCAAAGACCAGACCGGTGATCCAGCCCGGATAATCTCCGACAATACCCGCAATCTGCTGATGCGCCTGATTGGCCTGGAACATATTGCCCCCGCCCAGCGCGCCAAGGATACAGAAGATCGAGAACAGAATGGCCAGAATCTTACCGCCCGGCAGGCCCAGTTCGTCGAACCCTTTGGACATGTAATACATCGGACCACCGGAAACGGTGCCGTCCTCGTATTCATTACGGTATTTCACGCCCAGCGTACATTCAGTGAATTTCGACGCCATGCCCAGCAGACCCGCGACGATCATCCAGAAAGTCGCACCCGGACCACCAATCCCGACGGCAACCGCCACACCGGCGATATTCCCGAGACCGACCGTACCAGACAGAGCCGTGGCAAGCGCCTGAAAGTGACTAACCTCACCCGCATCATTGGGGTCAGAATAATCGCCTTTCACGAGGCTGATCGCATGCCCGAAGAAGCGCAGCTGAACAAAGGCAAAATACAGCGTGAACACGGTTGCCGCGATCACCAGCCAACCCACAATCCACGGGAACCCGGTGCCCGGGAACGGAGCAAAGATAAAGCTGACGAACGGCCCTGTGAAATCGGCAAAGGCCTGATTGATCTTGTCGTCCAACCCAACCGCTTCCTGAGCGGCGGCAGGACCTGCGGCCAGAGCGGTAAGCGCGGCCAGACCCAGTTTGTTCTGAATATTCATCATCATCTCTCCCCTCAGTTCACGACCGTGACGGGAACGTCGGCGTGCATGACAAGGTTCTGGGTCGAACTACCAAACAGGCGTTTCTTGAATCCATCCGCCGAGGCCCGGCCTACAACGATCTGAGTGCCGCCGTTTTCAACCGTGATTGCGTTCAACGTTTCCGCCACATCTCCGTGACGGACGATGCCGCGCGCCTCGAACCCTGCAGCCTTCAGCGCTTCGACCGCTGGCTCAATGATCCGCGACGTGGCCAACGCCACCTCTTCTTCACGCCGCTTGTGGCGCAACGCGTTTTCTTCCGGTGTCTGGAATGTGAAAGGAGACCATTCGATGACATAAACCGCCAGAAGCTCGCATGATCCGATGAGCCCTGCCAGATCTTTGGCAAAGGTGATCGCGCGTTCTCCGGTTTCTGTCCCGTCCAGCCCTATGACAATTTTCGTTGTCATGCCGTTCCTCCGTTATTGTTGATTTGGCCGGGACCCTCGCTCCCGGCAGGGCAGCCGGAACCTGGAACTTGTTTGAGTAGACTGCCCTAGGGGCGAGTATCCCTAAAAAACACGGAAAAACAGAGAGATAATTGCCGAGCACAACCCGAAATCAAATATACTATTGATAAATAAGTATATTTTTTGCCTAATAATTAGACATACACGGAATTGTCGAACTGAAAGTTAGCCTGCGGACCCGAGCTCAACCCGGGTCCGTATTGTAGATCAGCCGCTCATCGCAAGGCGCAATGCGCAGAATATTGGTGGTGCCGGGCACGTTGAACGGGACACCGGCAGTGACCACGATCTGATCAACTTCTGATGCAAATCCCGCGGCGCGCGCGGCACGAGCAGCGCTGACCACGGCACCTTTGAAGCGCTCCAGTTCGGGCGTCATGACACAGTGGCACCCCCAGCTGAGGCACAGGCGACGCGCCGTTCCAGTGGCCGGGGTCATCGCGATGATCGGCACGCCGGGACGTTCACGCGCGGTCAGCAAGGCGGTCGTGCCGCTTTGGGTGAAACAGCAAATCGCCTTGATATCGGTCTTCTCGGCAATCTCACGTGCGGCGGCAACGATCCCGTCCGCGACCGTCGTGCCCTTCGCCGTGCGCGAGGCGGCGATAATCTGGGTGTAGGTCGGATCGGCCTCAACCTCGATCGCCACCTTGTTCATGGTCTGAACGGCCTCGATCGGATAGGCACCGGCTGCCGATTCCGCGCTGAGCATAATTGCGTCCGTGCCCTCGTAGATCGCGGTGGCGACATCCGAGACCTCGGCTCGCGTGGGCATTGGGCTTTCGATCATGCTCTCCAGCATCTGCGTGGCCACGATCACCGGCTTGGCGGCACTGCGGCATCTGCGGACCAGACGCTTCTGAATTGGCGGCACGGCAGAGACCGGAAGCTCGACCCCTAGATCGCCGCGTGCAACCATGATCCCGTCCGAGGCGTCAAGAATGTCGTCAAACGCCTCGACCGCAGCTGGTTTTTCAATCTTTGACAGGATCGACGCACGGCCATCGGCCAGCGCACGCGCCTCGAAAACGTCCTTGGCGCGTTGCACAAAACTAAGCGCCAGCCAGTCCACACCCAGCTGGCATACAAATTCCAGGTCGTCCCGGTCCTTGGCCGAAAGCGCCGCCAAGGGCAGCACCACGTCCGGGACGTTCACACCCTTACGGTTCGAGATCGTGCCACCGACCTCAACGGTACAATTGGCAAAATTCTGACCACACTCCCGAACGATCAGGCGAATCTTGCCGTCGTTGACCAGCAGCCGCGCGCCAACCTCCAGCGCGGCAAAAATTTCGGGGTGCGGCAGACAGACACGACCGGCATCACCAGGTGCCGGATCAAGATCCAGCCGAAAGGTCGCGCCCTCTTCCAACTCTTCGGCATTATTGGCGAACACACCAACGCGCAGTTTGGGCCCCTGAAGGTCGGCCAGAATTGCGATCGGGCTGTCCAGGTCCTTTTCCACCTGCCGAATGATGCGGTGGCGTTCGCGAATCTCATCGTGGCTGCCGTGGCTCATGTTCAGTCGAAACACATCCGCCCCGGCCTCGTGCAGGGCGCGGATCATGTCATAGTCATTGGACGCTGGCCCCAGCGTCGCCACGATCTTCACGTTTCTCAGGCGTCGCATCGATCAAGTTCTCCTCAAACGTCCAAATGTTACCGCAAACAGTTCTCAGGCTGCTTATTGCGCAATTCCCTTTCCGAAGCAACTGTCCTACACCTGCGGCAAACAAGATGACAGGTTCATGACATACTCTCCGTTTTTCGTTCACGGCGCGGATCGCCCGTCGCGCTGGCTGATTACCTGCGATCACGCAACCAACATGGTGCCGCCGGATATCAATGGCGGTGACCTCGGCCTGCCGCGTGAAGATATGGAACGCCACATCGCCTATGATGTAGGGGCCTACGAGGTTTCGAAGCATCTGGGAGAGATCCTGAACGCCCCAGTCATCGCAGCCAACTTCTCGCGCCTTGTGATTGACCCCAACCGTGGCGAAGACGACCCAACCCTGCTGATGAAGCTGTATGACGGCTCGATTATCCCGGGAAACCGTCACGCCAATGCGACTGAGCGCGAACTGCGTTTGAACATGTGTTACCGGCCCTATCACACCGCACTGGCTGAACTGGCAGCTCTGCCGCATGCGGTGATCGTGTCGATGCATTCTTTCACCCGCCAATTGCGCGGCCGAGAACCGCGCCCCTGGCATATCGGCGTTCTTCACACCCCGGATGAACGTTTCTCACGCCCGTTGATCAACCGGCTTGAGACCGAGGGCGATCTGTGCGTCGGCATCAACGAGCCCTATACCGGCACGCTGCCGGGTGACGCGATCGACAAGCACTGCACCACTTTTGGCCGCCCCAACGCACTGATCGAGTTGCGCAACGACTTGATTGCAGATCACGACGGACAGCGGCACTGGGCCGAACGGCTTGCGGTTGTTCTGCAGGATGCACTATCGGAAAGCGGGCTGTGACATAGGGACGCCTCGGGTCGCTTTCACGACTAACGACATTGTGAGCTCTGGCACCGATACACATATATTGGACGAAAGGAGGCGATCATGACGCAGGAATTCCTGACCACCGTCTTCGGCTGGATGACAGTCCTTAACATCGGCGTGTTGCTGTTCAGCACACTAATGGTTGTGGCCTTGCAGGATTGGATTGCCGGTATACACGGCAGAATGTTCCAAATGGAAAAGCACGACGTGAAGCGCGCATATTTCCGGTATCTTGCCAATTTCAAGATCCTGACGATCACATTCAGCCTGATGCCGTGGATCGCACTTAAACTGGCGTAATATCCAGAACTATTGTCCCGGTGGGCTCATACGCCTTTCGTTTCATTGTAACATGGCCGCCGGATTGCTAGGTCAGGCTTAGCAAACAAACCTTCGGAGCCAGAACATGGACAAGCAAACCGAAATCGAACTTCAGGCGGCTGCCTTTCGTCGGCTGCAGAAACATCTGATGGAAGACCGCACCGATGTGCAGAACATCGATCTGATGAATCTGGCCGGGTTCTGCCGAAACTGCCTGTCGCGCTGGTATCAGGAAGCGGCCAATGAAAAGGGCATCGAGATCGGCAAGGATGAGGCGCGCGAGATCTTCTATGGCATGACCATGGATGAGTGGAAGGCCAATTATCAGACCGAAGCCAGCGCCGAGAAACAGGCCGCTTTCAAGGTCGCCTTTGAAGAGAATGTGGGGAAACAGGGCTGAGCCCTAACGATCAGCGGCGTAAAGCCCGCCCTGCGCCTTCGCGCCCTACTGTCGAACGAAAAAGGCCTGCCGCATTCCTTGCGGCAGGCCTTTTCCAGAACCGGTTCAAACAGCGGCTTTCAGACTCTCTTCCAGATAAATCTCGCGCAACCGCTTTGCGATGGGACCTGGCGTGCCTTCGCCGAGCGTCTCGCCATCAATTTCGACGACTGGCATCACAAATGTCGAAGCCGAAGTGACAAAGGCCTCTTCCGCCTGTTTCGCCTCATCAATGGTGAACAGACGCTCTTCGACCACCATCTGTGCCTCGGCCGCCATGCGCAAAACCGCTTTACGGGTGATGCCATGCAGAATGTCATTCGACAGCGGGCGCGTAACGATCTTGCCGTCTTTGACGAAGTAGGCGTTGTTCGAGGTGCCCTCGGTCACATAGCCGTCTTCGATCATCCAGGCATCGTCAGCCCCAGCCTTCTTTGCCATCATCTTGCCCAGTGACGGATAGAGCAGCTGGGTTGTTTTGATGTCGCGGCGACCCCAGCGGATATCGTCAATCGAAATGACACGGATCCCTTTCTGCGCCGCCGGGCTGTTGGCCAAGCCAGGCTTGTTCTGCGTAAACAGAACCAGCGTCGGTTTGGTATCATCCGAGGGGAAGACGAAATCCCGGTCACCGTCGCTGCCGCGTGTGACCTGAAGATAGATCAGGCCTTCGTCGATCTCATTGAGTTCGACCAGCTTGCGATGGATGTCCAGCAGCGCGTCTTTGCTGCAGGGCGCTGCCATATCCAGTTCGTCGAGCGAACGCTTCAGGCGCACCGCGTGGCCGTCGAAATCGATCAGCTTGCCGCCCAGAACGCTGGTCACTTCGTAAACAGCGTCAGCCATCAGAAAGCCCCGGTCAAAAATCGAGACCGTGGCCTCGGTCTCGGGCAGGTATTCGCCATTCACGTAAACGGTGCGGGTCATGTCATTTCCTCTTCGTCTCCGGGCTTCGCCCGTTTCCCGGGTGTCCGTCACCCCCAGAGCGCTGCCTTTGGCGGATGCACCCCGGCATCATCGAATGTCAGCGGGTTAGCTCGGTCTTCGGCCAACAGAAGCGGCCCGTCAAGGTCTGTTACCATCGCACCCTGCGCCAACAAGGTCGCAGGCGCCATCGCCAGAGAGCTGCCGACCATGCACCCGACCATCACGCGATACCCCTCGGCCAGCGCAGCCTTGCGCAATTCAAGCGCTTCGGTCAGGCCTCCGGTTTTGTCCAGCTTGATGTTCACGACGTCGTACTTACCCTTCAGCGCGGGCAGGCTGGCGCGGTCATGGCAGGATTCATCCGCACAAACGGGGACCGGGCGCTCCATTCCGATCAGGGCCTCGTCTTCTCCGGCTGGCAAAGGTTGCTCAACCAAGGCCACCCCCAGTCGCACCAGATGCGGCGCAAGATCGGCATAAACTGCAGCCGACCAACCTTCGTTGGCGTCCACAATGATCCGTGCCTTTGGCGCACCCGCACGCACCGCTTCAAGCCGCGGCATGTCATCAGGTGTTCCAAGCTTGATCTTCAACAAAGGACGATGCGCATTCTGCGCGGCCTGCGCCTGCATGGCTTCGGGCGTATCCAGCGACAGAGTATAGGCCGTTATCTCGGGCCCCGGCACCGGTAATCCGGCCAGATCCCATACCCGTTTGCCCGCGCGCTTGGCCTCAAGATCCCACAGCGCACAATCCACCGCATTGCGTGCGGCCCCTGCGGGCAGAAGCTCCATCAGCGCGTGCCGCGAAAACTCACCGGGCAGACCGGCAATCTCGGCCTCAACAGAATCCAAAGTCTCGTCATAACGGGCATAAGGCACGCATTCACCCCACCCTTGATAAGTCCCGTCCGTAATCCGAACGGTCAACACCTGCGCCTCGGTTCGTGAGCCACGCGAAATGGTAAACACCTGCGCCAGCCGAAACACATCGCGAGAGACTTCAACCTGCACGCGCCAGCTCCTTCATCTTTTCCCAAATATGCGACGGTTGCGAACATTGCCCGCCACCCGCGTGTCCTTCAGATCACATCTCGGCCAGTGCGTCGACCAGCTTGCCCGAGCCAAAGCGGAACGGGTCTGTTGCAGGCAGGCCCATATCCGCCTCGATCTGCGCAAGATAGGCCGATGCGTCTTCTTCGCTCATGTGCTGAGTATTCACCGAGACACCAACAACCTGACAGTCGGGGTTGGCAACACGCGCGAGGTTGAGCGCCGTATCACGCAGCGCCTCCAGTGAGGGTTGTTGGTAGCCGGGCAAACCCCGCATATGTTCACGGGTTGGTTCGTGCGATAGAATCAGCGCGTCCGGTTGCCCACCATGGATCAGGGCCATGGTCACACCCGAATAAGAGACGTGGAACAACGATCCCTGCCCCTCGATCAGATCCCAGTGATCTTCGTCATTGTCCGGCGTTAGCCATTCTACCGAACCCGCCATGAAATCAGCAACCACCGCATCCAGAGGCACACCATCGCCGGTAATCAGAATACCGGTCTGCCCCGTCGCGCGGAAGGTTGCCTTCATTCCGCGCTTGCGCATCTCGGCTTCCATCGCCATGGCCGTATACATCTTGCCGACCGAGCAATCGGTGCCCACGGCAAGACAGCGCTTGCCGGTACGTTTGACGCCATTTGCGATCGGATAGTCGACTTCGGGCACCCGCACATCATGCAGCTTGCGCCCGGTGGCCTCGGCCACAGCAACAAGATCGGGCTCATCGCGCAGAAGATTGTGCAGGCCCGAAGCCAGATCGAAACCTTCTTCCAACGCCATGACCAGAACCTTTTTCCAATCCTGGCTGATCACCCCGCCCCGGTTGGCCACACCGATGACCAGGGTCTTGGCCCCCGCTTCGCGCGCTTCAACCAGATCCATGTCTTTGAGACCAAGATCCGCCTTGCAGCCATCCATCCTGTACTGACCTACAGCGTTTTCAGGCCGCCAGTCCTTGATCCCAACGGCAACCTTGGCCGCCAGTTGGTCGGGCGCATCCCCCAAAAACAACAGATATGGTGTCTCGATCATCGCGCAGCACTCCTTTGATTCCGAGCCAAATTAGAGAACCAATTTGGCGAGCGTTTCTCGAATTCTCCTTACAACAGAGATATTCATGCAAAAATTTTGCAGATATGATCTCAACTCAGCAAGATTCTTCGAAGTTTTTAAAGTGATCAAACTTTAAGCACTCATTTCAGCACACTTCGCGACCGTTGCTGCACGCGCATTGCCGCAGATGCACAATCGCGCTTGCGCGCCGTTGCGCAATTTAATATCCCATCATAACGAGAGAACGCAATTTCATTACTCACGCGAGGTCCAGATGAGTTTCCGCATCCAACCCCCCGCCCCGGCGCGGCCCAACCGCTGCCAGCTGTTTGGCCCCGGCTCGAACACCAAACTGTTCCCCAAGATGGCGGCATCGGCTGCGGATGTCATCAATCTCGATCTCGAGGACTCGGTGGCTCCGTCAGATAAGGATACGGCCCGCGCCAATGTCATCGAGGCGCTGAACAGCGTGGACTGGGGCACTAAGTACATGTCCGTCCGTATCAACGGTCTGGACACACCCTATTGGTACCGCGATGTGGTGGATGTGCTGGAACAAGCGGGCGACCGGCTGGATCAAATCATGATCCCAAAGGTGGGCTGCGCCGCCGATGTCTATGCTGTGGACGCGTTGGTCACGGCCATCGAGCACGCCAAAGGCCGAACCAAACCAATCTCATTCGAGGTTATCATCGAATCTGCGGCGGGTCTGGCGCATGTGGAAGAAATCGCCGCATCCTCTCCACGCCTGCAGGCGATGAGCCTTGGCGCTGCGGATTTCGCCGCTTCGATGGGCATGCAAACCACCGGCATCGGTGGCACGCAGGAAAACTACTACATGCTGCGAGAGGGCGAAAAGCACTGGTCCGATCCCTGGCACTGGGCGCAAGCCGCGATCGTCGCCGCCTGCCGTACCCATGGCGTGCTTCCGGTCGATGGACCTTTTGGCGACTTTTCGGACGACGAAGGCTATATCGCTCAGGCAAAACGTTCCGCGACGCTGGGTATGGTCGGCAAATGGGCCATTCATCCCAAACAGATTGCGTTGGCCAATCAGGTGTTCACGCCTTCAGAGGAAGCCGTCACTGAGGCGCGCGAAATCCTTGCGGCCATGGAACAGGCCAAAGCCAACGGTGAAGGCGCAACCGTTTACAAAGGCCGTCTTGTCGACATTGCCTCGATCAAACAGGCCGAAGTAATCGTGGCACAGTCGGACCTGATCACAGCCGGAGGCTGACAAAAAGATCGGCGCCCGAAAGGGCGCCTCATCTGAGTTATGATCGTGGTTCAGCGCCCAAAAACGTCGTTGGGTGTCCAGGTAAAGCGTTCGCCCTGCTTGCCCCACTTCATCATCAGGCACGAGGTGCCATATTTCTGAAAATACTTTATTTTCACGGGATACCAACCTGCCTGCGGTACCTCGACCTCGGTGCGCTGGTTGGCCTCACACCCCTGGCGCCCGTTTACATAGCCGATTTGCTGACCACCGATCCAGGCATCAACACCGTCATTTGACCATGTTTCAAGTTCGTAGACCCCCGCCGCGTCAAACCTGATATAGCCTGTAATGTCCGCTGCTACATTGAAGGCTTCATTGAAGGTCAGCACCGGATCGCCCTCGTTGGTGTCCCGGTAATCAAGGCCTCGCAGCGGCTGACCTGGCTTTGCTTTCTTCAGCAACTGGTCAACTTTGCCAAAATTCTGAATCTTGCGAGGCGGGTTTCCCTCCCACGCATATTTTACGTTTAACCCAGACTTCGGGCTCGGTTGCGGATTGGCTGGCTTCAGCTTCAACGGCGCTGCAAAGCAACCACCGGCGAACACGGCCATGGTAGCGGCAAGCGCCCCGGTCCTGAGAAAGGTCATCTTTATCTCCCTGAATTCGCGCCGATCCCCCTGCCGACGACGTATTTATGATGACTCTATGGTGTGAAATTCGACCCGGCAAGGTGGTTAAACTTCACAAAATAGCCCCTAGGCGCGCCTGTCTTTGGGGGAATCCATAACCACATAAGACGTGATTGAGGTCACATGGGGCAATGTGCCCAGCACCTCGGTATGGAAGGCTTTGTAGGTCGGCAGATCGGCGCACTCCACCCGCAGCAGGTATTCGATCGTACCGGTGATATTGTGACACTCGACCACTTCCGGGGCCCGGTGAAGCGCTTTTTCAAACCCTTCCTGAGCGGCTTTTGTGTGCTCTCCCAACCCCACGCCGATATAGGCGACGAAGCCAACACCCAAGGCCGAAGGGTTGAGCACTGCGCGATAACCAGCGATCACGCCGGTCCGTTCCAGTTCCTGTACGCGTCGCAGGCACGCCGACGGGGACAGGCCGACACGCTCAGCCAGCTCCAGATTGCTGATGCGCCCATCCTCAGAAAGCTCGCGCAATATTCGATGGTTTATTTCATCTATATTCACCATTTATTGCTAAATTTGCACCCAAACGCACAAAAACGCAATTACATTTGCCCACTTTGGCGAGATTATACCAAGCATGACCTACGACATCCTGTTGGCTTTGATTGCATTTGCTTTCGTCTCGTCGATTACGCCGGGGCCTAACAATCTGATGCTTATGGCGTCAGGTGCCAATTTCGGCTTTCGCCGAACCGTCCCGCATATGCTGGGCATTGGGCTGGGCTTTACGTTCATGGTGCTGCTGGTCGGGGCCGGGCTGGTGCAGGTCTTCAATCGGTTCCCCGTCAGCTATACGCTGCTCAAGATCGCATCGGTCCTGTACCTGCTGTATCTCGCATGGAAGATCGCCCACGCCGCCCCGGCGCAAAGAGGGGCTGCTTCGGGTAGGCCGATGACCTTCTTGCAAGCGGCGGCCTTTCAGTGGGTCAATCCCAAAGCCTGGGCGATGGCGCTGACGGCGACCACAGCCTACACGCCCGGCCACACGATCACAGCCATCGTAATCGTCGCGCTCGTGTTTGGCGCGGTCAATCTGCCATCGGTCAGCGTCTGGACAGTGCTCGGCCAACAGATGGCGCGGATTCTGACCAATCCGCGCCGGTTGTTGGTGTTCAACTGGGCGATGGCGGGGCTTCTTGTGGCCTCGCTGTATCCGGTGCTGTGGCCTTGATCTATTTCAGCGGCAGGCAGATCTCGGTCAGCAAGTCCTCGGGTGCAGTTTCGCGCGGATCGTTCAGGTAAATCTCGTAACAGGGCTGATCCGCCGGTTCCTCTCCGGACTCAGGCAGCCAATTACCGAACAAACTATGGTAAGCGGCCTGAAGCCCTGAATATGGACCTTTGAAGGTCAACACTGCCGTGTTCCCGCCAGCAATGGTCAGGCTCTCCATGCCCTCGGGCGTTGTGTCACCCCTGAACTCAGCCCCGGCATAACTGCGCAGGTCCTGCTCGGGAACATCATCTGGACTGTCGAAATACATGCCAATCATCGGGCCAATCTGGGGCCACAGCTGACGGGATTCGCACAAGGCGCTGAACGCTTCAAAGCTTTCGCCGATTTCGGTATAGGCACCCTTATGCGGCAGGGCAACGATGCGACGGGTGGGTTCTATACGTGTACTAATGGGATGCATTGGATAATCTCCGATCTTGAACCGTGGGTTAACTGGCAAAAACTGACCGGCACTGCGAAAGGCAGCGGGGCTTTTGCCGTAGGCCTCGGAAAAGGCCCGCGCAAAAGAATTCAGGTTGGGATAGCCGATGTCGGACGCGATCTTGCCCAAGGGCTCGTCGGTCTGAACCAGCCAACACGCGGCACGATGCAGCCTGATCCGACGCACCGCCTGCGCACAGGTTTCACCCGTGATGGCACGAAACACCCGGTGCCAGTGGAACCGCGACATGGCGGCCACATCGGCCAGAGTGTCCAGCGACAGATCCCCTGCAGGGTTGCCATGGATATAGGCCAATACGCGCAGAACGCGATCTTCATAGCTGGTGGCCATGGGCTTTCTTCCTACTTCCTCGCCTTCTCGGAAGTCGCATATTATCGATCCACAAGTCTTGCTGAGTTGCATCCGGGCCGACCTTTAGTCATATAGCAGGGAACTTCCGCGTTGAGAGGCGTCATGACCCAGTATCTGGATTTCGAAAAACCCCTGGCCGAGATCGAAGGCAAGGCCGAGGAATTGCGCGCGCTGGCCCGTGCCAATGAAGAGATGGATGTGACCGAAGAGGCCGCAGCACTGGATGCCAAGGCCGCCAAGCTGCTGGATGAGCTTTACGCCGATCTGACCCCATGGCGGAAATGCCAGGTGGCGCGCCACCCCGAACGGCCCCATTGTCAGGACTATGTCAAAGAGCTGTTTACCGAGTTCACGCCGCTGGCCGGGGACCGGAACTTCGCCGACGATCTGGCCGTGATCGGCGGTCTGGCCCGGTTCAACGACCAGCCAGTCATGGTGATCGGCCATGAAAAGGGCAGTGACACCAAATCGCGGATCGAACGTAATTTTGGCATGGCCCGCCCCGAAGGTTATCGCAAGGCCGTGCGATTGATGGAAATGGCTGGCCGCTTTGGCCTGCCGGTGATCACTCTGATCGACACAGCCGGGGCCTATCCCGGAAAAGGGGCCGAGGAGCGTGGCCAATCTGAGGCCATCGCGCGCTCGACCGAGATGTGTCTGAAGATCGGGGTGCCTCTGGTCTCGGTCATCATCGGCGAAGGTGGCTCGGGCGGCGCGGTCGCATTCGCCACCGCGAACCGCGTGGCGATGCTGGAGCACTCGGTCTACTCGGTGATTTCACCCGAAGGCTGCGCCTCGATCCTGTGGAAAGACGCCGAGAAGATGCGCGAAGCCGCCGAGGCGCTGCGCCTGACCGCGCAAGACCTCTACAAGCTTGGTGTATGTGACCGGATCATCACCGAACCCAAAGGCGGTGCGCATCGCGATCGCCCCGCGACGGTCGAGTCGGTGCGTTCGGCCATCACCGCAATGCTGAAAGAGCTAGACGGCAAAGATGCGGCGGCCCTGATCAAGGACCGCCGACAGAAATTCCTCGATATCGGCTCTAAAGGCCTAGCGGCGTAAGCCGTCAGCCTCCCAATCGACGCAGCAGATCGACCGATGGCTTGCCGGTGACAGGCAGGCCGTTCGCACGCTGATAGCCACTGATCGCGGCTTCGGAGTTCTTACCGATCACCCCATCCGCGCCCTGCGTATCATACCCGGCGGCAGTCAGACGGCGCTGTAGCTCCTTCCGATCCTCTAACGTCAACCCGTTTTCATCCGGCCCGAACGAGGCCTGAAACGGTGCACCCCCCGCAATCCGGTCCGACAGGTGGCCTACACCAATCGCGTAGCTGTCCGAGTTGTTATAGCGCTTGATGACCTGAAAGTTGCGGAACACAGCGATGCGCGGTCCGGGCGTCTGCGGTTGCAACACCGCAACAGGTGTGCCGGACACCGTGCCGGCCTCACCTCCCCAGGGCTGCCCACGCACCCAACCCGCCCGCGCCAGATAGGCGGCTGTCGAAGCCAGAGAATCCGTGGGATCCTCAGACCAGATATCGCGCCGCCCATCGCCTGTGAAATCCACTGCATAGGCCAGATAAGAGGTCGGGATGAATTGCGTATGCCCCATGGCACCCGCCCAGCTGCCGGTCATATTGGCGGGCGATGTGTCGCCCTCCTGAATAATCCGCAGCGCGGCCACCAGTTGCTTTTCAAAGAATGCCCCGCGCCGCCCGTCATAGGCCAGAGTTGAGGTCGCCGAGATCACCGGCACGTCGCCGCGCCGCGCGCCATATCGGCTCTCCAGCCCCCAAACGGCGACAACCACCTCTTTGTCGACACCATACTTGGCTTCGATCTGTGACAGGGTTCCCGCGTGGCGCACCAACATCTGCTTGCCAGTGCTGATCCGTTCGTCCGAGGCGGCGATAGCCAGATAATCTTCAAGCGAGCGTTTGAATTCGACCTGATTGCGGTCGCGCTCGATAACGTCGGGCAGATAACCCGCGCCCTGAAAGGCACGATTGAGCGTGGTCTGCGAAATACCCTGAGAGGCGGCTCGGCCCTTGAAGCCAGCAACCCAGGCATCCCAACCTGCGTTAGGCACGGCACGCATGCGGCTCGCGGGGGCAGAGCTTGGAGCGCTGCCTCCTGAACAGGCGGCCAGAAGGCTTGCCCCAAGCCCAGCGGAGAATGTTCGACGATTGATCATGATTGAAATCTGCTCTTGTTGTGATTTGCAATCAGGATAACGCAGCCCGACCATCCAGACCAGCAGAGCTATGCCTCAAATGAGCAGGTCAGGGCGATGGGCAACAAGCCGCTCAGGTCACCAGCAGGCGTAGCCCCTGCGTCACATCCGAACGCACTGCCAGCCGAAGCCCGGGTTCATCCCCGGCCTTGAGTGCCGCAATAATCAGGCGGTGATAATGGGGAGGCTCGGTGCGTCTGAGCCGCCCATAGAGGGCGCGCATTGTTGGTCCCAGTTGCAGCCAGACGGTCTCGGCAATCGCCAGCATCGCCGGGGCCTGCGCGCGCAGATACAGGGTACGATGGAACTCGAGATTCGAGCGGATATAGCCCACTGCATCCCGCTTAGTGACCATTTCGGCCACATTCATGTTGATGCTTTGCAACCGGTCAATCAATGCCATATGGGCGCGCGGCAAGGCGCGACTGGCAAGCTCCACCTCAAGCAATGCGCGCAGCGCAGCCAGTTCTTCGATCCGGTCATTGGTCAATTCCGGTGTCGACACCCGGCCGGAGGTGGACAGGAACAGAGCACCTTCCGCCGCCAACCGTCGCACAGCCTCGCGCGCGGGGGTCATTGAGACGCCAAACTCCTTGCCGATACCGCGCAAGGTCAACGCCTGCCCGGGAGCGATTTCGCCATGCATAATGCGCGAGCGCAGGGCGCGATAAACACGATCATGAGTAGCAGTGTGAGAGTCGGCAGTACGTGTGGTCAGCATGGGTTTATGTGATCACAAATCCTTCTCAGGTCAACTGCTGGCCTCGAATCGGTATCGATGCAGATGCGTGCCATGGTCGCGCAACCACCGGCGTGGCGCTTTGTAAGGGCCATAGATCCGCTCGACCTGCGCCCAGAAGGCAGGCGAGTGGTTCATCTCGGCCAGATGCGCCACCTCATGCGCGGCCACATAATGCAGCACTTCGGGTGGCGTAAGGATCAAACGCCACGAGAACATGAGGCCCCCCGCCGATGTGCACGACCCCCAGCGCGAGCGTGTATCGCGCAGCGTGAGGCTGCTATATGGCCGCTCCAGCATCGCGGAATAGTCGTCACACGCCCCGGTCAGCCGATCCCGGGCAAGCTCTTTCAGGAAACGGGCAAGACGCCGGGCCTCGGCGCCCTTGGGAACGGCGATTTCCGTCTCTCGCAGCTGCACCCGGCGGCCCGAGGCGGGAACGATTCGTCGTACAACCCCCTCAATGGGGAGCGATTGCCCGAATTGCACAATGGCAGGCTCCGGCCGATCCTGCAGGTGCCCTCGGATCCAGCCCTCTTTTTGCTGCGCAAAGCTCAACGCCTCATCTTCGGCGACCCCGGTCGGATAGGTCAACGTAACCCGCCCATCCAGTTGGGAAATCCGCAAACTGATCCGCCGCGCACGCGCCGATTTGCGCAATGTCAGCGGTACAGGGGGCGTTCCCGGCAATGCGTGTCGCCCCATGGGCCGATCTCCTTCGCGCAAAGGCTTTGACAGTCCCTGCCGCTTGTGGCAGGTGACCTGAATCATTGATGAGATTCACCTGATATCAAGGGGATTTGATATGCCCAAGGAAGAATGGGGCGTAAAGCGTGTTTGCCCGACCACTGGCAAACGCTTTTATGACCTGAACAAGGACCCGATCGTCAGCCCCTATACAGGCGAGATCGTGGAACTGGATACCGGCAAAAGCCGGATGATCGCTGCGGATGCGGAAGATGCAGCATCGGTCAAGGCGCGCGAAGCGACATCGGATGACGATATCGTTCTGGACGATGACGCCGATGTGGATGTCGAACTGGACGATGATCTGCTGGATGATGAGGACGACGGCGATAACGTTTCGCTGGACGACATCAAGGATATGTCGTCGGACGACGAAAGCT
Source organism: Ruegeria sp. CF4 (assembly GCF_056537345.1). NCBI lineage: Bacteria > Pseudomonadati > Pseudomonadota > Alphaproteobacteria > Rhodobacterales > Roseobacteraceae > Ruegeria > Ruegeria sp. CF4. The sequence continues at coordinate 32,453 of NZ_JBQFRJ010000017.1, read as the reverse complement.
GACAGACCTCGGGGCGGCCTATGCCGCCTCGTCCCAGTCCTAAATACCCAGCGAAACTTTTTCGCCTATTCTGTTATTAGGGCTTGAACTCACTTGCGACGTCTCATAAACGTCCGTCCACCGCCGAGGCGGTACCTGTATGGGGCCTTAGCTCAGTTGGGAGAGCGCTTGCATGGCATGCAAGAGGTCAGGGGTTCGACTCCCCTAGGCTCCACCAAAACCTAACCATACAACTAGATAGCAAGCATCAGAGCGGTGTGACACACAGGTGTGACACAAAATGAAGCTGCATGCGTATCTCTCGCTATCCAGACACGGCATCTATTAATTCCGTTGACCTCAAGCGTGTCAGGTCAGCGTCCCTTCACTCGGTGAGCCCTACTCTTCAAAACGTTACCGCAATCCACATAGCGGAAATGCTAAGTCTCTCCTGAGCCTTCGGGAGACTTTCATGATCAAATCGCTTCTCACGCTTGCAGCCATTCTTCTCGCCGCCAACGTCGCGTCGGCCGAAACGGTGCGGTTCAAGGCCTCCGACGGGATTATCGTAACCGCAGATTTCCAAAAGCCCGAAAAAGCCTATGGTACCATTCTCGTGCTTTATCACATGGCTGGAGCAAGCCGCGGCGAATACTCTGATATCGCCAAGCGGTTGAACGGGCTTGGCTACGCGACGCTTGCAGTCGACCAGCGCTCAGGCGGCAAATTCAACGGGGTGGAAAACGAAACCGCCGCCAAGGCGGGGGGCAATGTTGCCTATGACAGCGCCATCCCCGACATGCAGGCCGCAGCTACATGGGCGCGAAACAACGCTGGTGCACAAAAAGTCGGCGTGCTCGGCTCTTCTTATTCCGCCGGCCTAGTCCTCGTCTTGGCCGCGGATAACGATAATTTTGCCGACGCCGTTATGGCGTTTTCCCCCGGCGAATATTTCGGCAGCAATAATTACGTTTCAAAACGGCTCGAAAAGCTGAAGGCGCCGGTCTTTCTGACCTCGGCCAGCAATGAGACTGGTCAGTGGAGACCTTTCGAAGCAAAAATAACTGGCCCTGTCACAGGGTTTGAACCAAAGGGCCGCGGACGTCATGGTGCGTCGGCGCTCGTGAGTGGTGACGGGGCGGAATACTGGGAGGCCCTAACCGGTTTCCTGGACACGCATTTGCCTCCAGGCTGAGAAAACCCGCCCTTCACGCCGGGGCACCAAGTCGACGGCACCGGAACACAATAAAAGTGTTGTTTCAGTTCTCCTGAGAAAACAACTCCGCTTGGGGGTGCGCATCCACTTCCTTCAACATTTTCAGAACTTCAGCTCTCCAGCCCGCCATTATCTTCAGAGCCAATTGAGACGGGGGGCGATGTTCCGGTTTCAGGATCGCGTACTCATATCTGAGTGGTTTTTCAAAAGGAACGAACACAACTTTTTTGTTGGACAGATTCAGTTCCCGTTCCGTCGCGACAGTCAATGGATCGACGATGCTGCAACACTGACCGGAACTGACAAAAGGAACAAGCGGAATGAAATACTGGCAAGTCACTGTCGGGTTGTAGTCCACGGAGATATCCTGAAATTCCTGCCGGATCTTTTGTTGAAAGGGATGGGTGGCATATAGCCCGCCCATCGGAACCCCATCCAAATCCTCGATGGTGATGTATTCGCGCGTCGCCAACGGGTTCTCTCGGTCCACGGCAAAGAAGCAATCCGCCCGGATTAATTCGGCCTTATATTGGGGCTCCTTCCCGGCCGAGTGTTCGAAATCTGCAAATCCGAAATCGATATTCTGTGTTCCTGCAAGTTCCATGATCTGGGGCGAGCTACGAGTGGACAGCGTGATGCGTATCTCGGGGTTTTCCGCGACCGACTGGCTGATGAACCGTGGGAAGAGAAAAGCCGACGGTCCAGGCATGGTGGCAATGTTGAGGCTACCCGAATGGCCCTTGATCAGTCCTTCCATCGTGTTCGAGATCGTTGCGAGGCGGTCAAGGATACCGGTTGTTTCCGCCAAGAGGTAATGCGCTTCGGGTACCGGCACCAATCGGCGCCCGTGCCGTTCGAACAAGGTCAGCCCCAATGACTTCTCCAGGTTTTTCAGCGCCAAGCTGATGGCTGGTTGGGTGCGGTTCAGTTTCTTAGCCGTTTGCGAGATGGAGCCGGTTTCCATCACCTCGCGGAACACGGCGAGTTGGGTCAGGTTCATATTCAATATATAAGATAAACTTTAGTATAGTGAAATATAACAAATTTGTATTTATGCGAATTGTCTCTACGCTTTCAGGATCAGAATTCGGGCGAACCGAATCCAACGAACCAACTACGGAGACGATGATGAAACTAGTGAAATGCCTGACTGGCCTGGCTCTGGCTGGCGCACTGGCCGCACCGGCGCTGGCGCAGGACCCGACCTTTTTCCGCATCGGCACAGGTGGTGCCGGTGGAACCTATTTCCCCATTGGCGGCACCATCGCCAACGGTATCTCAGCCCCTCCGGGCTCGCGCCCCTGCGAAGAGGGTGGCCAGTGCGGTGTGCCCGGCCTGATTGCCATCGCGCAATCCACCACGGCCTCGGTCTTCAACAATGCTGCCGTACAAAACGGCGAGCTTGAGGCCGGTCTGGCCGCAGCCGACGTCACCCGCTCGATGTATCTGGGCGAGGGCAAATTCGACGGCAAACCCCATCCCAAGCTGCGCATCGTGGCCAACCTGTTCCCGGAAGATCTGCATCTGGTGCTGCCCGCGGGCGCGACGATTGGTGATCTGGGCGACCTGGAGGGCAAACGCGTCGGCATCGCGCAGGCTGGTTCAGGTACGCAGGTTGCCGTACTGCAGATGCTCGAAGCCTGGGGCGTCAATCGCGACAACATGGATGAAGCCGAACTGAACAATAGCCAAAGCGCCGAGCGTCTGGCCGATGGTCAGCTGGACGCCTATTTCTATGCTGCAGGCTGGCCGGTCGCCGCGATGGTGCAGCTGTCCTCGACCAAGGGCATGAACCTGCACTCGTTCAGCGACGAGGATCTGGCGAAGATCAACGAGATCATTCCGGCCTATATCCCCTCGGCTATTCCGGGTGGCGTCTATGAAGGCATCGATGCCGAAACCAAGACCCCGGCGGTGAGCGCCATGCTGGTTGTCTCCTCGGATCTATCCGAAGATCTGGTCTATCAGCTGACCAAAGCCCTGTGGAACGACAACACCCGCAAGCTGCTGGATAATGGCCATGCCAAGGGTAAGCAGATCACAGCTGATACAGCGCTGGACGGTGTCGAAGCGCTGGGTGTGCCGCTGCATCCGGGGGCGGAGAAGTTCTATAAAGAAGCTGGGCTTCTTCAGTAATCGCATCTCACTGACATCTGTCGTCGGTGCCCCTGCGCGGGGCACCGCACTCTGGACTCATGCGAAATCGGGGGGCCATCATGTCCGACACCCAGAAACTTGATGACCACGAACTGACAGCCGAGGAACTGGCGGCCATCGAAGAGCAGTTCGACGAAGGTGCTGCCGTCCGGCAGGTCACTCCCACGGCGGGCAAGGTGCTGCGCGTCGTTGCCCTGATCTTTGCATTCTACGAATTCTTTACAGCTGGTTTCGGCCTGCCCGCCGACCACTGGCATATGGGTATCTATCTGGCCCTGCTGTTCATTCTGGTCTACGCCACCATCCCGATTATCGGTGCCAAAAGCCTGTATGCCCTAAAGGTCAGTCGCTTCCGCATCGGCAATGTCCCCTTCTACGATCTGGTCTTCATGGGGTTCGGCATTGTAGCAGCCCTGTATGTCGGCTTCGCCTGGCGCGGCATCCCGTTTCTGGGGATTGAGGAGCAGACCTTCCGTATGGGGAACCCAAATGGCTATGACGTGTTCCTTGGCGTGGTCATCATCCTGCTGGTGCTGGACATCGCCCGCCGCACGCTGGGCTGGGTGCTGCCGCTGATCATCTGTGTGTTCATCTCTTACGCTCTGCTCGGGCCGTATTTCCCGGGCTTGCTGCAGCATCCGGGCGTGAACTTCAAAACCTTCGTGTCGTCGATGTATTTCCCGCAGGAAGGCATCTATGGCGTCACGCTTTGGGTGGTTTCCACCATTGTCTTTCACTTTGTCCTGTTCGGCGTCATCGCGCAACGCACCGGGTTGGGGCAGCTGTTCATCGACAATGCCACCATTCTTGCGGGCCGCTATACCGGTGGCCCCGCGAAGGTATCGGTGGTGTCTTCCGCATTCTTCGGCACCATCTCAGGCTCGTCCGTCGCCAATACCGTTTCGACCGGCGCGCTGACCATTCCGAACATGAAACGTCTGGGCTACCCCGGCCATTTCGCAGGCGGGGTCGAGGCCGCGTCTTCGGCAGGCGGGCAGATCACGCCGCCGATCATGGGGGCTGCGGCCTTCATCATGGCCGAGTTCCTTGAGGTGCCATATACCACCATCGTGATCGCGGCGATCTTCCCCGCGATCCTGCACTATGTCGGAGTCTTTGCCGTGGTGCACCTGATGGCGCGCAAGCTCAACCTGCAAGGTCTGGCAAAAGAGCAACTGCCACAGCTCAAAGCCGTCTGGGCTGAAGGCTGGGCCAATATCGTACCGTTGATCGGTCTGCTGGTGGTTCTGTTCACGGGCTACACGCCCTTCATGTCGGCCTTCTGCGGTATTTCACTGGCAGTCATCGCCGGTATGTCGCGCATTAAACAGCCACCAACGTTGATCTACGCGGCAGCCTTTCTGGCCTTTGTACTGTGGAAGTTCTCAGACGGCGGGTTTGATCTGACCATGACCGCGATCCTGTGCGGTCTGTCCGTCATCGCCACGCTGAACCCGCAGAAACGTATCGAAGTGCCCGAGATGCTGCAGGCGGTCGAGTTGGGCGTGAAATACTCTCTGGCCGTAGGCGCCGCAGCCGCTGCGGTTGGCATCGTCGTGGGCGTGATCAACACCACCGGCATCGGCTTCCGCATCGGCTTCATGGTGACGCAAGGCGCGGGCAATCTGGCGTCGGATCTTTATAACATGATCTCGTTCGGCAGTTTTCAGCTGTTTGCCATGGAAGACCTGCAACTTTTCATCTCGTTGGTCTTCATCGCCATCGTCTGCATCCTGATGGGGGCGGGTATCCCAACCACGGCTCTCTACATCATGCTGGTTTCGGTCGCACAACCTGCACTGGCACAGCTGGGCGTTCCACCCATCGCCAGCCACCTGTTCGTTCTCTACTATGGAGTGGTGTCCGAGATCACGCCTCCGGTCTGCACATCGGCCTATGCGGCAGCGGCGATTGCCAATTCCAACCCGTTCCGAACCGGTTTGTCCGCCTTCACACTTGGGTTGGGCAAGGTGATTGCACCCATGGCTTTCGTCTATGCTCCGGTTTTGCTGTTCGTGTCTTCGACCGGGTTCAATCTGTGGGAATTCACCTACACCGCTACCAGTTGCATCGCTGGTGTCATTGCACTGTCCGCTGCTGTCGTCGGCTACTGGTTAAAACCGCTGAACATTGCGTCGCGGATTCTGATGGCCATCGCCGGTGTGATCTTTGTGGCACCATCACTGATGGCGGACCTGATCGCACTGGCCGTCGCCTCGCCGGTCATTGTCACCCAGTTGATCGGCCGTAACAGAAGCCCTTCGCCGGCCTGATACGATGACAGAACAAGTCACCATCATCGGCGCGGGGATCGTCGGAATTTGCTGCGCCCTGTCACTGCAGGAACGCGGTATCCCGGTTAGGCTCGTCGATCGAGGCGAGCCCGGACAGGAAACGTCGTTCGGGAACGCGGGCGTCGTGTCCCCGTGGTCGATCATCCCACAAGCGGTTCCGGGCATCTGGAAGAAACTTCCGCAGATGTTGATGGACCCCAAAAGTGCGCTCTCAGTCCGACCTGCCTTCTGGCCTAAGATGATCCCATGGGGCATGCGGTTTCTGAGCAATTCCGGCGAAAAGACCGTGCGCGAGGTCTCGGACGCGATGGAGCTTTTATGCCGACCGTCCATCGATCTGTATCGCAGGCATCTGCGCGGCACCGGGCACGAAGACCTGATCGCTGACAGCTACTACGTTCACGCATTCCGCCGTCCCGAACAGGCCAATCTGGATGGGCTGGACTATTTGATCCGGCGGGAAAAAGGCGGTGATCTTGAGCGGATAGATGGCATTGAATTGCGAAGGCTCGAACCTGCGCTGACGGATGCGTTCAAAGCCGCGATTGTGATCAAAGGACAGGCGCGGGTGACTTCGCCGGGACGTATGGGGGCGGTTCTGGCCGACAAGGCCCGCAGGCAAGGCGCTGAAATCTTACGAACCGAGGTCACCGGGCTGACGCGCGACATAGACAGCGGCTGGCAGATCGCTACCGGGCAAGGAACATTGTACGCCCGGCATGTCATACTGGCAGCCGGAGTGTGGTCGGTCGATCTGCTGAAACCACTGGGCTTGACCGTCCCTCTCGTCGCCGAGCGCGGCTATCATGTCGAATTTCCGGCCGCCTCAGTCAGTCTGAACAACTCAATCATGGATGTGGATGCAAAAGTGGTCGCCAGTTCGATGCAAGGCGGTCTGCGGGTCGCCGGCACCGCCGAATTCGCAAGCATAGATGCCCCTGCCGATCCGCGCAAAAAGAAGATCCTGACCGATCAGGCCAAATCCATGGTTCCAGACCTTGATACCGGCCAAGCGCAATTCTGGATGGGACGACGCCCCTCCTTTCCCGACAGCTTGCCTGCGCTTGGGCAACTTGACGGCATGGACGGGCTCTTTGCAGCGTTCGGGCATTCTCATTACGGGCTGATGATGGCCCCGAAAACCGGTGAGCTTGTGGCCGATCTCGTGTCTGGTCGTAGCCCGAACGTCGATCTGGCCCCGTTTTCGGCGGCCCGGTTCTAACCTGCGATATCGAAAGGATTCGAACACCATGCCGATTTACAATGGCGGTCAGAATATCTGCGGTGCATCCATTGGTGTATTGTGCCTTGAAAGCTATTTTCCCAAGCCGCCCGGTCATATCAAAAACCCGTCCAGCCTGCCGTTTCCCGTGCTCTACGAGATGATAGACGGTATCACCGTCCCCACCCTGCTGAACAACCCAACGCCCGAGTTGCTGGCCCCACTGATCAAAGGCGTCCAACGGTTGGAGGCCGAAGGAGTGCGCGCGATCACCGGCAGCTGCGGTTTTCTGGCTCTGTTTCAAAAGGAACTCGCCGAAGCCGTTTCCGTGCCGGTCTTTGCCTCAAGTCTGATCCAGGTGCCGCTGGCTTATCATATGACAGGCGCAAGTGCTCCGGTCGGTGTGCTGACTGCAGATGCGTCCGCGCTGACACCACGCCATTTCGAAGGTGTCGGAGCAGCCAGTATCCCGGTCGCTGTGCAGGGCCTGGAGGATACAAGCGAATTCGCCGAAGTAATCCTGCGGAACACCCGCACCCGTATGGACACCGATCTGATCGAGGCCGAGGTTATGGACGCCGCCCGCCGCCTGAAACGTCAGGCACCGGATATTCGGTCTCTGGTGCTGGAATGTACCGACCTGCCCCCCTATGCGGCGCAAATTCAGGAGGAGCTTCAACTGCCTGTCTTCGACCTGACGACGCTTGCTCAGATGGCGCATTCCGTTGCGGTTCGCGGTCGCTATTCCGGGATTATGCCCTGGTCGTGATGACGCTGCATGACGTTGGCCGATCATTCGCTTCAACAAAACGGCATGGACCATGACCTGAAACTCTGGATACATCAGCAGACGTAAGAAGTGGCTGTGACCTTGGGAGTTTGAATTGACCGTAGAGTTGTACCTGCTGATGATCGCCATCTGTCTGGGCGCTATTCTGCAGGTCGGGATCGGTATCGGGTTCAGCATCGTTGCTGGCCCACCGATGATGATCCTTCTGGGTACGTCCACGGCCATTCCGGTTCTGCTGCTATTGAACACAATCGTTTCCGCAGTCGCCACGGATCGGCGCGTACTAACCCTGGAACGGCGGACAATCCTGACCGCGATCATAGGATGCCTTATCGGAATAGTCGTTGGCCTGGCGGTTTATCCGATGTTGAGCGAGGCTTTCGTGCTGGCCCTGACAGCCAGCCTTTTGCTGATCGGATTGGTCACAACGCTGATACCTCTTCACAAGGCAATCGGAACAACTGGCTTCACCTTCGTATCGGGCTTGTCCGGACTTGCGACTGTATGGGCCGCGACGCCTGGCCCTCTGATGGTGTTTGGTTTGATTGCAAAGGGACGATCGGCAAAGGACGTCGCCAAATTGGTCCAACCTATCGCACTGGTGGCTTATGGCGTCGCGTTTCTGCTGCACAGCTTACCCAACGTGCGAGCCGTTTCAGCAGACACGCAGGTAATGGGCTTTGCCGTGATCACGCTGATTGGCAGCTTATTGGGTCGCGTCATCGGTCCTTACCTGCCACAATCCCTCGTCAAGGCAGCCATTCGCGTGGTTTCGCTGATTGCCTGCTGTGTCCTTTTTCAACGTGCCTATGTGATGGCATAGTTTCGGTGGGTGGATCATGAACCATAACGACCTTCTGGCACGATTTCCGCGGGCTGATTTTATGTCCGGACCAACGCCACTGGAACGATTGGACAGGCTGTCTGCCGAGCTCGGAATTGAACTCTGGCTCAAACGCGACGACCTGACAGGGCTTGGGTTCGGAGGGAACAAGACACGGCAGCTCGAGTTCTATTTCGGCGATGCGCTCCGACAAGGTGCTGACACCGTTCTGATCACCGGCGCGGTTCAGTCCAACTATGTGCGCTCGGCGGCGGCGGCCGCCGCCCGACTGGGCATGCGATCCGTCCTGCAACTGGAAGAACGCGTTCCGGAAATGGGGCCGGATTATTACACGTCAGGTAACGTGATGCTCGCCAAAATCCTCGGGGCGGAGCATATGAGTTACCCTGAAGGAGAGGACGAAGCCGGCGCGGATGCAGCGCTCCATGCACGTGCAGAGGAACTGGCTGCACAGGGACGCAAACCCTATGTCATACATCTGGGGCTTCATCACCCGCCTCTGGGCGCGTTGGGTTACGTTGCTGCCGGTCTGGAATTGTATGAACAGATGCGCGACTTTGATGCGGTCGTAGTCCCCTCGGGCAGCGGAGCAACGCATGGCGGCCTATTGACAGGAATCGCACTGACAGGAAGCCCAGCCTCGATCTTTGGCGTATGCGTCCGACGAGACCGCAATCAACAAAGCGCACGGATGGAGATCGTACTGCAAAAACTGGCCGATCTTTTGGCCATAGAGCCGGAACCGTTACTCGAAAGGATACATGTCACCGATACCGCCCTGCCTCCGGGCTATGGCAAGATCAGTGACAAAACTCGGTCTGCGCTGGAGAAGATGGCCAGAACCGAAGGCATATTCCTCGACCCTGTTTATACTGCAAAGACCTTCTCCGGGTTGCTGGACTTGCTGGCGACGGAACAAATCAAACCCGGCCAGAAGGTTGTCATGCTGCACACCGGCGGGCTACCTGCACTATTTGGTTATCAAGGCGAGCTGGAATTCTGATGCCGGCCCCTGGATCCGAAGCTTCTGGCTAGTGCGTGAATAGGCTTGTTTCGCACTCTCAAAGCTTAAACCGGGCCCTGTCGTGCGACGCAAAGATGGGGCTGCATGTAGCCAAAGGCCAAACTTGTTCAAACGCATCTGGCCCAACCAAACAGGCTGGGCCAGACAGGCTCAAGTGAGTGGCGTTTATCAGTCGTAAAGAACGGCCGCGATCTTGGGATCGTCAATGTTTGATGCATCATAATAGTAGAAGCCCGTGTCGATCAGGTTCGGGACTTCTTCACCGTTCAGCGCAGCAACCGCAGCTTTCACGGTTTCATACCCGATACCCACGGGGTTCTGAGTGATTGCGCCGGCCATCAGGCCGCTCTTGATGGCATCTTTCTGCGCTTTGCCGCTGTCATAGCCGATGATGACCAACCCTTCGGTACCCAGTTCTTGCACCCCGTTCACCACGCCGATGGCCGAGCCCTCGTTGGTGCCGAAAATACCATTCAGGTCCGGGTTCGCGGTCAGGATCGCCTTGGTCACCTCTGTAGATTTCAGGTGATCGCCCTGTCCATACTGAACCGTGACAACTTCGATATCCGGGTACTTTTCGGCCATCCGATTCACAAAGCCATCGCGGCGATCAATACCTGTACGGCTGGTCTGGTCATGTGCCACGACGGCGACCTTACCCTTGCCGCCGATTTTCTCGGCCATCTTGTCCGCCGCCAGACCGGCCGCAGCCAGGTTGTCGGTGGTCGCGGTTGAAAGGGGGATATCGCTGTCGACACCGCTGTCGAAGGCGATGACCGGAATACCCTTTTCATTGGCCTGTTTCAGAAGCGGGATCGCGGCCTGGCTGTCCAATGCAGCAAATCCGATAGCCTTGGGATTGTTGGCCAAGGCAGCAGCCAGCATGTCGATCTGGCGGTCGACCATTGTTTCGTTGTCCGGGCCTTCGAAGGTGATGGTGACGTTGAATTCGTCCGCCGCCTGTTCAGCCCCGGACTTCACCGCCTGCCAGAACTGGTGCTGGAAACCTTTGGATACCAGCGGGATGTAAATGTCTTCTGCAGCCGCCATCGAGGCGGGGCCTGCCAGGGTTGCCGCACTCAGCGCCCCCAGAATGAAACGACGTGATAACATGATTTCTCCTCCAGTTGGTCGTTTTGGTCTTTCGTTATGCCTTTTGATCAACCCGTTTTCTTGCGCCGCGCCATGTCGGCATAGACGGCCAGAATAATGATCGCGCCGGTGACAACGGTCTGCCATTCCTGCGCGACGGACAGCACACGCAGACCGTTTGTCAGCACGGCCATGATCAGGGCTCCGATCAGAGTTCCCAGAATGGTGCCGCGTCCGCCGGACAGGGACGTGCCCCCGATGACAACAGCAGCGATGGCCTCCAGCTCGTAGCCCAGGCCCAGCGCGGGTTGCGCAGAATTCAGGCGCGAGGCGATGAGGATACCGGCAATGCCACAGATGGCTCCGGCCAGCGCATAGATGCGCATCTTCCACATGTCGGTGTTCACCCCCGACAGGCGCACCGCCTCTTCGTTCGATCCCAGCGCAAAGGTATACCGCCCCAGCACCGTGCGCCCCAGAATGTACGAGGCCGCGATGGCCACCAGGAACAGGATCAGCACTCCATTGGGGATGGGCAAGGCAGGAAAAACCTCTCCGATCAGCGACCCGCGCGAAATCTGGTCAAAGCCCGGCGTGTCGTTGAAATAGATCGGCCGCGTGCCCGAGATCACCAGCGACATGCCCTTGAGGATTAGCATCATGCCCAAAGTCGCAATGAAGGGCGGGATCTTCATCTTGGCCACAAACGTGCCCGAGCACAGACCGCAAAGCGCCCCCGCCGCGATGGCCGCTGCGACACCCAAAAGCAAGGGCATCCCCAGATAGGTCAGAACAACGCCGGCGATCACCGCACAGAAGGTCATCAATGTGCCCAGCGACAGGTCGATCCCGCCGGTAATGATGATCAGCGTCGCAGCCACGGCCAGCACCCCATTGACCGAGGTCGCCTGCAGGATCGCAATCATGTTCGAGGTCTGCATGAAATTCGGCGACGCAATCGAGAAGCCGATCAGCAGGGCGATCAAACTCGCGAACGCCAGCAGTTTTTGATAGGCACCGCTTTCCGACAGGCCCGCGAGGGGTTTCTTCTTGTCGATATCCGTAGCTGTGGTCATTGGACTGTCCCTGTTACCTGCATCGCCGCCGCGCGCTGCGTGGCCAGATGCATGATGTCTTCTTGAGTGGTGTCTTTTCCGCCGGGTAGAATGCCGGTCAGTCGGCCCTCGCACATCACGGCAATGCGATGGCTGAGGCGCATGATTTCTGGCAGTTCAGACGAGATCACGATGATCGTCTTGCCCTGCTCGGCCAGCTCTTCCAGTAGTTTATAAATCTCGGATTTCGCGCCCACGTCGATGCCGCGGGTGGGTTCATCGAAGATCAGGATGTCGCAATCGCGCAGCAGCCATTTTGCGATAACCACCTTTTGCTGATTGCCCCCGGACAGCAGCCTGACCTCCTGCACATCTGAAGGCGTGCGGATACCCAACTGCGCGATATAGCCCTTGGCCGTCGTGCTGACTTCACTGTCATTCAGAACGCCGCCCGTATTTGTGAACAGGTCCATCGAGGCCAGCGCGATGTTGTCCCGGACGTTCATTCCGGTGGCGAGGCCGAAGTGTTTGCGATCTTCGGACAGATACCCGATCCCAGCCTTCACCGCGTCGGTCGGCGATTTGATCGAGACCACCTGACCATGCACCCAGATTTCTCCGGCATCTTTTGGATCGGCACCGAAGATTGCCCGCGCAACTTCGGTTCGGCCGGCGCCCATCAGTCCGGCAAAGCCCAGTATTTCGCCCTTCTGAACCGAAAAACTGACATCCTGAATTTCCTTGCTGCGGCTCAGACCCGTGACTTGCAGCGAGACCTCGGCATCGCCCAGATCGGGCACGTCCAGAGGTTCCTCGTTCACCTCGCGCCCCACCATCATCGCGATGATCTGGCTGATCGGCGTTTCAGCGGCACCCACCGTGCCCACATATTCCCCATCGCGCATGACGGTTACCCGGTCGGCGATCTGCTTCAGCTCATCCATTTTATGGCTGATGTAAACGATGCCCACGCCTTCGGCCTTGAGGCGGCGGATGATCACGAACAGCTCGGCGATCTCGGCGTCATTCAACGCCGCCGTAGGTTCATCCATGATCAGCACTTTCGACCGGTAAGATAGTGCCTTGGCGATCTCGACCATCTGCTGTTTCGCGATGGTCAGACTGCCGACCAATGTTTTGGGGTCTAGCGACAGGTTCATTGAGGCAAAGATTTCGGCGGTCTGCGCGTTCAATGCAGCCTCATCCAGACGACCAAAGCTTTTGCGCGGTTCGCGCCCGATGAAGATATTCTGCGCAACGGTGAGATCGTTCATCAGGCTCAATTCCTGATGGATGATGCCAATACCCAGATCCTGCGCCTCACGCGGGGTGGTCGGGCTGACCGACTTGCCTTCGATTGCCAGATCACCACCGTCGCGCTGATAAATCCCTGAAAGGATTTTCATCAGCGTGCTTTTTCCGGCTCCGTTTTCGCCCATCAGTGCGTGAACCTCGCCCGGAAACAGATCGAACTGCACGGTTTTCAGCGCGTGCACACCGGGGAAGTGTTTATCAATCCCCGTCATGTCGACCAGTTTTGTCATTTCTCCTCCCATAAGCCCCTCTCCCCCAGGGCTACGCGATTACATCACCGCGCCGATTTGCCAGGGCACGAATTCGACGCCCCCAAAGCCAAGTTCCTCACTTTTGGTTTTCTCGCCCGAGGCGACACGGATGAGCATCTCGAACAGCTCTTCGCCCTTCGCCTCGATACTGACGCCGTCGGTAACGATGTCGCCGCAGTTCAGGTCCATGTCGTCTGCCATGCGGGCATACATTTCCGAGTTGGTGGATAGCTTGATACAAGGCGTGGGCTGATAGCCCGAGACCGAGCCGCGCCCGGTGGTAAACACAACCAGGTTCGCGCCCGAGGCCACCTGCCCGGTAACCGAGCAAGGATCAAAGCCGGGACTGTCCATGAAGACAAACCCGTGCTTGTCGACCTTCTCACCAAATTTGTAGACATCGCGCAGCGGCGCGGTACCACCCTTGGCGACAGCGCCCAACGATTTCTCCAGAATGGTGGTCAGCCCGCCGCGTTTGTTACCGGGGCTGGGGTTGTTGTCCATCTCACCGCCGTTGCGGGCTGTGTAATCTTCCCACCAATGGATGCGTTCGATCAGCTTCTCTCCAACCTCAACCGTCTCGGCCCGTCGGGTCAGAAGATGTTCAGCCCCGTAGATTTCCGAGGTTTCCGACAGGATCGTCGTACCGCCGTGACGCACCAGCAGATCCGAGGCGTATCCCAACGCGGGGTTTGCCGTGATCCCCGAATACCCATCGGAACCACCGCACTGCATACCCACGGTAATGGCGCTCACCGGCGCCGGGGCGCGCTCGGCCTGATCCGCGAGTTCAGCAATGCCCCGCAACTCTTCAAGCCCACGCTCGATGGTGCGGCGTGTTCCGCCCTCATTCTGAATGGTCATATAACGCAATGCGCCATCAGGACGAATTGGGCGGCCACCAACCAGATCGGCCACCTGCATCACCTCACAGCCCAATCCGATCAGAAGGATGCCGCCGAAATTCGGATGTTGAGCATACCCGGCCAGAGTACGGAACAGGGTGGCGTAACCCTCGTCCTTCCCCGACATCCCGCAGCCAGTGCCATGCACGATCGGGACCACACCATCGACATTTGGAAAGCCGTCCAAAAGCCCCGATTTCTCAGCCGCTTCGGCAATGAAGCGCGCCACGGAGCCCGAGCAATTCACGGTGGTCAGAATTCCGATGTAATTCCGTGTTCCCACTTTGCCGTCGGCACGGTGGTAGCCCGCGAATGTCCGCGCCTCAGCAATAGCTGGTAGCGGAGCGTTTGCGCTTGCATATGCATAATCCTGCTGATGCGCGCCCATGCCAAGGTTGTGCACATGCACATGCTCACCGGGGGCAATCCCGGATTTGGCCTGACCGATAATCTGACCATAGCGGATGATATTCTCACCGGGCTGAATGGGTGTGACGGCAATCTTGTGACCCCGTGCAACAGGCGCGATCAGGGGAACAGGCACAGACGCGGGGCGCTCACCTGCCTGCAGATCACGCAGCGCAATGACGACGTTGTCATGTGGGTTAAGCTTCACAACGTCGCGTACAGCGCCTTCAAGTATATTTGTGCCGCCTTGTGCTTGCATCACTCCCTCGCTTGCTTGAATCATGTTGCTAAGGTGAACTTCACCTCTTGTCAACTAACATGTTAGAATGCTAAATCACGAGATATGACCAAACTCCAAGATATTGATGCTGCTTTGCTGCCCGAGATCACGACAACCGAAGGGTCATTGACCCAGCGTGTGCATCAGTCCCTGAAACAGGCGATTCTGGCGCTGGATTTTCCGCCCGGCGCGAATCTGCGTAAGGTGCCTGTGTGCGAACGCCTTGGGGTCTCACGCGCCCCTGTCGCAGATGCGATTGCCCGCCTTGCCTCAGAAGGGCTGGTGGATGTGGTGCCGCAATCGGGCACGCGTGTGTCTTATTTCTCGATGGAAGAAATCCGCGAGGGCGTTTTTCTGCGCGAAGCGCTGGAACTTGCAACGGTTGCCAAGGTGGCGCGCGATCTGACGGATGATCAGCGCAAGCGGCTGAGCCGCAACATGCGCCTGCAAGAACTGTTGATCGAGGATGACGACATTCCCGGCTTCTATCAGGCTGATGAAGAGTTCCACGCTCTGCTGATGGAATTCACCGGTTTTCGCCGCCTCGCAGACGTGGCCCAAACCGTCTCGCTGCAGGTCAGCCGGGCCCGGATGCTGTTGCTGCCGACACCAGGGCGGATCGCTGAAACGCTGGCAGAGCATCGGGCAATCTTCGACGCGATCTCTGCCCGCGACGAACAGGGCGCTCAGGATGCGATGCGCTCTCATCTGGGTCAGTTGATGCCGCGCATCGAACAGCTGGAACAACAGCAACCACATCTGTTCAAACCCACCCAACAGCCGAACAGCGAGGCAGGATGACCGTTTCACAGACAGAATTGCTTAATAGCCGTACCGCGCGACCCGTTCCCCTGACGCGGATGGGATTTGGCGGAGCGCCGTTGGGGAACCTGTATCGCAAAGTTACCGAAGAAGACGCGCAGGCGGCATTGCAGGCTGCTTTTGACGCAGGCATCCGGTTTTTCGACACCGCGCCGCAATACGGGCTTGGCCGGTCTGAGCATCGGTTCGGCGAGGCGATCACCCGCTTTGGCCGCGAGAACATCCAGCTGTCGACCAAGATCGGTCGTCTTTTGCTGGATTGCGAACCGCATGAGGTGACCCCCGAAGCTTTTGTCGACGTACCGCAGAAACGCATCGTATTTGACTACACCTACGATGGCGTCATGCGGTCATATGAGGCCAGTCGCGAGCGGATCGGCGTCGCCAATGCCGATATCCTGTTGGTCCATGATGTGTGTGTCTTTAGCCAGGGCAGTCAGGAAATGTCGGACGCCAAGGTGCGTGAGCTGTTCGATGGCGGCGGCTACAAGGCTCTGGCCGAGCTGCGCGATGCCGGTGAGATTGCGGCCATCGGTGCCGGAGTGAACGAATGGCAGGTTTGCGAAAAAATGCTGGGACTTGGTGACTTCGACGGCTTTCTGCTGGCGGGTCGCTATACGCTGCTGGAACAAGAGGCATTGGACAGCTTCCTGCCGCTTTGTGAGAAACGGGATGTGGGGATCATTCTGGGTGGGCCCTACAATTCCGGCATTCTAGCCACTGGTGCCGTTCCGGGGGCCAAATACAACTACGCCGACGCCCCCGAGGATACTCTGGACCGGGTGCGCAAGATCGAAGCGGTCTGCGCCGCGCATGACACTCCCCTGATTGCCGCCGCACTGCAGTTTGTTATGGGCCATCCCTGCGTCAAAACCGTGATCCCCGGGGCCGTGAGCGCTGCCGAAGTGCAGGCTAATGTCGCCCTGCTGGATCGTGACATCCCTGCAGCACTTTGGTCCGATCTGCGCACCGAAGGTCTGATCCGCCCCGACGCACCATTGCCAAAAGAGGCCGCCAATGCTGCGTGACATAAACCCGATCCTGTCGCCAGAGCTGCTTTATGCCCTCAGGGCCATGGGTCATGGCGACGAGATCGTGATTGCAGACGCGAATTTCCCGGGCACGAGCATTGGGCCAGAGTGCATCCGCGCCGACGGGTCCTCGGCCAGCGAGATGCTACAGGCGGTGCTTTCCGTCATGCCACTGGATACATTCGCGCCCGATCCGGCGCTGACGATGCAGGTGGTTGATGATCCGGAGGCAGTGCCTGCAGCCGTAGCCGATTTTCAGAGCATCATCAACGAGACAGCGGACAACCCCGCCCGAATCCAGGGGTTGGAGAGGTTTGCTTTCTATGATCGCGCCGCCAGCGCCTTCGCCATTGTGCAGACCGGAGAACGCAGGCTCTATGGCAATATTATCCTCAAAAAAGGTGTCATCGGATGAGGATCGATGCGCATCAGCATTTCTGGGCACTGGCCCGAGGCGACTATGGCTGGCTGACGCCAGAGTTGAGCGCGATTTACCGGGATTTCACGCCTGAGGATCTACAACCCTTGCTTGCTGCGGCAGGTATCGAAGGCACCGTGTTGGTCCAGGCTGCGCCGACGGTAGCCGAGACGGAATACATGCTGTCCCTGGCCGATCAGACATCGTTCATCAAAGGTGTCGTCGGATGGGTCGATTTCGAAGCCGCTGATGCGCCCGCACAGATCGAAAACCTGTCCAAGCACCTTGCTCTGGTTGGTTTGCGGCCAATGATTCAAGACATCCCTGATCAAGACTGGATGATGAAGGACGCTCTGACCCCGGCGTTTGAGGCCCTGCAGCGCCATGACCTGACCTTTGATGCCCTGACCCTGCCTCAACATCTTGGCCCGTTGCGGCAGCTTCTGGCACGCCACCCGCAGATGCGTGTTGTGATTGACCACGGATCGAAGCCATTGATCCGAGACAAGTTGATTTCTGGCTGGGCCGAGGATATGGCCGCACTTGCCCGCGACACGGATGCCTGGTGCAAGCTGTCGGGCCTGGTCACCGAAGCCGAACCGGATTGGACAATTGACGACCTGCGCCCCTATGTGGATCAACTGCTGGACACGTTTGGCCCGTCACGGTTGATCTGGGGCAGCGATTGGCCGGTCTGCACACTGGCCAGCAGCTATCAACGCTGGCAGGAAACGACGGATGCGCTGCTGAGCGCGCTGAGCAATACCGAACGCAATGCAGTGTTGGGTGGGAACGCCGCCCAGGCCTATAACCTCATGGACTGAAATGACCTTTCCAAATCTGGATTCTGACGGGCTGTGGCTTGGGCGTGTTGAACGCCCCGGAATCGGCCCTTGTGTCGTGACACTGCGCGGCGGGCAATTGATCGACATCACCGCGAAAACGGCGCCAACCGTCCGGGATATTCTCGAACGTGATGACGCGGCTGCTTATACGCGCACCGCATCGGGTGAGGTTTTGGGCCCTCTGGGTGCGAGTCACCAATGGCTCGCCCCGTGCGATCTGCAGGCGGTCAAGGCCTGTGGGGTTACTTTCGCGGGTTCGATGGTTGAACGGGTGATCGAGGAACAAGCCGCCGGTGATCCGGGTCAAGCCGATGCCATCCGGTCGCGTATCGGCGCGCGGATCGGGGACAGCCTGTCGAATATCACCCCCGGCTCGGCAGAGGCCGCCAAAGTCAAAGAAGCGCTGATCGAGGAAGGCTTGTGGAGCCAGTATCTTGAAGTTGGCATCGGTCCGGATGCCGAAGTCTTTTCCAAGGCGCAGACTCTGTCTTCGGTCGGCTTTGGTGCTGAAATCGGGCTGCATCCGATCTCGACCTGGAACAATCCCGAACCCGAAATTGTGTTGGCCGTGAATTCGCAGGGAAAGATCAAGGGTGCAACGCTTGGCAACGACGTGAACCTGCGCGATGTCGAGGGGCGCTCGGCCCTGTTGCTGAGCAAGGCCAAAGACAACAATGCCTCATGTGCGATTGGGCCGATGATCCGGTTGTTCGATGACAGTTTCACGCTTGATGATGTGCGTCAGGCCGAACTGACGTTGACCGTGGCCGGCCCGGACGGGTTTGTTCTGAACGGTAGTTCCTCAATGTCCCAGATCAGCCGCGATCCGGCAGATCTGGTGCAGCAAACGATCGGAAGACATCACCAATACCCGGACGGGTTCATGCTGTTTCTCGGAACGCTCTTTGCTCCGACACAAGATCGCGATACTCCGGGGGGCGGGTTCACTCATAAGCTGGGTGATATCGTCACGATTTCAAACGACAAGCTGGGTGCGCTGACCAACACCGTGCGCCTGTCGACCGAGTGTCCGGAATGGACGTTCGGAGTTTCACACCTGATGCGCAACCTCGCCCAACGCGGCCTGCTGTAAGAAAGCTATGAACATGCTGAACGGAAAACACCTGATTGCTGGCGAATGGGTTGGCTCGGACGCGAGTTTTACCTCGGAGCCCGCACATGGCCCAAGTCATACCTTTCCTGTGGGTACACCCGCGCAGGTGGATGCTGCTGTTGAGGCGGCAGAAGAAGCCTTCGCTAGCTTCGGCTGGTCCACCCGCGCCGAGCGCGCAGCGCTGCTGCGTAAGATCGCCGATGAGATTGATACGCGTGGCGATGCGATAACCCAGATCGGAACCCAGGAAACCGGCCTGCCCGAGGCGCGCTTGCAGGGTGAACGTGGCCGCACCGTTGGCCAGCTGCGCCTGTTCGCCGATCACATTGAGAACGGTGATTACCTGGACCTGCGCCGAGACCCTGCCCTGCCCGACCGCGCGCCGTTGCCACGCCCGGATTTGCATATGATCCAGCGCCCGCTGGGGCCAGTGGCGGTATTTGGGGCCTCGAATTTCCCGTTGGCTTTCTCGGTCGCGGGCGGGGACACTGCTGCGGCGCTGGCTGCCGGCTGTCCGGTGGTGGTCAAGGGCCATCCAGCGCATCCCGGCACCGGCGAAATCGTGGCACAGGCCATCGATGCTGCGATTAAATCCACGCACACCCATCCCGGCGTGTTTTCAGTAATCCAAAGCGACGGGATAGAGGTCGGCACAGCCTTAGCAAATCACCCCATGATCCGAGCCGTTGGGTTTACCGGTTCGCTGCGCGCGGGCCGCGCCTTGTTTGACCTGTGCGCACAACGCGACGAACCCATTCCATTCTTTGGCGAGCTGGGCTCGGTCAACCCGATGTTTATCCTGCCGCAGGCCGCATCGGCACGCGGAGCCGAGATCGGTACAGGCTGGTCCGGCTCGCTGACCATGGGCGTGGGCCAGTTCTGCACCAATCCGGGCATAGCGGTCATCATCGACGGGCCGGACACGGATGTGTTCCAAGCAGCCGCTGAAGTGGGATTGTCTGCAGTAGCGGAGCAGACCATGCTGACCGATGGGATCGCGAGTGCCTATCGTGACGGTGTGGCGCGCGTGGCTTCAGGCACCGGTGTGACGCAAATCATGGGAACAGGCTGTGCGACGCGTGATGCGGCCCCCTATCTGTTCACCGTTTCCGGAGACGACTGGCTGGCCGACCACAAACTTCAGGAAGAGGTGTTTGGTCCGCTCGGCATCGTCGTACGTGCACGCGACACAGAGCAGATGCAACAAATCGCACGGGCCATTGAAGGCCAGTTAACCTGCACGCTGCATCTGGATGAAGGTGACAAGCCGGCTGCACAAGCCTTGCTGCCGTTGCTGGAGCGCAAGGCCGGCCGTCTTCTGGCCAACAGCTTCCCAACCGGCGTCGAGGTTTGCGATAGCATGGTGCATGGCGGCCCCTATCCGGCATCGACGAATTTTGGCGCAACCTCGGTCGGGACCCTGTCGATCCGGCGCTTCCTGAGGCCTGTCTGCTATCAGGATATCCCCACTGAACTGCTACCAGAACAAGTGTGAGAGAGACGATGGCTTCCCATTCCCCTTCCAACCGCCTGCCCGGTAAGACCGTCCTGATAACAGCCGCCGGTCAGGGGATCGGGCGCGCTTCGGCCGAGCTTTTTGCTGCTGAGGGCGCGCGCGTAATTGCCAGTGATATCAATGACGCTTCGCTGGCTGAGTTGGCGCTCATCAACGGGATTGAGACCCTGAAACTGGATGTGACGGATGCCGATGCAGTTCAAGCCGCGACGTCAGCACTGCCACCTTTGGACGTGCTCTTTAACTGCGCTGGTTTCGTCGCGGCCGGATCGATTCTGGAATGCTCCGACAAAGACTGGGATTTCAGCTTCGACCTGAATGTAAAGGCGATGTACCGGCTCATCCGCCTGATACTGCCTGCGATGATCGAGAACGGAGGCGGTTCCATCATCAACATGTCATCAGTTGCGTCATCTTTGACCGGCGTTCCGAACCGATTTGCCTATTGCGCGTCCAAGGCGGCAGTGATCGGCCTGACCAAATCGGTTGCAGCCGATTTCGTGACTCAAGGCATCCGTTGCAACGCGATCTGCCCGGGAACAGTCGACAGTCCGAGCCTACATGACCGCCTGCGTGCGACGGGTGACTACAACAAGGCAATGACTGACTTTATCGCACGTCAACCTATGGGGCGGATCGGTACGGCCGAGGAAGTGGCGGAACTTGCGTTGTATCTTGCAAGCGACGCCAGCGCCTACACCACAGGCCAGCCCTTTGCCATCGATGGCGGCTGGACCACCTGATCAATAGAGGAGCGAGACATGAAGCTTTTACGCTATGGGCCGGTCGGCGCAGAGAAACCCGGAGTTCTGGACAACAACGGCGCTATCCGTGATCTTACGGGCGTTGTGGACGATATAGCCGGCGATGTCTTGGGCGATGAAGGTATAGCACGTCTCCGCGCACTCGACCCGTCCTCGTTGCCGATTGTCGAAGGCAATCCGCGCATCGGTGCCTGCGTGGGGCACGTTGGCAAGTTCATCTGCATCGGGCTGAACTATGCAGATCACGCCGCCGAAAGCGGAATGGAATTGCCCGCAGAACCAGTGATCTTTTTCAAAGCCACCTCTGCCATTATGGGGCCCTACGATACGGTAGAAATCCCGCGTGGTTCGGTCAAAACGGATTGGGAGGTCGAACTGGGTGTGGTGATCGGAAAGCCCACCAAATACGTATCCGAGGCCGAGGCACTGGATCACGTGGCCGGTTATTGTGTGGTGAACGATTTGTCGGAGCGCGACTTTCAGCTGCATCGCTCTGGCCAGTGGGTCAAAGGCAAATCCGCAGACACATTCGGCCCAATCGGCCCCTGGCTGGTGACACGGGATGAGGTTCCGGATCCTCAGAATTTGTCTATGTATTTGGACGTGAATGGTCGGCGTTATCAGGATGGATCGACCAGAACCATGCACTTTAGTGTGGCGACAGTGGTTTCTCACTTGTCACAATTCATGTCGTTGCAACCGGGAGACGTAATCTCGACCGGGACCCCTCCGGGTGTTGGCATGGGTCAGAATCCGCAGGTTTATCTCAAACCCAACGACCAGATGGAGCTGGGTATTGAAGGGTTAGGTGTGCAGCGGCAATCGGTCGTTCAGGGGTAAGATTGCGGATTCAAACTGGTGTCTTAGGGGATTGACTGGTCTTTATGATCAATCGTTCCGAACCAGAATCTTAGACAAACATCACCACATAATTGGTTAGTGTTTATTGGCTCTTGGTACAAATCAGAACGCCCGCAGCGTTGGTACTACGGGCGGTTCTGCGACGCTGGTTGCGGAACGCAATTGAAATGTCAGATATAGGCGCGAACCCAACATACACAACTCGTCACTAAATTTCTGCTATGCGGGACGAAGCGGGCATTGGAGTTACTCATTTGAATGGTAGCTTTCGAGGCCCGCTCCTTTCTGGAAGCTTAGTCTGCCTCTGCGAAGTACGACAGTTCAGGAACCGTCTGATTCACATCAATTTGGAGAACTTCGGCAGACACAACATTATGTTCTACAAATGAGTCCGCTGCAATGCGTTGGCGCAAGTCTGCGTCGCATTGCGACACCCGTATTTCATCACTAAACTTCGGCTTCGCGGACATCACATCCCTGCCCTGCCTACATCAAAGTTGGCGGAACAGGCTCCCCAAAAAAGGCGCCAATAACGGCTTAGTGGACAAAGTAAACTTTCGCCGCATCAGAACCAATAGCCACTTTCGATCAAAGAGAAGCGTCACTAAAATTGGGCTGGCTATTCAAGACAGATCACAAGATGAGTTGATCAATTGTCTTTGGATGATTGGTCACTGGCTCATGGCCGTCTTGCGTTATGATAAAGCTGTCACCGATCTGGGCACGGAAGGTATCTACTGACACAGATCCATCCACTGCAAAAACCATGCCTGGTTGGAGTATTGTTGTGTCGCCGGTGACCAATTGTGGAGCTTCCAGAAAACTGAAACCTGTCGCACGGCCACAACGAAAAGGATACTCGTATCCTGCACCTTGAATAACTTCTGCATATGCAGCGTGAACGCTTTCTGCTGTCACACCGGGGCGCAACGCATTAAGCGCAGCTTGCTGACTGGCCAGTGCGACCTCATAGACCGCGGCCTGAGACGGGTCATTAATCTCGCCAATCCAAAAGGTTCGGTCAAAGCCCAGCTTGAAGCGGTGAAAATTGGTCATGCCGCAGAAACAGAGGAACACCGGCTCGCCGCGCCGCATGATACGTGTGGTGGCGCGGTGATGGGTCTTTGTGATTGCCTCACCTGAAGCCATGATTTGCAGGAAGTGCGTATTCGGTGACATATCGGCGTCATCGTAATAGGCGCTCAGAAGTTCTGCCGCTTTGCGCGTTCCTGCTTGCGATGTGGCAAGGGCTACTTCGTATTCCGGCACACCATCCCCGATGGCAGCGCGACCGGCGTTCATCATGGCGTTTGCGACCTGACCTGCATGGCGGGCAAGCAGTAGTTCTCGGTCGGATTTGATCATCCGCATCTCGGACAGGATCGGTGTGATCGAGGTGAGATTTTGCGCACCAACCAGTTCATCAACATATGCGCGCACAAGGGCTGGCATGTGATTGGACTCTATTCCAATTCGCCTGGCACCTTTGACGGCGGCAGGCAATTCAGCGCGCCATTCCGCCCCCATTCCGTCATTCCAGGCCGCAATCCTGTCTACACGCGCCGCAGATTGAGCCGTGTTGAGGTCAATCGTGGGTGTGATCAACAGGCTGGAGCCGTCGCGCGGCACCACCAGTATGGTCGGGCGGCCAAATTCCATATGCAAATAGTCGTAGTACCCTGACAGGTAATAGACATTGTCGTCATCGGTGATGAAAGCGACATCAAGACCTTTTTTGCCCATTTCAACGCGAAGCGTATTCATACGGGAATCGAACATGGTTAATCGCATCCGTTTCCGGCTACCGGCAGGCGGTCACGCACCAGTTGCGCCCAAAACGCGACCCCAATTGGCAACAGATCATCGTTGAAATCATAATCGTCCGAATGGAGGGGCTGGCCACACGGCCCCTCTTGCCCGTTGCCGAGCAGCAAGAAGCACCCTGGAACAGCAGCCGAGAAATGTGCGAAATCCTCCGAGAAACTCATAGGTTCGCGATTGCCTTCAGTCTCCAGCCCCAAGGCGAGAGCCGCGTCTACGACTGCGCGAGTTTGTTCCGGGGCATTGATCGTCTCGATGAATTCTGTGTTGAATGTCATAGATACTTCTACGCCGTGGGCGGCTCCGATACCGTCCACAAGCTGGCGCATAAGGCGCGCGACCTCCTCGCGATCTTCGGGCATCCGTGCGCGCACATCCCCCTTGAGGGTTGCGACACCAGGTAGGACATTGCGCTGACCATCGGTCAGGAATTCCGTCACCGAAACGACAACACCCGCGCCCGGAGCAAGCTTTCGCGAGACGATAGTTTGCAAGGCCTGCACAATCTCTGCCCCGATCGTAATCGCATCCCGCCCAACCTGCGGCATGGAGGCGTGACCTCCTTGTCCTTCGATCAGTATCTCAAACAGGCTTTCGCTCGAACAGATCTGACCGGGCCGCGTGGAAATCTGCCCCACCGGCGCGGCAGGAAGATTGTGAATGGCATAGACTTCCTCAACTGGAAAACGCTCCAACACACCCTCGGCGATCATGGCTTGCGCGCCTAATCCGTGCTCTTCGTTAGGTTGGAAAATGAACAGCACCGTGCCATCGAAATCGGGCTCTTCAGCAAGGGCTGCCGCCGCGCCCAAGAGAATGGTCATATGGCCGTCATGCCCACACGCATGCATCACACCAGCCGTCTGTGAGACATAGTCATGGCTGCTTGCCTCATGTATCGGCAGTGCGTCCATGTCAGCTCTTATACCGATGGCGCGATTGCCTGTCCCACGTTTCAGGACACCAACAACACCCGCGCCGACATGGGTCTCGATTCCGAGATCTTCTAGGATGCCTGCAACCCGTGCTTTCGTGCTTTCTTCAGCAAACCCGAGTTCGGGCATTCTGTGAAATTCATGGCGTAGGGCAATCAGGTCTATTGGTGGCATTCGTTTTTCTCACTGGATGGTCTCCAACGAGGTTAACTTGAAAATTCGGCAATGCAGGCAGGAAAACGACCTATGGCAGGAAATCTAACAAATACCTGAAACACCAGCGTATGATCAAAGCAGACATTCGCGCCGGTCGCAGCATCATCCATTTGGGCTCTTACTTCCAGTCGGAGTACACCGCAGAGAATGATGGCAGCGAGCCCAACCTGTGAGTTCACTTTTTTCGCTGCGCGCGCAAGTAACACAGTTTTTGCTGTATGCGCATCATAGTTGGCTCGGCGACGCGGCGTGAAAACCAGCCATTCGTGCCACACGCAACGAGAGTTTGTCGGGTAAAGTGCAAGGAGTGGACAAAGCGGGCACTAGAGTAGCCTAGGGTTAGGAGCTAGATCATCCAAGCTCAACTGCATAACC
The DNA here is from genome assembly GCF_056537345.1 of Ruegeria sp. CF4. NCBI lineage: Bacteria > Pseudomonadati > Pseudomonadota > Alphaproteobacteria > Rhodobacterales > Roseobacteraceae > Ruegeria > Ruegeria sp. CF4. The sequence goes on along the minus strand of NZ_JBQFRJ010000017.1, from coordinate 6,904 downwards.
ACTCGGTTTTTCGCCGCTTTTGGCTGTTAGGCGAGGTCGATCTTGGTGGCTTTTCCAAACGCTCAAGATTTGGTTTTATCTATTATGATAGAAAACGAGCGGCTTGCTGGCGGCTAATATTAGCGTTTGCAACCCTGCAATCAATGACGGAGTTTATCCGCCTTGAACGGTGCCAGGCTCTCTCGAAACTGCTCGATAAACTCAAGCGTCACCAGTGATGGTTGCTTCAAAATCGGGCGCACAAGGGAAAGTGTATGTGACAGGAGCGGTTTGAACGGTCGGTAGCTCAATCCGTTGTCTGCATATTGAACGGCGTCCAGCTCGCTCACCACGGAAACCCCGACACCTTTTACCGCCAATTCACAAGCCGCCGTGAACTGCCTGACTTCGATGTGGGAATTCAGTTTGACGCTGGCGTTTTGAAACGCTTTTGAAAGTTGTCCAAAAAAAACGCTGTCGCGCCGTGTGTGAATAATCTTGGCATTTGCAAGATCCGTAGGTGTCACCTCGGAGAGTTTTTCCAGTTCATGTCCGGTAGGAAACACGCAAACCGTACGGACATCGATGTCTCTGCTTTCGACGGCCGGATGCCCGTTAAAGCTGTCTGTGATTCCGAAATCATATTGCTCACCGATCATCCACTCGAGAATGCGTTCCGGTCTGTCAGGCTCGATCGTCATAGTTACACCTGGCCGATCTTCTAAAAACGTGGCGATGACGTTAGGAAGGTGACTGGTGGCGAACCCGGGCAAGCATGCGATGCGGATGTGTCCCGCTTTGCGTTGCGTTATGTCCTGACTGACATCCGAGATCTGCTTCATCAATTCCAAAACACGCTCTACGCTGGGTTGCAGATAACGCACTTCCTGCGAAGGCACTAAGCGACCTTCACGGCGATCAAAAAGTTGAAAGCCAAGCGATTTTTCCAGATCAGAAAGCAGTCGACTGACCGCAGGCTGGCTTATCCCAAGATCCGTAGCTGCAGCAGTGACCGACCCATTTGTAGAAACTGCCATGAGCGCTTCCAATTGGCGGATCCTCAAAGTTTGACTCATGCTTTGAACCTGGTTCGTTGTTTGCTTTGTAAGTTTATAATGTTATGTTATGTTTTTCTCAAAAATTAAATGCTTGAATTATAAAATTGTGACGTTAACGTCGTGAAATCGTCATGTGTGCTGATTACGCGTTGCGGTCGGTATTCAACGAAGCATCAACACTGATGCATGGGAGGAATCATGAATAAGCAATTTCTCGGCGCTCTCGCCGTAACTACTGCGTTGTCCCCCGTGGCGGCGATGGCGCAAACTGAAGTTCAGTTCTGGCACGCCTTCACCGGCCGACTGGGTGAGCTTGTTAAAGCGCAGGTTGAAGAGTTCAACGCCAGCCAGGACGAGTTCGTCGTGGTCGAAAGCCACAAGGGTAACTACTCGGAAACTCTGAACGCAGGTATTGCGGCTTTCCGTGCCGGTGAGCAGCCCCACATTTTGATGGTCTTCGAGGTGGGCACGGCAACGATGATGTCGGCTGAGGGTGCGATCAAACCCGTTTATGAAGTGATGGCAGAAAGCGGCGCATCCTTTGATCCGGATGCATATATCGGGGCTGTCAAAGGATACTATACGACCACAGACGGTCAGATGCTGTCTCTGCCTTTCAACTCGTCCACGCCTGTTCTGTGGGTCAATCGCGATGCCTTCGAAGCGGCGGGCGTTGATCCGGACACGGATTTGTCGACCTGGGAAAAGGTTGGTGATGTATTAGAGCAGCTGAAGGCCGGCGGCGAGGACTGCCCGCTGGTGACCGCATGGCAGAGCTGGATTCACCTCGAGAACCTGTCGGCCTATCACGACGTTCCGTTCGCATCGCAGGACAACGGTTTTGCCGGTCTGGACACTGAACTGATGCTGAACGGTCCGGCGCAGGTCGCACATCTGACGGCAATGGGTGACTGGGCCAAGGATGGCAAATTCATCTACACCGGGCGTAGAAACGAAGGTGGTGCAAACTTCCGGGCTGGAGAATGCGCGTTGTTTACGGAAAGCTCAGCCGGTTACGCCGGTATCAGCTCCGAGGCTGAGTTCAAGTTCGACGTGCGCCCGCTGCCCTATTGGGAAGCCTTGGTGAGCGAGCCGCAGAACACTATTATCGGTGGCGCTTCGCTTTGGGTGATGGAAGGCCATGATCCTGAAGCATACAAGGGCGTGGGTGAATTCCTCAGCTTCCTGTCATCGTCAGGCGTGCAAGCTTCGTGGCATCAGAATACTGGTTATCTTCCGATCACGGCGGACGCAGGCGATGTTACGCGCGCTGCAGGTTTCTATGAGCAAAACCCCGGTACGGATATCGCGGTGATCCAGATGACTGCGAAAGAACCAACCGCAAACTCGAAAGGTCTGCGTCTGGGATCGTTCGACCAGATCCGCGGCATCATCGACGAAGAGCTTGAAGCCGTCTGGTCTGGTGAAAAAACCGCTCAGGAAGCGATGGATAGCGCGAAAGAGCGCGGTGATGCACTGCTGCGCCGGTTCGAATCCGCCAATCAATAAGTGTTAATTTGATGCGGGCCTACTAAAGGCCCGCATTTTCTTTCTTCAGTGGACTATCAGGATGGAAAAACGCGTCACCTTCCGCGGCTGGCTTTTGCCATTGGCGCTGATCGCCCCTCAGGTCATCATCTCCGCTGTTTTCTTTTTCTATCCCGCCGGTCAGGCCGTCTGGCAGTCACTTTTCATACCTGACCCTTTTGGGCTGTCGTCTCAGTTCGTGGGGCTGGGTAACTTTGAATTTCTGCTGAGCGACAGATATTACCGCGCCTCATTCGTCACGACTGCTGTGTTTTCGACGCTGGTTACGCTCTGCTCTATGATCCCGGCTTTGTTTTTGGCCGTTATCGCGGATCGCCTGATCAAGGGGTCGGGTGTTTATCGGACGCTGCTGATCTGGCCATACGCCGTCGCGCCAGCCGTGGCTGGTGTGCTGTGGCTGTTTATGTTCAATACCCGAGTTGGCGTGGTGTCGTGGTATCTAGGACAACTTGGCTATGACTGGAACCACGTCCTGAACGATGCCGAAGCGATGGGCCTGGTGGTTGTCGCCTCGGCCTGGGGTCGCATCAGCTATAACTTTCTGTTCTTCTTTGCCGCGCTGCAATCCGTTCCCCGCTCGGTCATCGAAGCGGCTGCGATTGACGGCGCCCATTTCTGGCGTCGGTTTTTTACCATTGTGCTGCCACTTCTTTCCCCTACGGCCTTCTTCCTGCTGGTGGTGAACATTGTCTACGCCTTTTTTGAAACCTTTGGGGTGATCCACACGATCACCGGTGGTGGGCCACAGCAGGCGACGACAATTTTGGTCTACAAAGTCTTTTCAGACGGGTTTGTCGGGCAGGATCTCGGGTCATCCTCGGCGCAATCGGTCATCCTTCTGATTGTCGTTGGCCTGCTGACCGTCGTGCAGTTCAAATACGTTGAAAAGAGGGTGCATTACTGATGGCGGCCCAGCAACACGGAATGGTCGAGAAACGCGGCGCGAGCATCTGGCTGACCCACGCCCTCATGATCCTTGGCGTTCTGATCATCTTTTTTCCGATCTGGCTGGCCTTTGTCGCATCGACCGTCACCCAAGCCGATATCATCTCACCCCCTATGCCCGTAGTGCCGGGCGATCAGTTCTGGGTGAATTACAAAGCGGCGCTGTTCTCTGGGATAAACGTGCCTGTCGCAACTATGCTGTTCAACAGTCTGGTGATGGCCATTGGCATTGCGGTTGGAAAAATCATCATTTCGCTACTGTCAGCATTTGCGATTGTCTATTTCCGTTTCCCCGGGCGAACGACATTCTTCTGGCTGATTTTCCTAACACTTATGCTGCCGGTCGAAGTCCGCATCGTTCCGACATTCGAAGTTGTCGCTGGGTTTGGAATGCTTAACAGCTATTACGGGCTGATCTTCCCCCTGATTGCTTCGGCAACGGCGACCTTCCTGTTCCGTCAGTTCTTCCTGACGATCCCCGATGAACTAGCCGAAGCCGCCCGAGTGGACGGTGCCCGCCCGATGCGGTTCTTCATTGATATAGTTGTTCCCATGAGCCGGACCAACATCGCGGCACTGTTCGTGATCCTGTTTATCTATGGGTGGAACCAATACCTCTGGCCGCTGCTCATCACCACTGATCCCGAAATGAATACCATCGTGATGGGCATCAAACAGATGTTCCCGTCCGGCGATGATTTTGCCCATTGGCCGACAATCATGGCCACATCCATTCTGGCGATGATCCCGCCGGTCATCGTGGTGGTTTCGATGCAAAAGCTCTTTGTCCGCGGCCTTGTCGATAGCGAGAAGTAAGAAATGGCAACAGTAACCCTAGAGAACGTCAAAAAGAGCTTTGGCCCGACGGACGTCATCCATGGCATCGATATCGATATTGCGGATGGTGAGTTCATCGTGATCGTTGGCCCCTCGGGCTGCGGCAAGTCCACGCTGTTGCGGATGGTTGCGGGGCTTGAAACCGTGACTGCGGGTGAAATCCGAATTGGGGATGAACGAGCCAACGACAAGGAGCCGATGGATCGTGACATCGCGATGGTGTTCCAGAACTATGCACTCTATCCACATATGTCTGTGCGACAGAATATGGGCTACGGCCTTAAGATCGCCGGCCTTCCAAAGAACCAGATCGACCAGAAGGTGACTGAGGCCGCCAAACTGTTGCAACTGGAACCCTTATTGGATCGCAAACCAAGACAACTTTCCGGCGGCCAACGTCAGAGGGTGGCGATGGGTAGGGCAATTGTTCGCGAGCCCGCTGTCTTCTTGTTTGATGAACCGCTGTCGAACCTGGACGCTAAACTGCGTGTTCAGATGCGTCTGGAAATTCGTGAACTTCAGGAGAAGTTGGGCATCACTTCGCTTTACGTAACCCATGATCAGGTCGAAGCGATGACGATGGCAGACAGGATGATCGTCATGAACGGCGGTATCGCAGAGCAGATTGGAACTCCGCTCGAGGTTTACGAAACGCCGAGAACCCTGTTTGCAGCGCAGTTCATTGGCAGCCCTGCGATGAATGTGTTAGATGCCCGACGTGAAAACGGGGCAATCAAGATCGGTGAAATAGAGGTCGGTCCGTCTGCAGGACCGGATACCGAGCTAAAACTGGGGATCCGCCCAGAGCATCTGCTGTTGGCCGACAACGGCCCGCTGGAAGCGGCAATTCAGATGGCAGAACCATTGGGCGCAAACACTCTGTTGCACGGCCAACTCGCGGGGATTGGCGGAGCGATCACAATAAGCCTTCCGGGCGTCCATCCGATCGAGGGCCGACATCCGAATATGCGGTTTTCGGTCGCCTCCGAACACATGCATCTGTTTGACCATTCAACCGGGGAAAGGCTGGAAAGCTAATGGGGTTTCCGCAGGTCGAAGCATTTCGTGGCGGTAACAACCTAATCCGTGTTGTGGGCCATCGGGGTGCGAGGGGCGTTTTACCTGAAAACAGCATGATTGGCTTTGATTTCTCACTGTCCATCGGCGTACCGCTTCTTGAATTTGATGTTGTCCTGACGGCCGATGACGTTCCGGTCATAACCCACAACCATCGTCTGCACGCATCTAACTTTCGCGACACCAATGGCCTGTTTCTTTCCGGAGAAGAGCCAAAAGTCTCTTCTCTGACTTTCGAGCAGATCCAGCAATTCGATATTGGACGGTTAGACGGACACTCTGCCTATGGCCGACGCTTCCCGGATCAGGCGCAACTGGACGGCGTTCGTGTCCCAAGGCTGATAGACTTGCTCGAGTTGGTAACCGAACCAAAATACGGCGATGCGTATCTGATGCTCGAACTGAAGTCGGATCCTGACCTGGCTCACGATGCGCATTATCGAGAGAGCTTTGTTGGGCGAGTTCTTCAGGAAGTTCGCGCCAAAGGTCTATCTTCGCGCGCGGTTTTGCACAGTTTTGACTGGAACCTTTTAGAGGAATGCCAGCGACAGGCTCCGGATATGCCGTCTTCTTACCTTACGCAGCTTCCGGAAAACGAGGACGATGTAGGCGAGGATTCCTCGAAAGCGGTTTGCCCAGACTTTCGCGGTCGCTGCGACGAAATCCCACTTCTGGTCAAGCAAGCCGGTGGTTCGCTTTGGTGCCCATACTATGCGGATGTGACAGCAGAAAACGTGGCCCTCGCAAAAGAGCTAAGCCTATGTGTCGCCGTTTGGACCGTCAATGAGCACGAAGAAATAAGCAGGATGATCGACCTGCGCGTGGATGCAATCGTATCTGATTACCCTGGGCGGGTTCAAAGGCATCTGTCGGATTTAGGCATGGGGTGGTATGTCAGCAACCAGTGAATTCTGCGCCGCATATCCGTGACGTTTCTTGTGCTTCTTCCAGTCACAGTCGGAAAGGATCATTCACATCATAACTTCAACCTGCTGTGTAAGACGTAAAGCATAATGGCTATATCTGGAAAGACCAAGCCTCGATGGAAGCTTTCCTGAATAGTGATCTCTTCAAGGGTATCCCGGCAGCCTACGGCATCGTGGGAGCTCCCAACGTTCAGATCGCACGAGGCCTCTATCCTCTTCGGTAAGACATTGCCTAAAGAGGGAAACCAGTCCAAAAGTCCAAGAGGTCAAACACCGATCTGCGAGACCGGGTCGGCGCTTTAACGCACGCCGATCTATCGCCATACTGACAGGTTAGCTGCCGGATATTGCTGAGGGTTCCAATTAGCCGTTCGCCGCGAAGTGTTCCGCTGATCGCATTGGGCCATATGCATCAGCTCCGTTCGACCCAAATGGTTGCGGGAGTAGGATTTGAACCTACGACCTTCAGGTTATGAGCCTGACGAGCTACCGGGCTGCTCCATCCCGCGACACTTTGCGTTGGCCTATCGCTTA
>NZ_JBQFRJ010000016.1:0-64780 GCF_056537345.1 Ruegeria sp. CF4 | reverse complement strand
TCTCAGTCGATGGCGTAACCGCTGGCCGGATCGGCGACTCCGTCGTCGTCACCGAAACAGGATTCGAATACATCACAAACTACCCTCGACAAATCCTGCTCAGTAAATAAGTCAACTGGCGGCTGACACAGTCATGGCAGGGCGCTGCTAAACAACCGAACTGCCGCAGCTGTAAGACTGAAACCCGGCGCGCCCTATTCGGCGCGCCGGGTGTCGTGAGAACATAGACGGTTGAGGTTGCTTATGCGCCCGTTGCGGCCATCCGTATAGGTCGCTCCGATCTCTTTCGGGGTTATCCAACAGATCGGACAAAGATAGAAAATGAGACTTCAGACCTATATTGTCGACGCTTTTTCAGACCGCCCCTTCAGAGGAAACCCCGCGGGTGTGTGCCCGCTTGACGAATGGCTGCCCGCATCGGTCATGCAATCCATCGCGAGCGAGTTGAACCAATCTGAAACGGTGTTTTTTGTTCCCAGAGCAAATGCACACAACAGCGACGCACTTGCCGAATACGACATTCGCTGGTTCACCCCCACGCGCGAGGTCGATATGATCGGACACGCGACGCTCGCCGCTGCTCATGTGGTGTTTTCCAATCTCGGGGTAGGGTTGGAAGCGGTCACCTTTCATTCCAGTTCTGTCCAAATGACTGTTCGACGCGGGGAAACCGGACTGCGACTGGATATGCCCGCACTTGTGCCAGAGGTGATCGACGCCCCCTCGGGCCTGATCGAAGCACTTGGGAAGAGGCCTGCGAAATTACTGGCCGCAAAGCATTATCTGGCGGTTTTTGACAACGAAGATGACGTTCTGAGCTGTGCTCCGGACTTCGCCGCTCTGGCAAAATTGCCATTGCCGGCAGTCATCATATCCGCGCAAGGGTCAGGAGAGTTTGATTTCGTTTCACGGTTTTTTGCCCCGGCGAACGGAGTGCCAGAGGATTCAGTGTCGGGCGTGTCGCATTGCTGTCTGACACCTTATTGGTCTGAAGTATTAGAGAAAAAACAACTGTTAGCGCGTCAGTTATCGGCGCGGAGTGGTGTGATTTCTTGCGAATACGACGATCCCAGGGTGTTCCTTGAGGGAACGGCTGCAGTGTCGTTGGAAGGTGTCCTGTTCATTCACTGAAGCTGCTGAAGCAGTTTGATTAACTGCGGGATGCATCTGTGCGCAGCCATCCTGCCGTGGGCTAACTTTTTATTACCGAACGCTCGCGTAAGCTGGTCCGCTATGGGTTCGACCAGTCAAGATAACGGTGTGCGGGCATCCGTCGATATATGCTTCAACGGATGCCTCAGATATCTGTTATCGAACCACATGAACCGAGCACGGAGCGTGACGTACCACGCGTGCGGCGGTCGAACCCAGAAGGTAATCCTGCAGGCCGGGGCGGTGGCTTGCGATGACTATGCAATCGGTTTCATGTGACGCCGCATAGTCTAAAATCCCGCGGCCTGCGTGCCCTTCGACCACTTCAACTTTGGCGCCCGGAATATCACCGATCAGCGGTTTCAGCTTGTCGCTGATCGCCGTTTTGGCAATTTCAAAGTGGTTCTCGGGCAGCAAGTCGCTGGTGTATTGCGGCAGATGTTCGACAACATGCAGCAATGTCAAACTGCCATCACTTTGCCAAAGGGCCCGTGCAACCTGGATAGACTGCGCGACGTCGCGATCTGCGTCAAAGGAAACGGGCACGAGAATATTTCGATACATTGATCAACTCCGAAAAATGCAACGACCAGTGCACGCAAAGATTGCGTACGCTGGCCGTTGAAGTTTGACCTGCAGCATATTCGAGGAGAGTGGCTGCATGGTCGGGGAAGGTCATGTCAGGCGGCCACAAACATGTCTTTGTACTGGTCACGCAGGACGTTCTTTTGAACTTTGCCCATGGTGTTGCGGGGCAACTCATCCAGCAGGATCAGTTTGCGAGGATGCTTGAACCGCGCAAGGCTGTCACGAACGGCACCCATCATCGCATCCAGATCGGGGGACTGGCCCGGCTCGGCCACGATCACACCCAGAACGGTTTCGCCAAAGTCAGGATGCGGCACGCCAACCACCGCGCTTTCCATAACGCCGGGCTGATCATCCAGAACCAGCTCAATTTCCTTGGGATAGATGTTGTATCCGCCCGAGATGATCAGGTCTTTGTTGCGACCAACGATATGGACATACCCATCATCGTCGATGCGACCCAGATCGCCGGTGATGAAGAACCCATTCTCGCGCAGTTCGGCGGCGGTTTTCTCCGGCATCTGCCAGTAGCCCTTGAACACGTTGGGCCCGCGCACCTCGATCTCGCCGATCTCGCCCTGCGGCAGCGGATTGCCATCTGAATCACAGATCTGCAGTTCGACCCCGGGCAAGGGAAAGCCTACGGTGCCTGCGCGGCGGTCACCGTCATAAGGGTTTGAAGTGTTCATATTGGTTTCGGTCATGCCATAGCGTTCCAGGATGCGATGACCGGTACGTTCTTCAAACTGCACATGAGTTTCGGCCAGCAACGGGGCCGAGCCCGAAACAAACAGGCGCATATGTGCGGCCAGATCCTTGGTGAAACGATCATCATCCAGCAGACGGGTGTAGAAGGTCGGCACGCCCATCATGGTCGTGGCTTCCGGCATCCGTCCGATGATCTCATCCAGATCGAATTTGGGCATGAAAACGATGCTGCTGCCCGCGGCCAGCGTGACATTGGTGGCCACGAATAGTCCGTGAGTGTGAAAGATCGGCAGCGCGTGCAGCAGCACGTCGTCGGATGTGAAGCGCCATTCCTTGACCAGCGCCTGCGCATTCGACAACAGGTTATTCTGGGTCAGCATTGCACCCTTCGACCGGCCCGTGGTCCCCGAGGTATAGAGGAACGCGGCCAGATCATCGCCGTCACGGTCAACGGTCTCAAAGCTGGCAGGCATGGCGGCTGCCTGCTCCATCAGGCTGCCGCTGCCATCAGCGTTCAGGGTTTCCACCTTCGCGTCAAGCTGCGCACCAACCGGGGCGAGTTTCTCTTCGCTGCGGCTGTCACAAACGATCAGCGAGGCGCCACTGTTTTCGATGAAATAGGTCAGTTCATCCACCGTGTAGGCGGTGTTGAGCGGCAGGAATACAAGACCTGCTTGCGCACAGGCAGCATATAGCGCCAGCGCTTCGGGCGATTTCTCGATCTGCGCCGCAACCCGGTCGCCGGGTTTCAGCCCCAGCTGCGTTGCCACATGGGCGATCTGTGCGGCGGTGCTCAAAAAGTCCTGATGGGTGATGGTCGTTCCGTCGAGCAGCTGCAAAAAGGCTGTGTCTTTACCGGCATGAGCGCCGAACAAACCGTCATAGAGAGGATTGGCCATAAGGGTTACCTTTCCTGTGTCGTGGTGAGAGAGGCTGACGCGGCAAGCGATTTGGCCTCGGGAGAGGCGATGACCTCGCGGGTATTGGCGAACTGCTCGTGGTTCTGGGCCACACGGCCAAGGTCATAAAGATAGTTGACCATTGTCCCGCCAGACTGCGCCCGGCCTTTGTCCGAAACATCGGCATCGGCATGGACCGCATGGACCAGCGCGCCATTGCCAAGATGGAACCGTGCTACCGGATCAAACGGCAGATCGCCGCGGCCTTTGGCGCTCAGCAGGTAATGTGCGGCCAGCGCCTTCATCTGATCGGGCTCTTCGATGTTCCAATCGATGCTTTCCTGCGACAACCATTTGGTCAGCCCCGGAATTGGCGAGAGTGTGACGAAAGTCTTAAGCCCCGCCAACTCAGCCGACAGGTCCGAGGCCACTTGCTTAATCAGCGAATTGCCGAAAGAGATGCTGGCAAGGCCCGCCTGACAGTTGGAGATCGAATAGAACACCGCCGTATCGGCCTGATCCTGCGGCAGCGGATCGCGGTCCTCGGCCAGCAGCGCCTGAACCGAACCCGGAATGCCGCTATTCAGCGCCACTTCGACAAAGATCAACGGCTCATCCGGCATCGAAGGATGGAAGAAGGCAAAGCAGCGCCGATCCGTGGGTTCAAGCCTGCGACGCAGGTCGTCCCAGCTGTCGATAGCATGCACCGCTTCATAGGCGATGATCTTTTCAAGAATATGCGCCGGGCTCTCCCAGTTGATTGGGCGCAGCACCAGAAAGCCGCGGTTGAACCAGCTGGCGAACAGGTGCCTGAAATCCAGATCAAGCGCCTGCAACTCGGGCTCCTTGCCGCCCAGCCGCAGCAGGTCGGCGCGCATCTGAACCAGCGCCCCGGTGGCACCGGGTACCCGGTTCAGGCGGCGGATCATCTCTTGCCGCGCCGGTTCGACGGCGGCGGCGAAGGTGCGATAGCTGGCCTTCGAGGGGTTGCGCTCGTACTCGTCCAGTGACGAACGCACCGCCTCGGGGTCGATATTCATGGCGGTGGCGAGATAGCGGAAGAACTCCAGCTTGTCGTCATCGCTCAGCGTATCGAACCTTGTCAGGATTTCCTCGGCCAGAGCCAGCCCCGAGGTTTCCCCTGCTGATCCAACCAGCGCGTCGGCCAGTTCGGTCAGCGGGCGGCCATCCGGGGCCACCGCGCTGTCGCGGCGGTAACGCCGCTCGAACACGGTGGATAGAAGATCCGCCAGCAGGGTCATACCGCTGCTCCCATGATCACGTCGGGCAGCCAAGTGGCCAGACCGGGGAACAGGCAGAGCAGGATGATTGCGATCACCATGCAGGCCACGAAGGGCAGCGAACCGGTCAGGATGGTCTTCAGCGAGATGTCGGGCGCAATGCCGTTGATCACGTAGAGGTTCAGACCAACTGGGGGTGAGATCAGGCCAATCTCCATGTTGATGGTCAGCACAACCGCGAACCAGATCGGGTCAAAGCCGGCGGTGGTGATGATCGGCAGCAGGATCGGTGCCGCCATCAGGATCACAGCCACGGGTGGCAGGAAGAACCCGGCGATCAGCAGGAACACGTTGACCGCGCCCATCAGAACCCAGCGGTTCACATCCAGCGTACCGATCCATTCGGCAATTGCCTGGGTGATGAACAGCGAGCTGAGCATGTACGAGAACACCCCGGCGGCAGCGATGATGAACAGGATCATCACGCTTTCCTTGGTGCTGTCGCGCAGCACGACCCAGATGTCCTTGGGGTTCCACAGCTTGTAGATAATCATCGCGATCAGCAGGCAGAGCAGGGCACCAACAGCGGCTGTTTCCGAAGGCGTGGCGATGCCGCCATACATGGCGTAAAGCACACCCAGGATAATGCCGAGGAAAGGCAGAACACGCGGTAGGATCTCGAACCGTTCAGCCCAGGTGTAGCTGCCCGAACCCAGACGGGTCGCGTCGCCGGATCTCCAGGTCGAATACAGCGACCAGGCCATGAACAGGCCCACCAGCATCAGGCCCGGGATCACACCGGCCAGAAACAGACGGCCAATCGAAGTCTCGGTGGCGATACCGTATACGATCATGGTGACCGATGGCGGGATCAGGATCCCCAGTGTACCGCCTGCAGCGATCGAACCGGCGGCCACACCGTCGGGATAACCACGCTTGCGCATCTCGGGGATGCCCATCTTGCCGATGGCGGCACAGGTGGCAGGCGACGAGCCTGACATGGCGGCGAACAGCGCGCAGGCACCAAGGTTCGAGACAACCAGACCGCCCGGAACACGGGTCAGCCAGCGCTCGAGCGCTTCATAAAGGTCTGCCCCAGCTCTGGTAGAGGCGATCGAGGCCCCCATGATGATGAACATCGGGATAGACAGAAGGGCAAAGTTATCGAGTTTGCCGAACAGGATTTCCGGCATCAGTTCCAGCGAGCGGGGGCCGTCGAAGATGATCAGGAACCCGGCGGAAACGATCAGCAGACCGATGGCGACCGAGACGCCCGAGAACAGAACGAGGATGGTGGCGATGGCGACAATAGCGCCTAGCAGAAGGGGATCCATCGGCTTTACTCCAGTCCGAAGGGTTTATCGATGCCAAGCAAGACGGCGACGAGGTCGGCAATCAGTTGCAGCAGCAACAGGCCAAAGCCAACCGGGATGGACAGATAGGGAATCCACAGGCGCACACCCCAGACAGTGTCAGATTTCCAGCCGCGCTCCCACGCGAAATGCCAGTATTCGTAGCCGTAGAACAGCATGACCGAGACGATGACGATGGAAAGAACCGACGTCAGGATCGCCATGAAAAAGCGCGCACGCGGTGCCAGTGAGATTGGGATCAGGTCGACATTCACATGCCCGCGCAGGCGCTGCACATAAGGCAGCCCGACCAGCGTGGCCGCGATGACCAGATAGATGACCGCTTCGGTTTGCCAGATGGTCGATTGATTCAGCACGAAGCGCACGACGATCATCTGGCAAGTGATAGCGACAGCAGCGACGATCATTCCTGCGGAACACCAGCCCGCCAGAGTTGAAAGTGCGGCGACGAAACGAAGGAAGGGATTGTTCCCTGTGTGGGAAGCAACGGCAGAGCTATGACCGGCCATTTGCGCCTCCTGTGATTGAGATGCAATTAAGTCTGAAGATCAGAGAAGATCAGAACTGAGATCAGGTGCCGGGCGGCGGCGGGGCCGCCCGGTAAGAGGGGGTCACTCGACCGCCAGAGCCTTGTCCAGCAGGTCCTGCCCATCAGGAACCTCTTCTACGAAGGCTTTGTAGGACGTCTCTTGTGCCAGAGCGCGCCAGGCTTCGAAGTCTTCCGGGCTCATCTCGGCAATTTCGACACCAGCCTCTTCAAAGACCTTGGCCGAGTTTGCGTCCTGTTTCTTGGCTTCTTCCAGATAGAAGGCCTGTGCTTTTTCCGAAGCAGCCAGCAGGGCGGCCTGCTGTTCTTCGTTCAGACCATCAAAGGTCGATTTGTTCATCAGCAGCGGCTGATACATGAACCACAGGGCCACATCGCCCGCAGGGGTGTAGCACGCGACCTGCTCGTAGATGCGATAGCTGACGAAGGACGAAGACGAGGTGTTGGCTGCCTGCAGAACGCCGGTTTGCATCGCGTTATAGATTTCCGACGATGCCATGGATGCGATCGAAGCATCTGCACCTGCCAGCATTTGCTCGAACGACTTACCAGCCGCGCGAGTTTGCAGACCCGCCACATCCTCGGGGTTGGTGATGCATTTGTCCTTACCGGCGAAGCCACCAGCCAGATAGCCGTGTACCAGAACCATTACATCATCGTCGGCCATCTTGGCCTCAAGCGCGTCCATGAAGGGGGAATCCGCCAGGCGGGCTGCGTGATCGTGGTTCTTCACCAGACCCGGCATCAGCGTCAGGTTATAGGCGGGCTGCTGGCCACCGGCATAGCTGAGCGGCAGAACCGTCATATCCAGCTGACCCCGGCTGAGCGGCTTGTACTGCTCGCGCGGTTTGAACAGCGATTTCGAGCCGAAGATCTTGATGTCCAGGTCGACATCGGCAGCGGCGACCTCATCGGCGACCATCTGCGCCACCTGATGGCGGATGTCTTTGTTCGACCACTGATGCGACAGACGTAGTTCTTTTGCACTGGCCAGCGTACCGGCAGATGCAAGCGCCATCGCGGCAACGGCGGTTTTGAGAATGGCTTTCATTTTTTCCTCCCTGTGAAACCCGGGCTGACCGGGGATACTGGAAATCATAGGGGGGTTATGTTTTTTTAGTCAAGTATTTTGTATACAAGAATTGAATTCTTGAGTTCTCGTTAATTTGTGAATAAAACAATAAGCCATGGACCAACGCCTTGCGGATACCATTGCCCAAGACCTGGAAGAGCTGATCTTTGACGGCACTTTCCCAGCCGGAGATCGTCTGGACGAAGTTCGCCTGGCTGATCAATTCGGCGTTTCACGCACACCACTTCGAGAAGCATTTCAAAGGCTTGCCCTGTCGGGGTTGGTTGACCTCATCCCGCGCCGTGGCGCTTTTGTCCGACAGCCCGGCCCGGTGGAGCTGATGGAGATGTTTGAGGTCATGGCCGAGCTTGAAGCTGTTTGCGGACGCCTTGCTGCTCTGCGCATATCGGACAAGGCTTTGAAGGATCTGTCCGACGCAAACAACAAGTGCCAGATGGCGGTGGATGCCGGGGACCCGGATACTTACTACCTCGAAAACGAGCGGTTTCATCGAATCATATACAATCAGTCCGGCAACTCGTTTCTGGAGCAAGAGGCGTCCAAGTTGCATAGAAGGTTGAAACCCTTCCGGCGGCAACAGCTGCGGTTCCGTGGACGTATGGAGCAGTCGATGTCCGAACACGAGGATATCGTGAATGCGCTCGACAAGGGAGATCCAGAAGAAACGGCGAATGCATTGCGCACCCACGTCGCCGTGCAAGGCGAGAAGTTCCACAACCTCATGGCCTCTTTGAAGAATACATCCGAATAACGACATTCGCGCAGTGCGGAGCGGTGCCCAGGGCCACCTTGAGGCCGGGATGACTGGCGGTATTAGAAGACGGATTTATATATCGGTTGGGTAAGCGGCGACCTAATGGGCTATCACTCATTCATCCATGGCAAAGTCGATATGAATGTGATTGCCGTCAGGATCCCAGACATTCAGTTGCACAATGTTTGCCGCAGCCAAATCCGTGCGCTGATACGTGACGTCCAACTGTTGCAGCTTGTCCTCGAATGCTGCGCGCCCGGTTGCAGAGAACGCAAAATGCTCAAGCTTAAGGCTTGTTTCCGAACCCACCGCTTCGGTCTCAACCCCCACTAAGTGCACGTAAGCGGTGTCGCCGGCATAGAGCCATGCGCCCGGAAACGGAAAATTCGGCCGTTCACCGACCCTCAATCCCAATACGCGTTGGTACCATTCGATCATCTGGCTCAGACGCGTAGTCCGCAGGTTCACATGATTTAGAGTCTCGATTGCCATGTCTTACCTGCGCGACCATTTGATCGAGCAACCCATCGAGGCGATCTGCTCGCGTGGTCCCTGACCGGTTTCTGAGATTTGGAGCATGGCGTTGACCAGTTCCGGAGTTCGATTATCGGCCGCCCCCATGTGTGCATCATCCAGTCGACCGCGATATTGCAGCTCACCATTGGCGTTCAGTCCGAAAAAATCCGGTGTACAGACTGCGTTAAACGTCCGACCCACAGCCTGGTCCTCATCAACGAGATAGGGAAAGGCGAAACCGTTGCGACGTGCAAATTCCTCCATCCTGGGCGGCGCGTCTTCAGGGTAATCCTTATAATTGTTGGACATCACCGCCAAAACGCCAATGCCTTTGGACATAAGGTAATCCGCATCACTTGCCAGCCGGGCAGCGATGGCTTTGACGTATGGACAATGATTGCAAATGAAAGCGATCAGCAAGCCGTTCCCCAGATGGTCAGACATCTTGACCGGCACGCCAGCCGGAGTTTTTAGCGTGAAGTCCGGCGCCTTCCAGCCAAAGTCGCAGATCGGGGTGTCCAACAGCATGATCGCCTTCCTTTGTGATGAGCCCGGGTGGCGTTCAGCCGACCGAGGTCATTTCGTTCAGCGTGAATTCCGCAACCGCACCTTCGGTGGCGGCCATATAGTCCTTCAGGTGCTGATTATTCATGTGGGTTTGCCACAATTCGCGCGATTCCCAATTCTCATAAAACAGGAAATGCGCTGGATTGTCGTTATCCTGATGCAGGTCGTAATTGATGCATCCCTCTTCGGCGCGAGTGATGTCGATCAGTTTGATCAGCTCAGCCTTCACCAGTTCGATCTGGTCCGGGTTGGCCTTGATGTTGGCCACGATGGTTAGTTTTGCCATGTTATTTATCCTCAATCGGTACTGAGGAGTACTTAGCCTGTTGCCTCTGCCGGATAAACGGGTATTGATCGGATAGATAATCCGGAAATTCCGCATAATGCTTCTGAAGAATATCGCTCTATTTCTGCAGATCGTCGAAAAAGGTTCACTCACCGCAGCCGCGCGCGAGGCGGGATTGTCCGCAACCACAGTGTCCGAACGATTGGCCGCCCTTGAAGCACATTACGGCGTCGTGCTGCTGAACCGGACGACCCGTTCCGTCCGCTTGACGGAAGAAGGCCGCGCGCTGGTTGAAGGTGCGCGCGAAGTGTTGGAATCCGTTGACGAGCTTGATGCGCGTATCCGTATGGGTGCACAATCGCTCAGCGGACCTATCCGAGTGTCTGCGCCCAATGATCTGGGGCGCTCGATTGTGTCAAAGGCAATCGGGAATTTTCTGACAGAGCATCCAGATATTTCGATCGAACTGTCGCTTTCGGATGGCTATGTCGACGTGGTGGGTGAAGGTACCGACATTGCTTTGCGCTTCGGCGAGATCGGTGACAGCACATTGCGAAGACGTAGTCTGGGTGAGTTTCGGCGGCTGGTCTGTGCTGCACCGAGCTATCTGGAGCGGCAGGGGACCCCAAACGCACCATCGGACTTGAGCACGCATAACTGCCTCGTGATGCGATTTGGTACCCATCTCGATAATCAATGGCGCTTTGGGCACGGTTCTGAGCAGCAGGTCGTTACCGTCAGAGGTGATCGCGTCGCCAATGATGGCGCGCTGGTCCGGCAATGGGGGTTGGAGGGGCGCGGGATCATCCTGAAATCTGCACTGGATGTCACCGCCGAAATCGATAATGGAGACCTAGTAGAAATCCTGCCATCTTACGCGCCATCACCGACGCCGCTGCAGATGCTCTTCCCACCTGGCCGAACCCAGCCGCGGCGCGTGCGAGCCTTTGCGGATCATCTCGAGAAAGCTGTGCGCCGTTCCGTGGAGCAACACATTGACTGAGACCGAAGTCAGTTCAAATTGCCAGATGTTATCCCTGAGGACCGGTTCACACGGATAGAAGGCCGTGTGAACCGGGCGCAGAAAATTTGCTTAACGTGCTCCCAGCATCCGCCTCAGGGTACCGTCCTTGTTGATGATGTGGTGCTTGGCCGCTCCGACGACGTGCAGGACTATTGCGGCGATAACGATCTTGGCGGCTAGAATGTGGATGAGCTCACCTAGCTCTGCCAGGCTTTCATTGATGGCAATTGGTCGCCCGGTATCGCCAAGGTTGGCCGCCACCAGATCCAGACCAAAGAGTGTCAGCCCGCGACCGGACATATAGGCATCCAGCATACCCGACAACGGCAGCGCGATCGTGCCCAGGATCAACACCCAATGAACCACCCGCGCCAGACCGTGTTCCATACGGGTGCCGGAGCTGACCTCTTGCGGCCATCCCATGCGCAGACGCAGAACCGCACGCCATAGGATGAAGATAAAAAGGAGCATGCCGAGGGATTTGTGAAGACCGTACAGGGCGAACTGTTCCGTGCGGGTCATGTACAGACCCATGGCGATGACCGCGATCATACCCAGCCCGACGATCCAGTGCAGAGAGATCTCGGTGCGGGTCAGAGGTGTGGTAGACATGGCTCGTTCCTTTGTGATGTGCCAAGCGTTGAGGACTAAACGGTCAAGCCGGGCCGTTCCGGCGAAATAAACCTGTTCGCCTTAGATTTTGCTCAACAGCTCGATTGTCGTTGAGCAGCGGACCAGCATGGTCTTCTGTCGCCGCACCGAAATCGGCTGGTATCTGGGCATAGCTGAGAGCTTTCGGGGAAAACACCCGGCCTCTCGCGACCAGGTGCAATCCGGTGTCGTTGACACACCTACACGCGCAATGCGCGGGCAAGCGTTGGAATCATCCTCGCTGTTTCGACCGCCCTGAAGTGGCGACGACTCGACTTCACCCTAGGGATTTATTTGGCGGCTTCAGAGTTCTGGACTGACGGTCTTCGATCATGACGATTTCGACCTGATGGGCTTATGCGTTGCGAGAGTTTATTGGCCGTACTCTTTGGTCGGTTTGCGATAGATTGTGTGGTAGTGTCCCGAACCCACGGCGCTGCTGCCTACATTGCCGCCGGTCGACAGCATCTCGATGATCAACGTCGGGCCTTGGATGCGCATATATGTGGGTGTGTTGACCTCATCGGTTCCCGACCAGGCAAACGAGATGTCATCCAATCCATCAGACAGTTCGGCCATGCGTGGGATGGCGGTTTCATCCGGCTGGATCGAAACCCATTCATTGATGACAGCCAGCAATAACTCTCGCTGGCCGGTATCCATATCTGCGGCAGACAAGCCGATCACCGATGGAATGGTGCCATCCTGCCCCGGCCCGGTCAGCACATCCTCGGGGATTGTGCCCGCATCTGCAGCGGTCTGTTGTGATGCGTTCAGAGCAGAAAAGACCGCGTACCCGGACAGGTGCATGTCGCGCACGGCCTGATAGTCAACTCCGTTGACGGTAAATATTGCCGGTTCGGTGCCGACAAACGTGGGCGACATGGTTTCGATCTGGTTGCCTTTGATCGAAATGTTCAGGGCAAGATGGTGCCCGCCGAACTGCCATCCCCATGATCCTTCGGTTGAGGGAGTGCCGAAGAAAGACAACCAGTAATTCTCTGGTGCCCATTGCAGCTGTTTGGCGCGCTTGTCCGCACTCAGGAACGTCTCAGCCGCCAACGCCTCAACCACGCTCTGATAGCCGTCCTCGCCCAGCGATGACGCCAGGAACTCAAACAGCAACGCGCGCTGCTCGTCCGAGAGTTCGCCGACTGAGATACCCGTCCGCTCAACGATCCCCGCAGGCAGGTTGGACCATTGCGCGCGGTTGGGGCTGTTAAGGTCAAACATGAACTGAGCCTTCGCGCCATCATCGATGCTGGCCAGAAACGTCTGGGCCGCCTCAAGGGCTGCGACGCCCGACGCCGGTCCGTAAGGCTGCGCGTAGGCCGGGATCGGGACGATCTGCGCATGTTCATGTGTTGGGGCTTCATGTGCGAACGCGGTCGTGGCGAGGAACAACGCTGCGGTTATCGTCAAAGCTCTCATCGTCATTATCCTTTATTCAATGTCCGTAGCTTCGGGCCAAATCACGCGCAAATCCTCGCGAAAGGCGAACCGCTCTAAATGAGAGCCAAGGATTTCTTGCAACTTCTGCAACTGTTCAAAGGTCTCGGCTTGGGCGCTCAACCGCAGAATGTCACCCTCGGCCTGTGCCCGCGCCGTGCCAGCTGAAAAGTGGAACACGACCTCATCTGTTTGTCGTTCAACATTGATCTTGTGGCCAAAATGTTTGGAAAGCTGTTCGACATACCCGTCGGCCTTCGGGGTTGAGAGCATGGTTTTTGATGACACTGGCATCCGGCAATCTCCGCTTTGTACTGAAGCGGATATAGCAACGCCATATTTGCTGGATTAGTTCGTTTTGTCAGATTTCTTTCTTCGATGAATTGAATGAATGGATATCCGTATCCGAAGGTTTATTCCATAGTGGCTGCTGACCAGACCACCTTTATCCAGCTTCAGCGCGCGATTTGTTGGAAGTTTAGGCACCCTGAAAGAGCGCCTGTGCCCATTCTGGAGGTCTTAAACAGCGGCTGCGGTCGAAGCGAATTTGGTCGATAGCGTTCAAAGTCCGATCATGTCGTTTCCTGCAAGCGGGTTTCGGGAATCGTCAAGTGAGCCGTCGTCAAAACTGAAAGGATCGTGGAAACTGCTGGAGAAACCTGATGACGACAGAAACGGTAACTCGTTCCCGGTCTGGTGGGCGGTTGGCCCGCCGCGCCATCCGCACCGCACCCAAGTTTGACATGCTTCCGGGCCTGACGCGCGGCATACCGCTGTGCGAGGTGATGGATCAGGCGCATGTCGAACGGATTGACGCGGCCTCGATGGATATATTGGAGAATGTTGGCGTCCAGTTCCGTGATCCGATTGCACTGGAAGACTGGAAGAAGGCGGGCGCAAAGGTCGAGGGCGAGCTTGTCTTCCTCGATCGGGGCTTGGTGCGCGAATTGATCGCCACGATCCCTTCGGATTTCACCTACCACGCGCGCGACCCGAATAAGAATGTGCGGCTGGGTGGAAATCACTCAATCTTTGTGCCGATGACCGGCGCGCCGTTCCTGCGCGATCTGGATGATGTGCGCCGTAACCCGACGCTGGACGATCTGGCGATGTTCCATAAGCTGGCACATATGATGCCCGCGCTGCATTCTTCGGCACACCATATCGTCGAGCCATATGATCACCCGATCAGCCAGCGGCATTTGCGGATCACCTATTCGTCCATGAAGCACTCGGACAAGACGTTCATGGGCATGACGACATCGCCCAAGAACGCCGAGGATGTGATGGAGATGTGCGCGATCCTGTTCGGTGAGGATTATCTTGAGGATCACCCTGTCACCACGGGTAACTGTAACGGAAACTCCCCGCTGGTGTGGGACGAAACCATGCTGGGCGCGATGCGCGCGTTCTGCCGCCGTAAGCAGCCGGTGCTGTGTTCGCCTTTCGTGCTGGGCGGTGCCAACACACCCGCCAGTGTACCGGCCACAGTGGCGCAGTTGAACGCCGAAGCGTTAAGCGCGCTGGCCTATACTCAGGTCATCCGCAAGGGGGCGCCCGCGATCTACGGGCATTACCTATCCACGGTCTCGATGAAGTCCGGTGCACCGATGGCAGGTACGCCTGAGATCAGCCTCATGAATTTCATGATCGGCCAGATGGCGCGATACTATGGCGTGCCATGGCGGACCTCGAACACGCTGGGCGGGGCCAAGACCTTTGACGCGCAGGCCGGGTACGAATCCGCTACCACCTTGAGCGCCGTGATCCACGCTGGAGCAAACTATATCTGGCATTCGGCGGGCTGGAATGAGGCCGGGATGCATTGCTCGGTCGCGAAGTTCATCGTCGATGCCGAACAATGCGCAATGGCTTATCGCATGGCGGAAGGCCCCAAATGGGCCGACTTCGATCAAGCTGTCGCAGCGGTTCCTGATGTAGGCCCCGGAGGTCACTATCTGGGCCATCCGCACACGCAGGAGAACTTCCAGCAGGCTTTCTTCATGCCTGAGCTCTTCGACAACAATTCGATCGAGCAATGGCAGGCCGAGGGCAGCATCGAGATCACCGAGCGCGCTCTCAAACATGCGCGCAAGCTGCTGGCCGAGTATCAGGAACCCAAGCTGGACGATGCCAAGAATGAAGCGCTGCTGGATTATATCGCGCGTCGTGAACGTGAGATACCGGCGGCGGATGAATTGAACCAGTCTTACTGAGCCGGATACACTCCCCGAACTGGCCCGTCTTTCTTTTGAGACGGCTTCTTTTTTGAGTTCTCAAACGCGAAACGCCGCCCGAATTGGGCGGCGTTCTTGGTTTGGATTTGAGCGCTGTGGCTTATTCAGCAGCCTGTGTAGCGGTGCCTTCGTGCTTGTCACGCAGCCCGTCACGGTAGAGCGCTTTGCACAGCGAGATGCACATCAGGCCCATTACCATGGTGAATGGCAGTGCACCGATGATCATTGCGTTGCGCAATGCGTCCATCGGGTTGTTTTCACCCGCCGCCAGGATCAGCGCACCAATCACTGCCGTCAGGATCACACCCCAGATGATACGGTGCTTGATGCCCGTCTCCTGGCTGCCGCCTGACATGATCGTATTCATCACCAGAATTCCCGAGTCCGCAGAGGTCACCAGGAAGGTCATGATCAGGATCACGCACATCACGTTCAGCATCGACAGCAGGCCACCGTCGATCATGTAGGACAGCGTCACGAACAGCTTGTTGGTGTTCGATGCGCCGATGATCGCGCCTTCAGCCGCGCCTGCCAGCTCAAGGTCAATCGCGGTTCCGCCCAGAACGGTCATCCATGCAAAGCAGACCAGCGCCGGTGCGAAGACACAGCCCAGGATGAACTCACGCACGGTACGTCCCTTCGAGATGCGTGCCAGGAACAGGCCCACAAACGGCGAGAACGCAATCCACCAGGCCCAGTAGAAGGTAGTCCAGCCGGCTTGCCAGCCGAACTGACGACCTTGCTCGCCCGCAGCGTAAGCTGCCGCCAGAGTGGCCTCATCCAGTTCCGCCGCAGCCCCTTCCAGACCGCTCTTGAAGCCGTCAAAGCTGCCCCAGGCGTTGGTTGCACCGCCCATCAGGGCATCCGCGTGGGCTTGTGCTTCGGCAGGCAGAGCTGCCGCGAAGGCTTCGGCCGAGAGCGGGCCATAGGCACCGAAGCTAAGCGAGATAAAGTGCAGGATATAGTCGACCATTGCCGTGCCATATGTGGTCATGGCGAAGACGAACGAGCCGAACACAACGAAGGTGCCCAGCAGGATGATCGACAGAACCAGGTTCAGGTTCGACAGGTATTTCACACCCCGGCCAACACCCGATACCGCCGAGATGATCGACAGGCACATGATGACAACCAGACCCGTGATCAGACCCACTTTGGACGGGGTTGGCACTTCACCACCCAGATCCATCACCCATTCCATGCCGGTGATGGCATAGACACCGTCGATGAACTGGCTGACGCCGTAACCAATGGTGACGGAAACACCCAGGATCGTTGCAACAACACCCAGCACGTCAACCACATGGCCCAGAAAGCCGTTCATCAGCTTGCCGAACAGCGGCGTCAGGGCCGAGCGGATGGTCAGCGGCATGTCGCGGGTATAGGCGTAGTAGGCCAGCGACAGGCCAGTCACCACGTAGATCGCCCAAGCATGGAAGCCATAATGCAGGAAGGTGAAGCGATAGGCCGACTGCAGCGCCTCGGGCGTGTTGCCGGCCACATCTTCCGACACCACCACCGGGTTCGAGCCCCAAAGGCCCAAAGGCTCGGCTGTGGCAAAGACCATCAGGCCGACGCCCAGACCGGCCCCGAACATCATCGAAAACCACGAAAAGTTCGAGAACTCGGGCTTTTCGCCCGGTGTGCCCATGACGCGTTTGCCGGTGCCCGGAATGATGGCCACTATGGCCAGAAAGAAGAAGAACAGCCCGACGATGATGACGTAGAAGCCGTTGAAGCTTTCCAGAAGCTTGCCGTTCCAGCTGCCCAGCGTGCCGTTCGCATTGGCCGGAAACACCAAAGCCCACAGCACCAGCGCAACCATGATCGCCTTACTGATAAGCGCAATCGGAACGCTGTAATTCTCATAAAATCCGGCATCCGCCGTCTTTATCTCCAAATCCGTAAAAGGGTCCTTTATCGACATCTAATTCCTCCCGTGTCGAGTTTCCCGCCATTCACTGGCTGTTCTTATTGGCATGATCGCAAATCGGTTTATTCGTCGGTTGCTTTCCATTCCTTCCATCTCAGGATCAGGTTCGCTCCAATCTCGCGGAACGGTTGCGGAGGCAGCTGTTTGGGCGCAGCCTCGGCGTTGAAATGTCGTGAAATTTCGGATTGATGGCCGCAGGCCATCTCGGCGGCAGCGATGCCTGTCAATGTGCCGCGCGCTGTGCCCAGCCCATTCTGCACGCAGCCCGAATAGACACCGGTATCGATTTCCCGCGCCACAGAGACGCTGTTCAGGCTCAGGCAAAGGTGACCGGCCCATTGATATTCCATCTGATAGCCCGCCAGTTGCGGAAAGCGCTGGTCGAATTTGCGTTGCATGACTCTGCCGGCCCGGCGCAAGTCGCTTGGGGAGGCCGCCATTTTGGGACGCAGCGCTGCGCAGGTGCGGGTGATAATCCGGTTGCCGCCCTGACCGGTGTCTATGCGGCGCACTGTCGTGCCCATCGGGTCAGACGGGGTCACGCCCCAACGGTTCTGCCCACCCAGTTTGCGAAGTGCGTCATCATCCAGCTCGGGTGTCATCGCGGCAAACAGGAACAACTGCATCAGTCGGTTGCGCTCGATCCCGAAGCTTTCCAGATGGCCATTGACGGTCAGTATGACTTTCGGAGCAGTCACCGCGCCTTTTTGGGTCATCACCTGCCAGCCTTCACCCTTGCGGGCAAAACCGGTAACGGGACTGTTTTCGAAGATGCGCACGCCTTGTCCGGCAAGCCCGTCTGCCATCCCTCGGATGTAACCAGCAGGTTGCAGCATCACGGTACCAGACGTGTAAAGCCCGGAAACGTAATGGCGTGAGCCGGTCAGTTCGAACATCTGCTGCGGGTCCAGCACCTGACTCTCCTCACCTAGCGAGGCGAGATGCTCAGCGTAACTTTTGTTGTGGTCCTCGGCTTTTTCAGTGGCAGCCCCATTCACCTTGCCAGAGGGATCAAAGAAATTCGGATCGATCTGGTATTCTTCCACCGCCGACCGGGCAAAGCTTATGGCCTGCCGGTTCAATGCGATCGTTTTTCGATCATCACCACCGCCGGAGTAGTCGTCCGAGGCCAGATCATGCGGCAGGTCGATCATGAAGCCCGAGTTTCTTCCTGCCGCTCCCTCTGCTACGCGCCCGGCCTCGATTACCACGACACTGGCATTGGGTTGCAACTGCAGAATGCGCCGGGCTGCGGATAGGCCAGCATATCCTGCACCGATGATTGCAAAGTCGGCGCTTTGATCGTCATCCAGCACTGCCGCAGGGGCCTGGTCGCCCAGAATGACACTCCAGGCGGCAGGTCCTCGTTGGACCGGTAGGGTATGTGCAGTGTAGCGTGTCAATTCACAGCCTCGTCTGCGTCATCGGCAAGATCAATCCAGATGGTTTTCAACTGGGTATACTGATCATGGGCGTGAACTGAGTTGTCACGTCCGCCAAAACCCGACTGTTTGAAGCCTCCAAACGGCGTCGAGATGTCGCCTTCGCCAAAACTGTTCACTGTTACGGTGCCAGCGCGCAGCGCACGGGCGCCACGGATCGCGCGTTTTGCATTGGCGGTGAAGATCGATGCGCAGAGCCCGTATTCGGTGTCATTGGCAACCGAGATTGCCTCATCAAACCCGGACACTTCGATAACCGACAACACCGGGCCAAAAATTTCCTCGCGCGCAAGGATGGCATTGTTATCAGAGACTTCGACAACTGTTGCCTCAACAAAACCGTTATCGGCTTTGCCGCCGATCACGACGTTTTCGGCTTGATCAAGATAGCCGCATACCTTGTTGTAATGTCCTTCGGACACAAGCGCGCCCATGCGTGTTTCCGGGTTCAACGGGTCGCCGATATTCCACTGCTTGGCATGATGTGCGATTCGGTCCAGCAATTCGTCTTTCACGTCTTTGTGTACGATCAGGCGTGAACTGGCCGAGCAATTCTCACCCATGTTCCAGAACGCGCCATTGACCAGATGCTGGGCCACGCGGTCCAGGTTCTCGGCATCGTCCATCACGATGGCAGGGTTTTTGCCGCCCATCTCAAGCACAACCTCTTTGGCATTGGATTCTGCCGAGTAGGTCAGGAAGCGTTTGCCTGTCACGGTCGAGCCGGTGAACGAGACCATGTCGATATCCATGTGACGGCCAATCGGTTCTCCGACATCCGCCCCTCCGCCTGGCACGATGTTGAGAACGCCGGCCGGGATACCGGCCTCCATCGCCAACTCTGCCACACGCAGCGCAGTCAGGGTGGTTTCTGCCGCCGGTTTGACAACCAGCGAGCAGCCAGCAGCCAGGGCCGGGCCGATCTTCCACGCCAGCATCAACAGCGGGAAGTTCCATGGTAGCACCAACCCTACGACGCCAATGGGCTCGCGGATGACCATTGCGATATGATCATCGGAGGCGGGCGAGACCTGATCGTAGATTTTGTCGATCGCTTCGGCGTGCCATTTCAGGCAGTGGATGGTCTCGGGTACATCCACGGTCTCACAGTCATAGATGGTTTTGCCGCTGTCGATGCTTTCCATCATCGCAAGCTCGCGCGCGTTGCGGGTCATCAGTTTGCACAGGCGGATCAGCACATCCTTG
The DNA here is from genome assembly GCF_056537345.1 of Ruegeria sp. CF4. Classification (NCBI taxonomy): domain Bacteria; kingdom Pseudomonadati; phylum Pseudomonadota; class Alphaproteobacteria; order Rhodobacterales; family Roseobacteraceae; genus Ruegeria; species Ruegeria sp. CF4. Next base: position 45,114 of record NZ_JBQFRJ010000016.1, on the reverse strand, counting down.
CGCTCGGACGGGTGCAGTTTCGACCAGCGGCCATCGTCAAAGGATTCGCGCGCCTTTTCGACCGCAAAATCCACGTCTGCGGCATCGCAGGCGGCAATCTCGGCCAGTTTGTCGCCTGTGGCCGGATTGACGGTTGTAAAGGTTTTGCCGGACATCGCCGGGCGGAAGCTGCCATCGATGAAAGCGCCGGTAGGCAGGTCCAGACCCGCGGCAATGGATTTGTATTCGTCCTGAGTCAGCAGATTCATGTCTATTATCCTTCTGCCACGATGTCGGCGATTTTGCGTTTCAACACACGCGTGACCTGTTCCAGCGCGCGTTTGTCATCCTTGTTCAACCCGCGCAGCGGTGGGCGCATGACGCCTGCATCGATCCCGTTCATGGTGACGCCATGTTTGATGGTCTGGATGAACTTGCCACCCTGTTCCAGCACGTGCATCAGCGGCAGCATCGCTGACATGATGCGGCGGCCTTTGTCGAAATTGCCCTCGACCACACAGGCATTGTAGAGCGCCACGTGTTCGGCAGGCAGGAAGTTCGACCCACCACAGACCCAGAAGGGCGCGCCCCAGGCGAAGAATTCCAGCGCCTGATCGTCCATGCCGCAGCCCAGCTGGATATGTGGATAGTCGCGTGCCAGCAGATGCACCCGATTGATATCGCCTGAGCTTTCCTTGATGCCGCAGAAATTGCGGCTGCGGCCGACGCGATCCAGAAACTCTTCGCCCATCATGGTGCCGGTGCGGTGTGGATAGTTGTACAGCATCACCGGTAGATCAGCGGCCTTGTCGATGGCCAGCGCGTTCAGCGCGTTTTCCCGATCGGTGGGCACCGAATAGGCCGGGCTGGCGAGCAGGATCGCATCCGCGCCAATCTCGCGCGCGCCAGCGGCCAGAGCGATCGAATCCGGTGTCATCATCGCGCCGGTCCCTACGACCAGCGGTAGACGACCCTGCAAACGCTGATGGGTGAACTTGGCCAGCTCCAGCCGCTCGGCCACGGTCTGGGAATAATTTTCGCCGGTCGATCCGCCTGAGATCAGGCCATGCACGCCGTTTTCGATCAGGTATTCGATCACATCAGACAGGGCATCCCAATTGACGCTGCCATCTTCATGATAAGGGGTCACCACCGGGGTGTAGATCCCTTCAAACTTGAACAGGGGAGTCATTTACATCCTCATGCAGGGTTTTTGCGCGCCACTGTCCCCAGCGGCAGGTCAAGCCCGGTGGGCGTGACGAACAGCTCGATCTGGTCGCGCGAGAGATTCCAGTGATCGATGGCCAGCTGCGCAGCAGCCGCCTCATCACCCGCCTCGATGGCGGTGATGATGGCGTCATGCTGGAAGCTGGCTTCAGAGAGATTTTCAACCATCGTCGCATCTTGCGGACGGTAGAAGGTCATGCCGATCCGGGCGTGGTCGATCAACAGCCGTTTGAAGGATGGCAACAGATAGATGTTATCCGCCATATCTCCGGTAACCTCATGGAACCGGTTGTTCGCCATCGCCCGATCCGCACCCGAACCGGATCGCAGCGCCGTTTTGAATATGTCTTGCGCTTGCTTTAACTCATCTATTTGGGCGGGTTTTGCGTTCTTGGCGGCCAGCTGCAGGATGGCGCCGTAGATCATCGGCGCCGCCAGAAAGAAATCCCGCAACGTGGTATAGGACATGCCAGAGACCCGCGCGCCCCGATTTTCCCGCAGCTCCACATAGCCTTCGCCTGCAAGCTGCCGGAACACCTCGCGCAACGGCGTGCGCGATATCTGAAACTCATCCGACAGTGTCGCTTCGTCCAGATCCGCACCGGGGCTCATGGCCAGAGTCAGGATTTCGGTCTTGAGGTGTTCATAGAGTTCCGACTTCCGGCGCCGGGCTGCATCTTTCATCAAAACTGCTCCATTTCGTGGCTTCGAGTCTCTTGTGTGCGGGGTCGATTGCGCAGCCTTACAAGAAAATACAAATTGAGTACAATGAAAAAAATAGGAGTATGCAATTTCCTCCGAACGGGCTAAGCGACAGATTGGGATGTGCGTTTGCCGACAATCGCCAACCCCAAGGCTCACTCAAACCAGAGGACAGATATTTTTGCTGTCTGCTGGAATTCTGATACGAAGGTCACCATGTCCAAAACCCAGCATTTTACGTTCTTGCTGATCGAGGAGTTCTCTCATCTGGCCTTTTCCTGTGCGGTCGAGCCCTTGCGGATCGCCAATCTGGTTCAGGGCGAAGAGCTGTATAAGTGGTCGATCCTGTCCGAGGATGGGGAAAGGGTAACCTGCTCCAACGGCATCGTGACGATTGTGGATGGAGGAATCTCGCACATCCCGAAATGTGACCGGCTGTTTGTTCTGTCCGGCATTAACATGCGCAACCACGTAACCCGCCCTTTATTGGGCGCGTTACGGCGTGAACGGGCGTTGGGAACTCCTATCGGGGCGTTGTGTTCGGGTTCCTGGCTTTTGGCCGAGGCGGGTTTTCTGGATGGGTCAGAGGCCGCGATCCACTGGGAATACCATGACAGTTTCATGGAAGCCTTCCCCGAAGTGAATCTGGTGCGCAGCGTGTTCACGGCGGATGGCAGATACATCAGCGCGTCGGGGGGGACAGCGACTGCTGACCTGATGCTGCATCTGATCGAGCAGGATCACGGTCATGATCTGGCGGTCTCGGTCTCGGATCAGATGGTGTACAATGCAGTTCGCAATTCAACCGCTGAGCAGCGCGTTTCATTGCAGTCGCGTAACGGGATGCGCAACGCTCATCTGGCAAAGGCGATCCAGATCATGGAGCGGAACCTCGAAGCCCCGATTTCTCCGACTGAGATTGCGTCAGAACTTGGGATTTCGACACGCCAACTTGAGCGGCTATTCGGTAAATTCCTGAATGCGTCGCCGAAAAAGTATTTCATGGAGATGCGACTGGATCGAGCCCGGAAGCTGCTGCTGCAGACCGAGGCTTCTGTCACGGATGTCGCGATCGCATGTGGATTTGAGAACCCAGGGCATTTCTCGCGGGTGTACCGCGCTAATTTCGGCATCACGCCACAGATGCAGAAAAATAAAATTGATTGAGATGCTTCAATGCTCGCAAAAACAGCAGGTTAATCCTGCGATTTGCGGGTTTGACGCCTGACTCTGGTCAGGATACGAATTCTTGGCCTGTATTTATGTGGGTATTTTTGTCATAATCCAACAATTATGTGGACTTCTTTAGCTATTTTGTTACACCCGTCCTTCAAGGATGGAATAATTAGATGACGGACCAGTTCTCTCTCACGCCGCGAGAGATGCAATTGCTAGAAGCCTTACGTAGCCTCGGAGGCGATGCGCGCAACGCCGAGTTGGCGAGTTTTCTTGATGTTTCGGAAGAAACGATCCGGCGTACGGTCAAGTCGCTCTCCAAGCGTGGTCTGATTACGCGTGCCCACGGCGCTGCACGCCTGACCGGGGCGCGGCATGATACTAATTATTTCCAGAGACTGGGCGCGCATATCAACGAAAAGCGCAGGATCGCCGAAACAATCGCAAATCAGGTTCCCGATGGCGCATTTCTGTTTTTGGATGTTGGAAGCACCACGGCCTTCGTGGCCGAAGCATTGCGAGGCAAAAGCAGCCTTAGGGTAGTCACTAATTCCTCGAACGTGGCGCACACGCTGCTTGCGCGTCAGGGCAACCGCGTGTTTCTGCTGGGTGGTGAGATGCATCGTGACAGTCTGGGCGCGTTCGGCTTCGTTGCGGAAAGTCAGGCCAGACGGTATCTTTATGATTTTGCTATCCTCAGCGCGGATGCGTTGAGCGCCAAGGCGGGCTTCATGTATCTCGACCCGTCGGAAGCTGAGCTTGCTGCCGTCGTCGCGGAGCGCGCCGAAATGACGATCATGGCGATGGTTCATCAGAAACTCGGGGCTCTCGCCCCGCACCAAGGGCTTGCCCCTCAGCTGATTTCGAAACTCGTGACCGATGCTGAGCCCGGAAAGAAGCTGTCCGCCAGGCTGGAGCATTGGCAGATCGAAGTTGAGATGGCCGCCTGATGTCACTGACCTCTTTAACAGAAATTAGGAAATACGGGGCAGACCAGAAAGCCCGCATTTCAAACCGGCAGAAAGATCGCGCAGAATGGCAATTTTAGTATTCTTGACGCAACTGGCCGGTGCCACAATGCTCTTGCTGTTTGCGGTTCGTATGGTCCGCACCGGGATCGAGCGCAGCTATGGCGCGTCGTTTCAGCGGGTGCTGACGCGGAATGAAAGCATGGTGGGTTCGAGCCTTACCGGCCTGCTGTTGGCGGTAGTGCTGCAATCGTCGGCGGCGGTTGCGCTGCTGGCCTCGGGCTTTGCCGCCGGTGGATATCTGGCCTTTCCCGCCGGTCTGGCTGTTGTGCTGGGCGCGGATCTGGGCTCGGCACTTGTGATCCAGATTCTGTCTTTCCGACTGGATTGGTTGGTTCCGCTATTGCTGGCAGTAGGCGGCTGGCTGTTCGTCAAGACCGAACGCAAGAAGCCGCGCCAGATCGGGCGCATTCTGATGGGGATTGCCTTTATCCTGATCTCGCTGCGGTTCCTGCGCGAGGCAATGGATCCGATCCGTGACAGCGCTTTCCTGCCCGCAATCGCCGACTATTTGGTGCGCGACTACGTGACGGCATTTCTTGTCGGCGGTGCTCTGGCATTTGTCATGCACAGCTCGGTGGCGGCGATCCTGATGTGTGTCACATTGGTGCAAATCGGTGCGTTGCCATTTTCCGCCGGTCTGTCCCTTGTTCTGGGAGCGAATATGGGCAGTGCGCTGATACCGGTTTGGCTGACCCGCGGGATGGAGGCGCGCGCCCGTCGCATCCCCTTTGCCAATCTGGCGTTGCGCGGGGTTTGGGCGGTGCTCTGTCTGTTTGCTGCAAATCTGGCTTTGCGTTCCGGGTTGGTAAGTGGCGATTACCAAGGTCAGATGCTGGTGAACGCGCATCTTATGTTCAATGCCTCTTTGCTGATCCTGTCGCTGCCGTTCTGCACGTTGCTACAACCTCCGTTCGAACGCCTCTTCCCCGATGCTGCGCCAAACAGTCAGGCCGATCCGCTGGCGCGCCCGGTCAGCGCGTTGGATCCCGGCTTGGTTGAAACGCCGACACTGGCCGTCTCGGCGCTCAAGCGGGAGCTTCTGCGCATGGCTGATTTGGTGCAGATGATGTTCAGTCCCTTGCTTGGCCTTTACCGATCTGGCGATGAAGAACAGATCAAGGCCATTCAGGATATCGATCTGGATGTGAACCAGTGCCTGACGGATATTCGCACCTTCGTGGCCTCACTGCCGTCCGAGAACATGGACTCCCGGCATGCGGATGTTGCCCGCGACGTGCTGGAATACGCGGTGCGTCTTGAAACAGCAGGGGACGTTGTGGCCAAACGACTGACCGTGCTGGCATCGGAGTTGCGCGAGAGCGGTAAGCAGTTCTCGCCGGAAGGCTGGGCGGAACTGCAGGAGATGCACGAAAAAATCCTTGCGAATCTCAAACTGGCAACGAACGTGATCCTCTCGGAAGACCTTGAGAGCGCGCGCCTGCTAAATCTCGAAAAGACAGAGATCAAACGGGCCGAGCGTGACAGTCGCAAGCGGCATTTCCGCAGGTTGCAGAACGGTATGATCGACAGTTTTGAAACCAGCGACGTGCATCTTGAAACCCTGCGCGCCCTGCGCGAGTTCAACAGTCATATCGCTGCGATCTCGACGCCGATTCTGTATTCGAATGGCCAGTTGCTGGAAACGCGGTTGATTGAAACCCTGTCGCAACGGGAACGCGAAGCGGAGACCTGAGAGCCACCTGCGTTTCGCAAGATTTTCGGTCGTATATCGGTGCGGCCATGCCCACATTTTGGTCCACGTCGCGCATTTGCGGGCGGCTTTTTTGCGGCCGCTCGACGTCTATAAATAAATCCTATGATAAGATTGATATTATCGATTTTACATATGGGCCTCCGGATTGCAAAGGGTTGATCACAACGCGGTATCGGAGGTGAAGGATGAACAGAAGTGACCGGAAGATTGAAGCACCCCGTTTGGGTGAAGCTTATCTTCTGACGCCGGGGCCTTTGACGACATCTTATCCGGTGAAACAGGCGATGCTGCAGGACTGGGGCAGCTGGGACGAAGATTTCCGCGCGATGACGCGCGAGATGCGCAGCCGGTTGCTGGCGTTGCTGGGTGAGGGTGCTGAAGAGTTTGACTGCGTTCCGATGCAAGGCTCGGGCAGCTTTGCGGTTGAGGCGATGTTGGCGGCGTTCATTCCGCGGGATGGCAAGGCGCTGGTACTGGCGAACGGGGCTTATGGTCAGCGTTCGGCGCATACGCTGGCCTATCTGGGACGCGATCATGTGGTGCTGGACAAGGGCGATTACCTGCCGCCGCGCGGGTCGGAAGTGGCCGAGATTCTGGCCCAGGATCCTGCGATCACCCATGTAGTTGCGATCCATTGCGAGACCTCATCGGGTATTCTGAACCCGGTCGAGGAAATTTCGGAAGCCGTCTACGGGGCAGGGCGCAAGCTGCTGATCGACTCGATGTCGGCCTTTGGCGCGATTGAACTCAAGCCGTCTGAGATTCGCTATGAGGCGATGGTCTCTTCCGCCAATAAGTGTATCGAAGGCGTGCCTGGCTTTGGCTTCATCATCGCCCGCAAGGATGAACTTGAGGCGGCCAAGGGCAACAGCCATTCGCTGTCTCTGGATGTGCACGCGCAATGGGCGCATATGGAAAAGACCGGCCAGTGGCGGTTCACGCCGCCGACCCATGTGGTTGCGGCCTTCCTTGAAGCGCTGCGCGCGCATGAGGCCGAAGGCGGTGTTGCAGGCCGTGGCGCACGCTATGCCGACAACCGCGATGTAATGGTCGCGGGCATGCGCGAATTGGGCTTCGAGACATTGCTGCAGAACCGCTGGCTGAGCCCGATCATCGTGACGTTCTTCTGCCCCGCGGACGAGAACTTCGTCTTTGACCGGTTTTATGAGCTGATGAAGGACAAAGGCTTTATCATCTATCCCGGCAAGCTGACGGTTGTGGACAGTTTCCGCGTCGGCTGCATCGGGCAGATGGATGAACATGTGATGCGGCAGGTTGTGGCCGCCGCCAAGGACAGCCTGGCCGAGATGGGGGTCGCGAGCGCGGCGCCTCCGGCACGGGCACTGGAAGAACGCGCCAAACTGGCCGCCTGAAAAGACAAAGGACACTCCTCAAATGACCATCCATACCCCTGTGACCGCGAATGAGCGCGTCTATCCCGCGCCAAAAGTTCCGGCCATCGCCATCTGTCTGGACGGCTGTGAGCCGGAATATCTGGAAGTGGCCATCGCCAAGGGCCTGATGCCGACGCTCAAGCGCATCCGCGAGACTGGCACCGACCGACTGGCGCATTCGGTGATCCCCAGCTTCACCAACCCAAACAACCTGTCCATCGCCACCGGTCGTCCACCGATCGTGCATGGCATCTGCGGCAACTACCTGATCGATCCCGATAGCGGCGAAGAGGTGATGATGAACGATGTGCGTTTCCTGCGCGCACCGACCATCTTCTCGCAGTTCTACGAGGCGGGTTATCGCGTTGCCATGGTCACCGCCAAGGACAAGCTACGCGCACTGCTGGGTGCGGGCCTCAAGTTTGACGAAGACCGCGCGGTGGCGTTTTCCTCGGAGCGCTCGGGTGAGACCACAAAGGCGGAACACGGCATCGATAATGCCAGCGCGTGGCTGGGCATGGATGTCCCCGAGGTCTATTCGGCAGAGCTGTCGGAATTTGTATTCGCCGCGGGCGTGAAGCTGCTGAAAGAGTTCAAGCCTGACATCATGTACCTGTCGACCACCGACTACATCCAGCACAAGTTCGCCCCCGAACAGCAGGGCGCTTTGGACTTTTACGCCATGTTCGACAAATACCTCGCGCAGTTGGATGAGCTGGGTGCGGCCATTGTCGTCACTGCAGACCACGGCATGAAGCCCAAGCATAACGCAGCGGGCGAGCCCAATGTGATCTATGCGCAGGACCTGATGGACGAATGGCTGGGCGAGGGTCAGGCCCGTGTGATCCTGCCGATCACCGACCCTTATGTGGTTCACCACGGTGCGCTTGGAGCTTTTGCCACCGCCTATCTGCCCGAAGGTGCGGACCGCACGGACATCATGACGAAACTTGAAGCACGGGATGAGCTTATCCTTGTCATCGACAAGGAAGAGGCGATCCGCCGCTTTGAACTGCCCGCCGACCGGATCGGCGATATCGTGATGATCTCGGGCGAGAACATGACCATTGGCACCTCGGCAGACCGCCACGATCTGGCCGCGCTGAAAGAGCCGCTGCGCAGCCATGGCGGCTTGACCGAGCAGGAAGTGCCCTTCATCGTCAACCGCGTGATTGACCTGCCGGGCCAACCCGAGGAACTGCGCAACTTCGATGCATTCTTCTATGCCACCACGGCGGCGGCGCAGTAACTATGAAAGATCAGGCAATGACTGAGATCAGAAACGAAGGGATGCGCATCGGCGGCGAGATCGTCTTTACTGACGAGACCGTGCCAGTTCTCTATCCCTACACCAATGAGGTGATCGGCCATGTCCCCGCGGGCAAGGCCGAGCACGCCCGCCGCGCGTTCGAGATCGCGGCAAACTACAAATCCAAGCTGACCCGGTACGAGCGCAGCCAGATCCTGCAACGGGCCGGAGAGCTGATCGGTGAGCGCCGTGAGTATCTGGCCAAATGGCTGGTGCTGGAGCTGGGCATCTGCCACCAGCACGCGATCTACGAGACCAAACGTGCGCAGGATGTCTATCAGTTCGCCGCTGCCGAGGCGCTGAAGGATGATGGCGAGATCTTCTCGTGCGACCTGACCCACAATGGCAAGGATCGCAAAATCTTCACCACGCGGGAACCTGTGGGCGCGATCAGCGCGATCACGCCGTTCAATCACCCGCTGAACATGGTCAGCCACAAGATCGCGCCGTCGATTGCGTCGAACAACTGCATGGTGTGCAAACCGACCGAGTTGACGCCGCTGACGGCGCTGACGCTTGCGGATATCCTCTATGAAGCGGGCCTGCCGCCCGAGATGTTCCAGGTGGTCACTGGCTGGCCGCAGGACATTGGTGAAGAGATGATCGTCAATGAAAATATCGACATCATCACCTTCACCGGCGGCGTGCCAGTGGGCAAGATGATCGCGGCCAAGGCGGTTTACAAACGTCAGGCGCTGGAGCTGGGCGGCAACGACCCGCTGATCGTTCTGAACGACCTCAACGATGCCGATCTGGACAAGGCTGCGACCATTGCGGTGGCCGGTGCCACCGGCAACTCGGGTCAGCGCTGCACTGCGATCAAGCGCATTCTGGTGCAGGAGAGCGTGGCTGACAAGTTCGTGCCGCTGGTGTTGGAGAAGGCGAAGAAGATCAAGTACGGCGATCCACAAGACCCCGAGACCGAACTGGGCTGCGTCATCCACGATAAGGCGGCAGAGCTCTTTGAGAACCGTGTTTACATGGCCGAGAAAGAGGGGGCAGAAATCCTCTATCACCCCGGCCGTCAAGGCGCGCTGCTGCCCCCCATCGTGGTCGACAAGGTGCCCCATGACAGTGAGCTGGTGATGGAGGAAACTTTCGGCCCCATCATCCCCATCGTTCGCGTGCCGGACAATGATGAGGAAGTCATGGCGATCTCGAACTCCACCGAGTTCGGCCTGTCTTCAGGTGTTTGCACCAACGACCTGAACCGCGCAATTGCCTTTATCAACGGGCTGAACGTGGGCACCTGCAACATCTGGGAACAACCCGGATACCGCATCGAAATGTCCCCCTTCGGCGGCATCAAAGACTCCGGGAACGGCGTCAAAGAAGGTGTTATCGAGGCGATGAAGTTTTTCACTAATGTGAAGACGTATTCGATGCCGTGGCCAAGGTAAGGACATAGAGGAAGTCTGTACCTCTCACTACGGCGCGAGGCCCGTCATGGGGCTTCGCGCTGTCGATCTCTGCGGATCAAATCAAAATCGAGGATGATATGTCTGTCAGAATTACCCACACCGAAGGAGAGTCCAACACTTCGGGTGCGCGTAAATCGTGGCAGAAGTCCTCAATCGGGCCACGATCTGCGCCTTTGCTGAAACGCGACGCGGATGTGTTCCTGCATCAAAGCTTGTCCAGTCCCTGTGTGAGCACGATCGCCAAGGCCGAGGGCATTTGGATCGAGGATCTGGATGGCCGCCGGTATATGGATTTTCACGGCAACTCGGTCCATCACATCGGCTATGGCCACCCGCGCCTGGTCGAAGCGATCAAGACGCAGCTGGATGACCTGCCATTTGCACCGCGCCGGTTCACCAATGATCCGGCGGTGGAGCTGGCCGAAAAACTGGCTGAAATCGCGCCCGGTGACCTTGGAAAGACGCTATTCACCACCGGTGGTTCGGATGCCAATGAAGTGGCTCTGAAAATTGCGCGCGCCGCGACTGGCCGGTTTAAGACAGTCAGCTTCTGGGATGCATTTCACGGGGCCGGTTTCGGTGCGGCGTCGGTGGGAGGTGAGGCGACCTTCCGCAGTCATATCGCGGGGCCTTTGATTCCTGGGGCCGAACATGTCGCGCCTTTTGCCTGCTATCGCTGCCCTTATAACCATGCGGGTCCCGAAACCTGCGGTCTGGCCTGCGCCAAGATGGTCGAATACGTCCTTGAGCGCGAAGGCGATATTGCCGCCGTTATCGCGGAACCGATGCGGGCAGTGCCCTATGTCCCCCCGGCGGGCTTCTGGCAAGCGGTGCGCGAGGCGTGCAACAAACACGGCGCGCTGCTGATCATGGATGAAATTCCCACGGGTCTGGGCAAAACAGGCAAAATGTTTGCCTTTGAGCATGACGACATCGTGCCCGACATCGTGACCCTTGGTAAAGCACTGGGCGGAGGCATCCTGCCCATCGCTGCCTGTGTCGCCCGCCGCGATCTCGATGTGTGCGGAGATTTTGCTATTGGGCACTATACGCATGAGAAGAACCCGGTCACTGCCCGCGCTGCTCTGACTACGATCCAGATCATTGAGGAAGAAGGGCTTGTCGATCGCGCCGCCGATTTAGGTGCCCACGCGATGGACCGGCTTGAAAGCGAATTGGCGCAGGTTGAGATCGCAGGAGATATCCGCGGGCGCGGCCTTATGTTCGGGATCGAGATTGTCAAAAACCGTGCCACCCGCGAAGCCGACAATGCCTGCGCCGAGCGTATCTACTATGCCTGCCTGAACGCTGGGGTCAGTTTTAAGATCAGCCAGGGCTGCGTGCTGACTCTATCCCCGCCATTGACCATTGGGCGGGACGATCTGGATCATGCTCTGGATATCGTCATCACCGCAATTCGGGATCAGACCTGACGTTGTGGGGTCGCACGTTTTGTCGTTAGCGCAGCTGTGCCGGTCGGTGCGCGTTTGGCTTGTCGGCCTCAGAGAGCCAGTCAAATAGCACTTTGGCGCGATCCGAGGCCTGATTGTGCAGAACGACATAGAAATCCAATGGGGACGAAACCGTCTCGGGTATGAGTTTGACCAGCTTGCCCGATGCGATCAGCTCGGACGTAAGGCCTTCCCAACCCAACACTGCCCCCATGTCATCCTGCGCGGCCTGCAGTGCGATGACATAGTTGTTGACGCGGTGCGCGGCCTTCAGTTTCGCCGTGTGCCCGAGCGCGCGTAGCCATTCCTGCCAATCCGTCCAGCCACTGTCAGCCGCTTCAAGATAGATCAGGGGGATATCCGCGACGTCCGCAGGAGACCCAAGCTGATGTTGCTCGGCAAAACGCGGGCTGCCAAGGGCCATGATCTGGTCGTGAAACAGGGCACGGCAAAGGCCGGAATCCTGATCCATGTGACCGTAGTGGATGCTCAGGTCGCAATCGGATGGGCTGATGTCCTGATCGCTGACGATCTGGGCCACCGAAATATGCGGATGGCTTTTCCAGAACTGCGCCAGACGGGGTGTCAGCCATAGCGAGCTGACAGCTGTGGTTGAACGTATCGTAACCGATGACCGCCCGTGATGTGCCCGCAGTTGCCCAACGGCCTCATTGATACCCTCGAAACCGCGTTGCAAAGCCACCAGCAAGTAAGCCCCGCTTTCCGATAGTTCGACACCACGGTGAAAGCGATGGAAAAGATCGCAGCGCAGCTCCTGTTCGAGGCTTTTGATCTGATGGCTCACGGCCGCAGGGGTCACGTTCAACTCTTTTGCTGCGGCTTTGAAGCTGACGTAGCGCGCGGCAGCTTCAAAACTGACCAAAGACGTCATCGGAGGCATATCGTAAGGTCGTTTGGGCAATTTCACCTCGTATAACGTCTGCTGCGGTTGCTTGTATTACAAGCACAGAGTGTAGTTTAGAGTTATTTCAAGTAATCCAAGGTGAGATTTTTTGCAATTGCGCAGATCGCAGGACCAACCAGAATAAGGCCGATTCACGAAGGGCGTTGTGGAGCTATGCCTGACGATTCCTGTGCAGAAACGAAACCTATGGTGACACCGGCGTTGCCAAAGAGCTTTTGAAGGAAAACAAAATGAAATCACATGCCAAAGTGGTGGTTGTCGGAGGCGGGTGCGTCGGGGCCTCGATCCTCTATGGGCTGACCGAGCATGGATGCTCGGACGCGGTTATGCTGGAGCGAACTACGCTGACCTCTGGTTCGACATGGCACGCGGCCGGTTTGCTTGTGACTTTCGTGCGCTCGCACAACGTGTCGAAGATGACGATGGAAACCATCCGCATCTATACCGAGGTAGAAGAGAAGATGGGCAGCTCGGTCGGGCTGCGGAAGGTTGGCCAGCTGCGAGTGGCCAATACCGAGAAGCGCTGGGATGAGTTTCAGTCCTATATCTCGATTGCCGAAGCCGCTGGGGTGCCCTGCAAGCTGCTGACCCCGGAAGAGATTGCCGAGGTGCATCCGCTGCTGAACCAGAGCCCGGATATCCGGGGCGGAATTTTGCACACCGAGGACGGCTATGTGAACCCAGCCGATATCACTATGGCGCTGGCCAAGCTGGCGCGTGATGCGGGGGCGACTGTCTACCAGAATACCGAGGCTCAGGCTTATGAGAAGCTTGAGAATGGTCATTGGAAAGTGACCACCAATCAGGGCGAGATCACGTGTGAGCATCTGATCTTTGCGACCGGGAATTACGCCCGCGAAAATGCGCGCCGCGTGGGGCTGGATCTGCCCTGTATCCCGATTGTCCATCAGTACTGGACGACCGAGACTGTGCCGCTTCTGAAGGAGCGCCGGGCGCAGGGTCTGCCCGAATTCCCGATCCTGCGGGATGAGGACTATGGCGCTTATCTGCGCGAAGATGTGGGCGGCATCCAGTTCGGCCCCTATGAGTTCACCAAAGACCTCAAACTGTTTGCCGAAGACCGCGTGCCGCCTGAGTTCGGGGCCGACCTGTTGCCCGAAGATTTCGATGCGGTGGAAACTCAGTGGGAGCGCGCCATTGAACGCGTACCCACTTTGGGAGAGGTCGGAATCAAGGCCAACACCCGTGGTCCGTTCCAGATGACCCCGGACGAGCTGCCTCTGGCTGGTCCCGCACCGGGGCACGAGAACCTGTGGCTGGCCGAAGGCATGCCCGGCGGCATCCTGTGGGGCGGCACTGTCGGCAACCGTCTTGCCAAGTGGATCGTCGATGGCGATCCAGGTATGGACATGTCGGAACTCGATCCGCGCCGGTTCTCGGACTACGCGTCGAAACGATGGACCATGGACAAGGTGCGCGAGACCTGGGGCACGCACATGGATGCGCACGTACCGGGTGAGGATTTTCCTAATGCGCGTCCGATGAAGACCGTGGGCAGCTATGATCTTCTGACTGCTCAGGGCGCGGTCTGGACCAGTTTCAATGGCTACGAATTCCCGCGCTGGTTTGCCAAATCGCCCGAAGAGGCAATCCCTGAACACAGCTTCCGACGCACCAACCATATGGAACTGGTGCAGGAAGAGGTGCGCCGCACGCGCGAAGAGGCTGGGTTCATCGAAATGTCCCCGATGACCAAATTCACCGTACGCGGGCCGGGGGCCGCTAAATGGTTGGACAGTTTGATGGCTAACAAGCTGCCCAAAGTGGGCCGCATGACCCTGTCGCTGATGCTGAATGAAAAAGGCGGCATGGATGCGGAGTATACCGTTGTGCGGTATGCCGAGGATGACTTCTATCTGATCTCTACCCCGAATTGGCGCGCCTATAACTGGGATCAGATGCAGCGTTTGTTGCCCAAAGATGGCTCGGTCATCATGGAAGATATCTCGGAGCAACTGGGCGTGATCGCTCTGGCCGGACCCAAGATACGTGAGATCCTGCAGCCCCTGACCGACAACGATCTGTCGAACGAGGCTTTCCCGTGGCTTTCGGCACAGATGGGAGAGGTGGGTTATGCCAAGGGTGTGCACCTGTTGCGTGTCTCGTACACCGGTGAGTTGGGATGGGAATTGCACCATCCGGTCGGATATAACCGCCATCTTGTTGATCTGTTGCTGAAGGCGGGCGTGAAGCCATTTGGCCTCGAGGCATTGGAGTCGATGCGCCTTGAGAAATCCTATCGCGCGATCAACCGTGAGATCTGCAAGGATCTGACGCCATACGAGGCAGAATTGGGCCGGTTCGTGGCCATGACCGAAAAGGTTGGCGGGCAGGTTTGTGAACGGGACTTCATTGGCAAAGCGGCGCTACAGAAACAGCAGGAAGAGGGTGGATACAATACCTTGGTCACGCTGAAGCTGCCGTTCTGCGACACCTCGGTGATGTTCGACGAAGGCGTTTATGCCGATGGCAAGCTCATCGGGCGGGTCACTTCTGGTGGGTTCTCGTACTATTGCAACCATGACATCGCGATGGCGCTGGTGCCGCAGGATATGACGGCGCCCGGCACCAGGATGCAGGTGCTGATTCACAATGAAATGCGCGAGGCAGAAGTGATCGACACCTGCGCCGTTGACCCCACCAGCGCCCGTGCGCGCGCCTGATCCGGAGGATTTGAAATGGCAGAAGCAAGAGCACGCTCAGGCCGTGGCGGAGGGCGCGCGGCACGGGTTCAGGCTCGCACCAACCCGCCTCCGGTCTACTTGTCGACGCTGAACCGCAAGGTTGGCCCGATTGATCTGCTCGGCCCCGAAGGCGTCGAGAAGATCCACAACGCTGCGATGACGATCCTGGAAACCACCGGCATCGAGTTCCGCGATCCCGTCGCCTTGGCTGACTGGAAGAAATACGGTGCCGATGTGCAAGGCGAACGCGTGCGTATCGGGCGTGAGATGTTGATGGACCTGATCTCGGCTGTTCCGTCGGAATGGGGCTATGCTGCGCGCAACCCGGATCGCTCATTGCGGGTGGGTAACCAGCATTCGGTGTTTGCCAACGCCTACGGGGCACCATTTGTCTATGGTCTGGACGGCGTGCGCCGTCCCTCGGTGCTGGAAGATGCCCATAACTTCTTCAAGCTCAGCCAGATGAGCCAGTCGATGATGGTGCCCGGTATTCTGCCGGTGGAGCCGCAGGATGTTCCAGTGCCGCAACGCCATCTGGAGCTTGTTCACGCCGCGCTCACACTGACAGACAAGCCGATCAAAGGCTCGGTCCTGTCTGAGCAGGCGGCACGCGATTCAGTTGAGATGGCGCGCATCGTGTTCGGCGTGGATTTCGTGGACGAGAACGTGGTGATGGCCGCCCTGTTGAATTGCAACACGCCTCTGGTCTGGGATGAGACCATGTTGCAGAGCCTGCGCGTCTATGCGGCGGCCAACCAGCCCTGTCTGCTTTCGCCCTTTGTTCTGGCCGGTGCCAGCACACCTGCAAGCCCGCAGGGGGGTGTGGCGCTGCTGATTGCGGAATCTCTGGCGGGCATGGCTTATAGCCAGATCATACGGCGCGGAGCTCCGATGGTGCTTGGTGTCGCGATCATGGGTGTATCAATGAAGACAGGCGCGCCGATGATGGGCTCACCTGAACCCGGTCTGATGAACTTACTGGTGGGGCAGATGGCACGGTTCTACGGGGTGCCGTGGCGAACTTGTACGATGTGGACCGGATCGAAGTCACCGGACATGCAAGCCGCGTTTGATACCGCAAACACCATGTGGCCGGTGCTGCTGGGCGGCGCGAACTATATTGTCCATTCGGCGGGGTTCCTTGAGGGCGCGCTGGGCGTAAGTTATTCCAAATGGGTGCAGGACGCGCTGCAGCTGGAAAACTTCCACCGCTTCTTTAGCGGCTTGCAAGATGAGAATCTGGATGCGCTTCTAGGCGATATTGATCAGATCGGACCCGGCGGGCACTTTTTGGGAACCGACCACACGCGCGAAAATCCGATGCATATGAACCACCTGCAAAACAACGATAGTTTTGAACAGTGGGAAGCTGAGGGTTCGAAAACGGCTGAGATTGTCGGCACGGAAGAAGCAGAGCGTATGCTGAGAAACTATGTTCAGCCTCCGATGCCCGACGATCGACGCGGGGCGCTGGACGAGTTTGTCGCCAAAAAACGTGCGGAATACAGCGCGTGACGCGATAACAAGAGGCACATCGGTGCCTCTTTCAGCCACACAAGGACAGGATTCAGCGAATGACCGAAATCTCGACGAAAACGCTCTCACTTCAAGAGGTGCGGGAGTTTGCCAAATCCGTCCTTGTGGCTGCCGGGATGGACGATGGGGGCAGTGAGCTGATCTCTGAGATCGTCACCAAATCCGAGCGTGATGGACCGCGCAGCCATGGTTTGCGCATGCTGCCGGTCTATGTACAAAGCTTCACCTCGGGCTATGCCAACCCCGCCGCCAATCCCAAAGTCGAACGCATCGCACCCGGTGTGCTGCGCGGAGATGCAGATAACGGCTATTACCAGATTGCTGCGGCGTTGGCACTGGACGAGCTGATCGGAATGGCCCGCGAGAACGGCATCGCAGCGTTTACTTGTGCCAACAGCCATCACCTTGCCGGTTTGCGCTTTGATACCGAACCGCTGGCTGAGGCCGGGTTGGTTGCGCTGGGCGTCGTGAACTCTCTGTCGATGGTGGTGCCGCAGGGTGGTGTGCGCCCGGTCTTCGGTACCAACCCGATGTCGTTTGCCTGTCCGCGCGAAGGCGCGGCGCCGATTGTCTGGGATCAGGCGTCTTCGATGGTGGCATTGATGGATATCCGCATGGCCGCGGCCGAAGGGCACGACCTGCCGCATGCAGCCGGGCTCGACCCCGAAGGCCAACCCAGCACCGATCCGAACGCCATCCTCGAAACCCGTAGCCTGTTGCCATTTGGCGAGCATAAAGGGGCCGCGATTGCCTTCTTGATCGAGGTTATGGGAGCAGCCTTGGCAGGGGGCACTCTGTCGGTCGATAACGCAGATCGCGAAGCGCACGGAGCGCTGAATATCAAGGGCGGATCCACCTTGATTGCCATTGACCCGAAACGGTTCGGGAACGCAGCGTTTGACGACTACGTCAAGCGTATCTGCGCCGAGATCGAAGGCAACGGCGCGGCCCGAGTGCCCGGCGATGGACGGTTGAAGAACCGTGCTGCATCAGAAGCCGAGGGCGTTCGCGTCAGCACCGAATTGCTATCTCAACTGGATGCGCTGCGGTAAAGGGTTACGAAATGACGGGCGTGGTGGTAATCGGCGGTGGCGTCGTGGGCATTTCCTGTGCCTTGGCGCTGCAATCGCAGGGGCATGCGGTCACGGTTGTTGAACCCGGGCCGGTCGGTGAAGGGGCCAGTTGGGCCTCGTGCGGGTGCATCGCTGTTGGTGAAGTTGTGCCTTTGTCCCAACCGGGCATGCTGATGAAAGTCCCCGGTTGGTTGCTGCATCCGGAGGGGCCATTGGCCCTGCGTCCGGCTTCAACTCTTCGTCTGCTGCCATGGTTTGCTCGTTTCGCTGCCAATGCGCGCCCCGCCAAGATGCGGGCCATCGCGGCAGATTTGGCGCGCCTGACCTTTGCCGCCACCGATGATTTCAAGGCTCAGCTGGCAGATATCGGTCAGCCAGAACTTCTGGTTGAGCGACCGGTGATCAAGCTGTTTGACGATGATACCGATCGCGCAACCATGGCAGCAGCTTTCGATCTGGCACGAGAGTTGGGGTGCACGATAGATGAGGTTTCTGGCCGCGAGGCTCATGACATTGATCCCGCCATCGCTCCTGATTTCAAATACGCTGCCCTGCTGCGTGACTGGAGTTTCGTGACCGACCCCAAGAAGCTGGTCGAAGCGCTGCATCGGGCCTTTGTCAGCCGCGGCGGCACGGTTGCACATGGCGCGGCAGAGACTTTTCAGCGCGAGGGCCGAACGGTTAAAGCCGTAAAACTTCGCGATGGCCAAGCCGTGCAAGCGGATGAGTTTGTCCTCGCGGCGGGCACGCATTCGCGTTACCTAGCGCAGCAATTGGGCGTTTCGATCCAGCTGGAAGGCGTTATCGGCTATTCCACCGCGCTGCACGATACTGGCTGCGATCTGGCGCACACAGTTTTTTACGCCAAGGGCGGTTTCGGTATTACGCCTTATGAGGATGCGCTGGCAGTGGCCGGAACCATCGAATTTGCCGAGCTGACAGCGAAACCAAATTGGAACCGCGCAGACATTCTGGTCAAGCGCGCGAAACGCGTGCTTCCGGACCTTAGGGTCGAAAATGCCGAACGTCGCATGGGTCGTCGCCCGTTCACTCCGGATACACGACCCATTATCGGGCGCAGCGGACGGTTGGCGAACGTCACCTTCGCCACCGGACATGGCCAGTTGGGGCTGACCCTGGGTGCAACAACCGGGCGTCTGGTTGCGGATGAGATCGCGGGTCGGAGGCCGGGGATCGACCTTCAGGCGTTTAGCCCCGACAGGTTCTAAGGCCCAGTTCTCAGGGCAGGCTCAGCTTTGCCATCCGTCCACCGTCGACCGTGTAGATTTGGCCGGTAATAAACCCGCTTTCATCTGCTGCGAGGAACGCAGCCAGCGCAGCGACCTCTTCGGGTTTTCCGGTCCGGGCAACCGGATGGATTTTTCCGATGTCGCGGCGAAATGCCTTTGGGTCGGGCATGGAGTCGATAAAGTCGAGATTCAGATCGGTATCGATCCATCCCGGGGCGATGGCATTGCATCGGATGCCCTCATGCCCATGATCGATGGCAACGGCGCGCGTTAGCCCGTGCAACCCTGCTTTCGAGGCGCAATAAGCCGCGTGGCCGGGATTGCTGCCTAGCCCTTCGATGGACCCGGTATTGACAATGCTGCCCCGCGTCTTCCGCAGATGGGGCAGGGCAGCCCGGATCATCAGGAATGGTGTAGTCAGGTTGACGGTCAAGGTTCTCTGCCAGTCTTCCAGGCTCATATCCTCGACGCAGGCCTCTTGCATCATCCCCGCGTTGTTGATCAGAACATCCAATTGCCCTGTGCGAGCGATCACCTCTACCACCACCTGACCGGGAGAGTTGGGGTCGGTGAAGTCGGCTGCGATCCCCTCGAACCTGTCATCGTTGCCGCGTTGCGCCGTAATCACGCGCGCACCTTCCTCGGCCAACCGAACCGCGATGGCTTGCCCGATCCCGGAGCGGCCACCTGTGACCAGAGCTACCTTGCCGTCAAAGCGCCTCATGCAACCGGCTTCCCGCCATTGACCTCGACCAGCGTGCCGCACATATAGCGCGCCGCATCTGAAGCGAGGAACAGAACAACATCCGCGATGTCCTCAGGTTCGGCAATCCGTCCCAAAGGAACGGTCTTGCCCAGCTCAGTCACCGCCTCGTCGGGGTCGAACCCACGTTTGGCGAAGCCCGAGCGCAGCATTGGTGTGTTCACCTCATTCGGGCAGACGGCGTTGATGCGAATACCCTGATGCGCGTGGTCCATCCCCATGCATTCGGTCAGCGAGGCAATCGCTGCCTTGGTCATGCAATAGAGCGCATGGTTCGGCCCCGGAGCCTTGCCACCCCAGCACGATGCAGTGTTGACGATGGCCCCGCCGCCCGTCTCAGCCATCAATGGGATGGCGGCGCGGCAGACCCGGAACGGAGCTTCGACATTCACGCCCATGGACAGCGCCCAATCCGCATCCGAGGTCTCGGTGACGGGCCCCCGCGTGATCACACCGGCATTGTTTATGACGATATCCAGCCCACCCAAAGCCTGACGTGCCTTGGCGGCCAGTTGGTCGCAATAGGTTGGTTCGAGCAGATCGCCGGGCAGATGGGCATCCGCTTCAATGCCGTCGGTGCACCGATCAGCGACTGCCACCTGCGCACCCTGTGCGCGCAGCTGTTTGACGATGGCTTGCCCAATGCCACCGGCCGCACCAGTGACCAGCGCTTTCTTACCCTGAAACACGTCTTACTCCTCCCAGCTTGCAGCGGCTTGTCCCAGCAGGTCCCGGTGCATCGTCACGCCGAGGCCCGGCAAATCGGGCGGCAGGACACCGCCGTTTTGGATAGGGGCGTTGAAAGCTCCGGTCTGGATCGTCACCATATCACGCGGGTCCAGCACGCAGCGTAACAGGCGTTCAGGGACGGTCGCACCCATGTGGAAGATTGATGCGGCAGAGAGCGTCGATCCCACGGTGTCCTGTACGCTGATCGTCAACCCAGCTGCGCGGCAGATATCACGCTGGCGGCGCGCGGGGGTCAGGCCTCCCGCCTTTGAGATTTTCAGCCCGATGCCATCGGCCACGTCCAGCGCGACCAGCTTGGCAATATCGCCGTCGTCCTGCGCCAGCTCGTCCAGAATGATCGGAACATTGCAGCGCTGGCGCAAAGACACGGTCTCGCGCCATGTGGCACAGGGGGCCTCCAGCACAAAATCCAGCCCGTTCGGAAGTGCACGTAACATCCGCAAGGCTGTTTCAGGGATCAGGCCACCATTCGCATCTAAGATGAAATATTCACCCGGCTGGCGATCTGCCAGCGCGGCCGCAATACGTTCCGCATCTAGTGCGGGCCCCCCTTCAGAATCCAGCGCGCCCACTTTGACCGAATGGCCCATATAACCCATCGCCCGATGCTCGGCGACACGGGTGCGCATATCTTCGGGCGTGCCCGCATAGATTGAGCTAATCACGGGCAACCGATTTCCTGTCGCACCACCCAGCACCTTATAGACCGGCAAGCCGACCGATTTTCCGAACAGATCCCAGCAGGCCAGATCGATCGCCGATTTCGCGTGATTGTGCCCCAGCAGGGCCTCGTCCATCGCGTCGTTGATCCGGTCCACATCGCGCGGATCGCGTCCGATCAGGTAGGGCACGATTTCTTCGATACCGGCGCGGGCGCCGCGCGCATGTGCAGCGATGTAGTTGGGGCCAAAGGGGGTGGACTCGCCCCAACCCTCGGTGCCGTCATCCGCTGTGATGCAGACGATAACACTATCAAACCCAGTATAGATGCGCCCGCCGGACAGCTCGTACGAGCCGCCCGTATAGGGCAGGTGCAGTTCAAAAAGCTCGATCGTTTTTATCTTCATGACGTCACCTGCGGCGGGATCAGCACCAGTTGCCCAGTGTGCTTCTTGGCCAGAAAATCTTCCTGAGCCTCAGCGATGTTGCGCAGCGGATAGGTCTTGGCAACGACGGGGCGAATTTCTCCGGCTTCGATGTATTTCACGAGGTTTTCGAACACGATGTCTTCCTGAAAGGTACAGCCAAAGAGCGTGAGATCTTTTAGATAAAGCGTGCGCACGTCGATCTCGCAGATGGGACCTGCAATAGCTCCGGCCGTGGCATAGCGCCCACTTCGGCGCAAAACATCCAGCAGGCTGGGCCATTGCGGACCGGCCACCAGATCGATGACGACGTCAATTGATCCTTCACCCAATTCCGCCACCAGATCGGCATTGCGATCCAGGATACGATCAGCCCCCAGCGCCCGCACCGCTTCAGCCTTCGCAGCCGAGCACAGCGCAACTATCTGTACGCCGCGTCGCTTTGCCAATTGCACGGCAGCCGAACCCACACCGCCCGAAGCGCCGGTGATCAGAACAGTTTCTGCCTCAACACCTGCACGATGCAGCATTCCTTCGGCGGTGGAATAGGCGCAGGGGATTGCGGCCAGTTCCACATCGTCCCAGTCACAGTTCACCGCATGGGTTTCCTGCGCAGGTGCCACGCAGAACTGGGCAAAGCCGCCGTCGCATTCGCTGCCGAGGGTCCAGCACTCGTATGGACGGTAATCTACGTAGGTTCGCAGCATGTTCCGCACGATCACGCGCTCACCGATGCGGGTGGGATCTACGCCTTCTCCAATCGCGGCGACATAGCCGCAGACATCCGCGCCTTGGATGCGGGGAAAGGTCAGGGGCGTGCCGGACCAACTGGCGTCGCTATCATCAACCGTGTCAAAGCCCGAGGCCCCGCCTGTGTTTGTATCCTCGGTCACCGCCTTGGAGTACCAGCCGATCCGGGTGTTGATGTCTGTATTGTTCACACCCGCTGCTGCGACCCGGATCAGGACCTCACCGAGACCGGGTTGCGGGACGGGTATGTCGGACCGGTAGTCTAGCATCTCGATACCGCCATGACCGGTCAACAGGACGGCGTGCATGGTTTCGGGGATCATGAAGCTCTCCTTAGAACGAAGCGACTGGCGTGCCGAATTTGGTCTCATCCGGGATGATGCCCAGGCCCGGTCCAGTCGGGCACTGAATATGGCCGCCTACAATGGAGATGCCGTTTTCGGGATCATAGTTGCCTTCGATATAAGGTGCGGCGAGCCATGCGCCTTCCATCAGGGTGGGGCGAACAGTTGCTGCAATCTGAGTGCAGGCAGCCGCGATGATGTCGCCGCCCCAGCTGTCATCGCAGGTATGTGGCAGGTTGCGGGCTTCGCAGATATCCCGGAACGTTCGCATATGTTGCAGGCCACCTATGCGTGTCACCTTCATGCCAAACCCGTCGACCAGCCCTGTTCCGGCGGCAGAGATCACAGTGTTCAGGTCAACGCTGTTTTCATCCATATAGATGCCATGGGTGACTTGCGGGCGGATTTTCTGCAGGTCCTGATAGGTGTTGCAGGGTTGTTCCATGATGAACGGGATGTCGGGGCATTCCCGGCTGACGCGCAGGGCGTCGCGGGTGGTCCAGCCCCGGTTGCCATCCACGGCAAGGCGCATACCGGTTCCGCCGATGACTTCCCAGACTTTGCGGATGGTTTCGATATCGATCTCGACGGGGCGTCCGCCGACCTTGATCTGCAGGCGGGGATAACCCTCGGCCAGCTTCTCTTTGGCGAGACCTGCGATATCGTCTGGCGCGCCTACACCCGTAGCGTAGTAGGATGGTACCCGATCTGTCTGCGCCCCACCCAGCAGGTCGGCAACATTGACGTCCAGTCTTTTGCCGATCAGGTCATGGGCGGCAATGTCGATGGCCGCTTTGGCATAGTTGTGCCCATTCAGCAGCCCGTTCATCCGGTGATGCAGCGCAACCGGCCAAAGGTCGGCTCCGATCAAACCTCTGGCCATCTCTGTCAGAGCGGCGCGGGCCCCACCCGCATGCGCCTCGGCATAGGTGGGACCTACTGGACAGGTCTCACCCCAGCCAGAGGTTCCATCCTCAGCCACCAGTTTGACCAGCGTAGTGTCCAGAGCCCAGACCTCGGCATTGGCCATGGTGTATGGACCGTTCTTCACCGGCAGATCATGTGCGTAGATGTGGATTTCCTTGATCTTCACGTCGGTTCCTTTGTCCTTGTCCGGGTGCCGGTCTATCTAATATCGGCAGAAGTCAGCAGCGCACGAGCGCAGCGTATCGTGGCAATGGTTGCGGGTTCGACGCCAAGCAACCGGGCGCCTTCAGTCAGCCCTTCGTGCAGAATAAACAGAGCTTCGGACAGGGCCTCGATATCGCAATCTGGTGCGACTCGTGACAGCCGTGCGCGGAACATGTCGCGGACATGCGCCTTGTGCGTTTCGACTGCCATCCGGATCGCCTGGCTTTCGGGATAGGCCGCCAGTGCGTTGCGAAACAGGCAGCCGGTGTTTGAAATCTCATGCAGCCAATCCGACAGTCGAACGAGGACATGCAGCACATGTTCTGCACCAGTTGCATCGTCCTGACCGATCCAATCAGAATAGGTCGCGTCCCTGTGCTTCAGCGCGCCTATGACCATCGCCTCGCGGCTGGGGAAGTATTTGTAAAGCGTCCGCAGCGAAACGTTTGCACCTTCGCGCAGCGCTTCTACACCTTGCGTCGCAAAGCCCATCTCAGAGAACTGTCGGTCCAGGTTTTCCGCGATCTGATGCTGTGTGTCGTTCATGAGATCATGGTAGAGTGATCGTTCTACCTTTGACTTGAAGAATTACGACACGGACCTCTACGCGACCGACAAGAGAACCGCTTCAACACGGCAGGTTTTCTGGGCTCGGCAGCGCGATGCAGTTGGTCATCCAGAAGGTACGCAAGATCGCCGCTTGGCATTTCAGACTTGTATCGTCAGGCTGGTGTTTTTTGCTTCAACAGATAATCACGCACCACACCGGCCAGCATCGAGCGGTTGTCTTCAATCGCCATATTGCGTTGACCCTTATCGGCTTCTTCATCCGTGAGAACAGTGCCGCGCCGGGTCTCCAGCAGATCGCTGGCGTAAGCTTTTGCGAATTCCGGATGGCCCTGCACAGTCACGGCAAAGCCGGGATACCACAGCGCGCCGTTCTCGCAGAATTCGGTTGATGCGATGGTCACCGCACCTTCGGGTTTCTCTTCGACCTGATCCTGATGATAGGCTTGGATGGCAATCTTATTGGGTGCCTCGCCCAGTTCGGTCGGCCAGTCGGCAGTGGTTGGATACTCATGCACACCAAGGCCCCAACCTTTGTTGGATTTGCGTACCACTCCACCCAGGGCCTGCGCGATGATCTGGTGGCCGAAGCAAATGCCGAACATCAACCTGCCAGCGTCGCGCGTATTGCGAATGAACTCTTCCAGCGGCGGGATCCAGGCGTGATCCTCATAGGCGCCGAACTTTGATCCGGTGATCACCCAGAGATCGGCCTCTGCCGGGCTGGCAGGAAATTCCTCGTCCAGAACGGCATAAGAAATGAATTCGGCATCCACATCGCCAAGCCATTGCTGCACCATGCCGGGATAGTCGCCATGTACCGGGGCCAGCGTTTCGGGCGGTCGGCCGGTTTCAAGGATACCAATGCGAATTCTGTGATCGCTCATCATACTCTCCTGACCGGCAGCCCATACCATGCATAGATCAGCGTGAACATCGCAGGTTGAAAGTGTTCCGGTTCAAATTTTCGAAAGGGTAGAATCATTACATCTGGGGCTTGGGGGCCGCGTTCAATATCTGCGCTGCATCGCATCTCTGCAAACAGTCGCGTGGTTACAACCGGCTGAGGTAATAGGTATATTCTGCGGGTGTGATGGGATCCTGAATGGCAGCGATCTCATTCCGTTTCACGGTCGCGTAGAGATTGCGATAATCGCCAAATATGTCCTGCGCAATTGATGAGGCCTCGAAACGTGCAACTGCGGATAGCCAGTCATGATCCAGCGGATTGGCCGGCACGCATTCGGGGTCATCCAGTGGGCGCTGCAAGGCAGGCGCATTCTCAAGACCATGCATCATGCCACCCAGAATGGCGGCCATAGCGAGGTAGGGGTTTGTGTCCGCGCCGCTGATCCGATGCTCCAGACGCGCGCTCGGGCCGTTGGTTTCGGGTAGGCGGACCGAGGCAGCCCGGTTGTCCAGACCCCAGTCAGGTGCCGCCGGGGCGAAGCTGTTGGGGCGGAACCGGCGATAGGAATTGCCATGAGGCGCAAAGATGGCCTGCAGGTCGCGCATGCTGTCCACCACACCTGCCACAGCGTTGCGCAGGGTCTGCGAAATTTGTTCCCCGTCGCCCGGCGTGAAGATGTTGTTGCCGCCCTTGTCCACGACCGACGCATGCACATGCATCCCATTACCGGGGTAATCCAGATAGGGCTTGGCCATAAAGGTGGCCTCGAACCCGTGGCTGGCGACAACACCGCGTACCAAACGGCGGAACAGGATCGCGGTTTCGGCTGCTTCCAATACGTCGTCTGTATGGTGAAAGTTGATCTCGAATTGGCCGGGGCCATATTCTGCGATCAGGGTGTCGGTGGCCAAGCCCTGAGCTGCGCTGGCAGACAGGATATCGTTCAGGATCGCTTCGCGCCGCGCCAGAAGTTCCATGTCGTAATTCTGGGCGTCAGGGCTGAAAGCGGGTGGGGTAGGTGCCTCGAACCGTTCATTGCGGGCGCGCAGGACGTAGAACTCCAACTCGGTTGCAACGACCGGGCGCCAACCTTTTTCATCAAATCGGTTCCAGACCGAGCGGAGAATCTCGCGCGGGGAATGCGGGCTGATGTTTCCCTTCATATCGGTCATTTCCACCAGGACCTGAGCCACGTTTCCGTTAAGCCATGGGGCTGGACGCAGAGTGCCTTTGACAGGTGTCAGAAGGCCGTCGGGGTCGCCGACCTCAATGCCAAGACCGGTATTTTCGACTTCATTGCCCATGATCGCGGGTGCGTAAGTCGAAAGGGGTAGACGAACGGCCCCTTTCTCCAGTTTTCCCACGTCATCGCCGGGCAACCATTTCCCTCTCAGGACCGCATTGATGTCGCATAACAGCAATTCGATCCTGTCGGGGGTGCCATGAGTTTGACAATGATCTGCATATTCTTTGGCAAAACTCATGCTGCTTGCTCCGCCATTTGTTCTTCTTTCTGGCGCTTTCTGACCGCTTGTTTGTTCAGAAGAGATGCAGTGATCGTGCCGACGGTGACCAAGCAAATCAGAATTGTCGACAGCGCGT
Organism: Ruegeria sp. CF4; assembly: GCF_056537345.1. Lineage (NCBI taxonomy): Bacteria > Pseudomonadati > Pseudomonadota > Alphaproteobacteria > Rhodobacterales > Roseobacteraceae > Ruegeria > Ruegeria sp. CF4. Next base: position 18,319 of record NZ_JBQFRJ010000016.1, on the reverse strand, counting down.
TTATCTCGGGGCTCACGCCCAGACGGACCGAGCTGAAGATCTTGATCGGCAATGTGGTCGACGACGGGCCAGCCACGAACGAAGCGATCACCAGATCGTCCAGCGACAAGGTCAAGGCAAGCAGCCAGCCAGAAATGACCGCCGGGGCAATGATCGGCAGCGTCACCGATCTGAACGCATCGAAGGGGGTACAGCCCAGATCGAGCGCCGCCTCTTCCACGGATCGGTCAAAGCTGACCAGGCGCGAGCTGACAACGACAGACACGTAACACATCGAAAATGTGGTATGCGCCAGAACGATCGTCAGGATGCCGCGATCCAGCCCGATCGAGATGAAGAGCAGCAGCAGTGACAGCCCGGTGATCACCTCGGGCATCACAAGCGGCGCATAGATCATGCCCGAAAACAGGGTGCGTCCAAAAAACCGCCCTCCGCGCACCAGTACGTAGGCTGCCATCGTACCCAGTACAGTCGCTGCGATAGAGGACGCGAGCGCAACCTTCAGCGTCACGATGGCTGCATCAAGGAACGCCTCGTTTCTGAAGACCTCTCCGTACCATTTGGTCGAAAACCCGCCCCAGACGGTGACAAGCCGCGATTCATTGAAGCTGTAGATGATCAGGATGATCATCGGCAGGTACAGAAATGCAAACCCAAGCGTAAGCGAGGTCGCATTGAACCATGTCAAACGTCTCATTGCTCGGACTCCATCATCTTTTGCTCGTTGCGCTGATAGAGGATGATCGGGATGATCAGGATCAGCAACAAGACCACAGCCACAGCGCTTGCCACTGGCCAGTCGCGGTTCGAGAAGAACTCTTCGAACAGAACCTTACCGATCATCAGGGTTCCGGATCCACCCAGAAGCGATGGGATGACAAACTCACCCAGAGCCGGGATGAACACGAGGAAGCATCCCGCGATGATGCCGGATTTTGATAAGGGAACCGTGATCAGCCAAAACGCTGATGTGCGCGAGCAGCCAAGGTCTTCTCCGGCTTCAAGCAGTGAACCATCCAGCTTTTCCAGCGTTGAATAGATTGGTAGGATCATGAACGGGCAGTAGGTGTAGACGATACCGATATAGACCGCCCAATTGGTGTTCAGGATCGTCAGCGGTTCACCGATCATACCCAGCCACATCAGAAATTGATTCAGCAGCCCTTCCTGACTCAGGATTCCCATCCAGGCATAAACGCGGATCAGAAAGCTGGTCCAGAACGGCAGGATCACCAGCATCATCAGGGTCGGGCGCCATTCGTCTGGGGCGTTGGCCATCGCATAGGCAATCGGAAAGCCTATCAACAGGCACAGGAAGGTCGATATTGCCGCGATCCGAAGGCTGGACAGGTAGCTTTTCCAGTAAAGATCGTCTGTGGTCAGGAACACAAAGTTCTCGAAATCCAGTTCCGAGAAGAACTCTTTTATCGCGCTCCAGCCGCCCGCCAAATCCAGAGTCGGTGTGTATGGGGGTATCGCGAGCGCGATATCGGACAGGGAGATTTTGAGAACGATCCCGAACGGGATCAGGAACAGCACCAACAGCCATACGTAGGGCACTGAAATCAGGAACAAACGCCTATAGTTCATGTCTCGTCCCCGTTACCGATCCAGCACGATGCCGGCTGTTTCGGTCCAGGACAGCCAGACCTCATCGTCCCAGGTGAGATCCCGTCGGGCGATACGACGATTATTTGCTGTTTGCGCTTTCACCATTGCGCCGTTAGGCAGCTCAACCTTGTAGGTCGAAATATTGCCGAGATATGCAATGTCATGGACCTTGCCCTGAACCACATTGGTGCGGCCATCCGGGCGTTCTTTGCTGATCGCCACTTTCTCGGGTCGGATGGCGAAGGTGCATCGGGCTTCAAGCTCGGGTGCGTGCGGGCATTCAGCGACAAGTGGGGCCTGTCCTTCGGACCAGTGAAGCTCGGTCTTGCCGTCTCCTCGGGGTTTGGCGTTTCCTTCGATCAAGTTCACGTCGCCGATGAAATCCGCCACATAAACCGAATTTGGAGTTTCGTAGATGCGATCTGGTGTTTCGACCTGCACCAGTTCGCCATGGTTCATGACCGCAATGCGACTGGCGACTGTCATTGCTTCTTCCTGATCGTGCGTGACGATCACGAAGGTGGTGCCGGTCTGTTCCTGAATGTCCATCAGTTCGAATTGGGTGTCCTGGCGCAGTTTCTTGTCCAGCGCACCCAGTGGTTCGTCCAGCAAAAGCAGCTTGGGCGCCTTGGCCAACGATCGAGCCAACGCGACCCGCTGTCTCTGACCGCCAGAAATCTGATGTGGTTTTCGTTTTGCAAATTTGCCAAGCTGAACGAGGCTCAGCATCTCCTCAACGCGCGCGGCAATCTGATCCTTTGGCATCTTGTCGCGTTTCAGGCCGAACGCGATGTTATCCCAGACCGAAAGATGTGGGAAAAGGGCGTAGCTTTGGAACATCATGTTCACAGCACGCTTGTTGGGGGGGATGCTGGCCATGTCCTGACCATCAATCGTGATTACACCTTTTGTAGGTGTCTCAAAACCGCCCAGCATCCGCATCAGGGTTGTCTTGCCGCAACCCGAAGGGCCAAGCAATGCAAAGAATTCCTTGCGGTAGATATCCAGTGTGATGTCGTTGATCGCAGTGAATGCGCCGAAGTTCTTGGTCACCGACTTAAACGAAATCAGTGGGGTTTCATCCGCATCTGCCCAAGGTGCAAAGACCGATGCGCTTGCCGGTTGGTTCATATTGAGTCCCTCCTTACGGAAACCGCCCGGCCCAGATTTTGGGTCGGGCGGTCCGGATTGATCACGGGCCCTAGTCAGGTGCCTGATTTGATCTTGGTCCACAAACGGGTCACGACCCGCTGCGTTTTCGCCGGGTAGGGCGTCGTGATGTAGAGGTTCTGCATCGTCGCTTCATCCGGATAGATCGCCGGGTCTCCGATCACGTCCTCTTCCAGGAACTCTTGCGAGGCTTTGTTGCCGTTAGCGTAGTAAACGTAGTTCGAAGCGGCGGCCATGTTGTTGGCGTCCAGGATGAAGTTCAAGAACTTATGCGCAGCTTCCGGGTTCGGCGCATCTGCAGGGATGGCCATCTGGTCGAACCACATCAGCGAGCCTTCGGCGAACGGGTGATATTCGATCTCAACCCCGTTTTCGGCCTCGGCGGCACGGTCACGGGCCTGCAAGACATCACCCGACCAGCCCACGGCGACACAGATATCGCCATTGGCCAGCGCGTTGATGTATTCCGAGCTGTGGAATTTTTGGACATAAGGGCGCACAGCGGTCAGAAGTTCTTCGGATTTGGCGATGACGTCGGTGTCATGGCTATCCGGGTTCTCTCCGATATACTGTAGCGTCATCGGGATGATTTCAGTTGGTGCATCCAGAAAATGAACACCGCACTCGGCCAGTTTCTCCATATTCTCGGGTTTCAGGACCAGATCCATGCTGTTGAGCGCCACATCTTCGCCCAGCACTTCTTTGACCTTGCCCACATTCACGCCAAGCCCAGTGGTTCCCCACATGTAGTTGATCGAGTGAGCATTGTCCGGGTCATAGCCCGAAGTTCGATCCTGAATAACATCCCAAAGATTGCCTGAGTTCGACAATTGCGACTTGTCCAGAGGTTGGAACGCGCCGGCCTGAATCTGGCGTTGCAGGAAGGTGCCGGTTGGCACAACCACATCGTAACCCGAACCGCCAGCCAGCATCTTGGTTTCTAGAACTTCGTTGCTGTCAAATACGTCATAGATCAGATCTATTCCGGTTTCTTCTTCGAATTTGGTCAAAAGCTCTTCGTCTATGTAATCTGACCAGTTGTACACGCGCACTTCACTCGCCCACGCGGTTTGTGCCGCGACTGCCGCAATGACGAACAGCGCACTCGACTTATGCTTTAGCATTCTTTTCTCCCCATCTGTCGGTACTGCGTTGCAATTTTGATCAAAATATGATTCTTTGCAAGCGCCTCGTCAAAATTTGATAATTTTATGATGGTGAACTAGGTTTCGATGCACGAATTGACAGGAGCGAAAAGAGAAGAATGAACCGGTTGACAGGCAGAAAGCCGGAGCACGAAACGATCTACGTTCAGATCAAGGAAATGATCTTGTATGGTGAATTTGTGCCCGGACAGCCGCTTACCATTCATGGTCTTGCCGAGGCGATAGGGGCCGGGGTAACGCCTGTAAGGGAATCGATCCGACGATTGACCGCCGAGGGCGCATTGGTGGCGCAAGAAAACCGTCGGGTGGAAGTTCCGGTCATGAGTGTCCATCGCTTGCAGCAGATCGAATTGGTTCGAATGTCAGTCGAGCCGAACCTTGCGGTTATGGCGGCTGAAAACTTCAAAGAATATCAAATAAGTGAGTTAGAACAGATAGATGCCATGGTTGACCGAGCCATTGAGGCTGGCGACATAAGAAGATATCTCGAGGCAAACTATCAGTTTCATTTCAAGCTGTATTCCGCTGCCGACGCTCAGATTCTGCAGCGAATTGCAGAGTCGCTTTGGCTGCAGATCGGGCCGTCATTGCGTGTCGTTTGCGGTCGCTCCGGGACAGCGAACCTGTTGGACCACCACCGCGAGGCGACTGAAGCGCTGCGAGGAGGAGACCCGGAAAAGGTCAGAACCGCCATTGAGCGAGATATCAGTCAGGGCATGGATTTTGTTCGCCAAACCCTTCCGGCTTAGCGTGATTTAAGTCGCTTGTTTGGGGCTGGTGAAACGTGGTGATTGACTATCACCTCAGATTTGATCAAAACTGTTTGCGTTGAAGAAGGTATCGCTTGTTTAGCGGTGTCGCGGAGGTTTTGATGAAAAATGCGAACAGTGATCACTGGCAGGAGAACCTGTCGGATGAATTCATGGCATACGCACAGGGGCGCAAAATCGATGAGGTCGAATGCATTGTGCCGGACCTTGCAGGGACCTCGCGTGGCAAGGCGATGCCCGCCATCAAGTTCAGGCCGGAAGAGGACCTCGCACTTCCGATCTCGCTCTTTTATCAGACGATTTCGGGTGAGTATGTCGATATGGAAATCGAGAACCAGTGGCTTGAAAAGGATATCGTGCTGTGCCCGGATATGAGCACGGCCTGCTCGGTTCCCTGGTCGGGTGACGATGTGTCGGTTCAGGTCATCTGTGACATGTTCAACCGCGATGGCTCGGCGCTGAGCGTCGCACCGCGCAACGTGTTGAAACGCGTGATGCAGGCGTATCGCGACAAAGGCTGGGCACCGATCATCGCGCCAGAGCTCGAGTTCTATCTTACCAAACCCAATCTCGACCCGAATGAGGAGATCGAGCCACCACTGGGCCGGACTGGCCGTAAAGGTGCGAGCCGTCAGGTTTATTCGATGGCCGCAGTCGATGAATATGGGGCGGTGATCGACACCATTTACGACTATGCCGAACTACAGGGCCTCGAGATTGATACCGTCATTCAGGAAGGCGGCGCGGGGCAGATTGAAATCAATCTGATGCATGGTGATCCAGAGCGTTTGGCCGATCAGGTGTTCTACTTCAAGCGCACGATCAGGGAAGCGGCGCTGAAAAACGGTGTCTTTGCCACTTTCATGGCAAAGCCGATCCGGGACGAACCCGGCAGTGCCATGCATGTCCACCAAAGTGTGATCGACACGACGAGCGGCAGGAATATCTTTTCGAACGAAGATGGCTCTGCCTCGGACCTGTTCCGTTGGTTCATCGGCGGATCGCAACATTATATGATGCAGGTTGTTCCGCTGCTGGCGCCCTATGTCAACTCGTACCGCCGGATTACGGTCGATGGCCAAAGCGCGCCAGCCAACCTGGAGTGGGCGCGCGACAACCGTACGACCGGTCTGCGTATACCGCATTCCAGCCCTGCTGCGCGTCGACTTGAAAACCGGGTCATCGGGATGGACTGCAACCCCTACATCGCCATCGCCACGTCGCTGGCCTGCGGGTATCTGGGGATGATGAACAAGATCGAGCCACGCGCCGAAGCCAAGCAGGAAGTCTGGGAGGCGGAAGAGCCGCTGCCTGCCAGCCTGCGTGAGGCGCTTGACCAGTTCGATGATGCAACCGAAATCCGTTCGGTCCTGGGTGAGGAATTCTGCCAGCTCTATGCAGATATCAAACGCGCTGAAAACGAAGAATACCAGCGCGAAATCTCACCCTGGGAACGGCAGCACCTACTTTTGAACGTTTGATTGGAGACCCTAACATGACGGCATTCGCAAACCATCTGCCCACTGCTGAACTGCAGGCGATGGACGCTGCCCACCACCTGCATCCCTTTACCAAGGGGGATGAGTTGAATGAAAAAGGCGCCCGCGTCATTACCGGTGCAAAAGGTGTCTGGTTGCGCGACAGCGAAGGCGCCGAGATTTTGGACGGCATGGCCGGTCTCTGGTGCGTCAATATCGGTTATGGCCGGGAAGAGTTGGCCGAGGTCGCAGCACGGCAGATGAAAGAGCTGCCTTATTATAACACCTTCTTCCAGACTACACATGTCCCTGCGCTAATGCTGGCTAAGAAGCTGGCTGAGCTGGCACCCGGTGATCTGAACCATGTGTTTTTTGCCAATGGCGGCTCGGACGCCAATGACACCAACATTCGTCTGGTGCGCACTTACTGGGCCGAGAAGGGCCAGCCCGAGCGGGACGTGATCATCTCGCGCTGGAACGCCTATCACGGTTCGACCATTGGTGGCACGTCGTTGGGTGGAATGAAAGGGATGCATGAGCAGGGCAGCCCGCCGATCCCGGGCATCGAGTTCATTGATCAGCCGAACTGGTGGGCTGAAGGTGGTGACGTATCGCCCGAGGAATTCGGCCTCGAACGCGCGCGCCAATTGGAAGCCAAAATCAAAGAGGTTGGGCCGGAAAAAGTCGCGGCCTTTATCGGCGAGCCGATTCAGGGGGCGGGCGGAGTCATCGTGCCACCATCGACGTACTGGCCCGAGATTCAGCGCATCTGTAAGAAATACGATATCCTGCTGATCGTTGATGAGGTGATCTGCGGTTTTGGCCGGACTGGCAATTGGTTTGGCTCACAAACACTGGGCATCAATCCAGACATTATGACAGTAGCTAAGGGGCTCAGCTCGGGCTATGCGCCCATAGGTGCGTCGATAGTGTCGGACGAAATTGCGAAGGTTCTTGACGGGACCGAGTTCAATCATGGCTATACCTATTCTGGCCATCCTGTAGCCTGCGCCGTAGCGTTGGAGAACCTTCGTATTCTGGAAGAGGACGGGATCATCGAACACGTGCGTAACGTAGCCGCCCCTTATCTGAAGGAAAAATGGGAGGCTCTGGCCGATCATCCGCTGGTGGGCGAAACAAAGATCGTTGGAATGATGGCCTCAATTGCGCTGACCCCGGACAAGTCGACCCGTGCTCCGTTTGCGTCGGACGCTGGAACCGTTGGGTATATCTGCCGTGAACGGTGCTTTGCGAACAATGTCATCATGCGTCATGTGGGCGATCGGATGATCATTTCTCCGCCGCTGACCATTACGCTGGATGAAATCGATGTCCTGATCGAACGGGCCCGCAAATCGCTGGACGAATGTCTTGAACAGATCCGCGTGGACGGAATGTTCGAAGCGGCGTGAATGCGAGCCTCCAATGGATCTGCTGACCGCAAATGACCGGTTGGGGGAATACCCCGGCTCATACTATGCCGATGTGGCCGAAACCCTTGACCCGTTACCCCGGGCGCAGGGATCGTTGGAATGCGACGTCTGCGTTGTCGGTGCGGGATTCACGGGCCTTTCAACGGCCTATCATCTGGCGCAACGTGGCTATGACGTGATTGTGCTGGATGCACAGCGTGTCGGTTTTGGCGCATCCGGCCGCAATGGCGGTCAGGTCAGCATGGGGCAGCGCGTCGATCAGGAAGAGCTTGAAGGCATGGTCGGGGACGAGCATGCACGCCAGTTGTGGGATATTGGCGCGCAGGCTGTCGATCTGGTGCGCGAACTAACCAAGAAGGATGAGGTCCGCACCAGTTTCCACGATGGCGTGATCCACACAGTGCACCGGGAACGGTACCACAAGCACAATGTGGAATACGTCGAGCACATGAACACCAAATATGGCTATGACAAAATCCGACTTCTGGACAAGGATGAATGTCGCCATTTGGTGAACTCACCTGCCTATTACGGCGGAACGCTGGATATGGGTGCGGGTCACGTGAACCCGTTTGAGCTTGTGCTGGGTCTGGCGCGGCTGGCCGTCAAAGCAGGTGTGCGGATATTCGAACGGTCGAAAGTCAACAAGGTTCTGGAGGGTGAGCCCGCGGTGGTCAAGACCGAGGAGGCCAGCGTCAAGGCGCGCTATGTGGTTTTGGGTTGTAACGGCTATTTGGGTGAAATGCACAAACATGTGGCGCAACGTGTCATGCCGATCAACAATTTCATCGTGTCCACCGAGCCGATGGACCCGGCAGCGCAGGAAGAGATCATACGTAACAACTATGCGGTCGCTGACAGCAAGTTCGTGATCAATTATTTCCGCTTCTCTGACGACCACCGCCTGCTGTTTGGCGGCACCGAAAGCTATGGTTACCGGTTCCCGTCCGACATCGCCTCGGCGGTGCGAAAGCCGATGACCGAGATATTCCCGCAGCTGAAGGGCGCCCGCATCGATCATGCCTGGGGCGGAACGCTGGGCATTACCATGAACCGGATGCCGCATTACGAACGGATCGGAGGTAATATTCTGACGCTGTCGGGCTTCTCGGGCGCAGGCGTGGCTCTGGGTACGTTGTCGGGTCAGATAGCGGCAGAGACCATTGCGGGTCAGGCAGAGCGTTTCGACATCATGGCCAAAGTTCCGACCAAACCCTTCCCCGGCGGTCCGATGTTTCGCACACCGCTTCTGGTATTGGCGATGCTTTGGTTCAGCCTGCGCGATAAGTTATAGACTTTGTGCTCGACCCGCGTAGACCATGCTTTTGAGAAGCTAACAGATTGGTATGTCGGCGGTGACGATGAAAACAGATAGGCGCATGAAGTGCGGCGCGGCAAAGCGTTCCGATACCCCGATGGCAGCCGTTGGTTGCTTTGCGCAGTCCTGCCTCGCTGCGACCTGCAACATCTGCATCCGACCCGGGTAACGGCGGATGAAGAGACTTTATGAACCCCTGGCCTATGGCGATCGCCCGATCCGTGACCGGTATTGGGACAGCACGGTTGATGCGCCTATGCCTGAGTATCAGGTTCAGGCTGGTGAAACGGTGTGTGAATTCGCAATCATCGGTGGCGGCTATACCGGTCTGTCAGCGGCACTGACTCTGGCCGGGGCAGGGGCGGATGTGGTGTTGCTGGACGCGCAAGGGCCCGGCTGGGGTGCCTCTGGTCGCAATGGCGGGTTGGTCTCGGTCGGCAGTGGCAAGATGGAAGACGATCAGATCGTCAAGAAATACGGCGAAGATGACGCGCGCGTGTTCTTCGATGCCGAACGTGCTTCGGTCGATTTGGTCGAGGAGTATCTGGATCGGTACAATCTGGACGTGGATCGTCATTCCAAGGGTTACACTTACGTCGCCCATCGGCCTGCCGCTGTTGAGGGGCTCAAGCAATACGGGCAACAGTATACGAACCGCTATGGGCTGCCTTATGAGTTCGTTCCAAAGGAAGAGATGGCTGCGCATGGCCTGAACAGTCCTGATTTTCACGGTGCTGTGCATCTGCCGATCGGATTTGCACTTAATCCGATGAAGTTCGTTCTAGGCCTGACCCGGCAGGCCGAAGCTGCCGGAGTGCGCATGTTTTCGCATTCTCCGGTCACAAGGATCGCGCAGGACAACGGCCATGTTCTGCATACGCCCAACGGGATTGTGCGTGCAAAGAAGCTTCTGATCGCAACCAACGGTTATTCCTCAGACGATCTTCCAATGGCATTTGCGGGTCGCTATCTGCCTGTGCAGTCGAACATTCTGGTCACTCGACCCTTGAGTGATGACGAGATCAATGCGCAGGGATGGTGGAGTGCGCAGATGGTCTGTGACACACGCACGCTGCTTCATTATTTCCGTCTGCTTCCGAACAAACGAATGCTGCTTGGCTTACGCGGTTCGGTCCGTGTAACGGAGACCAACATCACCGCGACCGAGGCCAAAGCTCACGCTGATTTCAAGCGGATGTTTCCCGAATGGAGGCATGTGGAAATTGCGTATTTCTGGTCGGGTTTGATCTGTATGACCCGCAATCTCGTGCCCTTCGCCGGCGCGGTTCCCGGGTTGGACAACGCCTGGGCTGCGCTGGGGTATCACGGCGGTGGTGTAACGATGGCTCCTTATGCTGGCGCGCTGATCGCCGATCAGGCTTTGGGCCGCGCAACCCGGCCCCATCCTGATCTGATGAAGCGCCCGATGCGCCGGTTCGAGCTTGGCTCATGGCGGCGCGCCTCGCTGCCGATGGCCTTCACGTGGTACAAGATCAAAGACAACCTTTGATCCCGCCAAGGCGCGCGCAGGATTGCAGAAAGACCCTCGGGACTTCATTCAAAGCCAGTTCAAAGACTAGGCAGGATTCCCCTGCGGTCGTGGCGGAGGCCGATCTTGGCCTCCGTTGGTTGCCGATCTCTTCAGGTTCTGTTGTGGAAGATAAATCCGATGAAGTTTAGCAGCAGCTGCGCAGCCAGGATCTGGGTGCTTTCGGTCGGATCATAGGCTGGGGCAACCTCGACCAGATCGATGCCCACCACATCGCCGCGCTTGGTGAGGCCCTGCACGATTTCCAACACATCGTAGTACTGAAACCCGCCGTGGCTGGGTGTACCGGTTCCCGGCGCGATTGACGGGCAGAAGGCATCGATGTCGATGGTGACATAGTACCGCGCGCCCTCAGGGATACGAGCCAGAACGCCTTCTGTCCCCAGCTTGCGTACCTGCCGCACAGAGAGGATGTCCGAACCGCGCGCGCGCGCATCTTCATACCCTTCCTTCGCGGTCGAAGACACGTTACGGATACCCAATTGGGTCATGCCTGAGACATAGTCTTTCTCGATAGCTCGGCGCATCGGGTTTCCGTGGCCCAAGGTCACGCCTTTACGCTCGTCGACGAAATCCAGATGCGCGTCGATTTGAACGACGTGGATCGGGCCATTCTTGGCGCAATCCTCGGCATACGCATTGATGCAGGGGATGTTGATCGAGTGATCGCCCCCGATCGTTACCGGGATAGCACCTGCATCGAGGATCTTTTTCACCCCGAATTCGATGTTGTCATGGCTTTCTTCGGTCTTGGTATGGATGATGTCTGCGTCGCCTATGTCGACGATGCGCACGTCCTCACCCAGATAGGTGGCGTCATCCTCGTGATCATAGGCTCCAGCATGACCAAAGCTGAACAAGGTCGATGCCTCGCGTACGGCACGCGGGCCAAACCGTGCGCCCGGTCGGAACTGGCATCCGAAGTCGAATGGCGCACCAAGGATTGCGACATCTGCGTCGATCTTGTCCCAATTCTCGACATAAGGTTTCTTGCCGAATGTCGAAATGCCGACAAAAGGTAGATTCAAGCGTCCAGATTCGTAGCCATGACCTGACATGATTTCTCCGTTTCCGAGAGTTTAGTGATGAGCCCGTTCCGGCGGGAACGAGGCGATTTGAGAGGTGGCGGACAGCAAACTGGTCACGATCAGCATGAGGAACACCGAAAATCCCATGGGCCGTAGCGCTCGGCGCGCTGCGGACAAATGGGCAATGCATCCCTCGCGGGGCGATATCGGTTTATCGTGACAATAGATGTAGAGCATGCAGTAGGCCGAGATTAACACTACAATCGACAACTGATGCAAGATACTGGCAATAAACAATCGCGACATCGGCATGTTAGAAACCACGCCGTTGATGGCACTGGTCCTTTCAGCCCAGGTCTTACCCGATCGATGCCCCAGATCACTCCAGCGAGACCCAGAGAACTCTGGCGTCTTCTTCGCTGGTCGAGATGCAGCCGTGGCCCATGCCGCTGTCGTAATAGAGAGAGTCACCTGCTTTCATTTTCAGAGGCCGATAGTGCTCAGAAACGAATGTGAGCTCGCCACTGATCACGTACATGAACTCTTCGCCGCTATGACGGATCCAGGTCTCGAATTCTGACAAATCGCGGGCTTTGATCGTTGCGATGTAGGGCAACATGCGCTTGGTGGTCAGCTCAGGGCAAAGCAATTCGTGCAGATAGGTGGGAGTGTCCTTCATTTCGCCTTCACCTTTTGGGGTGAAATCGCGGCGTCCTGAAATTCCGGTCTGGTTGGTTTGCAGGAACAATTGCGGTGTGCTCATGTCCAACGCCTGCGTCAGCCTGCGAACAATGTCGAAGCTGGGGCGTGTCTGATTGTTTTCGATCTTGGAAAGTGTCGAGCGACCGATTCCTGCAGCCCGTCCTGCTTCTTCCAACGTCCATCCTTTTGCCCGGCGCGCATCCCGGATTGATCGCCCCAGTGCGGCGCCTTCATCCTGTTCCTCCGGACCGGAGGCCTCGTTCGAAGTATCATCTGCCATGAAAATCCCCCTGTTTTTCTTCAGGTTACCTGTTTCCCCGCACTCACACAACTTCACAAAAATGAGATTAATGTTGCCACAAGAGATAAAAATCCACTATAGGAAACAAAATTTCGTACTTGGGATTCGGGATTGCAGGAGGAGACCATGTTTACAAAATCGATCAAAGATGCCGATCCGATCATTGCTGCGTCAATTGCGCGTGAAGGCAAACGTCAGGCAGAGCAGATTGAGCTGATTGCGTCGGAAAACATCGTTTCGCAGGCTGTCATTGACGCGCAAGGCTCTGTTCTGACAAACAAATATGCCGAAGGTTACCCCGGTCGCCGTTATTATGGTGGGTGCGAATATGTGGATGAGGTGGAAAGCGAAGCGATCGATCGCCTCAAGAAACTCTTCGGGTGCGAATACGCTAATGTTCAGCCGCATTCGGGCGCGCAAGCCAACGGCGCGGTGAAGCTGGCGCTGCTTAGCCCCGGAGACACGATCCTTGGCATGTCGCTGGATGCAGGCGGCCACCTGACCCACGGTGCAAAGCCCGCGCAATCCGGCAAGTGGTTTCGTCCGGTACAGTACGGTCTGACCGATGCAGGTCTGATCGACTACAATCAGGTCGCCGAGCTGGCCCGGGCTGAGAAACCCAAGCTGATCATCGCCGGGGCATCGGCCTATTCTCAGAAAATCGATTTTGCCAAATTCCGCGAAATCGCTGATGAGGTCGGGGCGTGGCTGCTGGCCGATATGGCGCATATCGCCGGGTTGGTTGCCACGGGTCTGCACCCCTCGCCGATTGGGCACGCCCATGTGGTTACTTCTACCACGCACAAGACTCTGCGTGGCCCGCGCGGCGGCATCATTCTGACCAATGATGAAGCGCTGGCGAAGAAGATCAATTCGGCAGTTTTCCCCGGCTTGCAAGGCGGCCCTCTGATGCATGTGATCGCGGGCAAGGCAGTTGCCTTTGGCGAGGCTCTGAAGCCGGAATTCAAGGAATACATGCAGCGCGTCGTCGACAGTGCGTCCGCGTTGGCTAACGTGATGATGGCACGTGGTTGCGACATCGTTTCGGGTGGCACCGAGAACCACTTGATGCTGGTTGATCTGCGCCCCATCGGTGTGACGGGCAAGGACGCCGAGGCCGCGTTGGAACGCGCCGGGTTCACCTGCAACAAGAACAGCGTTCCCGGCGATCCTGAGAAGCCGACCATCACCAGTGGTATCCGTCTGGGCACCGCTGCCGGATGCAGCCGCGGCTTTGGACCGGAAGAGTTCAAGCAGATTGGCCACCTGATTGGAGATGTGTTGGACGCACTGGCACAATCCCCAGGCGGAGATGAAGCTGTCGAAAAAGAAACCCGCGAGAAGGTTCACGCCCTCTGTGCAAACCACCCGATCTACTGAAAGAAGACCAGATGACTTACGATCTTATCGTCATCGGCGGCGGCCCGGGCGGCTATGTTGCAGCCATTCGCGCGGCTCAGTTGGGCTTGAAGGTGGCCTGCGTCGAAGGGCGCGGGGCACTGGGTGGAACCTGTCTGAATGTGGGGTGCATCCCCTCCAAAGCGTTGCTGACCTCCTCGGCCAAGTATGCCGAACTTGCACATCTCTCCTCCCACGGTATTGCGGTCGAGGGGGCCAGCATTGATGTACCCGCAATGATGGGCCGCAAAGACAAGATCGTAGGCGATCTGACCAAGGGCATTGCATTTCTGTTCAAGAAAAACGGTGTTGATATGATCGAAGGCTGGGCCAGCATCCCCGCCGCTGGACAGGTCAAGGTCGGAGGTGATGTCCACGAGGCCAAAAATATCCTGATCGCAACCGGATCTGAACCGACCTCGTTGCCGGGAATCCAGATTGACGAGCAGGATATCCTCAGCTCAACCGGCGCTATTGCGCTGGAATCCGTGCCGGAACATCTGGTGGTTATCGGTGCAGGTGTGATTGGCCTTGAACTAGGTCAGGTCTGGGCACGGCTGGGTGCCAAAGTGACCGTTGTGGAGTATCTGGATCGGGTGCTGCCCGGCATCGATGGTGAGATTGCCAAACTGGCGCAGCGCGCCCTGTCCAAACGCGGTTTGAAATTCCAACTGGGCCGCGCGCTGAAATCGGTCGAGAAGTCTGATGCTGGGCTAACCCTGACCGTGGATCGCGTCGGCAAGGACAAGGAAGAAGTGATCGAGGCCGACAAGGTTCTGATCGCTGTCGGGCGTCGCCCTGTCACCCGCGGCCTTGGTCTGGAGGTGCTTGGCGTCGCTGTAAACCAGCGCGGCTTTGTCGAGGTCAATGACACGTTCCAAACGTCCGTTCCCGGCATCTACGCGATCGGCGACTGCGTTCCAGGACCGATGCTGGCCCACAAGGCCGAAGAAGATGGTGTTGCTTGTGTCGAGATGCTGGCAGGGCAGGGCGGTCACGTGGATTACAACACTGTGCCCGGCGTCGTGTACACCGATCCTGAGGTTGCTTCTGTCGGATTGACCGAGGAGGCGCTTAAAGAGGCCGGAGCCGAGTATTTGGTGGGCAAGTTTGCCTTCATGGCCAACTCTCGCGCGCGTTCTACCGGAGAAACCGATGGGGCGGTCAAGGTTTTGGCTGACCCGAACGGCAAAATCCTGGGCGCTCATATCTGCGGTGCACATGGCGGTGATCTGATTGCCGAACTAGTTCTGGCCATGACCAAGGGCGCAACCGTGTCCGAAGTAGCCGCAACCTGTCACGCACATCCGGCCATGGGAGAGGCGGTGAAAGAAGCCTGCCTCGACGCCATGGGCCGCGCGATCCACGCCTAAGGGAGACCAGCCAGATGACCGTCCAGCTTCGCCCCCGCCATCCGGAAAAAGCCAAGAAGGCCGACAGTGTCATCCCGCGTAAGCCCAAGTGGATTCGCAAGAAAAAGGGTGATAGCGCAGAATACTACGAAACCCGCCGCCTGATGCGCGAGCATGATCTGGCAACGGTCTGTGAAGAGGCCGCGTGCCCGAACATCGGTGAGTGCTGGTCCAAACGCCATGCCACGATGATGATCATGGGCGAGATCTGTACGCGTGGTTGTTCCTTCTGCAATGTAGCCACCGGTCGGCCAGATAAGTTGGATGTATTCGAACCGGGCCGAGTTGCTGCCGCCGTCAAGAAGCTGGGTCTTCGCCATGTGGTGATCACGTCAGTTGACCGGGATGATCTGGAAGATGGCGGCGCCGAGCATATCGCGCAAACCATCCGCGCCGTGCGCCATCAAAATCCGGGAACCACAGTCGAAGTTCTGACACCGGATTTTCTGGGAAAAGGATGCGCCTCAGATATTGTATTTGAAGCGGCACCGGATGTCTTCAACCACAATCTGGAAACTGTACCGCATCTCTATCCGACGGTGCGCCCGGGTGCTCGCTATTACACGTCGCTCCGCTTGCTCGACGATGCAAAGCGCACCAATCCCGAGATTTTCACGAAATCGGGCCTGATGGTTGGTTTGGGCGAAAGCTTGAACGACGTGCGGCAAGTCATGGACGACCTGCGTGCTGCCAATGTCGATTTTCTGACCGTCGGCCAGTACCTGCAACCCACCACGAAACATCATCCGATCGACCGGTTCTGGTCACCGGAAGAATTTGCCCAACTGGAACAGATCGCGCGTTCCAAGGGCTTCTTGCACGTGTCGGCGACTCCGCTGACCCGTTCGTCGTTCCACGCGGACGAAGATTTTGTCGCCCTAAAGCAAGCCCGCCAACGGGCTTTGGCGAACTGGGCATAACTCTAACGCATATGGGAGGAAATCCATGGAAGCGTTAAACTCAATCGTAGGGGCCATCAATGGCGTCGTATGGGGGCCGCTGATGTTGGTTCTCATTCTTGGCGTCGGCTTCTTCCTGCAGGTCGGCCTGAAATTCATGCCGATCCTGCGCGTCGGCACAGGTTTCAGCCTGCTGTTCAAAGGCCGTGAAGGTCAGGGCGAAGGGCAAATCAGCCCGTTCAACGCGCTGATGACCTCGCTGTCGGCGACCATCGGTACGGGTAATATCGCCGGTGTGGCCACTGCTGTCTTCCTGGGCGGTCCGGGCGCCTTGTTCTGGATGTGGATGACCGCCCTGGTGGGCATGGCCACCAAATATGCCGAAGCCGTCTGCGCGGTTAAGTATCGCGAAAAGGACGAGCTTGGTAACTATGTCGGCGGCCCGATGTACTACATCAAGAACGGTCTGGGCGCGAAATGGGCCTGGCTGGGCGTTGCTTTCGCTCTGTTCGGCGCGATCGCTGCCTTCGGCATCGGCAACGGCGTACAGGCCAACGGTGTGGCGCAGGTACTGGAAGCCAACTTTGGCCTCAACACCTCGGTCACCGGTGTCGTGCTGATGGTCCTCACCGCAGCCGTGATTCTGGGTGGTATCACCCGCATCGGTGCGGTTGCCGGTAAGCTGGTTCCCTTCATGGCGGTCGCTTATATAATCGCCGGTCTGCTGGTTCTGCTGATTAACATCGGCAATATCGGTTCCGCCCTGTCGCTGGTCTTTACCTACGCCTTCACCCCATCGGCCGCCGAAGGTGGTTTCGCGGGCGCAGCCGTCTGGGCCGCCATCCGCTTCGGTGTGGCACGTGGTGTCTTCTCGAACG
Source organism: Ruegeria sp. CF4 (assembly GCF_056537345.1). Lineage (NCBI taxonomy): Bacteria > Pseudomonadati > Pseudomonadota > Alphaproteobacteria > Rhodobacterales > Roseobacteraceae > Ruegeria > Ruegeria sp. CF4. The sequence goes on along the minus strand of NZ_JBQFRJ010000016.1, from coordinate 1,206 downwards.
AAGCCGGTTTGGGTTCGGCACCGATTGCGCACGCCGCCGCCGAGACCAAAGGTCCGGTAAACCAAGGCCTGATCGCTATGCTGGGTACGTTCATCGACACCATCATCGTCTGCTCGATCACCGGTCTGGCAATCATCGCTTCGGGTGCGTGGACATCGGGTGAATCCGGTGCGGCGCTGACCAGCCACGCGTTCGAACTGTCGCTGCCGGGTATCGGTGGGTATCTGATCGCCATCGCTCTGTCGATCTTTGCCTTCACCACCATCCTGGGCTGGTCGTTCTACGGCGAGAAATGTGTGGAGTTCCTGCTGGGTGTGAAATCCCTGATGCCCTACCGCGTCCTGTGGATCGTCATGATCTACTTCGGCGCAACTGCAGATCTGGGCTTCATCTGGCTGCTGGCGGATACGCTGAACGCCATGATGGCCATTCCGAACCTGATCGCCCTCGCATTGCTGAGCCCAATCGTCTTCAAACTGACGAAAGAGTTCTTCGCCTCGGGCGGCAAATCCGAAGAGCCGGGCGCAACGGCTGCCGAGTAATCTCGGGTCTAAAGAATGCGGAGGGCCATCTCGGCCCTCCGGTTTGAAACCGAATTCCCTATCTCGAGGAGAGACGTGATGGCCACGAAAATCCTGCTGCCTATTGATCATACCGACGACCGTTCGTGGAAGAATGCCCTGCCTCTCGCACTGGAACAGGCGAAATTCTACGGGGCCGAGCTGCACGCGGTTGCCGTCATCCCTGAGATCATCCAGCTGCCGAACCTGCCCGCCAACTATGGTGCTGGCGCAAAAGAGCACGTGCGCAATGCGGTTCAGGCCATTCTGGATCATGGCGATGCCTCTGACGTAACAATCCAAGTCGAAGAAGGCAGCGTATACCGCGAAATCCTGAAGCTCGCCTACAAGGACGGCTTTGACCTGATCGTCATGGCGTCGACCAAAGGTGATTTCCCGAACTATGAGATTGGCCCGAACCTCGCCCGTGTCGTGCGCAACGCGCATTGCACCGTTACGGTCGTTCGTGACCAGTCCCGCTGATTGAAAGGCGCTAGTTATGACAGAGATTAAGCGCACTCCTTTGTACTCGTTGCATGTTGAGTTGGGAGGTAAGTTGGTTGATTTTGCTGGTTGGGAGATGCCTGTTCAGTATCCCTTGGGGATAATGGGTGAGCATAAGCAGTGTCGTGAGAAGGCGGCGTTG
>NZ_JBQFRJ010000015.1:0-71564 GCF_056537345.1 Ruegeria sp. CF4 | reverse complement strand
GTCAGTTCATGCCCGGAGTCTGTCCGTTTCGCCAATTGGCAGAACTGGCCGCTTAGCTCCACAGCAATCGTGTAAACAGTTCATTTTCGCAAAATATTGCACGAGAACCTTGCGACAGAACCCATCAAAGGAACATTACGTCTGCGACCTTGTCGACTTCGCCCCCGGAGGAGCGCTTGTCGCCCGGTTCTTCTTCGCCACCGATCCCGATGGCTACAAGATCGAAGTCATTCAGAAAGGGGACCGCTTCCGCCAGACCCCCGCCCTGTGATTGCGCCCCAATATCGCATCCCTACACGATTGAAAGGGGTCGAAATTCTGCGACAAAGCCAGCTAGTGAAACATGTCCTCTGAGATCGCAGCATACCAGTTAACCGATTCCTCGTACGTTAACTGACGTGTTTCGGCAGATTCTCCGGTTTGACTGATGAAGCCATCGACGCGTGCTATTTTCTCTTCGGTCGCTTCATAGGTCGCCCCTACCTTGACCCCGTCATTGACCGCGATCAGCGACCAGCATGTGTTGGCGTAGCGGGGCGGAAAAACCCGTGAGCCGGTCAAAGCCCCGCGGGCCGCATTGGCGCACACCTTCGCCTGCGAATTTGCCGAAAACCCGGATTTCGGCATGTCGCCCTGTTGGCTGGCATCGCCCAGAACATAAACATCCGGATCAAGCTTTGATGACATATCAGCCGCGTTCACCGGGGCCCATCTGCCCTCGGTCACGCCTGCGAGTTCGGCGATATGCCCTGCTTTCATCGCGGGGATGACGTTGCAGACGTTCACGGCAATTTCTTCGCCATCAATCGTCAGTGTCATCTGGTCCGGATCGACCGAGACATTACCGCCGCCGAAATCTTCTCCGATCCAGTCGATCATGCCCGGATAATGCGTGGCCCAGCCCTCTTCGAACAACGCCATTTTCGAGAATTTCGGTTTTGGGTCCGCAATAACGATCTTGGCGCTGGGGTTGATGGTTTTCAGCACATGGGCCACCATCGAAATACGCTCATACGGTCCGGGCGGACAACGGTAGGGATTGGGCGGCGCGACCATTGCGTAAATGCCGCCTTGGGGCATGTTTTCAATCTGCGCGCGCAAAAGCTCGGACTGCGATCCCGCCTTATAAGCATGAGGCATCCTGTTCTGCGCAGAAACATCCCATCCTTCCACTGCGCCTTCAACAAAATCAATGCCCGGAGCGATGATCAGCTTGTCGTAGGGAAGAACCGCGCGCCCGGCCAGCGCCACTGTTTTTTCGGCGCGATCCACACCGATGGCCCAGTCATGGATCACGTTGATCCCGTAATTGGCGGCAAGCGCCCCGTAGGTGTGACCGATATCGTCGATCGCGTTCAGGCCGCCGATATAAAGGTTGGAAAAGAAACAGCTGAAATAGACCTTCGAAGGCTCGATCAGCGTGACCGAAATCGCACCTTCGCTGTCTTTGGCGATATAGCGCGCCGCAGTTGCACCGCCGGCCCCGCCGCCGATCACAACCACGCGGGGCTTTCCGCTGCCCTCTGACAGCACGGCAGGGGCCGACAATACGCCCGTGGCGGCGACACCAGTGCCCAGAAATTTACGCCGATCCAATGTCATTGGTCTCCCTCCCACTCTGCGTCATTAATCAATCGCTCCAAAATACGCGGCCAGCGCCGCTATTTCGTCGTTGCTCAGCCGCCCGGCCATCATCTGCATGATGGGATGCTCGCGTTCGTCCTGTTTGTAGGCCAGCATGGCCGCCACGAAGTCCTTCGGGTTCATCCCCGAAATCTTCGGAATTCCATCGGTTTGCCCGGTGTTCTGATGGCAGGTCACGCATTCCGCCGACAGATACGCGCCCAATTCCAGATCGGCCTCCCCCGCCGCGACTGTGCCCTCGGCCAATACAGCAAGACCGGGCAAATGCAGAACAGATCCGCAGATAAGCAGGTTGAGGTATTTCATCTCCATCCCAAAACCCCAGCAACACCCAACGCTTGCAAATTCAGGCCTTTATCAGAACCGACACTTTCGTCGGCATTTCTAAACCACCGTGATTGCGCGGTTGTCGGTGTAGATCGCGCCATCGTCGTCATACCAAGCGAAGGTAAACACACCCGGGCCGGGAACGAGGGCCTGAAACTCGAAGAACGGGTTTGTCGAAATGCCGGGCCCGATCTCAAGGTCGATAACGGTTTCGCCTTCGAACGTGCACAGGAACCGATGAATGATCGAACGCGGAATGGGGTCGCCATCCGGGTCGACACGTTGGCCGGATTCCATACGGTGGGTGATCAGTGTCTTGATCGTAATTACCTCGCCCGCCCGGGCCGCTTTGGGCAGTTTTATGCGGGTTTTGACACCTGACGCCATGGTCCCCTCCCGCGCTCAGGCGCAACCGCCAACGACGACCGAGACCGGTTGATGGCCACGGTGCACATCGCCATCCGGCATACGCGCAAGGGCCAGAACGTCCTGTGTCTGGGCCAGACGCATCCGGGTTGAAATCGTCTGGGACCCCGCCAGAGGGCCGAACGTGGCCTTGAGCACCGGCAGAACCGGGTTGCCGGGTGCAACCAGCAGAACATCCTGCGCGCCGAGCGCGTCGATGGAAACGGAAACCCGATAGCCGTCTTCGGCGACAGCGGGCAAGGTCAGGACCACGCCGTTGTCCTCAATCGGCCCGTCGCCTGCAAAAGCTGCGATAAGGTCCTCCAGCGTTGCAGAAGCCGGCACAGCGACCATCTGTTGCGCCCTGACCGGTTCAGCAAGGCACAGCAAAGCCCAAAGGCTTACCTGCATCGCGTCGCGCCGGGTCAGGGTCATGGCGGGCCTTTCTGTCTGATACGTCAGAGATATTAGCCCTGACGCCGCTCTGCCCCTACATAACAAGTTCGTGAGCCTTCGCATACTTAAGTCGTGGTTCTGCCCCCGCATGTGCAGTTGAGAAAACCGCGGCGAACATGCAAGCTGCTGTTCAGATTACAAAGTCAGGACCGAGGGTTAGATGCCGCATGCAAAGTCACCAGAGGGGGCCAGCCCCGGCCTCGCCGTCCACGATCTGAGCTTTCTTTACGGCGCAAAGACTGCGCTGGACGCAGTCTCCTTTGATGTGATGCCCGGTACTTTTTGCGCGCTTCTGGGTCCGAACGGGGCCGGAAAATCGACGCTGGTCTCGCTGCTGACCCGCCTGCTGGTCGCCCCTCAGGGCGAGATCAGCGTAGCGGGCCACAACCTGCGCCGGGCGCCGCGCAAGGCTTTGGCGCGGCTGGGTGTGGTGTTTCAACAACCGACCCTCGACCTCAGCCTGACGGTGCGCCAGAACATGAGCTATTTTGCGGCACTTCACGGATTGCCCCGAGCCGAGGTGCCTGCACGCATCGACGCCGCGCTGGACCGTCTGAACATGCGCGAGCGGGCCGATGAAAAGGTCCGGGCCCTGAATGGCGGGCATCGCCGCCGGATGGAACTGGCCCGTGCCCTGCTGCATGATCCCGACGTCTTGTTGCTGGATGAACCAACGGTCGGCCTGGACGCAGCGGCCCGGCAATCCATTACCGATCAGGTTCACGATCTGGCGGCGCAGGGTCTGTGTGTTCTTTGGGCGACCCACCTGACCGATGAGGTACGCGACGACGACCAATTGCTGGTCTTGCATCGCGGCCGCATTCTGGCCGCAGGGCAAACGGGCAACCTGCGCGGACAAGCGACCCTGTCCGACTGGTTCCTGTCGCAGACCGAGGTTCCGGCATGAGCGGGTTCTGGGGCGTCGCGCGCGCGATCATCGGGCGCGAATTTCTGCGCTTCATCCATCAGCGCGAACGCTTTCTGGCCGCGCTGGTCCGGCCCATGGTGTGGCTGCTGATCTTTGCCGCAGGCTTCCGCGCCGCACTGGGGCTTTCGATAATCCCGCCCTATCAGACCTACATCACCTACGAGACCTATATCGTCCCCGGCCTGTGTGCGATGGTTCTGCTGTTCAACGGCATGCAAAGCTCGCTCAGCCTTGTTTATGACCGCGAGATGGGGTCGATGCGCCTGTTGCTGACCAGTTCTTTCCCGCGCTGGTGGCTGTTGTTCTGCCGCCTGCTGGGATCAACGGCAATCTCAATTCTACAGGTCTATACCTTTCTGGCGCTGGCCGCGCTTTTCGGTATCGTCCTGCCCCTGCCCGGTTACATTGCGGTCTTGCCCGGCCTCATACTGGGCGGGCTCATGCTGGGCGCGCTGGGGCTGGTGCTGTCCAGTTTCATCAAACAGCTAGAGAACTTTGCCGGCGTAATGAATTTTGTCATCTTCCCGATGTTCTTTCTGTCCTCCGCGCTTTATCCGCTTTGGAAAATGGCCGAAAGCTCACCGCTTTTGCGCGATATCTGCGCGCTGAATCCGTTCACCCACGTGGTCGAGCTGATCCGGTTTCTGCTTTACCTGCAGATCAACTGGGGCGCATTGCTTTGGGTGCTGACATCGACCGCCATTCTGTGCCTGATCGCTGTCTGGGGATATGACCCCGCACGCGGCTTGATGAAGCGGAAGTTATGACGGGACCGGCCAAAACCACCCATCGCAGCCTGTTGCTGAAAACCCGTCTGGGGATTGGCGCCGTGGTTTTGGGATCGGGAACCCTGCTGACGGCGGCAGTTCTGTATCTGGGGATGCAAACGGTCGCCAATCGGCTGGACACTGCGCTGGCCTCGGAAACCCGCATGGCGCGGTACGCGGCATTGTCGACCCGCGCGGCCACATTTCTGGTGATCGCGACCGAGGCCGTTCAGACCGGTCAGCCCGCCGAAATCCGGCTTGAACGGCTGCAGCCGATCCGGGGCCAGATTGGCGCAACCTTTGAACAGCTACGCGGGGATGTCGAAGATGCGGTGGCCGCGGTCGAGAAACTGGGGCTGGATGAACAATCCCGCTATGGCACACAATCGCTAGGCCTGGCGCGGATGGAGGCGCTGCTGAGCAACACGCTCGAAGGTCTGAGCGACCCCAATGCGGATCAGGCGCATCTGCGGGCCTATATCGACTCCTTCGCCTCGGGGTTCGATCCGCTGCTCAGCCAGGCCGTGAACACCGAGGTCCTGTTTCGCAACACTATCCTCGCCGGTATCGAACAAACCCGCCTGACCCTGACATGGATTGCGCTTGGGTTTGCCGGTTTTGCCATCCTCAGTACGATCTGGTTCTATTTTGGCCTGATCCGCCCCCAGTTCACCCGTTTGGACCGACTGCGCGCGGCTGCCGAGCAGGTCGGCAAGGCCGAGTTTTCGGTGGCCTTGCCGGACACTCGCAACGACGAGATCGGCCAGCTTTATGGTGAGACAAACCGGATGGCCGCCGCCTTGAAACACCGCCAGACCGAGATCGAGGCCGAATGGGACCGCCTGAACGAAACCATTGAAAGGCGCACCGAAGAACTGAGCGCGGCCAACAAGACCCTGTCCAGAATAGATGAAAATCGCCGTCGGTTTTTTGCCGATATCAGTCACGAATTGCGCACGCCGCTGACCGTGATCATGATGGAATCCCAGATCGGCCAGCAGGACGCTGAAAGCGCACCAGGTGCCTTGGCAACCATTGAAAGCAGTGCGGCGAAACTGAACCAGCGCATTGATGACCTGCTGCGGGTGGCGCGGTCGGAAAGCGGCGAACTGGCGCTGGACCCGCGCAGGGTTGCCCTGCCGGAATTGATGCAAACGGTTGTTCAGGACATTCAACCGGAAATCGACAGCGCCAACATGCGGCTGGATGCCGGTGAAACCCCGGTCTGCGTGTTGAACTGCGATCCAAACTGGATGCGGCAAGTGCTGTTGAACCTGATCCGCAATGCCATCCGTCACGCCCGGACCGGAAGGGTGATTTCCGTGCACTCCACGCAATCCGATACAGTGGTCGAGATTTCGCTGACGGATAACGGCCCCGGCATCCCGCAGGCGGCACAAGGCCGGGTCTTTGAGAGGTTCGTTCAGGGGGGGGCGGCCAATCGGCAGGGCTTTGGCGTCGGTCTTGCCCTCGCGGCCTGGGTTGTCGAGGCCCATGAGGGGACGATCACGCTGACCAGCCCGGTGCCGAAAGATCAGGCGATGGGTTCCGCGCCCGGTACAAATGTCTGCATTCGATTACCCCGGGCAAAGGCATAGGATATCCGCATGGCGTCCAAACTACTAATCATAGATGACGACCCCAAGATCGCCTCGGCCCTTGTGCGGGGCCTGTCGCTGCACGGCTATGATGCCGAGTTCGAAAACCGCGCCGACAAGGGGTTGGAGCGATTGCAGAGCGGCGCTTACTCTGGCGCGATTGTCGATGTCATGCTGGGCGAGGATAGCGGGATCGAACTGGTCAGGTCCGCGCGCGAGATCGGGGTCTCGATCCCTATTCTGATGCTGTCGGCCCTGTCCGATGTCGACCACCGGGCCGCCGGTCTTGACGCCGGAGCGGACGACTATGTTGTCAAACCGTTCAGCTTCGGCGAGCTTGTCGCGCGGTTGCAGGTGCAGGAACATCGCGCGCAGTCCCAACACCCCGACCCGGCCCGGATATCGCCGCAGAACAGGACCATAACCATCCGCGACACATCTGTTGCCCTGACGGAACGCGAGTTCGATCTGCTGGCCCTGCTCAACAGCAAGGCGGGATCGCCCATCTCGCGGGGAGAGCTGTTTGACACGCTCTGGTCGCAGGAAGGGTCCAGTAACGAAAACGTGGTCGATGTCTATATTGGATATCTGCGCAAAAAGCTTGGTGCGGATGATTTCGGTTTTGAAATCAAAACACTACGCAATCAGGGCTTCTGCCTGCAGGGTCGCGCGCCGCTGCCCGACGACAGGTGAATACCTACCAAAGTCTACCCTGTTCTTACAAATTAAGATTCGCTCTGCCCCCCATTACCTGCCAGATTGCTTGAAAGGACATTCCAAGAGGAGGAGCCCGTCATGGCATGGAGTAAACCGATTATCCGCGAGATCGAGTGCGGCATGGAAATCAACATGTACGGCCCGGATCATGACGATGAGCGCGGCGGCGGCCTAATCTGATTGCAGGCCCGGCGCCAACACTAGATGACGTTGCGCGCGATAATACTTGGGGCCGCTGCTGGCGGCGGCCTGCCGCAATGGAATTGTGGATGTAAGAACTGCGTTCTCGCCAGAGCCGGAAAAATACCTGCTCAAACACAGTCGTCGCTTGCTGTGTCTCCTGACGGTCAGAACTGGGCCGTCTTGAACGCGTCACCGGACATAAGACTCCAACTGAGCAACACGAAACCTCTTTTTCCCACAGGGTTGCGTGAGCTGCCCGTTCATTCGGTTCTGGTCACAAACGGCGATATCGATCATGTCGCCGGGCTGCTGACACTTCGCGAGATGCAGCCCTTCAATCTGTTCGCGACGCAGAGCATTCAGGACGTGATCGCGCAGAACCCGATTTTCGACGCGCTGAACGCGTCGCTCGTGGACCGTACTTCGATCTCTCTGAACCAGCCATTCGAGATGGTGGCTGGCCTGCAGGCCACACTGTTCCCCGTTCCCGGCAAGGTGCCCTTGTACCTGGAAGGCGAGCATGTGCAAACCGATCTGGTGGGCGAACAAACCGTGGGCGTAGCCCTGAAAGCGGGCGGCAAAACCGCCTATTACATTCCGGGCTGTGCCGCATTGACGCCGGACCTGCGGGCCACGCTTGAGGGTGCGGATTTACTGTTTTTTGACGGAACCCTCTGGCAGGATGATGAAATGGTGCGCGCGGGTCTGGGTCAGAAAACCGGCAAACGCATGGGCCACATGTCGATGGATGGCAGCGACGGGTCCATTGCCGGCTTTGCCGATATGAAGATCGGGCGGAAAATTTTCGTCCATATGAACAACACCAACCCCGTTCTGCGCCCCGACAGCGCGGAAAAAGCGGCGGCCGAGGCCGCAGGCTGGACAATTGGACAGGACGGGATGGAGATCGCACTATGACCCAAAGCCGCGAAGACTTCGAAGCCCGCCTGCGCCAGATCGGCGCGGAACGCTACCATGATCTGCACCCCTTTCATGACCGTCTGCACGGCGGGCACTGCACGCCGGACGAGGTGCGCGCCTGGGTTATCAACCGGTACTACTATCAGCATTCGATCCCGATGAAGGATGCCGCTTTCATGTCCCGCGTCGAGGACCCGAAACTGCGGCGCGCCTGGCGGTCCCGAATCGAGGATCATGACGGCACCGAAGAAAACGAAGGCGGCATCAGGCGCTGGTTGCGTCTGGCCGAAGCCGCGGGTCTTGATCCCGACTATGTCGCCTCGTGCGAGGGTGTCTTGCCTGCGACGAAATTCGCCGTGGATGCCTATGTTCGCTATGTCCGCGAGAAAACTCTGCTCGAGGCCGTTGCCGCCTCGTTAACCGAACTGTTTGCCCCCAAGATCCACGCCAACAGAATTGAAGGTCTGCTGCAGCACTACGATTTTGCCGATGACAGTTCCCTGTCCTATTTCAGGAACCGTCTGAAGGAAGCGCCCAAGGATGTGGCATTTGGCCTGGCCTGGGTTCTGGATAACGCGGATACGGCCGAAAAACAGGACGCGGCGGCCAAGGCGCTGATCTTCAAGACGGATATACTGTGGTCGCAACTGGATGCTCTTTGGGGGGCGTATGTGGAACCCGCACGTATCCCCCCCGGTGCGTGGCAGCCCGGCACCGGGCTGCTGATGCGGCAGGCGTCGTGATGCAGGCCGCAGACATCCCCACCCTGCCCCGAGGCGTACGCCTGCATTTTGACAAGGTGCGGGATAACTGGGTGCTGTTGGCCCCGGAACGGGCCGTGACGCTGGATCAGATCGGACATGCCATTCTGAACGAGGTGGATGGCCAGAGAAGTTTCGAACAGATCACGACTGCGTTGTCCGAAAAATACAATGCCCCGGTAGATCAGATCGCCGAGGACAGTTCGGGCTTTCTTGATGCCCTGCGCGCCCGGCGTTTTCTGGACGTATGGTAATGGTCAAAACCGCACCCCCTATCGCCATGCTCGCCGAGCTGACCCATCGCTGTCCCCTGTCCTGCCCCTATTGCTCGAACCCCGTCGAAATGGCCAAACAGGACAGCGAGATGGACACGGACACCTGGGCGCGCGTGTTTCAGGAAGCCGCCGCGTTAGGGGTGTTGCAATTGCACCTGTCCGGCGGCGAACCGGCGTCGCGCCGCGATCTGGTGGAACTGGTGACTGCGGCACGGGACGCCGGGCTTTACACCAACCTGATCACCTCGGCCATCGGGCTGACAGAACGCCGCTTGAACGAATTGGATCGCGCCGGGCTGGACCATATCCAACTGTCTCTGCAAGGCACCGATGTGGCAATGGCGGACAACGTGGGCGGCTATCGTGGCGGGTTCGACCGCAAGATGAAAGCTGTCGAATGGATCAGGAGCATAGGGTTCCCCCTGACATTGAACTTTGTCCTGCATCGCCACAACGCCCACCAATTGCCCCGAGCGCTTGAGATGGCGCAGGAGATGGGCGCACGCAGGATCGAAGTTGCAACGGTTCAGTTTCACGGCTGGGCGCTGAAGAACCGGGATGCGCTGATGCCGACACGGGAGCAGGCGCAGTTGGTCACGCAGCAGGTTGATGAGGCGAGACATGCCCTGAAGGGGGCGCTTGTGATCGACTATGTGCCCGCAGACTATCACGAGAACTTCCCGAAACGCTGCATGGGAGGCTGGGGAACAAGCGGCCTGAACGTAACACCCGATGGGCAGGTGCTGCCCTGCCACGCGGCCCAATCCATCCCGCATCTGTCTTTTGACCGGGTGCAGGATAAGCCGCTGTCGGACATCTGGTATCACAGCGCTGCGTTCAACGCCTATCGGGGCACCGACTGGATGCCGGAACCCTGCCAAAGCTGCGATCGCAAGACGATCGACTTCGGGGGGTGCCGCTGTCAGGCCATGGCGCTGGTCGGAGATGCCAGCACAACCGACCCGGTCTGTGTCAAATCTCCGCATCACCGGGCATTGCAGGATCAGGCCAACCAGCACGCGGCCAGCATTGACGCGCCGTTCGTCTATCGCGTGGCACCCGGTGCGGTGGCCAAAACAACTGAATGACCCGCTAGGCCAAAACTGCACCTTGTGGGGTGGCTTTCAACTTAAGGACCCGATCTGCAAGCCGTTCCGCCTCGGCCCCCGAATGGGTGACGAACAGCGTCGCCGGGCGGTGCCGCGCCATCAGTTGTTCGGTCAGCGTCAGCATCGCGTCGGCTGTTTCGGCATCCAGCGAAACAAAGGGTTCATCCATGATCAACAGTTCCGGCTGGCCGACAAAGGCCCGCGCTAGCGACAGGCGCCGCTGCTGTCCCAGCGACAGTTGACCCGGAAACAGGTCACCCTTTTCGCTCAACGCAACCGAACCGAGCGCGGCCTCGGCCTCGGTTCGGGACAGGCCGGGATGGATGATTCTCAGATTGTCCAATGCGCTGCGCCATGGCAGCAAGGTGGGTTCCTGAAACACGATTGCGGTTTGCTCAGGGCGTTCAATCCGCCCGTCAAAATCCGGATCAATACCGGCCACTAGGCGCAGCAACGTCGTCTTGCCAATGCCCGACGGACCGATGAGGGCGACCGTTTCACCTGCGTTGATCTCGAACGTTATGGGTCCCAAAACCGGGTCTGCGCCAAACCGTTTCTGCCGGATGTCGATGCGGATCATGCAGCTCTCCACCTGCGGGCGCTGCGCTCCCATGGTTGAAGGATCAGCCATTCCACAAGCAACATCACCGCAATGAAGGAAAACGCGTAGACCAACACCATCGCGACATCGAAGAGTTGAAAATAGAGATGTATCTGGAACCCGACGCCGGACGAGCGCCCCAGAAACTCGACCACCAGCACGATTTTCCAGATCAGCGACAGGCCCGACCGGGCGGCGGCGGCGATGAAGGGCGCAAGCTGCGGCAGGATCACGTGCCGCAGACGTGTCCACCTTGGCACCCGGTAGACCTGCGCCATCGCGTCGAGGTCCGGGTTCAGCGCCCGGCCCCCTTCGCGCAGGATGGTTGCGACATTGGGAACTTTGTTCAGCGTCACTGCCGTGATCGCAGCGGCCTCGGTCAGCCCGATCCACAGGTAACACAGCACGATCAGAACCAGTGCAGGCAGGTTCAGAAAAATCACCAGCCATGGATCCAGCCAGCGGTTGACGGCGGGCGACCGGCCCATGGAAACGCCGATGAGACCGCCCAAAACCATGGCCAGCGCAAAGGCCCAGATCACGCGCAGCAGGGTCGCCCCGATACTGCGCTGCAACTCTCCGGTGGCAAGTTCCTGTTGGAACCGGGGGATCAGATCCCAGGGTTGTGGCAGTATTTGCGGTTCCGCGGTCAGAAAGGCGGCGGCTACCCAGAGCAGCACCAGACACCCGATAGACAGCAGCGGTGCGAGGCGCGGGTCCGGCATTGACGGCTAGTCCACGTCCGCAAACAGGCCCTGCGGTACCGCTGTGGCGTCACCCACCAGTTCAGCACCGCCCAGTTCGGCCATCAACGCCAGCATCCTGTTGGCCGCTTCAGTGTCCACCGGGTCCCGGTTCGGAATGCCCGCTATCCAATCGGTTCTGAGCTGTTCGAATTGCGCATCCGATTTCGCGTTCATACGCGGCCTGATCGCCTCCCACGCGTCAGAAGAGGTTGCGAGCAAATCCTTGGCCTCGCGGCTGGCCGAGAACAGGCTTTGCGCCAGATCGGGATGATCTGCCAGGAAGCTTTCTTTCAGATAGTACCCCAGCAAAGGCGTATCGGTATCCAGACCAAGCGCCTGACCCGCGTCTTCAACGGAAATCAATTCCCGCATGCCAGACGCTTTCATCTTGGCCAGGAAATGCCAGAAGTTGATCGCTCCGGCATAGTCGTCGCCAAGTGCGGATTTGAAGATCAGCGGCGGCGCACCAAAGACCTGTTCGGTGTCGGCCTTCAGATCCATGCCGTATTCCTGCGCCGCATAAGCGCGCAGGATCAGCCAGGATTTGTCCAGCGGCCCACCGGCAATTCCGATCTTGCCCCCGGACAGGTCCTTGAGAGTTCGCGCCGGGCTGTCGGCTGGCACGACCACACCGCCGACGGCTTTGGAATAGGGGATGAACACATAATCCTTGCCAGCGGCCCGTTGCCGAGCCACCCAGATCCAATCTGCCACTGCCAGATCGGCCTCGTCTCCTTCCACAGCGATACGGGTCGCACCATTATCGGCAAAGGGCTGCACGTCGAGAACGAAACCGTGCTTCCTGTCCAGACCATTTTGCCGGATGGTCTCAAGCTCCCAATTCACGGTGCCGATCTTCAGGACGGCGGCGCGAATGGTCGGCAGGGTTTCGGCCAAAGCCGTCCCCGACATCAGAACCAGCGCAGCGCAGATCGCGAACAGCTTTGTCATCACGCCCCCGCGTCACTCAGCCCTGCGGCTGACCTCGTTCAGGTCCTTGTCCAGCTTGATGTCGAACTGATTGCCGCCTTTGCAGATCACATCATCCAGATCGTAGCCGTCATCCTCAACCTCGATGTCATCAGGGTCCATCTGACATTCAATCGACGCCAGATAGGCTTCGATCTTGCTTACGATTTCGGCATCCAACTTTTCTGCCAACGCCGGGGTCGCTAGAAAACCGGCGAAAACCACTATGCCAAGTTTCTTCATCTTCTGTCCTTTCGTTATTGAATGCTGACCGTGATGCGTTGCGACTCTCCGGTGGAGCCTGGAATGCGTATTTCATGGCTGCCGGGTTTGATGGCGATGAAGGACAGTTCGGCGACGCCTGCCTTGTCAAACTCGATACTGTCCACGGCCATGGGGCGGATTTCGATCTTGTTGATGACAATCTCGTTCATCCAGATTGCCCGAAAGAACGAAGGCCCCTCGATGGCCAGTTCCGCCGACCCGTCCGCGGTGATCTCAAGCTTGTAATAGGCTCCGGATTGCAGCACCACATCCTCGCCCAAGGGTTGGCCCGAGGCCAGCGTCAGCTTGATGGTGTCGCCGCGATTGCACTTGGCCAAGAGCCCGGCGAACCCAAGGTCGTCGCAGAGCGGGGCTGCGGCCACCGGCCCGCCCAATATTGCAACCATCGCTGCGATTGCCAGTTTATTCATTCCCGTCCCTCCCAGAACCTTAGTCGATTGTCACCACGCCCCAGGGCTGCTGACCGACCTGAACCGATTTGATGGCTTTCTCTGCAGCCACGTCGATGATCGTGATGTCATTAGAATTGCCGTTTGTGGTCAGCAGGTATTTTTCATCCGGCGTGAAATCCAATTGCCAGACACGCTGTCCCACCAGGATGTAATCCAGCACCTCAAGGCTTTGCGCATCCACAACCGCAACCCGGTTTGCCGGTCCAAGCGCAACGAACAGGCGCGTGCCATCCGAGGTGACCTTGGCCCCCACCGGTTGCAGCCATTCAGGCTGAACGCCGGGTACTTCGAACCCGATCTTGCCGACAACCGTGGGGGTGCCGTCCTCGGCAATATCCATCACCGACACCGTGCCGCCGATTTCCGAGGTCACGAACAGCCGTTTCCCGTCTGCCGTGTATTGCGCGTAGCGCGGGCGCTGATCGACCAGAACGTTGTGCTTGATCGCATAGTCCTCGGTCGAAATGAAATGGGCCATATTGGTGGTCTCGGACGTGTTGACCACGAATTTGGCATCCGGGCTCATCCCCATGCCTTCGGGCTCGACCCCGACCGGAACCTCGGCCAGAATTGTGCGGGTTTCGGTGTCTGTGACCGTCACCAGATTGTCGTCCTCGTTGGCGATGTAGAGCCGTTTGCCCGACGGTTCGAGGATGAACAGTTCCGGGTCCGGGCCAGAGGGCAGGCTGGGCAGTTCTTCGTAGGTCGTCGTATCAAAAACCCGGATGATATTGTCATCCGAGGCGCAGACATACAGCTTTTTGCCATCCGGGCTGACGGTGATGCCGCGCGGGCGGTTGCCGCCGGGAAACTCGGTTAACACCTCCCAGGTCTCGGTATCGACCACGGTGATGGTGTTGCCCCGCTCGTTCGACACAAAGGCCTTACCGGCCAGCCCGGGGCCTGCAGTCAGGGCGGCAAGAGCAGCGGTCAGCAATAATCGTTTCATCAGGTCCTCCGGTTACTCAAATGCCTGACAGTTGGATTCCGGGCGGTCCAATCCCATCGTGTCGAGCGGTGATGTCTGATGCAGGAACCCGTCCTGCGGGCTGACGCTGACGGTGATCGAGCCGTCATACAGTAGGATCGGCTGGCGCAGTTGCCCGTTCCAGTCGCGAAATGTCACCTTCTGGCCCTTGAACGCTGCCAGTTCGAACTCATCCGACAGGGCATAGTCCCGCACCCCATCCGGTTCTGCGGTATTGGCGCGTGTGACCGCTTCGCCGATAACGCGCAGGGCAAGCCAGACATTGTAATCCTCGGGCCGCACATATCGCCCGGTCAGGTCTTCGAAACGGGTCTGGAATTGGGTCGCACCCCAGGCCTCGTGCGCGCCATGGATCGTCACCGGGCGCAGTCCGCCCGACCCCATCACCGGGCGCGGGGTCCAGAGGTGATAGGACAGATACCGCCCGAAATAATCGCTTTCATCCGCAACGATCACCACGTCGTGTTCCCGAACGTCCTGCGTGTCCAAAGGCAATTGCCGTTGCACCAGAACATGCCCGGAATCCGTGCGGCGAGAGCCGCCGGTATCCTCAAAAACGCGATCCTCGACAAGCTTCGCGCCGAACTTGGTAGCGGCGCGGCGATAGGCATCCGCCAGTTTCGTATCCTTGGGGTTTGACCCCGCCAGCAAGAACCAATCGCCCCATTTCTTCCAGACCGCAAACTGCGCAACCGCATCCGCCTTCATCACCCGCGACGGCGCGATATGCAGCAGGTTGCCACGGCAGTTCGCATCCCGCAGATCGACATCCGGAGCCGAGGCGTTGAACACAAGAGCACCGGCCTCGGCCGCCTTGTCCGTCAGGCGCAGGACATCCGGCGCATCGGCCAGAAGGATGATCAGCCTGGCCCCACCGGCCAGAATCTGATCCATCGCTTCGTCGGCCTGTTCGGGCAGAGCGGCCACCGTGGTCGTTTCGTATGTGTGGCCCAGAAAGCCACCTGTGGTGCTGTTGTCTTCGGTCCCAAGCGATGCACCGGCAAAGCCCAGATCATCGGGTTTCAAATCGTAGCGAGAGATCGGCAGCAGGCTGGGATAGTCGATCCTCAGGACCGCTGCTTTCACATCAATCGCCACTGCGTCCATCGCAGAAACACACCAAAAGAGTGCCGCAAAAAGCGGCAGCACGTTCATGTTCAAGATGTCCTCCCGGTCCCTGCCAGGTTTTTTGGCAGGCTCTTATTCTTCAGCGCGATGCGCAGCAAAACGGAACCGATACTTTTGGCCGTGTTGTGATCTCAAGCCTATCAGCTTCATCATTAACCTCGATTCTTATTTTATAAGAATGCACGTATGCGATTGAACTTGCTTCTGTTTCCCGCCGCGCTCGTCAAAACGACCGGTATTCGGGAAGGGCAGAGCAGGTCTGGTTGTGTGCCGATCCGCGCTGACTGTGCAACCCGCCTGGGCCAGCCATCAGCGCAGCTAGGGAGGATACCGAATGAAGCGACGAACCTTTCTTGCGGCAACCGCCGCCGCTGTGGTTCCGGCCGTTGTCCGGGCCCACGGCCCGACCCGGCAAAAAGTAGCCCTGACCACCGAAGTTGCAGCCCCGCCGGACGAGGTCTGGGCCGCCATCGGCAATTTCGACGATATGTCCTGGCACCCGGCGGTGTTCTCGACCGAAGGAAATGGCGGCAATGCAATCGACGCCACCCGCCTGCTGACCCTTGGGCAAGAGGGCGGGCCGACCATTGCCGAGGTCCTGTATAAGTTCAGCAACGAGAAGATGAGCTATTCCTACCGGATCACCGAGGTTGCGGTCGAGGTTTTGCCGGTCACCAACTACTCGTCGCACCTGACAGTTAAACCGCGCGATGGGGGCGGGTCGATTGTCGAATGGCGCGGTGCGTTTTATCGCGGCTATCCGAACAATGATCCCCCGCCTGAACTGAACGACGAGGCCGCGATTGCCGCTGTGACCGGTGTGTATCAGGCAGGTTTGGATGCACTGGTCGAGCGCTTCGGTGCGGCGAGCTGATCGCGGGCTGATCCTGCTGATGTCCCTGCTTGCTGCTCCCGTTTCGGCCGAAACGGCCTTTGTCACCTGTCAGAATGGCGCAGAACTCAGCCGGATCGAGCTTACGGACCTGCGCGAAACCGCCCGTTGGCCCCTGCCCGGCAAACCCGCCGGTGTGGCGGTCGGCGGGGACGGAGTTGTGTTCACAGTCTCCCCCGACAGCAAACACGTGCGGCGAATTTCGGCGGAGACAGGGGAAACGATTGCTCAGATCACGCTGGATGGTGGCCCGATCGGGATCGCATTGGACCCAAAGCGCGGGCGGGTGTTTGTCACCGATTGGTACAATGCCCGCATTTGGGTTTTGGACAGCAAAACCTTGTCGGTTCAGGCCCACCTGCCAACAGGGCTGGCACCGGCGGGCATTGCGGTATCAGATGATGGGCGATTTGTGGCGTCGGCGGACAAGGATGCCAATCAGGTCTCGGTATTTGACGCCGAAACCCTGCAATCCCTGCACCACATTCCGGTTGGCACACGCCCTTTTGGACTGCGCTTTGCGCCGGACGGGCGGCTGTTTGTCGGCAATGTCGGAAGCAATGATGTCAGCGTTGTCGACCTTGATGCTGCTGCCGTCACCGCAACCGTTCCGGTCGGCGAACGCCCTTACGGCATTGCTTTCGCCCAAGGACGGGTATTTGTGACAAACCAATATGCAAATACACTCAGCGTGATTTCGCTTGAGACCCTCGAACCGCAAGCCCTGATCGACGTTGGGGAATACCCCGAAGGCATCGACGCGACCGCAGAACAGGACCTTTTGGTTGTTGCAAACTGGTTCGACAACACAGTCAGCATCGTGGACCCCGAGACTTTGACTGTGGTAGAAACTTTGGAAACCTGTGACGGCCCGCGCGCCTTCGGCAGGTTTCTGGGAGGAGGAATGCAATGAAGACTTCTCACCTAGTGGCAGCTTTGATCTGGGTGTCAGCGGCCCCGGTCATGGCGGCTAGCGAAGCCTGGGAAAACGTGCGCGCCTTGCTTTACGGTGATCGCCCCATGCAGAACGGGGACGCGTTGATCGCCATTGATGCCCCCTATCGGACCCCTGACGATGCGCGGGCGGAACTGGCCGCGCAGGTGGTTGCGCCACAGGGAACCGAAGTCGCAAAAGTGACGTTGGTGCTGGATGAAAACCCGATGCCGGTGTCTGCCGTGTTCGAACTAGAGGAACCGCTGCCCAGCTTCTATTTCGATGTGACCGTGCGGGTGAACGGGCCCACGCCCATGCATGTGATCGCGGAAATGACGGACGGACGCCTTTGGGTTTCGGAGACCTATGTCAAAACCTCGGGCCTCGGTGCATGCGCCGCGCCACCGGGAACCGACCCGAAACTGGCCCTTGAAAACCTGGGAACGATGGAGGCCGAACTGGTCGGTCGCGTTCCGGCGTTGAACACACTGACCCGGTTGTCCCAACTCGGTACGGGTCGCGCAAACAAGATGGATCTTAACATCGACCACCCGTCGCATTCCGGGATGCAGATGGATCAGATTTCGCTTCTGTTCATCCCGATGCGCTATGTGGAAACCGTGGATATCGACCTCGACGGCGCAGGTTACATTCAAATGACCGGCTCGATTTCCCTGTCCGAGAATCCAAGGGTCGGAATCTCAGTTCCCAGCCGTGCGCAAGCGGTTGATGTGACCATGACGGATACCGACGGCACGGTAAGCCATCTGCACAAGAAACTGGCGGGCTTCTAGCTTAACCGTCTCCGGTAACGGGCTGACCGGGGGCCGGTTTGACCCGTTCCATCGGGTAGTCCCAAAGCGCCCAGCCGTCGGTGCCTTCGGGGAACCAATAGACGTTGGTATATCCCCACTCGATGGCACGGCGGGCGGCGTTCCAGCTCATCCAGCAATCTTCAAGGCAGAAGAAAACAACGGCCTGTTCAGCGTTCCCTGACGTGGCCGTTTCCAGCCCGCTGCGAAAATAATCCGCCGTGACGTCGGCAATGGCACCGTAGCCCACATTGGGCAGCCAGACCGCGCCGGGAATGCTGTTGCGCGGCTTGTCGCGCCAGATCGTGCCCTTGGGCAGATTGGCGGGCTTGGGGGCCTGGGGGAGCACGTCAATGAAAGCCGCGCTCTTGTCCTGCCACAGCGCGTGCGCCTCTTCCGGACCTATGGTGATGCCGCCGGTGATCCAGTCCGGCACCGGTGCCCGGTAATGATCCGTGCGATAGTCGGGTGGCTCAGGAACGGTTTGGGCCGCCGCAGCGCTTGCGCATACCACAAACGCCACAAGGGCGCGGATCATTGCGACAGCTCCAGCACCTCGGTTCCCAGATCGTTAACCAGCGGAACACCTGCTTCGGCCAGAACCGCGTTGATCTCATCCTGATTGCGCCGGATCAGTGAATTCAGCTGCCGCTGCCACACTTTCTCGCCCTGGCGGACGCCCATGGTGATGCGGTAGAACAAACGCGGCGGCAGGTCTTCCTTGACCAGAGGGATCACCTTTAAGTCTGGATAATCCACTTTGACCAGAGGACCGCCCAAAGGACCCCACAGGATCGCGGCGTCGATCTCGCTGGATTGCAGGTCGTCCAGCATATCGATGGCGGGGCTTTCCACACGGCGGTCAACAAAAAGGTTGTAGGGCTTGGCTTTTCCGATCAGGCCATTACGCGCCATATGGGCCGCCGGCGGGGTGCCGGCCACGACGCCGATCTTCCGCCCCTGAAGCGCCGGATCGGCCAGCGTATCGACCTGGGCCAGGTCACTGTCATTGGGCACGATCAGCGCATAGGCCGAGGTATAGTAGTGATTGGTGTTCTGCACCAACTCGTGACCCTGCGCATATCCGATCACGACATCACAGCGCTTGGCGGTCAGCGTGTTGCGAATGAAACCCGTCGCTTGAGGGAACCAGACATATTGCACGGGAAGCTCCAGTTTGGCGGCAATCAACTCGGCAAGCTGGTTCTCAAATCCCGATCCATCCTCGGACGACATGGGAAAGTTGGCAGGATCTGCACAAACGCGAAAGGCTGTCTTGGAGACTAGATCAGACGTTTGCGCCAGCGCGGGCAGAGCCTGACCAAGCCAGATAACAAGCCCCGTCACAGCAAGACAGGCCTTAACCCATACACGCATCTTCATCCTCGCGGATCACGTCGGATTTCGCCTCTTTCTTCGGCGGGCGACCACGCGGGATCGCGCCCGATCCATGCGCTTTCAGGTATACATAAATGTCATCCAGAAAGCACATCACATTCGGGTTGTCGCCAAATCCCGGCATCACCGAATTTTCGGCAGCGTTCACCACTTGGCGACCGTTGGTAACGATGTCGACAAAGTCGTAATAATCCATATCCAGCGCCGACTCTTTCAAAGCGGGCGCATAGGTTGATCCCTCACCATCCGGGCCGTGACAGACATGGCATTCCGCGTGATAGCGCCGAAAGCCCGAGAATGTCATCCAGTCCACCGTTCCGTCTTCGGCGATGTTGAACGTCGGGATATCGTCTTCGGTGTAGTACCGCCCATCCTCGGAATACGAGACCGCCAGATTGTCGGCAATCGCAGTCACGGGAAGGCAGGACAAAAGAACAGATGCCAGAAGACGTACAGAGTGGTTCATGGAAAGCTCGTTTCTTTGCAGGTGAAAACCGGCGCGGTCCGTTTGGGCCGCGCCGGTCGGATCCTTGGCTTAGTTCGGCAGGGCGAACACCGTCAGCTGGCCACCCAGCGCGGTATAGTCGCTGAGCGCGGCATAGCCACCCACGGCACCCAGACCGTCATTCGGGTTGGTCAGACCAGCCGCCAGACCGATACCGGCCCAGCCACCAACACCCGACAAGATGCCGATGTACTGCTTGCCACCTTGCTCATAGGTCATCACATTGCCGATGATGCCAGAGGGTGTCTTGAACTTGTAAAGTTCTTCACCTGTTTCAGCATGAACAGCCTTCAGATACCCTTCAAGCGTGCCGTAGAACACGACGTCACCCGCAGTTGCCAGAGCACCGGACCAGACCGAGAACTGCTCGGGCAGAGACCACTTGATGCTTCCGTCGGTGTTGTCCCACGCGATGAAGTTACCCATGCCACCATGGCTATCCGGTGCCGGATACATCGCCAGAGTCGCACCCACATATGGCTGACCAGCGGTGTAGGACACACGGAACGGCTCATAGTCCATGCAGACGTGGTTGGTCGGCACGTACATCAGCTGGGTCTTCGGCGAATAGGCTGCAGGCTGTTGGTCTTTGGTGCCCAGAGCCGCCGGGCAGATACCGGTCGAGTTTACGTCCTCACCGTTCTGTTCCGTTGAATACTGGGCAACCACAGCCGGACGACCATAGGTTTCGCTGTTGGGGTCCATGTCGACGCCCGTTGTCCAGTTTACAACCGGGTCGAACTTTTCGGCCACCAGCAGTTCACCCGTGATACGGTCCATCGTGTATCCAAGACCGTTGCGGTCGAAATGGGTCAACAACTTGCGCTCGGTACCATCAATTTCCTGCTCCGTCAGGATCATTTCATTGATGCCGTCATAATCCCATTCGTCATGCGGTGTCATCTGGTAGAACCAGCGTGCCATACCGGTGTCGATATCGCGGGCCATGATGGTCATCGACCAGCGGTTGTCGCCCGGGCGCTGCGCCGGGTTCCATGTCGACGGGTTCCCGGTGCCGTAGTACATCAGGTTCTCGTCCAGATCGACCGAGTACCAGCCCCAAGTGGTGCCGCCACCGATCTTCCACTGATCGCCTTCCCAGGTATTGGTGCCCGAGTCCGCGCCGACCGGTTTACCCAGATGGGTGGTCTTTTCCGGATCGGCCAGAATGTCGGAATCCGGTCCCATGGAATAGGCGCGCCAGACTTGCTCGCCCGTGTTCATGTCATAGGCCGTAACCGACCCGCGCACACCGAACTCGCCACCCGAAATGCCGACAATGACCTTGTCCTTGACCGGCAGCACAGTGGCCGTGTTGGTTTCACCAATCGCCGGGTCGCCGTTTTGCACTTCCCAGACCACGTCACCGGATTTGGCGTCCAGCGCCACAACCTTGGTGTCCGCCTGATGCAGGAAGATCTTACCGTCCGCATAAGCCACACCGCGGTTCACGGTGTCACAGCACATCACCGGAATGACGTCCGGGTCCTGCTTGGGCTCGTACTTCCAGACGATCTTGCCCTCGTTGGCCAGATCCAGCGCGTAAACGATATTGGGGAACGGCGTGTGGACATACATCATATCGCCGATAACCAGCGGGGAACCTTCGTGCCCGCGCAGAACGCCGGTCGAGAATGTCCACGCAACCTGCAGATCACCAACATTGTCCGCAGTAATCTGATCCAGTTCCGAATAGCGCTGGTTCTTGTAGTCACCCGTCTGGATCGCCCATTGTTTCGGGTTATCCATCTGGGCAATCAGGTCGTCATTGGCATAAGCCGTGCTGGCCATGGCAATGGCAATCCCGGAGGTCCAAAGCGATAACTTTTTCATTAAATCTCCTCCCTTATGTGCAGCGATACCGCTGCAATGAAACACCTCACCCAGGTTGGACTACGGTGCCGTAGTTTGCTCACCCGGGCGGCCTCTTCTCTGGCCAAGTTCGGGGGGCGAGCGATTTCGCGTCCTACGATCCTTCGTCGGGGAAGGTCGCAAGATAGGCGATGATGTTGACCCGGTCCTCTTCCTTGCGCAGACCGGCAAATGTCATCTTGATGCCCTTGGCATAGTCACGCGGCTTGGTCAGGAACGCGTCCAGCTCCTCGGGCGACCAGACCAGACCGCCCTCGGACAGTTCGATCAGGGCGGGGGAATAGCCGAAATCCGCGACCGTGGCGGCCTGTCGGCCAACAATGCCGTTCAGCGCCGGACCGACCTTGTTTTCCGCCCCCTCGCCGACCGCATGGCAGGCCTTGCACTTGCGGAACACCTTGGCCCCTGCATCCGGGTCGCCTTCGGCGCTTGCAACAATCGGCACAATCATGAGGCAGGCCGCTGATATCACTGTTCTGAACACTACTGATCTTTCCTTGCTGTTTTCATTGGCTGAGCCGCTCGGCGTGCCATTCCACATGGTCCCGCGCAAAGCTGTTCACGAAGAAGTACGAGTGGTCATACCCCTGCTGAATTCTGATCTGTCCGGGCTGGCGCCGCTTGGCCATCATGTTGGCCAGAGCTTCGGGTTTGAGCAGGTCGAGAAACTGATCATCCGCGCCCTGATCAATCAGCAGATCGCCTTTCCAGCCGTGCTCCTCAAGAAGCAATGTCGCGTCATGCTCGACCCAGGTGTTCTCGTCGTCACCCAGATAGCTGCTGAGCTGTTTTCGCCCCCAATCCGAGCGCGTCGGGTGCGCAATCGGCGCAAATGCTGAAAGAGATCCGAATTTGTCGGCGTTCCGTATCGCGATCGTAATCGCGCCGTGGCCCCCCATGGAATGGCCTGTTATCCCATGACGATCCTGAACCGGGAAGTTCTTGACCACAATGTCGCGCAACTCGTCTACGATGTAATCATACATCCTGAAATGCGACCGCCACGGATCGCGGGTGGCGTTGACATAAAACCCTGCCCCCTGCCCCAGATCATAGGCGTCATCATCCGCGACGTTGTCGCCACGCGGAGACGTATCGGGAAACACCACAGCGACACCATAGTCCGCCGCCGCCTCCTGAAACCCGCCTTTGGTCATCGCGTTTTCATGGGTGCAGGTCAGTCCGGACAGATACCACAAAACCGGGACCGGACCGGTCCTCGATTGAGGTGGCAGATAAACTGCAAAGGTCATCTCACAATCGCAGGTTTCGGACTGGTGGGAATAGACTGTCTGCTCCCCTCCGAAACTGCGGTTTTGTGAGATGACCTTGAGATCCATGTCAGTACTCCACTACCGCCCGGATCGATTTGCCTTCGTGCATCAGATCGAACCCGTGATTGATCTCTTCAAGCTTAAGCTTGTGGGTGATCATCGGGTCGATCTCGATCTTTCCGTCCATGTACCAGTCGACGATTTTGGGCACATCGGTGCGGCCCTTTGCACCGCCAAACGCCGTTCCGCGCCACGACCGGCCCGTGACCAGCTGGAACGGGCGGGTCGAGATTTCTGCACCCGCAGGGGCCACGCCGATGATGATGCTTTCGCCCCACCCTTTGTGCGCGCATTCCAGCGCGGTCCGCATCACGCCCACATTGCCCGTTGCGTCAAAGGTGTAATCCGCGCCGCCGCCGGTCAGGTCGACCAGATGCGCCACCAGATCGCCGCTGACTTTCGACGGGTTCACGAAGTCGGTCATGCCGAAATGCGCTGCCATTTCAGCCTTGCCGTCATTCAGATCGACACCAACGATCTGATCCGCACCCGCCATGCGCAAACCCTGGATCACGTTCAGTCCTATACCGCCCAGGCCGAACACAACGCCGCGAGACCCGATCTCGACCTTGGCGGTGTTGATCACCGCGCCGATGCCGGTGGTGACGCCGCAGCCGATATAACAAATCTTGTCGAACGGGGCGTCCTTGCGGACCTTGGCCAGTGCAATCTCGGGCACCACCGTATGATTGGCAAAGGTCGAGCAGCCCATGTAGTGATGGATCGGCGTTCCATCCAGCATGCTGAATCGGGTGGTGCAATCCGGCAGCAAGCCCGCCCCCTGCGTGGCCCGCACTTTCTGGCAGAGGTTTGTTTTGGGGTTCAGGCAATACTCGCATTCACGGCATTCGGGCGTGTAAAGCGGGATCACGTGATCGCCGACTTCCAGGCTGGTGACGCCTTCGCCCACCTCCAGAACAACGCCCGCGCCCTCGTGGCCGAGGATGGCCGGAAAGATACCCTCGGGATCGTCACCGGACCGGGTGAATTCATCGGTGTGGCAAAGCCCCGTTGCCTTGACCTCGATCAGAACTTCGCCTGCCTTGGGGCCAGCAAGCTCAACCTCCATGATTTCCAAAGGCTGACCTGCCGCCAAAGCAACTGCCGCGCGCGTTCTCATATGTGTCTGTCCTCCCTTGCACCGGAATCATTCAGACACCGGGTGCTTGGTTCGAGTATGACGGCTGGCATGTCACTCAAACAATTAAGACAATGGTGTGTATTGGGTTTGGTAGACTCAGCGCGCAGGCTTCGGGCATAGTGTCCGGGGGAAGGAGACCTGCGATGTTGAACAAGCAGACCATGGCGGCCCTGGCCTTGATCGGTGTGGCGGGCCCCGGTTTTGCGGCGGACTTTTCCGACCCGACCTGGCCCTGCATTCAACGCAAGGTCGAAAACCTGTCACTGGGCCTGATGTGGCCGCATCAGATTGATGACGCGGCAACCGACCTTCAGCCCGAGATCGACGAACTGGCAGGCCTTCTGGCCTTGCGGCGCATCGAGTTGGAAGAGCTGCAGCCCAGCGTCGCAGCCTTCGCCGCGCGCCACAACGGCGATACGGATGTGCTGGGCCGGGTCTTTCAGCGGGTGTTTGACACGCTGTCCAAGCGGCGTGCCCGTATCATCGGTGGCATCGGAGAGTTCTCGCTTAAACAGATCGATCTGGCAAACAAGATCGATCTGGCCCGCGCCGATATGGATCAGGCCTTGACCGCCGATCCCCCGGACTATGACAGGGTCGATGCGCTGGAAGAGCAGTTGGACTGGGATCAGTTGATCTATTCCGACCGCCAGCGCTCGATCACCTATCTGTGCGAAACCCCGCAGATCATCGAACGCCGCCTGTTCGCCATTTCCCAGATGTTGCAGCAACTCGAGTCGGATCAGGGCTGAGCGGGATTATTCCCATTCAAGCTCGGTAAAGGCGACGGTTGCATTGCGGGGGTTATAGGCCTCGAACAACTCCCATTTTCCGGCCTCACCCTGCGCAATGGTTTCCACCGCTTCGCCAAGCCGCTGGCCGCTGTCAATCGCGGCCCGCGTGTCGGTTTCCAGCACGTCCAGATACCGCTGCATAGCTTCCCCACCCTCGGGCCATGCCAGCACCGGACCGCCATGCCCCGGCACGATCCGGGTGACTTCCATATCTGACAACTCATTCAACACACGCCGCCACCCGACCAGCCGCCCATCCAGCGCTGGCGTGTGCATGTGGAAAACCAGATCACCGGTGAACAGAATGCCCGACCCTTGATCCAACACCGTCAGATCGTTGTTGGTATGCGCAGACGGCCAGCCGCGCAGGGCCAGCTTGCGTTTCCCCAGATCAATCTCGCCGTCCCCGCTGACTGGCATATCGACCACTATCGGATCGGCACCGATGTATTGCGTAGGGCCGATCAAGGTGCTCAGGCTTTCGACATAGTTGGTTTGCCTGTCCAACAGCGCCCTTTCCAACCCGGCATGGGCCACCACTTGCGCGCCGGATCGCGCCAAAGGCGCGGTTCCAAGGACGTGATCCGGGTGCATATGGGTCAAAATTACGTGACTGACGGGTTTGTCCGTTCGCTGCCGAATGGCGCGCCAGATGGCCTCTCCCATCCAGGGGGCGGTGCCGGTGTCCACCACAGCGACACTGTCCTCACCGATGACAAATCCGATATTGGACACGTCCCCAAGATTGTCGGCATTCGGTTCTTCGATCCGACCGCGATGGACAAACAGACCGGGCGCAATCTCGTCAAATTCCAGCGAAATGCCAACGGGTTGGCAAAAGGCGTCCGCATTCTGTTCGGGATCGTCAAATGGAGGGTCCGCGGCCAGCATTTGCTCGCACGCCTCCTGAGATGAGGCTTCGTATCCCGGCAGAAGCTGATTTCGGCACAGCCCGTCTGACGCTTCCAGACACAAAATGAAAACAGCTTCAAACATTGCAATCCTCCGCCCGGAACTTTCGCACAACTCGCCGTGGAAGCCACACAGCCTTTTGTCGGCGTATATTTTATTGGGGTTTTATGGCATATTTTGCGACACCGGTTGCCGGAGGAGACAACATGGCCAGACTTATCGGACCATCAATGGTCCTTTCGCTTGCACTGTCGCTGCCTGTTTGGGCCGAACAATCCGCCAAGAATCCGCTGGTCCAAAGCGAGACCTGGCAGGATTTGCGCTACGATGTTGTCGGTGATGCCGAGCTTGGCAGTGCCGACACGTTTCTGTCCGTGAACGCGCCCTACCGCGCCCATGATGCGGCCACGGTTCCAATCCTGTTGAAACAGCTCGATCCAAACGCGCAAATCAAATCCGCGACCGTCGTGATTGATGAAAACCCAGCCCCGATTGCCGGAGTTTTCACCTTTTCCCCGGCCATGGGGGAGCTGGATTTCGAAATGCGGGTGCGCGTTGACCAGTATTCGAACATCCGCGTGATTGCCGAGACGCAAGAGGGTCTGCATATGTCGGGCCGCTTTGTAAAAGCATCTGGTGGATGTTCCGCTCCGGCCAGCCGCGACCCCGAGGTGGCGCTGGCGTCGATGGGCAAGATGAAGCTGCGCAGCTTTGGGGAACAGGCCCAAATCTCGACCCCGCGCCGCGAAGCCCAGATCATGATCCGGCATCCGAACTATTCCGGTCTGCAACGCGATCAGATCACCCAGCTGTTTATCCCGGCGCATTTCATTGATCATCTGGAGGTCTGGCAGGGCGACGAGTTGCTGTTCACCATGGAAGGCGGCATTTCCATTTCGGAAAACCCGGCCTTCCGCTTTGCGTATAACGACAACGGAACAACCACGCTGACGGTCAAGGCAACCGATACTGAAGGCAACAGTTTCCAAGCCGACCTGCCGAAATCTACGTCTAGTTAATCAGCGGGCGGGCCGGGTTCAGAAACAGACCACTTCGGCTTCAGCCTGTGCCCGGCGCAGGTCGGCCACCATCGTTTCTGCCATAACCGCGCTTTTGAAAAACGCCATGCGCTCGCCGCCAACCCGGCGCATCGACAGGACCGTTTCGGCCTGTTCGTATCTCTCATAGGGCAAAATCGACGCAATCAGATCAATCGAACACGAACACCGGTCCAGCATTTCGCGGGACTGACCATTCGTGACCATACAGGCGAACACATAATCGGCCCGCGCAGCGGTGGGATAGTCGTTCAACCGCTCCGCAACGCTTTGCGCCCCGGATACGGATGGGATCGCGGCGCAGAGCGCAGCGGCAAAAGCTGCTGGCCGCACTGTTGTGATCATTGCCGCCCCTCCTGCACCCCTTCGAACTGCATTTCCGACCGGTAAACCGCGTTGCTGCCGTCTGCGGGTTCGGTCTCGGCGACAAGTCGCAGATACCACCCCGGCACCTCCTCTGAAACAGTGACGCTTAGAACCAGATCCCCAAAACCCTGCATCCGATCCCTGTTCGGGTCCTTTGCAAAGGGGCGCATTCGAATGGTCTGCACAGGCACGGTTTTGCCGTCTACAATAGCCTCGCCCTCAACCATTTCGGCGGGTTGCACCAATGCGTCCTTGACCCGGTTGCGAATGTAGAACGGGCTGCCACCGGCGGATTCCGCCATGTCCCGGATGGTGCTTTCATAGAACACCATGATCATCGGGTTGCCGACACTGGCCGGAAAGACACCCATCGCACGCTGCTTTTCGTCCTGACGGAACTCCAGCTGTGCCATCTCTGTCCCGTCCTCGGTGAAACTAAGCGCGATGTCCCCGGTATCGCGCTCGGCGGCTTGGGGTTTCAGCCGGTTTGTCACAGTACGTTGGTAAACAAGTTCCTTGTCCCGACCGATCGTATCCAGAACACCCCCCTGAAACAGAAGATCATAGGCCTGTTCCGCCTCAACCGGAGCCGCATGGGCCGGATTGAAACTTAGGCCGAAAAGGGCCAACGCGAACAAAATCATCCTCATGAGTCAATCTCCTCCCACAGTTGAGAGTATTGCCTTCAGCGGTCGTGTCATTGCCGACTTTTGTCGGTGTCCAGTGCTTGGACCCCTGCACTGCGCTGGATTTTCCAAATAATCAATGGCCGCAATCGCGACAGTTTCACCGGTTTCGTCATCACCGAGATCTCATGCCGCAGACCGGCTTTGCGCACCGCGTCGCTGCGATCTGCGGTGATCAGAATGGCCGGAACCCGTGTCTGGGTCATTTCGCGGATCTGACGGATCGCGTCCACCCCGGTATCTCCGTCATCAAGCTGATAATCCGCCAGTATGATGTCGGGCGGCATCCCGATATCGGTGACAAACCGAATGGCCTCTTGCGGAGACCCGGCGGGCAAAACGCTGGCGCCATTTTGTTCCAGCCATTGGGTTGTGCCAAAAAGAACATCGCGGTCATTCTCGATGACAAGCGCGATATAATCCAGCGGCACGTCCCCGGTGTTTGGCAGCAAATCAAGGGGCTCGCTTGCGCTGCGTTCCGCCTCGACCCGGTCCATCTCGATGCTGAACACGGAACCGACGCCCGGCTTGGACCGCAGGGATAATTCGTGCCCCAACAGGCGGCAGGCCCGGTCGACCACCGACAGACCCAGCCCCATGCCCGAGCCCAGCGGTACGTTGTCCGCGCGGGCGAATTCCTCGAACACGCGCGCTTGATCCTTTCGCGCGATGCCTATTCCGGTGTCCCACACCTGCAGCACGATTTTGTCACCGCGGTTGCGGCACCCCACCAGAACCCTGCCACCGGGTTCGGTGTACTGAATGGCATTTACGACCAGATTCTGGATCGACCGCAACAGATAGACCGGATCGGAATACACAAAGCCCGAACATGTGACCACGTCCAGCCGGATGTTCTTGTTCTCGGCCACCATTGACTGATCGCCCTGAATACCGGCAATGACCGAGGCCAGACTGACATTGGTCGGCGAAACCGTGTCCGGATCAGCCGTTTCCAGCCGCGAGATATCGAGCAGCGAGTGCAGCAGTTGCTCGGCTGATCCAAAGGCGCCGTCCAGACGCTCGACCATTTCGTAAAGTTCGGTGTTGCGTGAAATCTCGGTCAGGGTCGAAATCATCAGCTTGGCGGCATTGATCGGCTGCAGAAGGTCATGGCTGGCGGCCGCCAGAAAACGGGTCTTGGACGACACCGCAGCCTCGGCGCGTTCTTTGGCGATCCGCAGCGCCTCTTCTACGTTGGCCTTTTCCTCATATTCGCGGGTCAGTTTTTTGTTGGCGCGGGTCAGTTCGGCAGTGCGTTCCATGACGCGGTTTTCCAGCGTCTCAGTCGCGCGCGCCTCAAGCGTCACATCCTTGAGTTCGACCAGAAACCCGCCATCCGGCAACTGGTTGGCCTGAATGTCCAGAACCCGGTCCGCCCCGTCGCGCACGCGTTTGCGCAGCCAGCCCCGGCTGTTCAGCTCAAGCTGCCATTTTGCGATCTTCAGTTGATCATCGGCTCTGATCAGCCCGCGTGCGCGCAACAAATCCAAAAGTGTCTGTACCGGCACATTGCCCTGCAGCAGCGATCTCGGCACATTCAGAAGGTCCCGAAACCGCGCGTTGTGCATCATGATGTCACCATCGGCCGAAAATGTGCACACGCCCGAGCTCAAGTTCTGAAAAACCGCCTGAAGATAATCCTCTTGTCGGTCGATGAGGGTTTCTTTTTCGTCGCGATTTCGGCGCACAACCGACGTGATGTCGGTGAGCAGAATGACCACATTCTCGGGTGAGGTATATTGCGCACTCAGCTTGTACCAGCGGTCGCCGCGCAGTTCGATCACCTCACTCGATACCATCCCGGAATGAGAATTACGCTCCAGCGTATCCATCATGTTCGACACGCCCCGGTCCGAGGAAACAAACTGCCCGCTGCCCTTCACCAGTGAGAAGAATCGCCTTAGGCGAAGTCCCGGCCTGACAAGTTCGGACACATCCAGAAACACGGCCTGAAACAGCTCGTTACACAGGTTCAACTCACCATCGGTGAATAGGGCAAAGCCTTCCTCCATCGAAGACAGGGCTTTAACCAGCGTTTTTCGCGTCTGCTCACGCTCGTACCGGGCGCTTTCCAGTTCGGTGGTTGCACGTTCCAGATCCCGGCTTTGCTCGACCACACGTTGCTGAAGCTCGATGGCGGACTGAAAGGCGCGGAATGCGGATGGTCCCACATCCTTCTGGCGATTGGCACGGCGCATCAGCGCATCGATGATTTTCGCCTGCTTGACGACCTGAAGTTCCAGAGGATCGTCGGGGTTCAGCATAGTCAGCTCAACTCACGCTTCTCGGGTTTGAAAAAGGCCACACCCACGAAGGTTTGGTTCATATGTACACCGGACTGTTGTTCCCCATAGGTGTTGAATCCAACCACGCGACGGGTTTGCAATACATCCGAGACCTGCTTACCCAGTTGTTTTTGTTCAATTTCCAGCTTGCGCAGGACGCAATCGAACCCAAGGATGAAATCCGGAGCGTTTCCCGCGTTGTCGCGAATGTCCAACCCGGCTTCCAGCGTCTTGATGATCTCTTTGCCGCGTCCCAGGGTCATGATAAGGCCATCGTCAATGGCCGCCAGGAAAGACAGGGCCTGCGCATCCGTCGCCTCGCGTATGGCGCGGACATAGTAGTTCAGGTCCTGCCGTAGCAAGAGCGGGTTTTCGGCAAAGACCAACGGTGACAGATCCGAGGCCGCACAGCCAACCAGCCGGGCATATTCCTGCGCCGCAGGCGCGCCGTTTATCTCATAAACCATACGCTCGTCCGGGTCGGCATCGGTTATGATAATCTCGGATCCGATGGGCAGAAAGTGATCAAACCCAATGCCCTGGAATCTCAGATTGGTCTCAATCAGCAACAAGACCGCAGCATTGCTATAAGCCCTACCGCTGTGCAAAACAAACGTCTCTTCATATTGCAGACCGTCGCCCGCCGATCCGCCAAAAATCGGCAGGCCATCCAGCACGGCTTCGAGCGTCGAGACCAGCAGGTCCTCCTGTTTCGACAGCCCGTCTGAAAACACCAGCGCCAGCCTGTTCCAACCTGCGGTGTGCCGGAAACGCTCGGCTTGACGTTGCGCAACAGCGGCGATTTCCGTGGATTTCAGCGGTCTGAGTTCTTCGAACAGGATGGATGAGCAGCGGAAATTCGATTTTGGAAAGGACAGCAAAAGCAGGGCGTCGGCCTCATACCCAAGCTCGGTTATCTGTCCGGCAGTGGTGCACCCAAAAACCGGCACGCCAGACAGTTTGCTGTTCAAGCCGCGCGACACCTCGGACGGGTCCAACCTGTTTGGAATAAATGCCAGTACAAAGCAGGATTTCTGACTGTCGATATCTGCACATGCCTCATCGACGGCGGCATGCGGGTCCGAGGCAAGCGACCTACCAATCGCGATAAAGTTTGGTCCCAGCTTCAGGTCCCGCATTTGCGATCCTCAGTGTTGAAGAAAGGATTTGACCTCAGGCTCATGCCGTGTTTGCCGGGCCATGACAGAGTCGACCAGAACAGCGGCCTGCGTTCGGTTGCGAACCCCCAGACGGCGCAGCAAAGCGGTGATATGCGCTTTGACGGTGGCTTCGGCCAAAGACAGTTCATATGCGATCTGCTTGTTCGACTTTCCCATGCAGATCAGCTTGAGAATGCGCACCTGTTGCGGTGTCAGCGTCGAAAGCTCGGGGCTGGACTGATACACTGTGTTTTCAGGCGATTTTGGTTCTTCCACATGGCTGTACTCTGCCGGTATGTACCTGCGCCCTGCGACCACTTCCTGAATGGCGAATTTCAGCGTCTGCGCCGTGGTGTCCTTGGGCAGAAACCCCATGGCGCCATCGTCGAGCAAAGACCGGACAAGCTCACCCGACGCCAACGCCGAGATCACCAGAACCGGGGTCGAGGGCCACCGGTTACGCAACTGCTGGAATCCCGAAATACCAGTCACATCCGGCAGCTTGAGGTCGAACATGATCAAGTCGGCTTTGAAGCCGCCGCCGAGCACTTCGAACGTCTGTTTCAGCGTGCTTGCTTTTTTGATACAGCAGTCGTCGAAACCCAGCTGCAATGCTGCAGCCAGCGCATCGCTAAAAAGCGGATGATCATCCACAATCAAAACGTTGGACACCTGGTCCACCGCTTTGGGGTACCCCACCGTATGCATTATCTCTCCTCCGCTGGGAAAGGTACAGCAAATCCGGATCAGTTCAACTGTTTCAGAATGATACTGGAAAAAATGCACCAATAAACAGAACCTTGCTGTTCATCACAGTCAATTGCGCAGGAACTTCCCGGCAAACCCCTGCAAATCGGGCGCAGGAGATTTTGGATCAAAACAGCAATGGTCAAAGTCCTGCAACTGCGCAACCCGCGCCGGTGACGGCCCATCGCGTCGCAGGATTGAAGCCGCAGCCTGACGCACACCATGGGCACTTCCGTTTCTGGCACAGGCCCTGAGATCCCGCGCCAGAGGATCAAAGGCCGCAAAGCGCTGCAACGCCTGTAAACCGGTCAGCTTGTGACCAGACATGCCCACCCCCACAGCGGCTGCGAACACGATTAAAGCCAGAACAAGCGCCGGCCAACCTGGCAACCGGGCGGCGGTGGGAGCAGGAGGGGGTGCCTCCGCGTTTCCACTGTTTGCGACGACACCATAGGCCACACGCTGCGCCGAGATTGTGACTTCGCGCGCCTTGCGCGCGACGGTGTCAAAGTAACTGAGTTGCAGGGGTTCCACGATGCCCGACGTGTCGTTGCCGGGCCGAATGGTCCAGCGCCAGAAGGCATAGGTCACCGGACCTTCCGGTGTCAGTTCCACCAGCCGTTTTTCCGGATGGGCAAAGATCATGGCGGAAGGCGAGCGCAGGTCGGGCATAGGGGGGACCATCTCGGGCGTCGCCCCCAGCGCCTCAATCCGGATCACACGCAGAACGCCCTCACCCGGCGACAGCTGATCCGGTGCGTTCGACCATTGGTCCGAGATTTGCAGGTTACGCACAGGAAACCACCAGTCCGCCACGACCGGCGCTTCGGCGACCTCGATGGTCAGCGGTTCGGACTGGATGTCATGTTCGAACCAGTCGTCACTTTCATCCGTCAGCGTCAGACTATGGGTGAACCGGCCAATGGTCAGTTCACCGGACCTGACCGGGTAGACCGCCATGCGCCGGGTGAAAACCTTGAAGTTTCGCCCGTTGATCCGTTCCTCGGTCCAGTGATCCGGTCCAAGCTGCGCCCAGCTGAAACCATCGAAATCCGGCTGTATCAGCTTTTCCCGCGTAATATGACGCCGATACACTCCACGAATGGTAATCAGGATC
The DNA here is from genome assembly GCF_056537345.1 of Ruegeria sp. CF4. Lineage (NCBI taxonomy): Bacteria > Pseudomonadati > Pseudomonadota > Alphaproteobacteria > Rhodobacterales > Roseobacteraceae > Ruegeria > Ruegeria sp. CF4. The sequence goes on along the minus strand of NZ_JBQFRJ010000015.1, from coordinate 38,288 downwards.
ATTTCGCGTGTGAACGGCACAACGCTGCTGTCCTCGACCGTCACCTCAATCGACAGTTCCGATGGCAACACGGTTTTCGATTGCGCCAGGGCCGGAAAAGGGAAAAACAGCCAGACAAGAACCAACCACTTCATTGCGGGTCCTCCGGTTCCGGCGGTGAAAGCCCCAGTTTTCCGCGGCGTTTGTGTTCCTGCGCGATCCGGGCGGCCATAAATTCCCCCGGGACGTCGGACAATTGGTTGAGCCACCGTTCATCCGCCACCATGAACTTGTCGTCAAAGATACGCCGCACCCCAAGTCGCCCGCGACTGTCCAGTTCCGCCAGCCCGAGCATCGTGTTGGAATTGGTGACCTCGCTGCCGGTGCCTGCCGCACGCGCATCACCGTGCGCTATGAAGCTGTCCGCCTGAGGCCCGGTTTTTCGCTCGGGAAACAGGCCAAGCGCTTCGTGGTCGATCTGCAGACCTGCATAAAAGGCGGCGACAACATCGAAATTGGCCTGCGCATCCGCATCGCCCGTCACAATCGCCTGATCATAAGCCTCCAGCGCGGCGGCAATGCGACCGCCATGAACCTGAGCATTCCCGAGGTTATACAACGACCCCGCATCCTCAAAGGCCTGCGCCGCCGCATCGAATTCGCCCGCCCGGTACAAGGCCACACCCTGCCAATCCGGGTCTTCAAACAGCCGGGCGGCAACCGTATTCATCCCAAGCGCCAAGGCGACCCGGCCAAACGGGGCCGCGCCACCCAGTGCAATCGCAAAGGCAATAAGGGCCGCACTGAAGACCGCGAGCCACTTCATGCCCGTTCCCTCCAGAACAGCAGCAGCATCGGGAACAGCGCGAGGAACAGCAGATACCGCCCCAGATCGTGCCAGAAGAGCACGGGGAAATCCGACTTCTCGAGCCGTGTCGCAGCGTCTTCCGACAACCACCCCCCCAGATCATCGGTCTGATCCAATGTGAAAACCGCGCCGCTGCCGACGCTGGCATGGGTCTGAATCTGCGCAGAGGGCTCCTCTAGCGAAACCACGGACACTCTGACACCGCGATCAGCCAGCGCTGCGGCGGCCTGCAGCGAAGCCAACCCCAGACCTTCGCCATCGGTGAACAGAACCACATCACCGGCCAGAATACCGGCCTCATCCATCCGTTGCGCAGCCAATGCCAGCGCGCGTTCGGGACGCGAGCCTTTGTCCGGCACGGTATCGGCATCAATCAGAGAAAAGGTCTGGCCCAATTGCCGGTGATCGGTTGTCATGTCGGTCGCGACATAGGCGTCGCCGGCAAAAACGATGATCCCGCCGGGCCGTGACTCCAGCGCACTGACGCCAAATCGCCCCATGGTCAGCATTTGCGGCCAGCCGGCGTTGCCTGACACACTTGCCGACGCATCGACCAGAAACAAAACCCCGTCCAGGTTTCGATAGGTCTCGGCGCCGCGCCGTTCGACCGCCGGGCTGGTCAGGGCAATCACGCAGAGCCCGGCAACCGAAAGCTGCGCCATCCGCGTCAGGGGCATGGACGCCCCTTCGATCCGGCCAATAACCGCCATCGCCTGCATCAACGCGGCGTCAGCGACCTTGTCCCACGTGCCAAATCCACGGGCGCTTGACAGCACCCACCAGGCCAGGCCCGCGACAACCGGAACAGCGAGCATCCAATATGGTCTGAGCAGACTGAAATCCGTTTCCGTCATCCCGACTGCCTCCACGCTGCCAAAAGCGCCAAGGCTGCGGCCAGCGCGGCGGGCCAGGTCCAGTAGTCTCGATAGACCTCGGCGGTCAGGCCCGCGCTGTCGGTGGCTTCCAGTCGATCCAGCGCCTGTGTGACCTCAATCAGATCATCGGTGGTTTTGACGCGAAAGCTTTCTCCGCCCGACACCTGCGCAATGGCGCGCAAGGTTGCCGCGTCGACAACGCCCCGCTCACCTACTGCAGCGCTTTCCAGATCTTTCGGCCCCAAGGCAATGGTGTGGACACGCACCCCCATCCCGGCGGCCAGTTCCGCGACACCGCGCGGATTGGTGGCACCGGCATTGTTCACGCCGTCCGACAGCAGAATGACGACCCGAGATGCCGCCTGACTGTCTGCCAGCCGTTTCAACGCCAGTCCAAGACCGTCCGAGATGTTCGTCGCCCGCCCCGAAATGCCAATGCTGGCTGCTTCGATCCGGTTGGCCACAGCTTCGGTATCGAAGGTGAACGGGGTGGCGAAATACGCCTCGGACCCAAAGACAATCAGCGCGACCCGGTCCCCTGCCCGACGTCTGGCGAAATCGGCACCCACAGTCGTGACCGCCTCAAGCCGTGTGATCTGACGGTCATCCAAAAAAAAATCGTCCCGCACCATTGATCCGGACAGATCCAGAACAATCGCAAGATCACGGCCCGAGACTTTCAGCGCGCTCACCGGTGTCAGTTCACGCGGGCCGGATAGCCCAAAAACCAGCAGGACCCAGATGGCCCACAATACCGCCTGATCTGCGAACCTGTGCCTGCCGGGATCATCGCCTGCGTTTGCAGCATCAAGCATCGCGCCGATACGTTCGGGAACCGGGAAGCCGCGATCCAGCATGGGCCGCGAGTTGAGAACACGCGCGATCAGCAACGGGGCAGGCAGTAGAAGCAACACCCAAGGATCGGCAAGCTCAAACACAGCGCGCCACCTCATCCTTCAAGGTTGCTAGACTTGGCCCGCCGTCCGGGCGATAGAGACCCTCTGAGAGTTCCGAATATCGTTGGGGGTTCTGCTCGCGAAGCTGGTGCAGCAGCGCCACCCTGAGCCGGTCTTCCGACCAGCCTGTGACGTCTTCAACCTCGCGGCCCACCCGGGTCGCGGGCCGCCGGGTGCTTAACACCCGCAACACAAATACGACGCAGATGGCAGTAAGGGCCGACAGGCCCATGACCACCGCATAGTCCGCCCAAACGCCACCTGCGGCTTCCGCAGGCAAACGTATGTCCCGCAGGCTGGCCAGCATTGTGCTGTCGGACATCACCGTTTCGCTCATGCGGCAATCCTTTCCGAAAACGCAAGCGCAATGCGTTGACCGGTCTCTTCCACCGGATCGCTTGCGTTCAGAACAAGCGCCTGATGGGTGCCGATGTTCTGATACAGCAGATCACCCCCGGTTTCGGTTCCGGTCAGATAGACGCGTTTCTGTCGCCCGTCGGGCAGGCGCATGGGATACCAGCCGCGCGGCATGTCATGGGTCTTGCTTTCGGTGATCAGAATAAGCCGCAGGCTGCGCCGATGGGCGATCCGGTCCAGCCGATCCGCCAAAGCGGCATCCGGCGTATCAAAGCCCGAGGCGATAATGACCTCTGACCCGGATCGGGTCAGGCGTTCCACACCTTCCAGCGCCTGTTCCAGTGATCGCGCGTCATCCCGAGCGCTTTGTAGCGCTGTCAGGCTGCGCCCATGGGCCTGCACCAGTCCGCCGATCACATCCAGCATGCCGCGCGTTCTGCCGCGCGGCGGAATGATGACCGGCGCCCCGGCCGTAATGGCCAACAGACCAACGCGCCCGCCGCTTTCAATCAGGTGCCAGCCGATCAGAACCAGCGCCTCGGCGGCGGCAACAGATAGAAAGGCCCGCCGTAACCCCCAGAACATCGGCGCCCGAAAATCGGCCACCAGCAGTGAGACCCGGTCGCGTTCTTCCTGAAACTGGCGCACATGCAGCCGCCCGGTGCGCGCGGTTGTGCCCCGGTCCAGATGGCGGATGTCGTCACCGGCCACGTATTCCCGCGCATCTGCCACCTCAACGCCCTGCCCGCGCTTTCGCGTCAGGAACCCTCCGGGCAAGGCAACCACAGGCGGATCGGCCTGGGTCGTCAAAGCCACGCGCCGCAATGCGATCAATGCGTCCGAGGTCAAAGTCACACCGGCATGAGACAGAACGGCGGTCACAACGGTTCGACCGTGTTCAGAATATCCGCAACCAATCCGCGCGGCTTGCGACCATCCGCAACCGCGCGCCAGGTCAGAACCATCCGATGGGCCAGCGCGTCAGGGGCCACTGCCGTCACGTCCTCGGGCAAGGCAAAGTCACGGCCGCGCAGATAGGCGCGCGCCCGTGCCGCCGACGCCAGCGCCAGCGAGCCGCGCGGCGAGACCGCATGTTCTATGTGTTCGGCCAGTGGCCCCTGGCGTGTTGCGGATACAAGGCGCACGATGTAGTCGCGCAATTCCGGGGCCACGTGCACCGCGCGCGCCTCGGCCCGTGCGGCCCGCAATTCCTCAAGCGTCATGCGCTGCACGCCGGGCGGGCCGTCCTGCGTTTCGGAGATGACCAGATCAAGTATCTGCCGCTCGGTCTCCACATCCGGAAGCGACAGGACCACATGCAGCAGGAACCTGTCCAACTGCGCCTCGGGCAAGGGAAAAGTCCCATCATGTTCGATCGGGTTCTGGGTGGCTATGACCAGAAACGGATCGGGCAAAGCGTGGGTTTCATTCCCGACGGTCACCTGATGTTCTGCCATCGACTCCAGCAAAGCGGACTGGACCTTGGGCGGGGCCCGGTTGATCTCATCGACCAGCACCAGAGTGTGAAAAACCGGCCCGGGAACAAATTCGAACCGGCCCTCCTGCGGCTGATAGACCGGCGTCCCGGTCACGTCGGATGGCATCAGGTCGGGTGTGCATTGTATGCGGGCAAAGCTGCCTTCGACAGCGTTCGCCAACCATTTGACAGCGCGGGTCTTGGCCAGACCGGGTGCGCCCTCGACCAACAGGTGGCCCCCTTCGAGCAGCGCAATTAGCAGGCTTTCGACCAGATGCGCGTGCCCGACAAGCCCTTGCGACAGATACCCCGATACCCCCGCAATCGCGCGCGGCGGGTTTTCAGGCCGTGTGTCCATATGACCTCCCCTGGGTTCCGATGGTACTGGACCCAAATACAGGCTAACCGGAGTCCCCTGCCCCGCAAAATACACCCGATGGTATTACCTGGAAACCTGAACGGCGCGGGTGCAGCCCTCGTCGAACAGAGACGCAAACTGCGGGTCCGTCAACGTTTTGTCGGTTTGCGCCCAAAGGCGATCATATTCGTCGTCGATATATTCGATGAACCCCGGATCTATGGTCTGATCCACCGGCGACTGAGCTACCGCGTGCAGCATGAACACATCAAAGGCGCATAGCCCGCCGGGGTTGGAATTCAGCAATGCCCGCATGAAAGCGTGCGAGTTCCATGGAAACCGGTGCAGGTTCACCGGCGTTTCCTGCAGCTTCGACAAAAACCCGGCTGTCCTGTCGCTCAGCAGAATGTCCATTCCGAACGTGTAAGACTGGAAAAGCTCTTCCAGCAGGATCGACTTGTGGAACGCGGTCTCCAACAGGTCGGGCCGGCCGTGCGCCGGTTGCCTGACCACGATATGTGTCCCCTGACCGCGATGGCCAAAGAAGGTTTGCGCCATCGCCGGAGATGTCACCAGATATCTGCGCCCGGCAGGCAGGCCAAGTTGATGGGTCTCGCTCAGCCAGTCCAGATCCGAAGACAGTTCCCGTTCCGGAGGATATCCCGAGTACAAGCGCAGAACCACAGTCCGCCCGGTGCCGCAATTGCTGGCGGACCGCCCCGCATAACGCATCGGCGTGGGATGGCCATAGCTGTGCTTCAGCAGGTCCCGAAAGGTGTTCAGTACCGCCAGCGTCTGCGGATGCGGCCGTTCCCCGACCACGCACAACGAGGCTCCGGCAAGGTCCCGCCCATTGATATGTACCGGAATGGCCATGTCGCGACCCAGCATCGTGGCGCGAAGCTCGTATCCCCAGCCGCGCCGGGCAAGCTCAAGGTAATCCTGCTTCTCGGCATGAAGCTCCCCGGCGAAAATCAGGATCGCTGCTATCTGAAGGATGAATCGCCGCACGCTGTACCTCTGAATTTTCATTCAGCGTAGCCGGAGTTCTGCATATATCCAAGTGTGCCAGGTATTCGAGCCGGTGCGCCCACAGTGCGCATAAAGTGTTAGTTTTGCATTTTACCTTTCGGAGATTTCCGGAGGCAAATTATATCCGATAAGTACCCCTTATCACTTGTGATTGATTTTGCGGGGAAATGGGCGCAGAATGGGTACATGAAGCCCCCTGCCCCATACCTCCCCGCCGCCGCCCCTGCCCTTTCGGACACGGATCAGGAGGCGCTGACAGATCTCTATGTGCGCGGCACGCCGGCCAATACGCTGCGCGCTTATGAGCGCGACCTGCTCTATGTCACTGCCTGGAAATCCGCACGCTTTGGCACGGCGCTGGACTGGCCGGAATCCGAAGCCACCGCCCTCGCCTTCATTCTTGATCACGCCCGCGATCTGAATGACGCACCAGAAACGGATGTAGCGCGCGAAACCGCAGAAGCGCTGATTGCTCAGGGGCTGCGCAAGTCCCTCATCTGCCCTGCCCCGTCGACGCTGGACCGGCGCATCGCCTCCTGGCTGGCGTTTCATCGGATGAAAAACCTGACCAGCCCGTTTGGCACGCCGCAAGTCAAACAGGCCCGATCCAAAGCCCGTCGCGCCGCGGCCCGGCCCCCTGCCCCGAAATCGCAACACCCGATCACCCGGGATGTGCTGGAACAGCTGCTCGCCACCTGCCGGGGGTCCCGCCGGGATTGCCGCGATCGCGCCATCCTGATGCTGGGCTGGGCCAGCGGCGGCCGCCGTCGGTCGGAGATCACCGGACTGAGGCGCGAGGATGTGTCGCTGAAGGAATTCAACAAAACAGGTGTGGTCTGGCTCTCACTGCTTGAGACCAAAACCACGAGCAAAGGTGAAACCCCACGGCTGGTGCTCAAGGGTCGCGCTGCTCAGGCGCTAGTGCATTGGATCGAGGTGGGCGGGATTAACGACGGCCCTTTGTTCCGCCCCGTTTCCAAAGCCGACCGGGTGCTGAAACGCCGCCTCAGCCCGGATGCGATTTATCAGATTGTCCAGCACCGGTTAACACTGGCGGGCTTGCCAGAGGGGTTTGCCTCGCCGCACGGGCTGCGCTCGGGCTTCCTGACCCAGGCCGCCCTAGATGGCGCCCCGATCCAGGCCGCCATGCGCCTGTCGCTGCACCGTTCCATGGCACAAGCGCAGAAGTACTATGACGACGTCGATATCGCAGAAAACCCGGCGACGGACCTGTTGGGGTGAGAGAAACTGATTCAATCGATACGCGACATCAGCACTTGTTGGTTCGCAGTGAAGTTTTTGCTTAAGACCCGCACTGGAATAGAATTCATTCCACAACAAATTTGGCGGGTACAGGGAACCCGTTGCCGGAGGTGGCCCGCCCTACCCTAGCAAGTCGGTTAGCCTGTCAGCACCTATCAAGAAAACCGACCGATTAAGCTTTTTGAACATCGTGAGGCAAATCTTCTGCAACTCGAGCACGACGTGATCGCATGAAAGTACCTGTGGCAGAACTTATTTCGATAAAGAGTGCAATCTGACCGAACTCAGCAACCGCAAAAATCGAAATCCGAGACCGATTTATACCGGCATCCTGCAACCTCAAAGCGCTTCCTAACTGCCCAATGGAAACATGAGTTAACAGCTGTTAACTTCAGAACATTTGTGCGGGCCTCGCAGTGACCCACAAGTTATTGATTTTTCTCTTGACATGAATCGGAATACGAGTGCCTAAATGTACTCAAGTTGCGCAACCATACAAAAATGAGCAGGAAAACTGCAACTATGCTACAGACCACACCCATTGCTGCGACGACGCAGTCTCACGTTACACGTGAAATTTCTGATCGTCTACAAGTTGCACTTACTACACACCTGACTCAGGCGTATTCGCCAGAGTTGTCAAAGACCCTCCGCCTCTTCAGTGCAACTGAGGTTGCCGACCTGTTTGGTACAACCGGACAGTACCTGCGAAAAGGCCATGCTGAGGGCTCACTGCCGGAGCCAGAAGTCAACAAGAATGGCCGGCGCTTTTACTCTGGGGCTGAAATCAAAGCGATGCGCCAGATCCTTGAAGGTAGCTCCAGAAAGCCGGGCAAATACCTACCCGGTCGTCGCGATAGCGACCGGCTTCAGGTTATTCAACTTATGAACTTCAAGGGTGGCAGTGCAAAATCCACTTCAGCTATTCACCTATGTCACTATCTTGCGCTTCAAGGTTATCGTGTTCTGGCTATCGACCTTGATCCACAAGGCAGCTTAACTGGATTTTGCGGAATACAGCCCGAGATCGAGTTTGAAGGAAATTCGATTTATGATGCCCTTCGATACGAAGACCCAATCCCAATGTCCGAGTGTATTCGGGACACCTACTTCCCCGGACTGGATCTTTCTCCTGCCCAGTTAATACTGTCGGAGTTTGAAACAGAAACCGCCGTCTACGCCCGCAAAGGCATCCCTTTCTTTAATCGACTCTCCAACGCTATCGAGTCAGTAGAAGAAAACTATGATGTGATCATTATCGATAGCCCGCCTTCGTTGGGGTTTCTAACGCTGGCGGGATTGTTCGCGGCGACCTCAGTAATCGTACCACTGACACCGAGCATGTTGGACGTAGCGTCCACGCAGCAATTTCTTGAGATGACTTCAGCTTATCTGGAAGAGTTTGAAAACTCCGGAATTCCGATAGTCCATGACAACTTCCGGTTCCTCATAACCCGAGACGATCCATCCGATACTCCGTCTCAGCAAATTGTCAGCCTGATGCGGGCGCTGTTTCAAGATCGGGTGATCGGAGCAACTGCGCTGCGAAGCACTGCTATTGCCGATGCTGCAATGCTGAAAATGACAATGTATGAAGTTGTTCGGTCAGAAATGACGCGGTCTACTTATGACCGTGCACGATCTAGTATGGACGCCGTGGGACACGAAGTTTCAAACATGATTCAAGCCGCGTGGGGCCGTTGAAATGGCACTTAAGCAAAATAAAACCAGCATGGCTGCAGCGATTGCAGCTGCAGCCGGAAACCCACCAATCCCACCTACAAAAACGGAACGCGCCAACGCGGCACTTCCTCGCGGCACCATAGCTTCGGTCCGTGTTGGTGCTGGTGGTATCCAAGACATCGATACCTCGCTTATTTTGCCCTGGGGCCCAAGAGATAGGCTTGGGATCGAGTTAACACCTGTTAACTCCGAGGCAGAACCAACAGTCGATCCAGCTGTTCTGGAACTGGCTGAAAGCATCCAAGACGCAGGAGGCCAACAGGTTCCTGTCCTCCTGCGTCCGTCTGAGGAAGCGGACGGCCACTTCGAGGTTATTTACGGCCGCCGCCGCATCCTAGCTTGTCAGTATCTAAATCAGCCTGTTCGCGCTTTGGTGCGCGCGTTGGATGACAAAGAGGCGCTTCAGGCAAAGGGTCTGGAGAACTCTTCTCGTGTTGACCTCAGTTACTACGAGAGAGCCCGGTTTGCGCGAGAGATTCTAAACCAAGGATATGATCGTTCTGAAGTGATCACGGCACTGGCCATCTCAAAAAACACGTTGTCGCAATTGGAGCGAATTACAAACGATATTCCCGATGATCTTGGCGATATGATCGGCCCAGCACCGAGATCCGGGCGGCCCAAGTGGACGGCACTCGCCGATGCGTTGCGAAAAAAGATGATAACAGCGGACAAGGCTAAGAAGCTCTTGGAGACGCTCAACGCAGGTAGTTCAGACGATCGGTTAAACGGGCTTTTAGGCGGCTTGGCTCGTAAGAAAGAAGCACAAGAAATCCGACCGGCACCCGACGTTGTCATTAAGATCAGCAATTCAACGGTGAATATGACGATCAAAAGAGCAGGGGAAAATGAAGCCTATTCACGTTGGCTTTCGGACAACCTTTCTCAAATAGTTCAGGAATCCTACGAGCGCTTCAAAGAAAACGCCGAGGAGTAAGCGAGTTAACAACTGTTAACTCTACATGAGGCAACGAGCAAAGAGGAGAAAAGCAAAAAAGAAACCCCCGAAACCTAAGGCTCCGAGGGCTAAAAACCAACTAGTGGTTATAGATTTGACACCTAAACCCTAACAGCCCGCGAATCACGAGACAACAAAAAACGCCTCTGGGTGAACAGGTTTTCTTTGTCTGCTGACATAAACTCATGAAAACAGTAACAGCATTGGCTCCAAACGGAGCAACCTTGTCGGGAACGGCAGGGCAGGGGGGTAATACGCCTAAAAAATGGATGCTACTTCGAGCCGTTGAGGAAGCCCGAGAACCGCTTGGGCTTAAATCCACGTCTCTCAATGTCCTGAGAGCTATGGTTTCCTTTATGGACGGAGATCAGATTTCTTCGGATCAGGATGACCGTCACATCTGCTTCGCTTCCAACGCGGCAATCGCCAAACGAACCCACGTTAGTGTTCAAACTGTTGAGCGCCATATCTCGGCGTTGGTTGAACTTGGGCTTATTCGTCGCGTCATGAGCGCAAACGGCAAACGTTGGGCGCGCCGGGACCGACAGGGCAGGGTGGTTACCGCAACTGGACTGTCCCTTTTGCCCTTGTCTGAAAAGTATGCCGAGTTAATCCAGGAAGCCCAGAGTCATGCTGATCGCGCTCTCGAGTTCACTTTACTCCGCGACAAAGTATCGGCCGCTCTTGCTAGCCTCAGAAAACTCGTAGCAGACGACACGGCGATTTCAGATTTGATGGCCACCGTACGCAATGCTCTGCGTCGCAAACCAGATGCAAATGTACTAGGCAACCTTCTGGCGGAAATCTCTGTGGAAATCTCCCAGATAACACAAGCAGATACAGAAAATTTGACGGCCAATGACCATGAAATTGAGGGGCATAAAGAGGACTCTTTGAATCCGATAGTTAAGAAAGAAAAACATTTTCAGATTCAAGTTTCTCCAGATCAAATGGAGCGCAGCTTTCCACGCTTGTGCTCCGAACTTCGCCTCGCCCGAGATCAGACGCACTGTGACCGTCTTATGGACGATATCGCCGAATACCTACGACTTGGTCAGACTTGGTATGCTATGAAATCGACACATGGCCCAGCTCTCCGTTTCATGGTTTTGGGATATATTTTCCAACGAGCGGAGAACATAAAATCTCACCAGGCCTATTTGAATTCTCTGATGTCAAAGATCGATCGGGGAGACATGCAACCAACCGCATTGTTGGTGCAAAAATCAAAATAACCGCGGACGAGCAGGCCGTACTTATGAATACCCATCTCGCTTATGAGTTCAGAGCAACAGATGAAGTTCATCCCATCGATCTATTGTGAATAGAATGCGGATGTATTACATTGTACTACACAGCGGAAACAGGTGATTGCGATGAGAACCAACCCATATTCAATCCGTCTTGATGAAGACTTGAGAAAGTCTCTGGAACGAGAAGCTGCGATAGAAGATCGGCCGCCTGCGCAGCTCGCTGTACGAGCAATTAGAACGATGTTGGAATCCAAGGCCGCAAAGCGAGCAGCCATTGATGCAGCTGTTGAAAAAGCAGATCTAGGTAAGTTCATCACGGCAGACGAAATGAATGCCTGGATAGACAGCTGGGATACCGAGAATGAGCTCTCTGCTCCGGTCGCAAGCGGGCAATCCAATAGCCAATGAAAATTGTATTTCTCGAAGATACGGCCCGGGACATTCAATGGTTCCGCTACTACTACACGTCAGTTTTTCCTGAAGGCAGCAAAAGGGCACGAGCACAGCTCAAAGCCATTCAGCTTACTCTTGCAGCAAACCCGTATGCAGGTCACCCAAGTGACACACGCCAAGACGTACGGGAGCTTTCAGTACCGCGAACCCCATTTACGCTAATCTATCGTGTAATGCCCACTCAGATAGAAATTCTGCGTCTATGGGATACTCGGAAGGGCGCGGATTACTGAAACCGGGAGTTTAAAATTGGTGGCATCAGCCGCGCAGGGTAGGGGGTAAGAAATCGAACTTATTCTGCTATTCGACCTCTAGCTTCTGCACAGACGGGCGGGAAGCAGAAGTTCGCTGCGAGTGCAAAGATTATCTCATCGGGAGCCAAGAGCAGACCTTTGTCTGTCCATCACACACCCATTCGGTATCGATGAACTTTGTTTTGATCTCGTCTGGAGGTTCGTCCACTTCACAACCAACGCACCTCCTTCTTGGAAGCGCATGCCTCTGAACGAGTTATTACAAACCCTATAGAAAATCGTCAGGGCTTGGCGGGTCCTGACCAACCTGCAGCTATCATTGCACTGATCAGCTCTTGAACTGGCTGTGGGTCTACAAACACCCGAGCCTTTAGTTTTTCGAGGGGGAAGCTTGGCCAAGTGTCCGAAAATACTCTTGCAAGCCGCTGTGCCTCAGCTTGTTCTCCGTTCCTCCAGTGGGCTGCCATAAGGTAAGCTGCGGAAATTGGTCCGAACGGCCCACCGCGAGATATTGTTTTATCAAACGTTCGGATTGCGGCAGCATAGTCTCCCGTGTGGAACTGAGCCGCACCCAATGCGTTGTCAAAAACTAGCCCTCCACCGTTTTGGGCCAGTGCTCTATATCTCACTGATTGCGACAGAACCCGATCAAAATCGGACGTGTAAAGGGAGATCAGGGCGTCGAATTCAGCAACATGTGAATCATCGGGTGCCAAGTCTACGGCCCTTTGGGATAATCCAACCGCGCTTTCATAATTGCCCACCCCAAATTCAAACCAGGCCCGAGCTGAAAGCGACCATGCTGCATCCGGAGCCATTTCCAAAGCATAAGCACTATTCTTGTCGGCCGCGCGCAAAAACTCATTTGAACTTGGACTGCCGGATTTCATGATGGCGAACATGGTTTCGACCTGAGAAGCGCCTGCGTACCCCCCGTAGAACAACGGGTCTCGTTCAATTGCTGTTTGAAATATCAACAACGCAGGTTGAAGGCGTGCCAAATCTGTAACCGGGAAAATTAGATCCCGGCCTGCGTTGCTTAGGTTCATTGCTTCGACGCGGGCTGGAGACACGTCGTAGATCGCAGTTTTGCCAGTTTTTGGAGCAACAGATTGCAAACTGCGGCCGATCAGAACGCCGGTTAGAATACCGGCTACTAGAATTGAAAGCGAGATAACGACCAAGGTAACCCGTTGCCTTACGCGTAAGCTTTGTCTGCTTCGATCGGAGCCCGACAAAAATTGTGGTGCGTAACTTCCGACAGGCAATGAGATTACCAGTTCGTCAGCGGCCCCTTTACTTTCATAATAAGCTTGGAGCTTTCGCCGAACACGTCCGGCATCCACACGCACGACACCTTCGCGTTTCAATAGCTCATCCGCCTCGTAGCCATAAATATCCATTGCAATGGTCTTAGCGCGTATCTCGTCGGAACGACCCTCCAGTGTTTCTGTCACAACGTAAGACAGGAATGATCGCATGCGGGCGGATCCTTTAAATTCATCCGACCCCAGAACCTTATTTAAAGCGACACGCACCTGCTCGCTCGAGAAGTGTTGAGTACCAGTCTGATCCTGATTTCCCACGCTGACGTTCAAAAACTATCCTTTCACAATAAGGGTTTGACGTCATGATGTTACCGTAGCATGCGACTTGAAACGTGCAATACATATTCTGTTGGATGCATGCATAGAGAATGAATGCCTATAGGGCGCTGCCAATGACGGATGATGAATTCTTTGAATCCCAATTTCCCGAAGCGGGTCGTCTGCTACGGGACCTACGAGAAAAAGACCAAGAGTTTGATCGGATGTGTCGCGACTACAAAGAGGTTTTCGCGGAATTGGCGATGCCGCCAAATTCGGAGTCAGTTCTGCAGTTGCGATAGCTTGCCGATCTGGCAGAAAGCATTTCGGACCTGCGCGGCAGTATAGAAGGACAGCTGCAGGCTCAAGGCGCGGGTGCGGAATCGGTACGGGATAAAGATTTGGAGGTTTGACATGAGACTTAGATACATCTTGCCGGCGTCGTTGATTGGTGTCGGCTCCGTGCTTGCACAGGAAACCCCCATTGTTCATGACGGTGAGTTTGAATTCCTCCGCGCGCAGTTTGGTGAGGCATGGGATGCGCAAGACGTTGAAATCAACGCCAAGCTGGCCGAAATTCGTGCGACCAATGGTGGCAAGCCTCCGAATTTTCTCTACGTCCTAATCGACGACGTCAGCTTCGGTCAGATGGGCGACCGCAAGATGAACTACGTCATGGGGATTGAGACACCCAGCATCAATCATTTGGCCACCGAAGGTATGTCGCTGATGCGCATGTATACCGAACCCTCCTGCACTCCGACCCGCACAGCCATGTTGACAGGGCGCCACCCAATTCGCGCAGGTGTGGAAGAGGTCAAGGTGGCTTTGGTTGGCGAGGGCCTTCCGGCCAGTGAAGTGACACTGCCGGAGATTCTGAAACAGGTCGGCTATAATACGGCGCATGTCGGCAAATGGCACCAAGGCGACATCGAACAATCGTACCCCCACAATCAGGGGTTTGATTGGGCCGCATTTCCACTCCACCAGCAAGTACAGCTGAGCCTCATGACCCCCGAGGCAATGCGGTCCAACACCATGCTCGGCTATGTGCCCGAGGGGCAGAACAATCAGTTCCTGCTGGATGAACGGTTCAAGCCATACGGCCTTGTCACCGGTGTCGAGGCCGAAGCCGGTGGACCCGCCCAGGAAGTAGAAATGTCAGCCGGTGAAGTGTGGACGCAGACCAAATATGAAGAGATGAACGAACGATATCAACGGCAGGCGTTGGAGCAACTTGAACGCGTCGCTTCCGAGGATGCGCCATTCTTCTTACAATACTGGCCGCTTTACCCGTTGAACTTCGTCTACCCGGATCAGGCAATTTCACGAAATGGCGGTTTTCATGCCGACAAGCTGCAACTGCTTGATGGTTGGATCGGAGATCTTTTGGCCAAGCTTGAAGAATCTGGCAAAGCGGACAACACAATTGTTGTTTTGATGGCGGATAATGGCCTGATGTATCACTACGAAGGCTCATCCGGTCTGAACCAGCTGATCTATCGCGGTGGCAAAACCCAGCATCTTGAAGGCGGCGTAAGAACCGATGCGTTCATTCGCTGGCCCGGTGTGATCGAAGCCAACAGCGCAGCCGGTGACATCTTTCACGTCTCAGATATCTTCACCACGATGGCGCGAATTGCCGGAGCCACAGACTTTATCCCAAGGGACCGCGTAATAGACGGCATCGACCAGACGGCCTTGCTGTTGAACGGCGAGGGAAATGGGCGGCGCGACTATGTCTATATCTACGAAGGACCTGTCTTGCGCTCGGTCGTCAAGCAGGAGTTCAAGATGCATCTTCCTGCCCCCGGTCAACCCGGCGCGGCTGCTCCGACTTATAATATTTATAGGGACCCCCGAGAGGAACACCCTTTGGTGGGCTACTCGCTTTGGGCCGGGGCATCTTTTCAAGATATGATCAAGCGTCACCAGAAGATGATCGCCAAGTATCCGCATTCAGAGATTGGCAAAGGTACACCTTATGAAGGCATTGAAAACCTGCGCCCGGAATCCGAACTGACCCGCGACGTATTCACGAGTTGGCAGTGAGATCACAAATTTAGTAATTATTCGAATATATCGATGTTACTGATGGTAATCACATCGAAGTCAAAAACCGAAGCTCGGCTTCGAACCCTGGGGGAGATGGAATGAAACTACAATGGCTTATGGTTTTGTGTGCAGGCATTGCCGCCCCACCTTTGCAGGCTCAGGACGACCCTATTCAACACGATGCTGAGTTTTATATTCTGCAAGCCCAACGCGCGGAACAATGGGTGCAGGATGACGCTGCCGTTGATCAGGCTTTGGCCGCTTTTCGTGACGGCAACAATGGGCAACCCCCAAATATCGTCAGCGTTCTGATTGACGATATGGGCTTTGGCGATATGGGTATACCCGAGCTCAACGCTGTCCGTGGGTACGACACTCCGAACATCAACGACTTTTCGGACGAAGCGTTGCGTATGGTTCGGATGTATACTGAACCGTCCTGCACCCCGACTCGCGTGGCACAAATGACCGGCCGCTTGCCCGTGCGTATGGGAATGGGTGATACGACCGTCGATATCGCTGGCTTTGGATTGCCCGATAATGAAGTGACGCTGGCCGAAGTCTTGAAACAGGCAGGATATGCAACCAGCCACGTCGGCAAGTGGCATATGGGCGATATTGCCGAAAGCTGGGCAATGAATCAGGGTTTTGACTATGCCCAGCACGCCATCCACCAGCAGGGCCAGCTGACAATCTTTAATGATGATGCGATCAAAGAACAGGTCTCGGTCGCGATCCGGGACTATGAGGATAAATACACACTGGACGGCTGGTTCCGACCGGATGCCTCGGCGATGATGACCGTCATCGAGGGCGAGACCGGCGGCGCCATTCGCGAAATCCGCATGGAAGCCGGAGAACGCTGGAACGCCGAAAAATACGACGAAATGAACCAGGCGTTTCAGGATAAAACACTTCAGGAACTGGAACGCCTTGCAACTGGGGACGCGCCCTTCTTCCTGCAATATTGGCCGATGATCCCGCTGGACAATACCCGCGCCGGCCGTGACGGGCCGGAAAGCGCGAATGGCGGCTTGTATGTCGACAAGATGCAGCTACTGGATCAGTGGCTGGGTGATCTGTTCGCGCGCATGGATGATCTAGGGCTCAGCGAAAACACCATCGTTGTGGTTATGGGCGACAATGGGCATTTTACCAAATACGCGCCGCAATCCGGGTTTACCCCACTGATTTACGCGGGCGGTAAAGGCGACACGACTGAAGGTGGCGTGCGCGTGGACGCCTTCATCCGCTGGCCGGGCATGATTGAAGCTGACGGGTTGTTAAACAGCATCATTCATGTTTCGGACCTGTATACCACGATCTCGCGCTTTGCCGGGGCGGATGGATTCATCCCAAGGGATCGTCTGGTCGATGGTGTCGATCAGTCGGCGGCGCTACTGTTCGCGGATGAATCGAAAGCGCGACGCGATCACGTGATCATCTATTCGGTCGCGAAACCCGAGGCGATCGTTAAGGATCAGCTTAAGCTCAAACTGCCGGGACCCGGCGAGAGCGCAATTTTAGCAAAATTCTTCGATCTTTACCGCGACACCCGCGAAGAATACTCGGTCTCAACCGAAGTCGGGTCTTGGGGTGGGCAGGAATTCGTACGTATACTGGGCCGCCACAAGGCGCGGAAAGAGAAATACCCCGATACTCCGCCCGCCTACGGCATGCCTTATGAGGGGATTGAGAACATTCGTCCCGAGACACAGCAAGCCGTTGAAGCTTTCATGATCAAGCGCGCGTCGCCCCAGAAGTAGGCCTGTTCTTTCGTAATGAACCGCGAAGGACTGTAATCACCAAAATCGAGGATCTCAGCATGGTTGGTAGCATAATTTTCGCACTGGGATTGATCGTGTCACTCGGAATCGGGTTTGTCTATTTCCGCGACCTTGGCGATGTCTCGCAAATGCTGCTGAAAGTAAAGCGCGAGAATATGGTGCGCTTTATCCGGCATGAATACCGCCTGATTGGCATTGGCCTGGGCGGATTTGTAGTGGCAACCCTTGCACATTTCCTTTTGGGGGGCGGCCCTTTCTGGCTTTGGCTTGTAACGGCTGCGCTGACCTTGCTTCTTTATGGGTTTCCCTATGTGTGGGTGCATTTGGGCCTGAGAAACCAGCTCAACGACGCCCAGTATTTTTCTATCGAGGAAGCGCGAAAATATGTCGGTCCAACAGCGCCAGTCATCGTCATCGAACACAATGGTCACGCGCGCGCGCACCCGGATGCGCAGATCATGCGCCCTCATTTGGCGGGCGATGTAGATGGGCTGGGGGGCGAGGATGTGGTCATGACTTACTGCGCGATGGCCAATCTGGGTCAGGGGTACACACCGCGAATAGAAGGACGGCGCCTGAACCTTGAGGTTCTGGCCCAGCATGGCAACAACTTGATACTGCGTGACAACGACACGGGCGATCCGATCCAGCATATCTACGGTTTTCGCGAGGCGGATCGCGACCCCAACTCCGAGGGTCCTGCTTGCCCTCTCCGGCCCGAAGCGCAAATGAGGCCTTGGCCCACCTTTCGAATGACATTCCGCGGGTTTCAGAAAGCCTATCCAGAAGGTGAGGTGTTTCTGAACAAACCATCCACGAACCCTTTGCTGCGTCTGCTGGACATGATGACCGAGATCACCTTTGGCTGGGGCATCGGACGCCAACATCAGGAAGACGCTCCTGTGATGGACAACATGGATCGTTCAGACCACCGGTTGCCGAACAAAACCTACGTCTGGGGAATTACGATTGGTCAAGATGTCGCTTGCTGGACCGACGATTTCATCATCGAGAACAACTGGATCGTGACCGCCAAAGTCGGAGGACGGGATGTCGTGGTCAGCCTGGATCCGAAATATGAAAGCTTGGGCGTTTGGTATAACGACTCGGGTCAACCGGTGGCCAAATGCGATTTCTGGGGTCACTCGGATCAGGGTCAGCTAAAACGTGTAGAAACCCTGCGCGCAGGCGTATTCTGGCACGTTTGGTCCGAGTTTTTCCCGAACACAGATATCAATCGCGTCGGCAACAGTTCGATGGCGACGGAAGAAGCTGCGGAATGAAAATCAGGACCACACAATTTCAAACCAACGACAATTTATTGAAACTTGTATGTTTGTCGGGAGGAACAGAATGTTTTCGTCACTATGGGTGAAAAGTTGCTTATGCGCGGCAACGCTATCGGCATCGGCAGCCACAACGGCTGCGGCACAACAATCCGATTGGTCCTACGAGGCCACGATTTATCTGTTCATGCCGGAAACAGAAACATCCTTAAGCACCCCCATGGGGACACTGGACGGTACACTCAGTTTTTCTGATGCATTGGAAAACCTAGATTTCGCCTTTATGGGAGCGTTCTCGGCCACCGACGGACGATGGCTTATACTTGCAGATTACAACTACACAGATTTGTCGTTCAGCAACAGCACTCCCGGCCCCGCCAGTTCGGGCCTCGAGACATCATTTACCACGCAATACCTAAGCGGTTATGTCGGCTACCGAGTGTATGAAGCACCAACTATCTCGGTGGATGTCGCCGGAGGGTTCCGGTGGTTCAGCACTGATACAGAGTTCACCCTTCTCCCTGGCGCGGCACCGGGGAGGACAACAACCGCCGACGACAGCTGGACCGACCCTGTCATCGCCGCCAGAGCACGCGTCCGGTTCTCGGACAAATGGTCCGGCACCGGTTTCGTCGACTACGGAGGTTTCCGCAGCGGCAGTGAAACATGGCAGGTTCTGTTGACCGCCGAATATGCCATCAACAACAGATGGCTGATCCGCGGCGGCTATCGCTATATCTCGTTTGACCATGAGATCGACGGTAGCGATTTTACATTTGATCAGTCAGGGCCAGTGTTAGGCGCGACTTATCGTTTCTAGAATTCTTTATTGGTGAACTCGAGACTGGGTTGTGATGTTACGAACATCGTTTGATTGGCGCGAGTAGACTGCAGAAAGTTCTAGAGAATCATATTCGCTGTGTCCTCAGATTTGTCTTCGTGTCTGGCACCAGTTCTTGAACCCCAGCATCGATAGCTGGTTGGAGTTTGTTCTCACTCTAGAAATCAAGCGATGAATGAAGCAAGTCTAAGTCGCGATGCCACTTTCAACCGCAGAGTGAGAATTCACCTCGGCTGGCTTTCGCAACTACAGCGAATGGCTGCAAAGCGGGCTGCGACCGCAGCATTGAAATATGTAGGCCAACGGCAGCTCAGGGCCGGTTCTACCCAATGAGCTGACAGCGGAGCAGGGAACTGTGCTGCAATGGCGCCGAGGTCCGGAATGAGCCCAATATGTCGATTGCCGCGTGATCAACAGATGTCTGGTCAGTGGAACTAATTTGGACGGTTCAATTGTTTATTAGCTTCAAGAACCCCAATGGCCAAAAGTCTGCGACAAACGCTTCAAAACCTTAACGAAAGACATGACATGCCACCGTCCAGCTTTGCACAGTCGGTATTGTCGATTTCAACGACCGAGTACCCTTCCTGATCCAACATCTCTGCTGTGCGCGGGAAGCCAGCGGCCATCAACACCAAATTGTTGAAGCGGATTGCGTTGGCGGCTGCTTCTTCGCCGTCGGCTACATACAATACCCGGTAGCCTTCAAAGCAACCCGATGCATCCAATCGACGGGTCGACAGGATTGTCTCGGCATCCATCAAGGAACAATCTGTCTTGAAGTGCAATACACCTTCAGGGGTGAACACTTCGCGCAAGTTATGGCCCCAGTCCGAGGTGATCTTAGCGAGTTCGGCGACACCATTTGCATCCGTGCGGTCAGACCGACCCACGAGAATCTCGCGACCAGTCACAAGGATATCTCCGCCTTCAATATGGCCCGGACCTTTGATTTCGAAGACCGTTTCATAGCGTGCTTGAAGTGTCGGTGCCATTTCGGCCACTTCACCCATTCGCGAAGGCGCGCCGGGTCGCAACAGCACAGCACCTTGCGGAAGGCAAAGGGCCGTATCTTCGACAAACTGCGCGTCAGGGAATGCGTCGAGGGGCTTAAGTTCGATTACCTCAGCCCCAGTGCTTTTCAGGGCAGCCACGTAAGCCATATGCGCTGCCACCATCCCGTCGAAATCTGGGTTGCCGATATCTTTTGCGCGCAATCCGCTGGCAATGGTTGGGGCCGGGCGTCGGGTGATGGCGCGGGAAAATTCAAAGGTTGGGTCTGACATGTTTCAATCTTTCTGAGGTTCGAATGGCGGAGCGGAGACTTCGATCATTGCCGGCCCGCCCCGGGCGACAGTTTTGCGCAACGCCTGCGCGATGGTCTGCGGTTCGGGTGGAACCGTGGTGAATGGAATACCAAAGGACTTTGCCATTGCAGCAAAATCGGGGGGCGAAGGTTCACATCCGATGTCGGTCACGCCCACATCCTGCATCGACGTGGCAATTTCCCGGTACCCGCGATTGTTCCAGATCACGAAGGTAATCGGCAGTTTTTCGTCTACCGCCGCCATGATCTCAGGCGATGAAAACTGCGCGCCTCCGTCGCCGGTAATACATATAACCCGTGCGGTTGGATCGGCGATCGATGCGCCGATGGCTGCAGGTATCCCATATCCGAGAGCACCATATCCCGTTGCTGAATTGAACCAGCCACCTGCGCGGTCATGATCGTAGAAAAGATTGCCCGCATAAATCGGTTGAGTTGAGTCACCGACCATGAGCGCATTCGGCGCGGTAGAGCGAATTGCATTCAGGATTTCTACCTGATCGCGATAACTCGCACCAATCTCCTCCCAGGCGGCTTTGCGTGTTTTGTTGGCTCGTTCGGCTCCGCCGTTTTGCTTTGCTTCATGCGGTAAAGCTTCGGATAGAGCCCCCACAACCAAGTCAACGTCACCTAGAATGGTAAGCGTTGCGTCATGACGGGCCAGTTGATTGGCGCACCGATCAACTCGGATAAGGCCCGGCATTTTAGCAAATTGGCCTGTGTCGTACATATCGTAGTCGGTCGGCCCCAGCTCGGTTCCCAAAGCTAGTACGCAATCGGCGCTTTCTATCAGTGAACGAACCGCGTTCAGACTGGGGCTGGCTGGAACGGTCAGAGGATGCCCGTGTATCAAGCCGCGCGCATTTACAGTCTGCACCACGGGGGCATCCAGCGCTTCGGCCAATGCCCGTAGACCGGGCCCTGCACGTTTTGCGCCACCACCCGCCAGAATGACAGTTTCCTTTGCCTCAGTCAGTTGCTTCGCAGCCTTCGTGATCTGTGCTTGGTTGAACGAGGGCTTTGGGTCGAATGCCTCAACTGGCGTTTCTTGATACTCAGAAGCCGCGATATCCAATGGAATCTCGATATGCGCGGGTCCCGGGCGACCATCTGTCAGGCTGTGAAAAACACGGTTCAAAACCGGGTCCAGCGCTTGGGTGTCAGCAACTTGTTCTGACACCAACGCAACTGTTCTGGCCAGCCCCAGTTGGTCTGGCAATTCATGCAGATGTCCCAAGCCCTTGCCAAGTGAAGCGGTTTTATTGACACCAGAGACCACCAACATCGGAATTGAATCAGCGCGCGCCTGCGCCATGGGCGTCAGCGTATTGGTCAACCCGGGGCCAGTGATCACAAAGGTCACACCTGGTTTCCCCGAAACACGCGCATAGCCATCAGCCATGAAACCGGCACCCTGCTCGTGCCTGGGCGTAACATGACGAATGCCCGAGGCCGCAAGCCCGCGATACAGCTCAACCGTGTGAACGCCCGGAATTCCGAAGACGCAGGTCACATCTCTTTGGCGAAGCTTGGCAACCAAAGCTTCACCGATTGTCATTCCGCTCATGCAACCTCGCGTGATTTGCTGTTGGCGTGATCAATGATGCGAGAAACCGCTGTGGCAAAATCGGCGTCACTAATCGTCAGCGCGACCCGGACCCAGTCTTTCAGACCGTTGCCAAAAGCGGACCCTGGCATGACAGCCACCCCGGCCTGCAACAGATCCCACGCATAATCTTCGCCATCAAACCCGGTGGCAGAAACGTTGATGAGGGCGAACATTCCCGCCTCTGGGCGATGAACCGTCAGATCCGTTTCTGCTTCAAGACGATCAGCCAGCAGGGTGGCGCGGCCAGAGAAACGAGCGGCCATGCCGGGCGCAACCTCGGACCCGTCGCGGATTGCCTTTTCGGTCATGTCCGCGATGAAGGGCTGATTGCCAAAGAGCATTGTTTCGGAATACGGCAGCAGCGCTTCACAAAACGCTGCTGGTCCGACACACCAACCGCTACGAAACCCTGGGGCAGCATGTGATTTCGAGATGGATGATACACCTATGACACGATCCGCCAGTTTCGGGTCTGCCAATGGTGAAGCAAATTCGGCCTCGTCAAAGATCAGATCTTCATAAACTTCGTCCGAGATGATCCACAAATCATGCGCTATCGCGAGTTGTCCGATTTCGGCAATTTCCGTAGCAGTCAGGATTGCACCTGTTGGGTTATGGGGCGTGGTTAGAAGAATGGCGCGGCTGCGCGGCGTGATCCGCGCCGCGATATCTCCGGCCTGCATGCGAAACCCGTGCTCTGGATGCAGTGGAACGGGAACCATTTCCGCACCCGAGGCGCGTATGACCCCTTCGTATGTTGCGTACATCGGGTCACCAACCAGAACTTCATCACCTGCCTCAGCAACTCCAGCCATCGCTGTGAACAGGGCGGTTTGTGTCCCGGGAAAGCAGAGAAAGTTCTCGAGTGAAAAAGCCCGCCCGCGAGAGGTTGAATAGCGCACGGCAAGCGCGTCGAGCAGTCCAGCTTCACCGCGTCCGTTGGAATACCCTGTCCGCTGCGCACGTAGTGAGGTCACGGTGGCCTCGACCAACACATCGGGCACAGGCACATCCGGTTCGCCAATCGTCATCTCGACGATATCCGCGCCGGCTTTGATAAGGTCGCGGGCTTTTAGATGTACGCCCCACTTGGCGCCACCCAGGCCTGCTAACCTTTCGGTCACTGATGTGGTTTTCATGGCTGCTCCACCTCTTTCGTCAACGGAATCCCGACAATAGCGCCGACAGAGTCCAGTCCGATCTGTGCCAGTTGTCCTTCGGAAAAGGCATCCGGAAGCGCACCCCCTTCCAGCCAGAGGCCGTCGATCACCGCGTTACAGGCAATAGCCAGTTGCGTTGCCTCCGACGCTGCGACCGAGCGCCCGGTTTCTTGCAATGCGGCAACGATCAGCTCCTCAAGGTGACCCCGGAAATAGTCATAGGTCTGTTGGTGAATGCTTTGCATTTTCGGATCATTCTGCACCTTGTTCAGAAAGCCAGCCCACAAGGCTACGGCGCTTGGATCAACGATCGGTGGTCGCAGCGACGCGTCAACGAAGTTTGTCAACTGAGATACCGCGCTTCCCGTTCCTGACGAAGCCGCTGTCTGATCGGTCAGCGTATTCATGTGGTGCTCATACGCAGCCTGAACCAGTTCTTCCTTTGAAGAGAAATAATGGCGGATCAACCCTTGGGTCACGTTCGCGCGGGCTGCAATCTCTCGTACGGTGGCCCCGCGAACACCCATCTCAGCTATCAGGTTCAGAGTCGCCAATATCAGCGCCTCGCGCCGAAACTCGGCGGACTCACGTGTAAACTTGCGGATTTGGTCCTGCACGTCCGGTTCATCCATGGCTGGGTGTTATTATACACTTGCATAATTGCGATTTTCGAGGCTTACTGCAAGCGGAAATCAGAAGATTGTTGGATATGGACACAGCCGAAGCAGCAACATCCCCACCCGAAGCAACTGCGTCCAATGAGGCGATTAAGGTTGAAGACCTGCACAAATCCTTCGGTTCGCTAGAGGTTTTGAAGGGCGTGTCCCTGACAGCTAACAAAGGGGATGTTGTTGCCATCATCGGAGGATCAGGCTCTGGCAAATCCACCATGCTGCGATGTATCAACTTCTTGGAAACGCCGAGCTCGGGCAAGATCACCATCGGGGGTGAACTGATTGAAATGCACGCCGATGGCAACCCCGCGAACCGGCGACAGATCGAACGTATCCGCACCCGGCTGGCCATGGTTTTTCAGCAGTTCAACCTGTGGACCCATCGCACGCTTCTGGAAAACGTGATCGAGGTCCCGGTGCATGTGCTGAAGGTGCCTAAGGCTCAGGCCATCGCGCGGGCGCATGAATTGCTGAAAAGGGTGGGCCTCGGCGATAAGGCCGACACCTATCCGGCCTATCTGTCGGGCGGCCAGCAGCAGCGCGCCGCCATCGCGCGGGCGCTGGCGGTGGACCCGTCGGTCATGCTGTTTGATGAGCCGACTTCGGCGCTTGATCCCGAACTTGTGGGCGAGGTTCTGACCGTGATCCGCGATCTGGCCGCCGAAGGCCGCACCATGCTGCTGGTCACGCACGAAATGAAGTTCGCGCGCGAAGTTGCCAGCCACGTTGTCTATCTCTTCGAGGGCCGCATTGAAGAGCAAGGTCCGCCTGCCGAGGTTTTCGGTAACCCAAAATCAGAACGGTTGAAGCAATTCCTCAGCTCGGTCGCTTGATTCAGTCAAAACAAACGAATGAACCAAAAGGGAGTAACAAAATGAACGTCAAGAAACTACTCGCATCGGGGCTTGCCGCCGCCATCTTTTCGGCTGGTGTCGCCAATGCTGAAGAGGTCAAGATTGGTATTGCGGCCGAACCCTATCCGCCATTCGCTTCGCTGGACAGTTCAGGCACCTGGGTTGGCTGGGAGATCGATGTCATCAATGCTGTTTGCGCAGCAGCGGAACTTGACTGTGTTATCACGCCGGTGGCTTGGGACGGTATCATCCCGTCGCTGACCGGGCAGCAGATCGATGCCATCATGGCCTCGATGTCGATCACCGAAGAGCGGCTGAAAACCATTGATTTCACCGATCCTTACTACAACACACCCGCCGTCATAGTTGCGGATAAATCGATGGATATCGAAGCGACGCCAGAGTCGCTGGCAGGTAAAGTTGTTGGCATCCAGGCTTCGACCATCCATCAGGCCTATGCACAGGAATACTTCAAGGATTCCGAACTGCGCGTCTATCAAACTCAGGATGAGGCCAATCAGGACCTGTTCGCAGGCCGTATTGACGCAACTCAGGCCGACAGCATCGCCATGGCCGACTTCGTAAATTCGGATGCGGGTGCCTGTTGCGAAATCAAGGGTGCCGTGAAGGATGATCCCGCCATTCTGGGGCGTGGCGTCGGGGCTGGCGTGCGCAAAGGGCAAGATGACCTGCGTGAGGCGCTGAACAAAGGCATCGCCGCAATTCTTGCCGATGGCACGCACGAGAAGATCACTTCGAACTATTTCTCGGCCAGCATTTACTAAGCCGCTGCCGTGAACGGACTGTTGGATTCACTTGGATTGGCGCAGAGCGCAGAGCTTTTGTCGCTCTCGCCACCGGGATGGGGGGGCAATCTGCTGCGCGGATTGTCCCACTCATTGCAGATTGCTTTCGGCGCTTACGCCCTCGGTCTCGTGATCGGATTGTTCGGAGCTTATGGCAAACTCTATGGCGGGAAGGTCACGCGCGATCTTCTCGCCATCTACACGACGGTGATCCGGGCCGTGCCCGAGCTGGTCCTGATCCTGATCCTGTATTACGTGGGATCTGACATCATAAACAAAATCTCTGCCGCGATGGGCGGGGGTCGGGTTGAGGTCAGTGGTGTTGGCGCAGGCATATGGGTGCTGGGTGTGGTCCAGGGCGCTTACGCGACCGAGATTTTGCGCGGCGCGATTCAGGCGGTTCCGCCCGGTCAGATCGAAGCGGCCAAGTCCTACGGTATGCCCGCCTTCATGACCATGCGCCGCGTGACAATCCCGGCCATGATGAGCTTCGCCGTGCCAGGTCTTGCCAACCTGTGGCTGATTGCAACCAAAGATACCGCGTTGCTCGCTGTTGTGGGTTTCAACGAGCTGACACTGGAAACCCGCCAGGCTGCAAGCAGTACACGCGCCTATTTTACTTTCTTTCTGGCAGCGGGATTTCTTTATCTCATGGTAACGCTGTGTTCGGGCGGCATCTTCGCTCGGATTGAGAAATGGGCGCGTCGCGGCCAACCCTCCCTTAAAGGAGGGGGCAGATGATTGATTTCAGATCGTTGATGCAACCACATCGCATTGTGATGATGCTGATATTCGCTGGAATCGTTGTCTGGTGCGCCGTCTCTCTTCAGTGGGACTGGATCCCGAAATATGCGCCGCTCGCCCTTCAGGGTATTTGGACGACAATCTGGCTGTTGGTGGTCACCGTAGTTTTGGGTTTCCTACTCGCCGTTCCACTTGGATTGGCACAGGCGGTTGGGCCTTGGTATCTTGCCGCCCCTGCCAAGGCATTTTGCACTATCATCCGCGGCACACCGCTGCTGCTGCAACTCTGGTTATTGTATTATGGGCTTGGGTCTTTGTTTCCGCAGTTCCCCTGGATACGCTCTTCCGAGTTGTGGCCCTATTTGCGGCAGGCCTGGCCTTATGCAGTACTGGCGCTGACGTTGTCCTATGCCGGCTACGAAGGAGAGGTGATGCGCGGTGCCTTCAAAGGGGTCGCCAAGGGCCAGCTTGAGGCAGCCAAGGCATTTGGCATGCCACGTCTAACCATGTTTCGCCGTATCTGGTTGCCGCAGGCAATTCGAAATGTATTGCCAACGCTGGGTGGTGAAACCATCCTGCAATTGAAGGCAACCCCACTGGTTGCGACCATCACCGTTGTCGATATCTACGCAGTATCTTCTCGGGTGCGTTCAGACACGTTCATAATCTATGAACCGCTCATCCTGTTGGCGGTTTTTTACATTCTCGTGGCGGGTGTGATCGCGTTGGGCTTCCACTGGTTAGAAGTTAAGGTACTTGGTACTGGACGCAGGAATGGCAGCTTCGGATAGTATCTATAGAAGCGGAGAAAGAGCTGACGCCCAAAGACAATTCTTAAAGAATTAACCAGAATTATTGAAATTGCAAAAAGACAAGCAAGGTGGTTAATCGAAACTGCATATGGAACGTCAGCTTTGCCCTTTAGGCTGAGAGTTCGAGTGGCTCCTCACTTTGCTTGTGCAGCGAATGGCGGCAATGCGGGCTGCGACCGCAGAAAATGATTGTTATGCCCAATGTCGGGAATGGGCCAAATTCAACAGATTCCGGCAATCGGAATAACTTTGTAGTCTGTCAGCTTCCCAAGACTAAGTTTGCTTTGATGCCAGATATCGTGTGGCTGCGGAAAACAACTCTGCCTGCGAGCTGACGCCTAGCTTGGAGTAGGCGTTGTGGCGATGCACTTTGACTGTACCTTCGGTGATCCCGAGAAATGCGGAAGCAGAGCCGGCTGAGTGGCCTTGCAAAACAAGGCGCACGACCTCGGCCTCTCTTGGGCTTAACCTGTCCGCCCCAAACGCAGCCAACCGTTCCTCAACCTGATTCAGGGCTTCCCGTTGATCTTCGGCACCACTCAGGTTCCAGTTTCGGATCACGGCGGCCGACAGGGTCTTATGGATGGAATTGATCTTCGCGACATCCTCAGGGGTAAACCGGCGCTGACGGGCGCCTCGCGACAGGGATATTACAACCCAGTCCCCGGTGTTTCGTCTGATCAACACCCCCAACTCGTCGCTGATCCGAACCTTGCGATAAAAGGTGCGGTAGTACTCTGAACGAAAGAACGCCTCATTGACCAAATCGGCCAGACGGTAAGCGCCGGGTTCTTTTCCCGATCTACACGCTTGCGAAAACGGATCCAGCAGGTATGGGCCGGTTGCATAAAACTGAATTGATATGGCCGCCTGCACGTCGTCGAGATCGTGATAAAGCGAGACAGGTGGTGCTTGATCCTGATACCGCGTGAGGATCATCGTTTCAAAATTGACATGCAGTTCCAGAATCTTCCTCAGAGCTGTTGGGAAGAAGTCTGTTTCCAACCGCTCCAACAAGATTGCGTAGGTCTCATCCCACTTGGCCGCCGAGATGTCGTCTCTGTCTGGTAACAAAGCCAATTCCTATAACTAAAGATATATATCCTACCGCAAATTTACAGTGATGGCCATTCAATTCCATTGTTGATGTCAGAGCGCTCGCCCGGGGTGCTGACTGTGCCTCGTCACCAAAGCCTCTCCGGGCGTGAAAATTCAGGGCGAGATTCTGCAACAAGGAGGAGATACGATGAAACCGCATTTTGGCCTTTCGGCTGTTGCCATTGCCTCAAACCTCGCGATTACCTTTCCGGCTTCCGCCGAAGACCTCTCAATCTACAATTGGGCTGATTACTTTGGCGAAACGACGATTTCGGACTACGAAAAGGAGACCGGGACACATGTCAGCCTGGACTATTACGATTCAAACGAGGTTCTGGAAACCAAGCTGCTGACAGGGGCGTCAGGTTACGATGTCGTTTTCCCCGCCGCGTCCAATGCGCAGCGAGAGTTTCAGGCCGGGGCGTTGCATCCGATCGACCCAGCGCGCCTGAGCAACTACGACAATCTCAATCCGAAAATTCTGGCGTCGCTCGAAAGTATGCCCGGTGCCCGGCAATTGGGCGTACCTTACACTTGGGGCACGGTAGGGCTTGCCTACAATCCGGCCATGATCAAAGAGCGGCTGGGCACGGATGTCATCACATCCTGGGACGTTCTTTTTGATCCTCAGATCACCGCCAAGCTTGCCGACTGTGGGATTGCCGTGCTGGACTCACCGGTAGAAATGGTCTCGGTGGCGCTGAACTATCTCGGGGCTGACCCGTACTCCGATGACCCGGCCGATCTCGACAGGGTTCAGGACCTCTTCGAGGCCGTCACACCGTCCATTCGTTATTTTCACAACCAGAAAGCATCTACAGATTTGCCCGGAGGAGATGCCTGTTTGGCAGTGATGTACAGTGGTGATGCCGGCATAGCTCAGGCCCGTGCCATGGAGTCCGGCAATGGTGTCGAAATTCTGTATTCAATTCCAAGCGAAGGCACGTTGATGTGGATCGACCTCATGTCCATTCCGGTGGATTCTACGCGGGCGGATGAAGCGTATCGGTTCATTGACTACATGCTGCGGCCTGATGTCATCGCAGGAGTGTCCAACTACGTCTATTTTGCGAATGCGAATTCCGCAGCAGATACATTTGTAGAGGAAGCCATTCTGACCGACCCGGGAATCTACCCGGATGAGGCGACATTTAGACGACTCTTCCCTGATCTGAGTGTCGGCGCGAAAACGCTGCGCAATCGCAACCGTCTTTGGACGAATGTAAAATCCGGCACCTGAACCCTGCCAAGCCCGGCAAAGGCGGGAAAGAACTGCAATTCCCCGACACTCGGGCAGCAACCATCAAAATCAACGGAGCCAATAATGGTGACTTCAACCGACCGCGCCTTTCTGGCGCAAAACGAAATGGGCATGGGGTATGAGCCGACCTTTAGCGGAGCGACAAGTCTGTTCCGGCGACAATATTCCCGCAATCTAAAGAGCGCGGATATGGTTACATGGGGCGTTCCCTATGATCTCTCTGTGACCAATCGCCCGGGGTGCAGGTTCGGGCCACGTGCCATTCGTGCTGTATCGACCAACCTCGCCTGGGATGGTGGGCCCTGGCCCTGGGGGTTTGATCCCTTCGAAACCCTGAACATGGTTGATTACGGCGATTGTGATATCGACCCAGGCTTTCCAGAGCAGATTGCGCTGCAAATTCAGGACCAAGCGCGGGAAATCCTGAAATTTGGTGCCTTTCTTCTGACGATGGGCGGAGATCACTCGGTCACCTATCCGATCCTTAAGGCGCAGGCAGAACGCCACGGCCCTATCTCGCTGATCCAGATTGATGCCCATTCGGATACATGGGAAGAACACCCAAAGCGGATCGACCATGGTTCAATGTTCTACCATGCCACTGTCGAAGGCATCATATCCTCTGAGACGTCAGTACAGGTAGGCATGCGCACGCTGAATGAAAAGACCCACGGGTTCACGGTACTCGACGCAAATTGGGTTCACGAGAACGGGATTGATGCAACGGTTGCGCGCATCAAAGAAACCGTAGGAGACCGGCCTGCTTACCTGACCTTCGATATTGACGCGCTTGATCCGGCATTCGCGCCCGGAACCGGAACGCCGGTATGCGGAGGACTGTCTACCTATCAAGGGCAGTCTTTGGTGCGAAAGCTCGACGGGGTCAACCTTGTCGGGGCCGATCTCGTCGAAGTCTCACCTCCGTACGATCATGCTGAGATTACAGCTTTGGCCGGGGCATCGCTCTTGCTTGATATGGTTTGCCTAATTGCAAAGGCGCGTAAATAGCAAATAGAGAGATGGCTTGTGAGCGAAACCGCCGTTCATAATTCCTATGTTTACAGACCGGACCATTGAAAAAGGTAGAAGACGTAAACAGATAGTCGAAACTTTGACTGCGCTGCGGTAAATCGGTTTCTCTTTGGGAGATGATAGATTTCGTGCACGTCCATGTCCGCTACAAGGAACTGCGGCGCAGCGCGGGTGACTTCGAAAAACTTTAACTTTGGGCCGCCATTGCAGGCAGCCCACTTTTTAGATTTCCACGCTTTCAGAGATCGCCAGAGCGTCTTCGATCTCGACCCCGAGATAGCGGACAGTGCTGTCCATCTTGGCATGACCGAGGAGCAACTGAACAGCTCGCAGGTTACCGGTCTTCCTGTAGATGTGTGCCACCTTGGTCCGCCGCATAGAGTGCGTGCCATAAGACGTAGGGTCCAAGGTGGATCGCGTTCGGCACGTTTGTCGGGGGCGGCATGCTCCTGACGCTCGGGATCTTTGATCTCTTGAGCGCATCCATGCCCCTTCAGGCATTCATATTGCTCTTCCTTGTTTTGGGACTGACGTCCGCCATGGCCGTGATCCCGGTGCGCATCATCTTGCAAAATACTGTTTCGCCCGACCGGATGGGGTCGGTAACGGCACTGAGCGAAGCCGCAAATACGTTGGCGCTGCTGACCGCACCATTTGTGGGCGCATTGCTGGTCGGTCTGTTTTCCGTTGGTGCGCCATTCACAGTCGGCGGCTCTATTCTCCTCGTTGCGACGATAGTGATTTCGCGCCTCAGGCTTGATCAATAAAAAAGCTGACGTTCGGTCACACCTTATGTCTGACCGCTTTGGTCCGGCAAGGTGCGTGTTATCCAGGCACCAAATTACTCTCGCGCAGTGAATGTCCAGAAAGCAGTTTGCAAACGCGGCATCCTGACGGTGCGACCAATGTCTTTTATGGGCCGTTGAGTATGTCGCGGAAAACAGGGTAGGGGCTTATGTTGCATCTGCTCCGAGGTCTGGGACGAGCCCGCTTAAACCGATGCTGCGCGTTGCTCGAACGTCAGCTTTGCGCTGGCACTCTAGGTGCGTTGTCAGGCTCATAGAACACAATCAAAATCTGGTTCAAATGGTTCTCATCCGTTGGAATCCCAGTATTAGCTGCCATTTCGATACCGTTTTAGTGTCTGCGGATAGTTCGGTGGAAAACTCCAGACAGCTTCGCCCGGAGCACGCACAAGCCCGCGCGCTTGAGGATCTCGGTCTGTAAGCAGAGAAATGAACAGGTCACTGCTGGCCCATGGCGAAGATCGGAAATACCAATGCCCGTTTCCTGTATCGGCCGCTTCGGCCTCGGTCACGTCGATGATATGTAGGGTTTTCATCTCAGAAAGTCGGCGCTGAAACAGAGACCCATTTATTGCTTCATCGGAAACCTGACCCAGACGGTCGCGACCGAAGACCAACCGTGACATCGCCAGCGCTGAATCAGTCTGCGATTGATAGAGTGTCACATCTGTAACGGCATCCAGAAGGCCGTCTTCAATCGATTGCAAGAAGTAGCTGCGATCAAGATCGCTGCTGATCAGGATCAGCCGTCCCAGCCGTGGCTTTGACCGAGGCTGCAGAGCAATCTGATAGGCGGCTTCAAATGCGAGCCTTGAGCCTGCGCTGTATCCTATAAGGTGAATGCGCCGGGCGTTGGTGTTTGCCGACAGGTATTCGACAAGAGACCGCAAATTGCGGCGCGTCGCCAATGCAGATTCCTGATCCCGAAAATACGCCAGGCGATTGGGTGTAGCGGGCCAGTTGTAGCTGATGAAGGCGCCCTGATAGCCCAGAAAGTGCTGCAACTCTTTGGAAACAAGGGTCGAGTAATCAAAATCGACATTGTAGCCATGGACATAGATGAAAATGTCTTTGTTGCGAGAGGCTGCAAGGTGATCGTCAATCCGTTGGGCAAACCGAAGTCCAGCTGCCTTCATCTCCTGTTGCGAAGGTGGATCGTTCATGTAGCGCGTGACGCTGAATGGCATGACACCAATCTCTTGTACGTCAGACAAGCTGAGCGTGTAGTCCTTAGCGCGGTCGCGCGTCATAGTAACGTGGCGAAGCTTTTCCAACGTCGCCAATGGGGGGTTGCTTTGCACTTCGGCAATGCCGGTACGCAGAATGTGACCGCGCTCATTGTTGTAATAGGCTTGTGGGTCGCCGGGAACCGCGGGCAGCCGATCTGTGGCGTAGAATAGCTGCGAACGCTGCACGAAGTTGTCTGCCGTGATGTCCTTGTAAGGGTCAAAAGCAGCCTCGGCATAGACCGTTGGTGAAGGCATCAGTTCAATTTCGTCATAGATATTTGGCCCGCAGGCAGCCAGGATACAGAACGAACACACGGTTGCCGTAGGCAAAGCTCTGGTAATCAGTCGCCTCGTCGTTCCTTTCCTCAATTGCCTTTGTCCGACTGTTCGCATCCAACTGCAATTGTCTGTCCCAAGCATGTCGGCACCGCTGCTCGCGCCTTGGTGCAATTTCGACACTTCAGACCTGTTTGTGTTCGGCATGGCCGCCTTTCGCATAATGCCCTTGCTCAGAAGCTGTATGTCACACCCAACACGGGTCCGGATTGTGAGAGCTTGAACTTGCTATCACCTTCACCTTTGTCGACCATGATGTAGCGATAACCTGCGCGCAAATTCCACTTTGGAGTGATGGCATACCCCACTGTAGCTACAAATTGCGCCGTTTCGCGATTTGAGCGAAATCCGCCGTAGTCAGCCAAGGCAATTGCTGACCAGCGGTCATTGATCTGATACCGGATACGGGCTGCAATTAGGGGATCTACCCAATCGTCACTTGTTCTTGCACTTGGTGCCGGGCTGGGGCCACCGACCAGAGTGATTGTGCTGCTGGTATCAAACCAACGAAACCCACCCCCGAGATCGACGTCCAGAGCTTGGTCCTGATAGACCGTGTACGCCGCATACCCGCTGAAGAACTGTGTCTTCAGGCTGGTTTCTGCGCCGCTGAACACCGGGCCAGGGGTGTCGCCTTTAAATGTCAGATCTGTGCGCATGTAGTCTGCGATCAGTGACCATCGACCGTGTCGCGCCTCAACCGTGCCCATAAAGGCGAGGTCTAGATTATCAAGTGCGTCGCTGAAGCTCAGTTCCGACTCTAAGGGGCCAATGGTTGTCTCGGTATCTGCGCCATAGATGTAGAAGCTGCCGTAAAAGCTCCAGCCAGAGTCCTGAGCCACTGCTGGAGATCCGTAGAGCAGCGTAGTCGGCGCAACTAGAAAGCTACACACGATACTCCTTACTTGTGTGAAGTCCACGATCTGCTCCCCTTTTTTGATCCCAAGATTGAAGCGCGGCAACAACGTGAGCCGCGTCGTATTCCTGTTACGTTTCACAATCGCATTCGACCGGGTCGAGTATCGGAACAGATGCCTCAACGCCATTCATTTCACGGGTGCGAAACTCTGAGGGTGTCTGACCCGTCCATTTCTTGAAGGCCCGTGTCATGGCCGTCGCGTCAGAATACCCCAACTGAGCCGCGATATCGCCCATTGAGATTTCAGACTTTGAAAGCAGGCGCTTCGCCCGGTCACATTTAGCTTCGATAACGATGCGAGACAGTGATGTCCCATAGGCAGCAAGCCGTCTGTTGAGAACCGCGCCTCGAAAACCGCATGCCTTGGCGAGCGTCGTGACCGACAAGTCCGTGCGCCCGACCATTGAGTAGGCAACGCTTTGGATCGAACTCAGCAAATCTGTAGGCACTGGGTTTTTTTCGTCCTGAGTGGTCGACACGTACTCGGTTGAGGTTCGGTTAACCAGTTCAAATAAAAGCCAAGCACTTGGGAAGCGGATGGAATACCCGTCTGAGCCCGCACCTATCGCCCGGATACCGTAGAAGTAAGACGGGAGAAGATCAGGACGGTTCACACGCACAAGAACCTTATTTGCTTCCCAACGCTGACCTGCAGTTTCGTGCAGCAACGTAGCCCATCGGCTGATCTGAAACGCATCCATATAGGCGGGCGAACAGCATGGCGTGAATCTGCGTTTGGCGGACAGCACGGCAAACTCGCCAGAGACATCAAGTGTCATGGTGACCGCATTTGTGTTGTTTCCCGCATGAACGCAGAACCTGGCAATGAAATCAGCCAGCGATTTTGCGACGCGAAAGGCCTGTCCGAATGGGGATGCAATCGTCGGATCTGAAGTTTGACCAACAAGTGCTGGAAAGTCTGGGGATGTCTTTTGTGCGACGGCTTCAAACACGGCATAGACAGTGTCGTGCGGAATGAAACAACTCGGAGCGCTCAACTCCGAGAAGGATAGATCGAATTCCGCAAGGAGACTTTCTACAGATTGACCGGATTCTTGAAACGCAAGCAAAAGCGGGACGATGACCCGCCCGCGTGTAAGCGGTGGTGTTCTGTGTCGAGCATGCGCGTCCTGCCCTGTCATCATAACTCCCTTAAGACACCGCAATTGAAAGGCCGGGCACGTCAAGCATAGACAAGCGCGGCTCTGTGTCCCTGACCTGCGTCAAAGCCGAAGACACTTTTTTGAATGAAAAAGTCAGGTGCCCGCTCGCAGAGGCTCAATGGAATTAAACCACGCCAACTGCAGAGAGCAGTCTAGCAAACTGGCACCACTGCATGAACGATAGGCCCGCCGCCGGGTCAATTTTAATAGAGAGCCCCTAGTTGTTGGCCAAAGTGCTATCGCTACCTGTCATTTTTGACCAGTTTTCGGAGGCGGTCGCCCCAATCTGTCAGGGCATACATTCGAACTTTGTGGTTTGTTGGAGAGAGATGGCCAAGGCTCCGATTGTAGCATTTTAAGAACAACAAAATGAGAGGCGCGAGAGTGCGCTTTTGATCAGGTGCCGGGACCATCAAACAATGCATTTCTGTAATTGGCTAGTGGAGCGGGCAAACTATGAATCTCACGCACAAACGCTGGAAACTTGCTGCTTTAGCTGTCCTGATTGGAAGCACAGCGACCGCTCAGAGCTTTGATACCACGGTCGATGCACTTGCTGAGACATACGAAGTGCCCATTACCATAAACAACTTTGTTCGGGCTGCTACAGACAATGAACTGAAGACGTACAATGGCCTGGCCGGAGGCGTAAATCAGTTCTTTCACTTCAAAGAACCCACCCCCATCGACAATCAGCCCACCATTCGGATGAACCGCGACACACTCTACAGCGTTGCGGTTATTGATATCAGCCAAGGCGCAACCCTGACTCTGCCCGATGTGGGCGACCGATACATGACGACGATGGTGGTCAATCAGGATCATTTCATCAATGAAGTGTTCGACGGTGGCGGTGTGTTCCAGCTTGACATGGATACATTCCATACCCCCTACGTACTTGTTTTCATGAGAATACTGGTGGATGCCGAGAGCCCCAAGGATGTTGCGGCGGTCAATGCAATTCAGGACGGGTTCACCATTGATGCTGCCTCCGCAACGCCCTTCGAAATGCCCAATTACGACGCGGAGAGCTTTGAGGCGCTGCGCCAAGCCGCAATTGAGCTGGGCAGGTTCGCCACAGACAGCGTCCGAACTTTTGGTACGGCAGATCATGTAGACCCATTGCGCCATTTCCTTGGCACCGCCGTCGGCTTTGGTGGACTGCCCGAAGACGAGGCCTTTTATCTGAATATCGAGCCCGGCCTGCCGCTTGGAGAATACAAAATCCAGGTCCCAGCGGAAGTGCCAGTGAACGCGTTCTGGTCCGTGAGCCTCTATAATGCAGACGGGTTTTTTGAACTCAATTCCCTCGACTCGTATGTGGTCAATTCGGTCTCAGGCACCAAGAATGATGATGGCAGTGTGACCGTGCATTTCGGCGGCTGCGACGACGGACGCATGAACTGTCTCCCGATCATGGATGGCTGGAACTATGCCGTGCGCCTTTATCAGCCGGGCCCAGAGGTCATCGACGGAAGCTGGGTCTTCCCCTCCGTAGAACCCGCAAACTGAACAACAGGATGCTTACGATGAAAAAGCTTCTTCTGACAGTCGCGCTTACACTCCCGACAGGCGTTTGGGCCGAAGACATGGTCGATGTGACCGTCGACACCCTTGTGCGCGCCGAGACAGATCACATGTTTCGCACCAACATAGCCAATCTCGGCCTCGCTGTTGGCGAGTTAGGGCATATGCGCGAAGCCACCACACCGGACAACCAGCCGGTTATCCGCATGAATCAGGACACGCTCTACTCCGGCATCTTGCTGGATTTGAGCAAACCCGTCGAAGTGACATTGCCCGAAGCGGATGGCCGTTATATCTCGATGCATGTCATCAATCAGGACCACTTCATGTATGCCGAGGCAGAGCCCGGCACGTATCAAATCACACAGGAAGACCTTGGTACGCGCTTTGGTTTCATCGCGTTTCGCACATTCGTCGATGTGACCGACCCGGATGATATTGCCGCCGCGCAAGCGGCACAGGATGGAATTGTCGTCAGCGGCGGTGGAACGGGTCCATTTGACGCGCCGAACTGGAACACCGAACAGCTTGCCACTGCGCGTCAGGCGATAAACGACCTGTCCTTGCTGGGCACCGATTCAGCCCGTGCCTTTGGCAGAACAAAAGACGATATTGATCCGGTTCAGTTTCTGGTCGGCGCCTTCTCGGGCTGGGGCGGTCTTCCGCCTGAGGCCGCGATCTATCTGTTGGACGCGGTCGATCAGAATGACGGCGAAACACCGCATGCGGTAACCGTCAAGGATGTGCCGGTTCGGGCGTTCTGGTCGGTGACTGTCTATAACGGTGACGGCTTTCTGGAAGCCAATGATCTGGGCATAAACAGCTACAACGGCTACACAGCCGAAGCAGCAGAAGACGGCTCGGTCACGTTGCATTTCGGCGGGTGCGACGATGGCCGCGTGAATTGTCTGCCGATTACTCCGGGCTGGAACTACGCGATCCGCCTCTATGAGCCCGAGGGTGCAATCCTGAACGGCACTTGGACCTTCCCGAAGCTGGAGCCGATCAACTAGGCCACTCGCCCAAACCGCATCTCAAAAGGAGTACACGGCTATGCGTCGATCCCATACTCTTATGGGGCTGCTTTTTACAGCCAGTGCCGGAACCACAACCGTTGCAGACGAGGCATCCGATCTGGCACAGGAACTGGCCAACCCACTTGCGGCAATCGTCTCGGTTCCGTTTCAATTGAACTATGATGAAAATCTGGGCGTCTCTGATCAGGGCTCGCGCACCACGCTGAACTTTCAACCAGTCGTGCCCTTTCAACTGAACGATGACCTTAACCTGATTACCCGAACTATCATTCCTTACATCTGGCAGGAAGACGTTGTGCCGGGCACACGCCAGGAGGGGTTCGGAGATATCCTGTTCTCTGCGTGGTTCTCGCCAATCGGAACCGGGGACATAACGTGGGGCGTGGGTCCCGTTGTGCGCTTTCCAACCTTTAGCGACGTATCGAGTGATACATGGGCTGCTGGGATCACCGGCATTGCATTGCGACAGACCGGGCCGTGGACCTATGGTGCGCTGGCCAATCATCTGTGGGA
>NZ_JBQFRJ010000014.1:0-84276 GCF_056537345.1 Ruegeria sp. CF4 | reverse complement strand
AGAGAAGATCAAGGAACTGATGGCGGCTGTTGATGACTACATCGACACCCCTGAGCGTGAAGTCGACAAGCCGTTCCTGATGCCGGTTGAAGACGTGTTCTCGATCTCGGGTCGTGGTACCGTTGTGACCGGCCGTGTTGAGCGTGGCGTGATCAACGTTGGCGACGAGATCGAAATCGTCGGCATCCGCGACACTCAGAAAACCACCTGTACCGGTGTTGAAATGTTCCGCAAGCTGCTGGATCGCGGTGAAGCGGGCGACAACATCGGCGCCCTGCTGCGCGGTATCGACCGTGACGGCGTTGAGCGTGGTCAGGTTCTGTGTAAGCCGGGTTCGGTTACACCGCACACCAAGTTCGAAGCCGAAGCCTACATCCTGACCAAGGAAGAAGGCGGTCGTCATACTCCGTTCTTCGCGAACTACCGTCCGCAGTTCTACTTCCGGACCACTGACGTGACCGGCACCGTGACCTTGGCGGCTGGCACCGAGATGGTTATGCCCGGCGACAACGTCGGCTTCACCGTCGAGCTGATCGCACCGATCGCGATGGAAGACGGCCTGCGCTTCGCCATCCGCGAAGGTGGTCGTACCGTCGGCGCCGGCGTTGTGTCGAAAATCATCGAGTAAGCCGGCTTTGCCGACTGGTGGGCGGCAGTTGCTCTGAAAGAGCAATGAGAGCCCACTCGGTTGAACTAAAGAAGGTCGCTCCAAATCGGGGCGGCCTTTTTTATTTGATAATCCTTTCGGCGCGGCGTGAGATTATTCGTCGAATAATCTCGGACCCAACCTGGGAACTGAAGAAAGCCATCCAATAGGGGCGGCCCTTTCAATAGAGGAGCGTTCGCGTATCGTTTATTGATCGCTGATTGTGCAATCTTAATCTGTTGCCCACATCTTCCAAAACCTGAACACCCACCTGTGTTCCGAAACAAGAAACGCGGAGCGCGCGTTTAGCGAACCGCAAATACCACGGGGAGATGTTCATGTTTGGTTTTGAATTTCTGAACTACGGAGCACAAATCCTTCACAGCAAGGATCTGGACGATATGCGCGCCGCTATTCTGAGCGATGATGAACAAGAACTAGATTGTAAAGTGAGCGACTTTTGCCGCGAACGTAAGCGCTTTGGACGCGCGCGGGCTGACTGCCCTCAGCGACTGACTGGTTAACTCCAGGACGGATACGTTCAGACCTGCGGTACCCACGGCTCACGGTCGACCATGCGATCTGCCTCGGCCGTGATGTCATTCATATGCTGCTCAAGGCTCACGCGCAGCGCTTCGATCTGCTCTTCACTCGCTTTTCGCGGAACCGGGTCGGTCCATTCGCGGCACAGGAATACGCCTTCGTTGCGCCAGGGGCGCGGCATCAGAAGGCGATCCCAGGTTCCGGCTTCGCGCCCATATCGTGCGGAATAGGTGATGCCAAAAACTCGCTTGCCTGACGTGCGGGCCCAGACCAGTGGGACAGTGGACGATACCCGTTCGGGGCCGCGGGGGCCGTCGGCGGCGATACCGATTGAGATGCCCTGTTTCATCTTGCCCAACACCTCGCGCGACAGGGCGACATGGCGCTTGCGGCTGGACATGGCGATGGTGTCCATACCAAACAGTTTCTGCACACGCCCCACCATGCTGCCCGCACGCGCTGCTGAGGTGATCGAGCAGATACGGCCCTTGTCCAGAGGGAAGAAGTAAGGTGATTGCGCCAGGCGCTGGTGCCAGAGCACCACGATGACCGGTTCGCCTTGCTCGGCCAGTTGGTCCAGCTCTTCGTAACCGATGCGTTGCCAGCGTGTGGTGCGATGGACCAGACGGATATAGCTTGCGATCCGTCGCGCGACCCAGTTCAGTACGGCTTCGCTGTCGGCAATTTTCTTGCGGATGCTCAAGGCTGTGGTCCTCCTGACTGGCCGAGCTTTGTCTTAAAGAACTGCACGCCGGGCGCAACTTTTTTGTCAGCGGGTAAACTGGGCGTAAAAGTAAAAAAGCCTCTTGAGTCCTCTGCTTCACTGGCATATCTGATGGCGCAGCCTAGGGGTATAGCTCAGTTGGTAGAGCGACGGTCTCCAAAACCGTAGGTCGCGGGTTCGAACCCTGCTGCCCCTGCCATTTCCCACATCAATGACAAAAAACCGCCGCATGGCTGCGCCATATCCAAGTTGCCAGTATATGCAATTTACTTGACGTATCGGGACAGAAAGAAAAAGCTTGAACAAGGCTGCGGGACACGCCATCAGAAGAATCCACCTAACGTATTAGAGTCGCTGGGCTTTTGTCGAAGGTGGGGAACCTGACCGGGTAGGGGAACCCGGAGGCGAGCGGGGACACGGGGAAAAATGACTGATCTCGACGTATACCTTGAGGAAATAGGGCTGTCGAAATACGCGCCCGTTTTCGCGTCGAACGAAGTCACGCGTGCTGATCTGGCGCATTTGTCGGAACATGATCTGATTGATCTGGGCTTGCCGCTTGGCCCACGGCGCCGCTTGATGGCAGCGTTGGGGCGCGCGCGCGACAACAACCCTGCGCCAGTTCAGGGCACCGGTAAGATTGTAGCCGAGAGACGGCAGCTGACTGTTATGTTTGTCGACCTTGTGGGCTCGACTGCTCTGTCCGAACGTCTGGATCCGGAAGATCTGGGCGAATTGCTGCGCCGTTTCAAAGAGATCTGTTCTACGTCAGTTGCTCGATTTGGTGGGCATATAGCCAGCTTCATGGGTGACGGGGCGATGATTTACTTCGGCTACCCCCACGCGCTTGAAGATGCTGCGGCGCGCTCGGTTCATGCGGGCCTTGATATTCTGGGCGAACTGGGGCGGATTGAAGGTCAGGAGCAGCTCAAGGCGCGGATCGGTGTGTCGACCGGACTGGTGGTTGTGGGCGAGATTCATGGTGAAGGGCTCAAGGAACATGACGTGGTCATGGGGCGTACACCCAACCTGGCAGCGCGTTTGCAGGGGCTGGCCGAGCCGAATACGCTGATCATCAGCCCATCGACGCGTCGACTGATCGGCAACGCTTTTGACCTGCAGGATCAGGGCTCATTTGCCCTCAAGGGTTTTTCAGAGAAGATTCAGGCATGGATTGTTACGGGACAGGCCCGGATTGAGCGGCGTTTCGACATCATGCCCGATGCCGGTGCCAGCCGGTTGGTGGGCCGTCAGGCCGAGTTCCGCAAGCTCAATGACAAATGGAATGAGGCTCGTCAGGGGGCCGGCCAGACGGTACTGATTACCGGCGAGGCGGGCATTGGAAAATCCCGCCTGATCGAAGGGCTTAGCCAGCAGGCGCAAGCGCAGGAGACGCTGCGTCTGAACTTTCAGTGTTCGCCCTTCCACGCCAACTCGGCGCTTTACCCGATTATTCAGCATCTTGAACGTGCGGCAGGATTTGCGACAACGGACAGTAATGAGGAAAAGCTTGTAAAGCTTGCCCACATTCTGCGTCATCGCTCGCCCGAGCATCAGCGGCTGATCGCGGATCTGTTGAGCGTCGACGCGGACGAGGTGTTGGGGCCGCTTGATCTGCCGCCGCAGATCAAGCTGGAGCGCACACTTGAGGCCGTGACCGAGCAACTGGCCGCATTGGCGCGTGAAAAACCTGTATTGCTGCTGTTTGAGGATGCACATTGGGTGGATCCGACGACATTGACTTTGACCGACCGTGTGATCGAGCGGATCAGAGAGCTGCCTGTGTTGATCGTTGTCACGGCACGGCCCGGTTTTGATCCCGGATGGGGGCTGCATCACAACACCTTGCATGTGCCCCTCAAGCGCCTGACCAACCGGGATGTGGCCGAGATCGTGACCGAAGTTGCGGGTGGCAACGTGGTGCCTGCCGAGGTCTGTGATCTGATCGCGGCCAAGACTGATGGTATTCCGCTTTATGTACAAGAGGTTACGCGTGGCTTGCTGGAATCCGGCCAGCTACGGCTGACGGATCAGGGATATGCTTTGCGCGGGCCGCTGCCATCGCTTTCGGTGCCCAGCACATTGAAAGATTCGCTGATGGAGCGTCTGGACCGGCTGGGTATGGCAAAAGAAGTGGCACAGACAGGGGCGGTGTTCGGACGGCAGTTCTCGATCGCACTGCTGGCCTCGGTGTCGATCCTGTCACCTACGGTTCTGCAAGCGGGTCTGGACCAGTTGTCTTCGGCGGGAATTATCCTGCAAGCGCCGGACGCGACCGAGGACGAGTTCATTTTTCGCCACGCGCTGATCCGGGATATGGCCTATGACAGCCTGCTGCGTACGGAACGGCAGGTGCTGCATGACCGCGCGGCGGGAGCTTTACTGGAAAACCAACCGCAGCTGGCGCAGACCCAACCCGAAGTTCTGGCACAGCATTATTCTCTGGCCCAGCGCACAGACGAAGCTGTGTTGCATTGGCAAAGCGCAGGGCGTCGCGCCATCGAACGCTCGGCTCTGGCCGAAGCCTTGACACATTTGTCTACGGCGCTGGATCAGTTGTCGAAATTGCCCAAAAGTCGTGAACGCGACGTGCAGGAGATCGATATTCAGATCCTGCGCGCAGGTGTTTTGCGATCAACCAGCGGTATTTCCGGTGATGCTACGGGCGAGGCCTATGGCCGCCTGCGCGAGCTCTGCCACCGTGCCGAGCAGACTGAGCGGCTGTTCCCTGTTCTCAACGGTCT
Organism: Ruegeria sp. CF4; assembly: GCF_056537345.1. Classification (NCBI taxonomy): domain Bacteria; kingdom Pseudomonadati; phylum Pseudomonadota; class Alphaproteobacteria; order Rhodobacterales; family Roseobacteraceae; genus Ruegeria; species Ruegeria sp. CF4. The sequence goes on along the minus strand of NZ_JBQFRJ010000014.1, from coordinate 79,619 downwards.
ATACGCCTTTCATCTGGTGCGCGCCGAATACCGGCTGGCGCAGGAGGTGGCGGCGCAAATCCTTGATCTGGCGGCGGAGAGCGGCAAGACCGAACACCGCATGGTCGGGCACCGCGCCATGGGGGCGGTACAGTTGCACTTGGGAAACCTGACTGAGGCCCAAACACATCTGGAACAGGCCTGGGCGCTGTATGATTTTGATCAGCATAGCCAACTGGCCTATGTTTATGGCACTGATCATGCGGCGATCACCTCGGCGTTTCTGGGAACGTGCTATTGCCTGATGGGGCGCCATCAGGAGGCGTTGCAGGTGCAGCAGACGGCGTTGGATTGGGCCAAAGAGCTTAAGCATGCGCATAGCGTGGCACAGATTCTGGTTTACATGTGCAAGGTCCATCTGCTGGTACGTGATATTCCCGCATTGCTACAAGACGTCGAGGCCCTGTCGACCTTGGCCGAGGAGCATTCGCTGCAGTTTCTGGGAACCATTGCGCGTCTGTGGCGAAGTTGGGCTCGGGCGGTGACAAGCTTTGACCCCGAGCATATCGATGACCTGCGTCAGGCTTCGGAAGACTGGTGGTCGGTCGGGGCTGGCAACTACAAAAGTTTCTTCCCCTCATTGATTGCGGAGATCGAAATCAGTGCCGGTGATCTGGCCGCCGCACAACAAACCATGGCGCAAGCCACACAGGCTTTGCACAAGACCGAAGAGAAATGGGCCGAGGCCGAGCAATTGCGGATCGAGGCCGAACTGGTTGCGAAAACCGGAGGTGACCCCGAACCCTTGCTGCTACGTGCAATCGAAACGGCCCAGCGACAAGGCGCTCGGCTGTATGAATTGCGCGCAGCTGTTGCTTTGACGCAGTGGCGGCAGCGCAGAGGCGAGCCCGCGGGTGGGGTGCTTGATGCGGCGCTGTCGCATTTCGGGCAAAGCGCGGCGGATCAATCAGACTTGCAAGACGCGCGGGCTTTGATGGACACAACCACTTGACCGAAGGGGTCCATTGCTGCCAGCTTGGGCCTCGGCAGATATGGGATGATACCGAAATTTTATCATAGTTGCGTGGGGATATCCGTTTCCACGCCGCCGGTTCATTTGGTGTGAGGAGACCCGATGAAAAAGATCAGCAAAACCCTTCTGGCTAAGGATATCGTGGCGCAAAGCCGTACCGATCTGGCGCTGCGGCAATATCACTCGATCACGCCCGAGCAGATACGCGACTTTGAGAAGAAGCTGATTGGAACGGTCACCCTGCCCACCGACGCTGATTACAACAATGACCGACAGGTCTGGAATCCGGCTTTTCAGGACTATCCCGAGATCATCGTTTATTGCGAGACCATTCAGGACGTGCGCACCAGTCTTGCTTTCGCACGTGAGCATGATCTGTGGGTGGTGGCGCGGTCCGGGCGGCACAGTACGGCGGGGTATTCGGTTAACAATCAGATGGTGCTGGACACCAGCAGGATCCGCTATGTGACCGTCGATCCGGATGTTCCGATGGCCTATGTGGGGCCTGGCACGCCGTTCAAGATGCTGAACTCGGTTCTGAATTCCTATCACCTGCATGTGCCCGGCGGGGCGTGTCAGGATGTCTGTGTAGCGGGTTTCATGATGGGCGGAGGTTATGGTTTTACATCGCGCCGGTTCGGGATGGCTTGTGACAACGTCTTGGGCGTCACCGTGATGCTGTGGGACGGCAGCATCGTGGTTGCCGACCAGGATACGAACCCCGATCTGTTCTGGGCAATCCGGGGCGGGACGGGCAACAACTTCGGCATCCTGCTGGAGATACGGTATCAGCTTCACCCGCTCTACAAGGTCTGGGGTTGTCATATCACCTGGCCGCTGGGCAAAGCCGCCAAGGCGCTGGAGTTCCTGCAAGCCAACTATATGAGCACTTGCGAGGATGACAGGTTCGGCGCCTATATCTTTCTGGCCTATCAGGGGGATAAGAAGGTGCTGCTGCTGTCTGCGCTTTATGATGGGACGACCGAAGAGGGAAACGCATTCGTTCAGCCCTTGCTCAGCGATGAGATCGGCGGCGAGATGGATGAGGGTGACCAGAATTATGGCACCTATCAGGAAATCAACTCGTGGCTTTACGACGACAAGTACGACATTCCCGTGGTACCCGATCAGGCCCGTGAGGACAAACAGGCCGGATACATCAAACGCCAGCTCAACGCGGCTGAATGGCAGCGCGTTGTGGATTACCTCGACAGCACGCCGAATGCCTATGGCGCGGTTGCGATCGAACCCTATGGCGGTGCGATCAACCGGATGCCGCTGGGCAAAGAGGGCAATGCCTTCATCCACCGTGATGTGTCGCTGAACTTTTACGTCGATGTGTTCTGGGTATCAGAAGAGGAAAAAGAGATCGTCGTGCCCTGGCTCGACGGGTTCATGAAGCTGATGACCGAAGAAGGCTATTTCATCGACCGGGTCTATCAGAACTATCCGCGTCGGACACAGTTGAACTATCGCTGGCAATATTGGGGGGAGTATTTCAACTCACTTCTATTCGTGAAGCAGAAGTTCGATCCGAAGAATTTCTTCCACTACCAGCAGAGCATTTCTCCGGTGCCCGACGATGCGCCGCCGGAAATCATCCGGGACACGTCCAAGTCGATCTTCGATGACTGGACGATAACTTATGAGACATATTCGAACCCCTGAAAGCAGGGGCTGCCATGGCCAAACGGGGAGGGCCCAGCATGGATACGATTCAGGAGATTTTCTTTCTGCCACCCATTGCGGTTGCCCGTTTGGGGCCGGGTGAGACACCGCTGGAAAGCTATGAATGGCAGCAGGACATGGATGCCCATGGCAACAACAAGACGGTCATCCGGTCGAACATAACCCTGCGCGAAGTCGAAGATGGCAGTGTAACTGCCTACCTGCCCGATCCCGATACGATCCGCTTTCGCGACGAAGGCGGTGCGCTGCGTCCGGTCGCTCCGTTCTTCGAACTATGGGCGAAGATGCATGACGCCGAAACGGGAGAGGAATATGAGACACCGGTGACGCTGGACCTACTCGACGATCAGGGCCTGTCGCTGCAGAACGTGCGATATTCCGTCACCGTCGGGAACACGAAGGCCGAGCGCCGGACCGGCGATGCGGCTTGCGGGTTTCGCGCGCGGGTCGAGATTGCGGGGCAGGATTTCACCCCGAAACCGCTGCTGGCTTTCAGCCCGTATACCTCTGAGCAGCAACCGATGGTGTATGAACACAACCCGATCCCTCTGGGCTCGATCCGTGTGATGCATCCGGTTCACGGTCAGGATGAACCGGTTGAAGGAGAGTTCATCGACCGCAGCATCCTGCGCCTGCGGTTCATGCCCCCTAAGGGTGAGGTCTATGGCCCGCCGGATGCGGCCTATGGCCCGGCGACGCTGGCGGTGCCGGGGTACCAGAACGACCCGCCTAAATCGGAATATGGGCGCATCCACGAAATCGTGCCCGAACAGAACCGTATTCTGAACCCCGACACGCCATGGTCGAAATGGATCATGATGTCCGGCACCTCGGACGATCCCGAGCCGCATGACAGCTATGATGGCGCGCGCGTCGGCAATGACCAATCCTGGGGCGTGGCTGATGACACCAGCGATGGCGTGATAGAGGCGACTTTGGCCGTGCGCGGCGAACGTCTGACCGCGCGGGCGCAGATCATGACCGGTCCGCCCGATTTTGCGCCCGATGCGCGTCCTTTCTACAGCCTTGAGGATGATCTGGCCGACCGCGATCTGTCGCTGATCTCGGTGACCAAAGACAATTACCGACAGGCCAAGGCCGAAGTGGTCGACATCTTCCGCCGCGCGTTTGAGACCAACAGCCTGATCAACCTCGACGATATCCGGGCGCAGGGTCTGAAGGATAATGCCAAGCTGCAGGCCAAGACCGGGATACCCGTGACGCCGGGCCTGCCGTCAACCGATGCGAAATCCATGACGGAAGAGGACGCGAGGCCGCCCGACAAGATCGACGAGCTGATCCGGCCGCAGCCGATCTCGGTCTTTTCAAATTCAGTACCCAATGACCGGCTGCCCTATACGGTGGCCACAAAATTCGTGCATGAACAGTTGATTGAAGAGGCCAACCTGCTGGATTTCCTGCGACGCCGCCCGGATTTCGTGAAAACGCTGCTGCGCCCGCCCTATGGCATCCTGACCGAGCTTGAGACCGACCCGAACCCGGATCAGGCCCCGAACCCAGATTTCCGCGATCCGCGCATCATCCGCGACTCGATGCACGACGCTCGGATGCCGCCCTACATGCGCGATTCCAATTACTACCCGCTGTCTCTGTCGCGCAGACAATATCATCTGGTGATCTCGTTCATCGACTATCTGGTTGCACAGGAATCGGAGGCTCAGAATGTCTGATCAACCCGGCCAAATCCGCGTCAAACCCCGCAATCTGACCGCCCGTGTAGCCTATAAGGTGCCGGGCAACCCCGACAACACGCGACTGGACGGATCGGTGGGCAATTGCTTTCCCGGTCTGGAAATGGACGTGCGCAACCTCGACCGTCGCTTCTTTCCCGGTCTGGTGTTCAACGCGGTGCGCGTGCCGCTAAACCCCGTGCCTGAGGCGCCGAAGAACTCGCAGGGCTTCCATCTGGTCTTCGTCGATTACTTCTATGACCCAATGCTGCCCGACAACAGCCCCGAAGACTGGGTGCAGACCTTGCTCGAGGCTTATAGCGGCGACATCGGCGCAGAGCTTAGCCAGGGGCGCTGGTTCCTGTCCTGGGTCGAACAAAGCGGCAAGCGTATTACTTTCAAGGACGAAGATGGTAAGCCCTATGACGGGCTGATGATCTGGCGGTTCATCCGCAGTCTGGAACACGGTGATGACAAACCGGTTAGCATCGCGTTGGAGCGCCGTGATCACGAAGGTGAAGTGGATGCGGAGCAGGTTGTCCTGCACGGTTTTCGCCGCCAGTACCGGACCGAGGCGGGCGCGTTCAATGAAGCCTATGATCCCGGTGAACTGACGCAGAGCCTGTGCAACCCGTGGTCCCATGATTTCCGCGATTGCGGCTGCCACTACTGGCCCTCAAACCACCCCGATGTGGTGATGGCTGAGGTGGCGCACGACGATCAGCTGCCCTCGGGCCAGTCGAAGAACCCGATTGAGGCCGAGACATATCTAGATTGGCTGCGCTCGGATAAGTCTCCGTCCGGCAATGTCGCCGCGCTGAATACAGTGGAACAGAACCGCCCCTATCAGATCGACCACTATCAGGTGAACCAGATGTGGAGCGAGTTGCCCATCGTGGTCGAAGGCCGCGAAACGGGCGAAGTTTATGAGGTTGATCCTGAGTTACCGGGTGTTGAGCCCTATGACTCACCTGAGGAGATGATCAAAGACCTCAAGACCCGTCTGGCTGCGATGGAGATGACGCTGAGCCTGCAATATCTCTATGCCTATTTCTCGCTGGCCGACCCTGAGACGGCGGACACCAAGAAATGGCCGACGTTGAAGGATGACTTGATCTTTGCCCGCCGTTCGGTTCTGGAGGTCGCGATTGGCGAGATGACCCATATGCGCTGGGCGAACCAATTGCTGTGGGAGCTTGAGCCTGAGGGCTATGAACCGATCTTGACCCCGTCTGAAACCCTGCCAGCGGGTAAAGGTAAGACGCAGCCCCGCGCGCTGCGGCCTTTGACCGCCGAGGCGCTTGCGGATTTCATCGAGATTGAGCGTCCCGGCGGCTTTATCGACCGCGCTTATGCGCAATGTGTGGCAACGTTGGAGCAAGAGGACTTGTTCCCTGAACGTCGTCTTTATGCGCTGGCGGTGCGGATCGATACGGACGGAGATGAGCATTTTCTGCGCTTCAGTCAGATGAAGGATGTTCTGGCCAAGTATGACACAGGCGAGGGCACACCGGCCTATCTGCGCCAGATCGAGGTCGGAACCGAAGCAGAGGCCAAAACGGCACTGGATCTGTACGCCAAGGTCAAGGACGGGCTTGCCAAGGCATATACGCTTGAAGCCGAAGGGAAGCTGGAAGAGTCTCAGACCTATATCCAGCAAGTGCGCGACGACATGAAGCTGTTCCGGGTCGAGGGCGAAGCACTGGCCGCCAAAGGGATCGGCATTCCGTTCTGGACGGAGGGCAAGGCGTGATCTCACCCGCCGCGCAGGTGCATTTTTTTGACAGCGGGCATGGGGATCACATGCTGGCCGTCGATGGCTCGCGCGTATTCGATGTGCCGGCGGGAACGGCGGGCCGGTTCGCGGCGATGGACAAGACTGGCCAGAGCGCTTTCCTTAGTGCAATGGGTCTGGATGGTGCGCCGTTCATCGACGACACGCCACCTCAGGGCATGCCGGTGCGGTCGCTGTCGCTGGCCGTGGCGCAGAAATGCAATCTGGCCTGCACCTATTGCTATGCGGCGGGCGGAGAGTTTGGCGGCCCCGCGCGGAATATGGATTGGGAAGTCGCGAAAGCCTCGGTCGACCGGCTGGTGGCCGAAGCCGAACCCGGCGTGCGGATCAACCTCGCCTATCTGGGCGGCGAGCCCCTTATCAACCGCGATCTGGTGCAGCGTACTACGGAATATGCGGTGGAGCAGGCGCAGGCAGATGGGCTGAGTGTTGGCTTCTCGATCACCACCAATGGCACCTTGCTGCGCCCCGAGGATGCGGCGTTTTTTGAAGCACATGGATTTGCCGTCACGATCAGTCTGGATGGCGTGGGCAAGGTTCATGACAAGCTGCGTCCCAATCGTGGTGGGCGGGGCAGCTTCGATACGATTTTGAAGCGGGTTGAGCCGCTGCTGGCCGCGCAACGTCGCATGCAGGTCGGCGCACGGGTCACGGTGACACCGCAGAATATGAATCTGCCCGAAACACTTGAACGCTTCGTTGGTATGGGCTTCCATTCCATCGGCTTCTCGCCAATGCTGGCGTCGCCCAATGGCCAGCATGAGCTGGACCGGAACGATCTGGACGAAATGCTGACCCAGATGATCCGCTGTGGTGAGGTGTTTGAGGCGGCGGTGATCCAGGGACGGCGCTATCCATTCTCGAACATGGCGGCGGCGATGCAGGAAATCCATCGCGGCACGCACCGCCCCTATGCCTGCGGCGCGGGCGGTGGCTACTTTGGCGTGTCTGCCGATGGCGGTCTGTTCGCCTGCCACCGTTTTGTCGAAGACGAGGCCGGGGCGATGGGCGACGTCTACGACGGCCCTGACTTGCGGCGGGAAAACTGGCTGGCAGATCGACACGTACACACTCAGTCCCCCTGCAACACCTGCTGGGCGCGCTATCTGTGCGGCGGCGGCTGTCATCACGAGGTCATCCATCGCGGGCGCCCCGCCTGCGATTACATTCGGGGTTGGCTACATTATTGCCTGCAGGCATATGCCCGCCTGTCCGAGATGAGACCAGACTATTTCGGCACACCCGCGCGGGCGGCCTCTGCCTGATCAGATGGTGATAGAGACCGAAATCTGCGTGATCGGTGGCGGCCCGGCAGGTAGCGCTGCTGCACTAAGGCTGGCTCAGCTGGGTCGCCGCGTTTGCCTGATCGAGCGACAACCTTTCCCGCGTCAGCATGTTGGCGAGTCTCTGCCCCCCTCGATCTGGCCGATCCTGAACCTGCTGGGGGTCGAAGAAGCCGTTACGCAGGCCGGGTTTCTGCGCGCCAACGGTTCGGTCTTGCATTGGGCCGGGACGTTCGAGCGTCGGGTCGTCGATGGTGATTACCCCGGCCTTCTTGTAGATCGGGGCCAGTTCGACGCTGTGCTGTTACGTGCTGCGCAGGCGGCGGGTGTTCAGATCGTTCAGCCTGCCCGTGCATACCGCCCGGTGCGAGGGCGCTCTGGCTGGGAAGTGCCGGTCCGCACCGACGCGGGTACCTTTCAGATCCGGGCGCAGATTCTTCTGGACGCCGCAGGACGGCAAGCCGGGTTGAGTCGCCGGTTTCGCAATGCCTCGCGGCCATTATTGGCGCTCTATGCCTATTGGCAGGTGTCGCCGGGCTTCGGTCCACAAGCGCGGATTGAGGCTGGGTCTTCACACTGGTATTGGGGGGCTCTTTTGCCCGGCGGGCTGGTCAATGCGATGGTCTTTGTTGATCCCGATACCTGCAACGGGCTGTCGCCTGCAGATCGGCGCGACCTGTATCTGAATCTGCTGGCACAATCGACGCTGCTATCGCCCTGTCTGGAACAGCGCCGGATCGGACCGGTGCGGCGGGCCGATGCAATCAGCCGGGTTGAGGCAACGCCTCCGACGCGCGACCTGCTAAGGGTTGGAGAGGCCAGCTTTTCGGTCGACGCTCTGTCGTCGCAGGGGGTGCAACTTGCGATGGGGCAGGCGGTGCAAGCCGCGGCAGTGGTAAATACGGTTCTGGAGACGCCTCCGTACGGCGAACTGGCCTTGTCCTTCTATGCTGACCGCCAGATCGAACGGGTGCAGGCCCACGCCGCGCTATCTGCTGATTTCTATGCCCGGCAAAACACTATCGATCCCGCGCCTTTCTGGGCTGAGCGCGCGCAACCGCTGGACTGGTTAAAGCCGCCCCAGTCGGACCCGAACCCCGAGATGTTACGCGACGATCAGATCTTGACCCTGTCCCCGCAGGCAAAGCTGATCACGTCCGGCGTACAGACCGCCTCTCGTATCGAGCTTGGTGTTGTCGTCACTCACCCGAACCTCCCACGGCCGGTTGCAAATCTGGAAGGCGTATCCCTCGGCCCACTGCTAAAGCGACTGGATGGCTCGGCGACCGCAGTGGATATCGCTGCCCGTTGGTCGGGCGTCCTCGATGCCCAGCGTGCGCTGCGCCTTCTGCGCTGGCTCTGGTATCATCGCATTCTGATCCCTGCCGCTGATCGGATGTAATCACGGTTTCCTCTGCGCGCCGAATGGCATAAGGTTCGCCGCAACGCCAACCGCCAAGATACAAGAGGTCGCATGTCGCGTTTTGATGGGTATTTCCTGCGGCAATTGCTGGTGCTGTTTGGCTTTTTCACATTGGTGCTTGTAGGAGTCTTCTGGATCACCCGCTCGGTCAGCCTGTTTGATCGTGTGATCAGCGGCGGCCAATCGGCGCTGGTGTTTCTGGAATTCACGGCCCTGACCCTGCCGACGCTGATCCGGACGGTGATGCCGATGGCCGTGTTTGCTGCGGCTGTCTACGCAACCAATCGTCTGAGCCGCGAGAGCGAGATGACGGTCATGCTGGCCACCGGCTCCAGCCCATGGCGGTTGGCGCGGGCGGTTTTGATGTTTGGCTTCTGCGCGGGGCTCATGATGGCTGTGATCAGCGTGTTTCTGCGGCCGGCCTCGGTCGAGCAGTTGGAACAGCGGCAGGCTGAAGTCGCGGGCGACGTGACCGCGCAACTGCTGAACGAAGGTGAGTTTCTGCACCCCGCGAAAGGTGTGACCGTCTATATCGGGGATATCGAACTGGACGGCACCCTGCACGAGGTCTTCGTCTCGGATCGTCGGGACGAGGCCAATCCGGTGAGTTATTCCAGCACCACGGCCTATCTGGTTAATCAAAGCACAGGTATCCATCTGGTGATGCTCGATGGCGTGGCGCTCAGATATGATCAACAGGGCAACACGCTGTCATCGACCCTGTTTCAGGATGCTACCTATGACATCTCGGAGCTGACCAGAAATACCGATAGCAGTCTGCGCAGCCGCGAGGCGATTCCGACAATTGAATTGCTGCAGGATATCGAAGCCGTCGCCAAATCAGACGAACATTCCGTGGGCCAGCTGGTCGAAGAACTGCATCAGCGGTTTTCTTGGGTGGCCATATGCATAGCCGTTGCGCTGGTGGGGTATTCGGCGCTGATGCTGGGCAGCTTCTCGCGCTTTGGTCTCTGGCCGCAGATTTTCGGAGCCTTCACAATCCTCGTGCTGCTTGAAGGGGTGCGAGGTTTTGTTGCGCCAGTCGTGATCGGCAATCCTCAGCTCTGGTTTCTACTCTATGTGCCTGCGCTGATCGGCGTCGTTTTATCTATCCTGTTTCTATCTGTCGCGGGGCGTCCTCTGTTCAGACGAGCCAACCGTGGCGGTACGCCTGATCCTGCAACGGCCTGACGTCTGCGGGTTTATCGCGTTAATGCACTACTCACCTGAATGAGCTGATACGGACCAAGTGATTGTCCCATTGGCAATCCGGGTTTGCCGTGATCGAGACGGTTTCGTGCAGACGCCCGAACGATCCTGTGCCGGTTGAGAAGACCAACCCTTCGGTGCCGGTGCTGAGGCCGCAGACATCTTCCAGCATATGTGTACCCGTCAGCGCGCCGCTGCTGACGTCGAAGCGATGCAACGTGTTGCCACGCGGGCAAGTGATGGCAACCGTCTGCCCATCCGCAGAAAAGGCGATGCTGCCAGCGTAGCCTTGCAATGCGCTTTGCAGGGCCCCGGGTGCGGAGATCAGACGCGGTGTCTCGCCACGGCGGTGGAGCCCCAACAGCGGAGGGTGCCGTGTCAGGCTGCCTTGCCATTGCATTGCGAACCCGACAAGCCCGTCGGCACGTACCGCCAAGTGGCGGATCGAGTTCTTATACAGGGTCTGCGGCAACGCCACCTGCTCCAGTATCGCACCCGACAGATCGGTATAGGTGAGGTTGGGTCGCATCATGGGCAGGTTCAGCTTGCTGCGGCCTGTATCCGGGTGGGTCTCGATCCCGCCATTGGCAATTGCCAAAACCTCTCCATCCGGCATCAGGCGCATGTCATGGGGGCCTGTGCCGCCAGAAGGGAACTCACCCAGCCGGGCAAAGCTGTTGGCATCCCAGACGCCGATCACGCCTTCTGCCGCGTCATAGTTATTCTCGGTGGTATAGAACCGGCTACCATCTGCTGAGAATGTGCCGTGACCGTAGAAATGGCGCCCTGTCGGAGCTTCAAGTTTTTTGATCAGCGCTCCAGTCGTGCAATCGATCACAAGGGCGAAGGTGCCGGGGCGACGGGCAAACGCGACGGCTTGAGCTTTGAACGGATGGGCAGCGGCGGCATGTCCGCGTGCGGGCAGAGGCACGGAAAACAGGATTGCCCCCTGACCATCCAAACCAGCCAGCCGATATGATCCATTCGGAAATAGCCCCGCGGCAAGAAACTCAGGGGCGCCGACAGCGGCCCAGCTACGCATGGGCGCTAGGCTGGAGGCGCCAAGCCCGGCCAGAAAGGTGCGGCGCGTGGCCATGGCTCAGTCTCCGTCCAATGAGTTGAAACCGGCGTTGATGCCAAGCGTTGGGCCAAGTTCGGTCGCGGTGATGGCGCGGATATCGTCAATCGACTGTTTGAGCGCCTCGACGCGGAGTCGGCCCTGCGGATCGGCGACTCCGGCAAATGCCGGGTCGTCCAGCGCTTGTGCCCGGTCAATGGCCCTGGAAAACGCAGCGTCCAGATCGCTGGCGATTTCGGGGTGGTCAAAGGACAGTCGCGCAGCCAGATCACGCAGGGCGACCAGAGAGAGCTCCACATGACGCAACGAGCGTTCGGACCGGCGTGCCTCGGCCCGGTTGGGGCGGGGGCGGTCAAAGGTGCCAAGCGGGCGACCAAGGCGCGTATCCGAGGTGAACTGCAGCCCGACGCTCAGAGCTTTGAACAGCTCCTGCATGGCTTCATCGCCCGAGCGATAGGGGCTGTTTCCGCCCGGTTGTGTCAGATGCGGGGCGTAGCCCTGCCAATCAGTGTTGATCGCACCAGCATTGCGGTCGATATCGGTGGCGATGGCCCGGATCAACGCACAGCGATACGCAGCACTGCCCTGTTCCCCCATAGCCGGGTCATAAAGCATCCGTTCCAGCGCGAAGAATCCCCGCCCGGCGATCGAGGTCTCGGCAAAGGCTTCGGGGTCGTTGATGGTTGCGTCCTCGGCAGCGATCAATCCGGAAAGGGCCTTTGGGGTGAACCCCTTGGTGTCCGGCCAGAAGGCTAAAGCAAAGGCGCGGTCGTCGACCTCGGTTGGACCAAAGCGCAGGTGACTTGCGGAAACCCAGGCGTCGAAAGCGGCGTTAAAGGCGGTGCGTAGTTCGGCAGAACCGGGAGTGCAATCTGCCTGTGCCGCGTGTGACAGCCCCCCGGTCGCTTCGGACAAATCGGCGAAGCGCGGCAGGATGTGATTTTCAGTCACGTCGATAAGGATTGGGGCGCGGCCTTGCGCGTAAACCGCGAATGGCAGCAGGACACTGATAAGAGCGAGGGTGCGCATATCAGAGACTTTCCAGAAAACGGATCAAGGCGTCGCGGTCGGGCTTGGGCATTGAAACCACGGTATCGCGGGCAGCCTGCGCCTCGCCCCCGTGCCACAGGATCGCTTCGATCAATGACCTTGCGCGCCCGTCATGCAGAAATTGGGTATGGCCTGAAACACGCTCAGTCAGGCCTATGCCCCACAAAGGCGGTGTGCGCCATTCCTGACCCGTGGCGCGTGCCTCGGGGCGATTGTCGGCCAGACCTTCGCCCATGTCGTGCAGCAGCAGGTCGGTATAGGGCCAGATCAGTTGAAAGCTGTGCTCGGGTCGGTCGGGCATCCGATGTGTGACATACGCGGGCGTATGGCATGACGCACAGCCTGAGATATGAAAGACTTCTTTCCCGCGCAGAACCTGAGGATCATCGATATCGCGCCGACCAGGGACACCCAGATTGCGGCTGTAGAAGGCGACGAGATCCATACCAACTTGATCGATCTCATACGCACGTGCGTCGCCATCCCCATGCGGAGCATCGACGCAATTAATCTGCGCAGTTGTGCAATCGCCATGAGGCGCGGGGAACAGAGGGCTTGAGATGCCGATATCCCCGGCAAATGCAGCCGCCGATTGCTCCATAACCGTGGGCATCCCGGCCTTATGGCCAAAACGGCCCATCATGGGGGCGTCAAATTCGGCCGACCAGATGATGTTGGGGCGTCCCGAGATACCATCGCCGTTTGCATCCTCGGGATCGGCATTGGCCAGCAGGTCCTCGACCGGGATCGCTTCGAGCAGCCCCAATCCGATCATCTGCGGGGCGACCCGAGGGCTGAGCATCGCCTCGGGGTGCAAGGGGCCATAACCCAGATCAGCGGCAGCGTAAGTCGGTTTGCGAAGCGAGGCAGTCTCACCATCCGACAACGCCACCTCGATTTCTTCGTAAGTGATGTCCAGCCGATACTCCGCCGGATGCCCGGCCAGTGCGAAATCCTGCATCTGCCCGCCATAGTTCGGTTCGGGCAGGGTGGCGATATAATCGGCGATCTCGGCGGGGGCGTCTTCTGGCGTGCCCGGGATCGAAACCCGTAGGAACATTGACACGGTGTTGTCGTCGGACCCGTTCGGCGTATGCCCACGCCCGTCCTTGATATGGCAACGCTGACAGGACCGTGCGTTATACAAGGGACCCAAGCCATCCGAGGCGAGGGTCGAGGAAGGCGCGGAGACCCAGACTTTTTTGAACAGACCGTTGCCGACCTTGAAGTTCAGCTCTTGCTCAAAACTGATATTGGCCGAAGGTTGAGAGAACGCATCCGCATCTGTGCGCACGCGAACTGTGGCGGCCCCGGCGGGCAGCTCTTCGAACCGCTGGGGCACGCTGAAATCCTCGGGCGCTGCGGTCGCGGCTTTGATCCGCGCAGTTTCTTCTGCGGTTCTGGGCAGGGTGTTCAGGTGGTGATCCTTCAGCTGAGACGTCGTGGTGTCAGCGGAAAGGGAGGGGGTGGCCACGAACATGGCCACCGATATCAGGGCAAGCTTACTCGCCTTCGTCCATCTTGGATGCGTTGAGTTGCGCATAATTGGCTTCGCCAATCCTTTCATACAGGTCGAGTTGCGTTTCGAGGAAGTCGATATGCCCTTCCTCGTCGCTGATCAGTTCTTCAAACAGGCCCATGGACACGTAATCCCCGGCCTCGCGGCAATATTCGCGCGCTTCGACATAAAGCGTCCGTGCGTCATGTTCGGCGGCCAGATCACACTCCAGCGTTTCTTTCGGGGTCTGCCCGATACGCAGAGGGTCCAGTTTCTGCAGGTTGGGATGACCTTCCAGAAAGATGATGCGTTCAATCAGCTTGTCGGCGTGGCCCATCTCTTCGATGGATTCCTCACGACTTTTCTTGGCCATGTGGCCAAGACCCCAATCCTCCTGCAGGCGGTAGTGCAACCAGTACTGGCTGACCGCAGTCAGTTCATGCCGCAGAGATTTGTTGAGATATTCGATGACCTTGGGATCGCCTTTCATGTGCTTTCTCCTGTGATGCTCCGGACCGTAATGTACGGAGCTGCATGGGGACTTTCAGATTATCGTCTGCGCGCATTGTGTCTAGGAAAAGAGGCATGCACCCGCCACAATCCGCTGATTTTCCAAGGGCATGATAGATCTTGCCCGGGGTAATGATGGTCTGCGGGTCTGCTGTCCGCATCCAGTCGATTGCGGCGCGGATATCGTGGTCTGTGATATTAGTGCAGTGACATACAATCATGGCGACTCAGCCTGCTCATAGATATCTTAGTTAAATAGTTGGTTATTTGATTGGCGTCCAGCGATAAGGCCCAAATCTTCGTGATTGGCAGAACCGGGCGCGTATGAAACGCGCCCGGTCAGGGGGCCTAGTGAAAGACTGCCTTCGGGTTATCCAGACTGTCGGAGCCTTCGAACTCGATCTGGTTCAGTTCCAACGTAGTCACGATGCGTTCGATGGTCTTGGTCTGATCAACCAGTCCGTCGACACCACCCATGATCAGCGCTTCTCCGCCTGCGTTGCCGCGTTCGAGCATTTGGTCATAGGCAAAGCCAGCTTCGGCGGCCGTTTTGATGCGGCCCAGAGCCTGCATGGTATTTGCCAGCTTGGTTTTCATCTCCATGTCCAGCGCCGGATCGGCTGCTGTCACCAGATCCGACAACGACGCGCCCGAGACCGGAGTTCCGTCGATACGGGTATAGCTACCAAGATAGACGTTCTGGATGCCCAGTCCATCGTAGTAGTGGCTGTTATGAGTGTTATCGGCAAAACAATCATGCTCTTCTTCAGGGTCGTTCAGCATCAGACCGAGACGCATCCGTTCGCCTGCCTGTTCTCCGTATGATAGCGAGCCCATACCGGTCAGGATCGCACTGACGCCTGCGGTTTCATCCGTGGTCAGGGCAGCACGAGCATCTCCACCTTCGGCCCACTGGGCGGTCATCCATTCCAGATCGCTGATTAGCAGGTCTGTGGCAGCGCTCAGGTACTGAGCGCGGCGGTCGCAATTGCCGTTGGTGCAGTTATCGCCCTGAACATAATCTGAGTAAGGGCGATTGCCCGCGCCAGCGTCGTGGCCGTTCAGGTCCTGGCCCCATAGCAGGAATTCGATTGCGTGATAGCCGGTGGCGACATTTGCCTCGATCCCGTCGGCTTCGTGTAGCGTGTCGGACAGCAATTCGGGCGTAATCTGGCTGGCATCAATGGTCTCGCCTGACAGATCGAAGCTGGGGTTGGCGATGACGTTCAGCACCGAGAATTCGTTCTCATCGCTGGAACCACCGTAAGAGGCGTCGACGTAGTCGATCAGACCTTCGTCCAGTGGCCATGCATTCACCTTGCCTTCCCAGTCATCGACGATGGCATTGCCAAAGCGATAAACCTCGGTCTGCTGATACGGCACGCGTGCCGCGATCCAGGCGGCACGGGCAGCGTTCAGGGTGGCGTCTGACGGGTCGGCGATCAGTGCGTTCACCGCTGTTTGCAATGTCTTTGCCGCGATCAGGCTGTCTTCGTATTTTGCTTCGGCGATGTTGGCATAAGTGCTCAGAACATCTGCTTTGGACGGCGCTTCGGCCAGAGCAGCGCTTGCGATGCACAAGGTCAGGGCGCTGGTCGCGGCGAATGGTTTGGTCATGGGGCTTGGTCTCTCTGAAAAATCGGTTGGTAGTCCCGTGCCCTGGCGGGTGGGTGGGTTATTTCTTGATAGAATTAGTCAACAATGTCAACCTGAGTTTTATTGTCGGATATTTCGCCATAATTGCCCCGCCATAAATGGGGAGGGCAGGGAACTGGCGTCATTATTGCGTGGCAGTACAAATCGACTAAAATGTGCTAAATATTTTAGATGGTGATTGTTATGAAGTGCGTGGTTGTTTTTCTGTTTCTCCTTCCCGTCGCGTTGATGGCCCAAGAAGCTCAGTCGTCAAATGCGCACGCGCATGGCGTCGGGCGCTTGGAAATGACGATATCGGAAACTGAGATTGCTTTGACACTGCAGGTTCCCGGCAATGATATTGTTGGGTTTGAACGCCCCGCCGAGAATGAAGAGGATCGGGCGCGTGTCGCAGATGCGATTTCGGACCTGTCACAACCCCTTAACCTGTTCGAGCTTTCGCCTGAGGCGAGCTGCATGACGGCCTCGGCAAATGTGGCGCTGGTGGGTGATGCGTTCGGTCAAGAGGAGGCGTCGGAAAATGGTGCAGCGCAGCACAATGAATTCCATGCCGACTATTTGCTGCAATGCGAGGAAATGACGGCGATTACAACCATCCGGTTTGCCTATTTTGAGCGGTTCACAGAGGCCCGGCGGCTGACGGTTAAGCTATCCTCATCCAAAGGCACGCAGGATATCCTGGTGGAACGCGAGGCACCTCTGCTGACCTTGCCGTAGGCATCTCCGTCTCAGTTCATAGCAATACACAATCTCTCACGAAGTCGAGACCTGAGGGAAAGAAGGTTGCCTCGTGCACTTGGCGTAAGGCAGGTTTGTTGCGTCGTCCCGCCGGTACGTATCGCTGATCCCTGGTCCGTGGACGCTGAATTGATTTGAGACATGAGTTATGAACCTGCGCGATCTTCAATACGTCATTGCCGTGGCCGAGCATCGGAACTTTACGCGCGCCTCACAGGCGGTGGCGGTCAGCCAGCCGGCGCTGTCAAACCAGATCAAAAAGCTTGAGGCAGAGCTGGGCGTTGCGATCTTCGAACGTGGCAAGGATGGTGTCCTTCTGACCGGGTTCGGTCAGGAATTGCTTACTCATGCCAAGCAGGTCATTGAGATCGTGGATGGCATCGGCGATCTGGCGCGACGGCACCAGACGACTGAATTGCCCGCAATCCGTTTGGGAATGACACCGACCCTGGCCGCCTACCTGTCGCGTTACTTCCGCCAGCTGTTCGCCCAAGCCGTCCCGGATCGCAAGATCATCATTGTCGAGGAATATCCCGTCGCCCTGGCCAAGATGGTCGAGGATCGATCGGTCGATATGGCCTTTATTGCACGCAAGAGCTTTGATCAGATCTATCGTGGCTCGACCCGCCCGATGGATTTTACCTCGCTCTGGCTTGAGCCGCTGTATCTCGGCTTGCGCAAGGGCCATCCGCTTGGCCGCAAGTCCAGTATCTGGGCGCATGAAGTGCCTGCTGATCAACTGATCCGGTTTCCGATTTCGTTCGGCTATGATCTTGAGCAGGATCTGCCTGAACCTTCGGAAACAGTCGCTGAGGAAACCGGCATCGACGTCACGACCGCCCGGTTCGAAACCGTGTGCCGCTATGTGGCGCAAAGCGACGCCTGCACGATGGTCAACGCAATAGCCGCCGAGCAGTTTAAACGCGATGGATTCGGCCTGACTTTTCTGCCCTTCGACGACAAGGGCAATATGCGTGAACTGGGTGCATTGACCCGGCCGCAATACCCCAACCCGGAAATCGTCGAGATGATGGGCAAACGGATCCATCTGGACCCGCCTCAGGGAACGGTAGCATCGCGGAATGCGAATCTGGTTAAAAAGCCGGTTCCATCTGACAACTGAGGCACGAGTCTTAGTTCCTGGCGCTGCCAGCCACCCCTGATCACATCAGCCAATCGTCACAAACCGCCATCACATGGCCCTACATATTCGTGAAATCATGGCACTGAATAATGTCGAATGATCGGCGACTATCATACAACCATCAGAAATTTAACAAGTAAATTCCTACAGACCTCGCGACTTATGTGACTATTCGCGCAGGTTATGCACCTCATTCAAAGGAAGAATTTCAAAAGCTCAGGGTGACTCGCAACTGATGAGACAGCGGGCAGACGGCCTTGGTTCGATGTCCGTCCGATTTGTACTCATGCATGGAGATTCCCAATGCTTTCCGACTTTCTCGCAAGCCTGCGCGCCAGATTGCTGACGACCTCGTCACTGGCCCAGGAAACCGCCCGCGACGGCCAAACACTGACCAACGGGTTTTTTCAATCTACTGTCGTCGACAACACTCCGGCGTTTCTGCTGGACAACGATTTTGCGCGTCTTCTGAATTTCGGCCAGATCACCACCAACAATGCCGCTGCTGCAGTGGCTGTTGAAGGTGAGAATGCACAGGTGTTCAACTTCCGCACCGGTAGCATCGAGGCAAACTCGGGCCCCGAGGTGCTGGCCACGGGTATTCAGGTTTCGGGCAGCGCTGATATCCGCAACTTTGGTGAGATCGCGGGCGAATTTAACGGCGTGCAGTTCGCGGGTGCGGGCAGCTCGGGCCGTCTGGACAACTTCCGGGGCGGAGTGATCTCATCCGACAGCCGCGCGGTTGATATTCAGGGCGAAGGCGTCAGCGTTCGCAACTTTGGCGACATCATCGGTACAGGTGATCAGCGCAACGGCACAATCTATACAAACTCGACCGCCGAAGATGTCAGCATCAGCAACTTTACCGGTGGTACGATCGACGCAGGCGAAGGCAACTTTGGCGCCGGTATTTCGTTGCAGGTGGGTGACGAAGTTGGCGACCGGGTATCGAACACCCTGTTCAACGGCTTTGGTGCGACCATTCAGGGCCGTGGCCAAGAGGCGTCTAACACCCCGGGCGCAGGGGACGGTATCCGCATCAACAACGGTGCCGAGGGCACGATCTCGGAAACCGATATCGTCAATAGCGGCCTGATCTCTTCTGAAAGCAATCAGGGCACTGCAGGTGGTATCCGCATCGCCGACGGCGCAGCGGCCGAAGGCCGCATCGTGAACACCTCGACCGGTGTGATCGAAGGTGCGCGGAATGGTCTTTATATCGGCAATGCCGAGCATGATTTGGACGTTCTGAACTTCGGCACCATCCAGTCCGGCAGCCGCGCGGTCAACATCGACGGCACTGGCGTGGATCTGGTCAACGGTGGCGTCATTCTGGGCACTGACGATCAACGGAACGGTACGGTCTATGCCGATGGCACCGCGGATGATTTCTCGGTTCGCAACCTGGCCAATGGCGTGATTGACGCCGGTGAGCACAACCAGGGCTCGGGCTTTGGGGCTGAGATCGGCGGGGCCGAAGATGGCGTCAACACATTCACGCTGGAAAACGATGGTATCATCATCGGCCGTGGCAACGCCGCTGCCAATGTCGGTCTGGCCGGTGACGGTGTGCGGATCGGCAATGTCGGCAATACCGGAACAACCGATGCCACCATCACCAACACGGGCACGATCCTGTCGGAAGGGGACAATGGAACCGTTGCCGGCGTGCGTGTCGTCAATAACGTGAACTTCAAAGGTACGCTGACCAACTCGGGCTTGATCGCAGGTGTGCAGAACGGCGTTTACTTCGGGACCGGCGATCACACCGGTGGCCTGTTCCTGAACACCGGCATTGTGACTTCGGACAGCCGGGCGCTGAATATCGACGGTAACGGTCTGGAAGTTCGCAACGAAAACGACATCCTCGGTACGAGCGATCAGCGCAACGGTACTGTCTACGCCGATGCCACCGCTGACAACTATACCTTCACCAACACCGGTCTGGTGGATGCGGGTTTTGGCAATAACGGCTCAGCCGTGGCGCTGCAAACCGGTGATGTGGACGGAGACGTGGTTTCGGCGGCGATCTTCAACGAAGGCACTTTCAAAGGTCGCGGCGACGCAACCGAAGGCAATCAGGTCGGCGATGGTTTGCGTCTGTTCAGCAATGTCGAAGATGCAAGCTTTGCCGGTCTGGTTCAGAACGAAGGCCTGATCGCAGGATCGGAAGACAGCGACGCAGCTGCAGGTATCCGCATCGATGGTGGTCTGAACATTCTGGGTGCCATCATCAACGAAGGTGAAATCTCGGGTCAGGTCAACGCGATTGACGCGACCGAGGCAGGCTCAGTGACATTCGTTAACGATGACGAAGGTGTAGTAAATGGTAACGTGTTACTGGGTGCCGGAGACGACATCGTTGTAGACTTCGGTCGGATCAACGGTGTCGTCGACGGAGGAGCAGGGGATGACGTTCTGATCGCCGGTCAGGGTAACAACGTGATCGTCGGCGGCCTTGGAAACGACTTCATCGAAGGTGGTGAAGGCTTTGACACAGCCGATTTCTCGGATCTGGATGTGTCCGTCAAAGTCAGCCTTGATGCCAACGGCAACGGAACCGCCGTGCGCGACACCGGCTTCAACGTGAGTGTTGTCAATCAGGCCGTGACCGCGCCCGGTCAGTTCGGGTCGGCCATTGCGGACGGTGCCGCGTTTGTGGAACAGGCTGCGGCAAACAACCTGTACTACAACATCCACACCTCCGATTTCCCGGCTGGTGAAATCCGTGGCCAGTTGCTGGTTGATAGCGACGAAACCGTGGACGGTATCCGTACCATCAAGCTGAGCGGTCCGCTGGACGCCGCGCAGGAGCCCGGGCCGCTGTCGGATAGCGAAGCCACCGGTTTTGCCACGGCAGTTGTTGTGCAGAACCTGCACACCGGCGAGGTGAGCTATTCCAGTGAGTTGAGCGTCACTGGCCTGAACGAAGCCGATCTGCAAACCCCGATCCCGGGTGTTGTTTCGGCGATCCACCTGCACAATGCACCTGCTGGCCAAAACGGTCCGGTGGTTCAGGATACGCTGGTGGATGCCGGTGCAACCCTCGACGTGGACGCCACAGGTGGCTCGGGTGTTGTCGGGCTGGACGTCATCGACAACCAGATCGAAACGGACATCCTCAGCTCGATCGAACGGGTTGTCGGCTCGGGTGACAGCGACACGATCGACCTGTCGGGCTTCGACGGTGTGGCAATCGATCTGGACCTCAGTGGCCCGGTACCCAGCCCTCTGGTAGACGGCGACGTAGGTCCGCAGGACGGGGCCATCATCCAGTTCGGCGAGATCGTGGCCGAGGTTGACGACTTCGAAAACGTGATCGGGTCGGAAGGCGATGACCTGATCCTTGGCAACAACGAGTTCAACGTGCTCGACGGTGCTGGGGGCAACGATGCCATCCACTCGTTCGGTGGGGCCGATATCATCATCGGCGGCGAAGGCATTGACACCGCGCTGTTCACCGCTGGGCCGGGCGTTGTTCTGGACCTTGACGAAGACGGCAACGGTGTCGCCAGCGTCAACGCGCCCGATGGGGTCACGCTGGATCAGGTCTTCGGGTTCGAAAACATCAGCGGCTCGAACAACGTGAACAGCCCGAACGGTGGCGACGACATCTTGTCTGGCAACTCGGGCGACAACGTCCTGCGCGGTCAGGCCGGTGACGACATCCTGAACGGTGAGGGTGGCAATGACGTCCTGATCGGTGGCGCCGGAGAAGACATCCTGATCTTCGAAGGTGAGTTCGGCCACGATGTGGTCGAAGAATACGAGACCGGCATCGACCGTCTGGACTTCACCGATTTCGGTCCGGATTTCCGCGACAATCTGAACATCGAACAAGACGGAGAAGATGCGGTTCTGTCCTTCTCGTCCGACAACTCGGTGCGTCTGGTTGGCGTCAACGCCTCGGATCTGACTGACGATGACTTTGTCGTCTGATCACTGACCCAACGGGGTGGCGGCGTAGGTCGCCACCCTTTCACCCTGAAAAGAGATCACCGTCATGTTTCAGAAAAAATCATCCGTCAAAACAGCCTGGGCCTCGTTGCGAGGCGGCTTTTTCGCAATCGGCTTTTTCAGCCTTGTCCTTAACCTTCTTATGCTCGCCGGTCCGCTTTACATGCTGCAGGTCTATGACCGCGTACTGACCAGCCAGAACATGGACACCCTGATCGCCCTGACCCTGCTGTTAGGCGGCGTGTTCATCGTCACCGGCCTGCTGGACCTGATGCGAGTCCGCATCCTGAGCCGGCTGGGCGCGCGGTTCGAGCTGAAGATCGGCGCACCACTGCTGCAGGCTTCGATCCGCCGCCGTCTGCAGGGCAAATCCACTGCCACGGACAATCCGTCCGCAGATATCACCGGTCTACGTGATTTCATCTCGGGCCCCACATTGATCGCGTTTTTCGATGCGCCGTGGATCCCGATCTATCTGGCGGTGCTTTACATGCTGCACCCCTATCTGGGCGCGCTTGGCCTTTCTGGAGCGCTGACCCTTACAATTCTGGCCCTGATCAACAATTCGCGCGCCGCCGGCGTCATGCAGGACGCATCCCGCGCGCGCAGCAGGTCCGACGCTTTGTTCACCGCAAGTGAGCAAAATGCAGAGCTTGTCCAAGCAATGGGGATGAATGGTGATCTCGCCCGGCGCTGGACAGCTCTGCAACAGGATGCCCATGCGCTGAAAACCCGCGTGGCCGACCGCATCGCCAGTTTCTCGGTTCTGTCCAAGACGATCCGCATGGCGCTTCAGTCGGGCATGCTGGGACTGGGCGCAGCGCTGGCCATCACCGGGCAGGCCACGGCTGGGGTGATGATCGCTGCAACCATCGTTCTGGCCCGCGCGCTGGCCCCGATCGATCAGCTGATCGGCCAGTGGCGCGGCTTTCTGGCGGCACGCGGGTCCTACAAGAATCTGCGCGCTCTGGATGAGGCATTTCCCGCGCAGCCCAAGCGTTTGGCTCTGCCGCATCCGCAGTTCTCGATCAACACGGTGATTTCTCAGGCCGGACCACCGCTGGCGCGCAATGCCACCATCGGCGATATCGAGTTTGCATTGTCTGCGGGGGACGTGATGGCCGTGATCGGTCATAGCGGCTCGGGCAAGAGCACATTGGCGCGGATGCTGGCGGGGATATGGACCCCTCAGCGCGGGGCGATCCGGTTGGATGGGACGCCCATGGCGAAATGGGATCCGCAGGATCTGGGCCACTTGATCGGGTATCTGCCGCAAGACGTGCAATTGTTCGATGGTACGATCCGCGAGAATATCGCGCGTTTTTCAACCTCGGTCGATGACGCCAAGGTGTTTGAAGCCGCCGTCGCTGCCGATGTTCATGGCCTGATCAGCAATCTGCCCGATGGCTATGACACGCTGCTGGGTGACGGTTTCCACCTGTCGGGCGGTCAGAGACAGCGTATCGCGCTGGCGCGTGCGCTGTATGGTGACCCATTCATTCTGGTGCTGGACGAGCCGAACTCGGACCTCGACGCGCAAGGTGAGCTTGCCCTGCGTAACGCCATTCGCGGCGCCAGTGCACGCGGAGCCATCACCTTCGTGATGACCCACCGTCCCAGCACGCTGGAAGCCGTGAACAAGGTCCTTACGCTCAGCAAGGGCACTCAGACCGGCTTTGGCGACAAGGATGAGATTCTGCGCCCGCGTCAGCAAACCGACCTGCCGCGACAAGAACGTCCTCAGATTACGACTCGTGACACGCAGTCGTCTGTACGGAAAGGACCAATCCAATGACCCCTACAGTTTACAACGCACCCGAACAGGGCCCTCTACGTCTGGAAGATTATAATCGGGCCGAGCAAAAGCTTCCCGGTGCAGGTATAAAGGGATTTGTGATCCTGGGACTGCTGATCGTGGCCGGGTTTGTCGGAGGTTCGGTTTACTGGGCCGCCGCCTCAAAACTGGATGGAGCGGTTGTGGCTCCGGCGTCTTTCGTGGTCGAAGGTAACCGCAAGACGGTCGAGCATCTGGACGGCGGTATCGTGCGCACGATTTTGGTCGCCGATGGGGATCTGGTTGAGGCCGGGCAGACATTGGTTGAACTCGATAGCACCGATCTGGACGTCAACCTGGACGTTATCAAAAGCCAGTTGGGCGAGTTGACGGTGCGCCGCGCCCGTTTGGTTGCGCAAATCCGCGACGAAGGCCGATTCGAACGGGCAGATGTCGATCAGATGATGCGGGTCGAGATGAACAGTCGCGACTGGCAAGATGCGTTCCTGACGCAGAAATTGCTGTTCGATGCCGAAATTCGTACGCGGACAGCCGAGAAGAATCTGCTGGATCAGCAGATCGCCAACCTGCGGGACCAGATCGCAGGGCTTCAGGCCCAGCGTCAGGCCAATGCGCGCCAGATGGACATCACGCGCGAAGAGCTTGGCAATCTCGAGACATTACAGGACAAAGGGTTGGTCGCCGCGAACCGCGTCAACAGCCGTCGGGTCGAGGTCGAGCGCCTGATCGGTGTCGAGGCCTCCTTGACCACGCAAGAAGCTCAGGCACGCAACCGGATCAGCGAATTGCAATTGGGCAGTACCGGTCAGCAGAATCAGCGCGCCGAGGCAATCTCGACCGAACTGGCGCAAGTTGAGGCGTTGTTGGCCACGCTGGAGCCGCAATATGTGGGTGCTGCCGAGCGTCGCAAACGCGTCGCGGTCACCGCCCCGGTCAGCGGGCGTGTCGTGGGCCTAACGGTGTTTACATCAGGGGGTGTTGTGCGTCCGGGTGAGTCCATTCTGGACATTGTCCCGGCCGACCAGCCTCTGATCGTTGAGGCCCGTGTGAATACGGCTGATATCGAGAAGCTGTTTGTCGGTCAGTCGACCCGCGTGCGTCTGTCGGCCTTTGATCAGGGCGAGGTGCCCGAAGCGACCGGCAGGATCACCGATATCTCGGCAGACAGTCTTGAGGACGACCGCACAGGACAGCCCTATTATCTGGCGCAGATCAAGCTGGACGAGGCGCAACCAGAACAGGTGGCCTCGCTGGAGCTGGTGCCGGGGATGCCTGCGGATCTGTTCGTGAATACTGGTGAACGTACGGCGCTCAGCTATCTGGCCCAACCGCTCAGGGACCGTCTGGCACGGACTTTCATCGAGTGATTTGATAGCCGCCGACATCTGCGTCGGCGGCTATCCTAACTGCGGGATAGAGCGCTTTGCAGCGCGCGGTAGGAGGCTTTGGGCCTCCGCTCCAGCGTCTCGAAATCCACATCGACCAGTCCGAAACGCTTTTCATATCCCAGGGCCCATTCGTAATTGTCGAGCAGCGACCATACGAAATACCCTTTGACTGGGACACCTTGCTCCTGCGCCCTACGAACCTCGGCTAGGTGTCGATCCAGATAGTCGATCCGGTTCTGATCCTGCTGACGATCCTGGCTCGCCATCCCGTTTTCGGTGACATAGATCGGCAGGTCGCCTGTGTGGTCCTTTGCAGTGCGGATCAGGAAGCGCGAGAGGGCGGCGGGATCGATCTCCCATCCCATCTGGGTCTTGGGTAGAGGGCCGGGCACCTCTTGCAGAGAGGGCCATGGCGTGTCAGCAGGCGCAATCAGTTTGCGTGTATAATAGTTCAATCCGCACCAGTCGACTGGCGTGCCGATGGTGTCAAAATCGTCCTGCCAGCCTTGGGGCAGATGAGGGGAGAGACCCTCCAGAACGTTTTCGGGATAGGCTTTGTTGAATACACCGCCCAGAAAGAAGCGATTGTAGATGCCGTCATAGAGTGCGGCAGCCGTTTGCGCCCCGGCGCTGTCGTCGGCGGGTTCAGCCCATTCCAGATTGAACACCGCTCCCAGATTGGACATGCCCAGGGCGCGCATGGTTTGAATGGCATGACCATGCGCCAATAGGACGTGATGCATCGCGCGTGCGGTGGCACGGATGTCACGCAGCCCGGGGGCGTGGTGACCTTCAAAATGGCTCAGCCAACTCACACACCATGGCTCATTGATCGGGGCGACGCTGTGCATCCGGTCACCGATGCGCCCCATGATGACCTGCGTAAAGTCTGCAAACCAGCCCGCAATATCGCGATTGCGCCAGCCGCCCAGATCGGCAAGCGGCGAAGGCAGCTCCCAATGATAAAGCGTGGCGCATGGCTTGATGCCGCGTTCCAGCAGTGCATCTGTCAACCTGTCATAGAAATCCAACCCTTCTTGATTCACCTGGCCGCGCCCCTCGGGCAGGACCCGCGCCCAGCTGGTCGAGAACCGATAGCAGTCGAAGCCTGCGTCCCGGATCAGGTCGAAATCTTCTTCGAACCGGTTATAGTGATCACAGGCCACGCCCCCGTTTTCCGCATGCGCAACGTTGCCTGGGGTGGCGGCAAAACTATCCCAGTGAGTTGTGCCTGCACCGCCTTGGGCATGCCCCTCGATCTGGTAGGCTGAGGTTGCCACGCCAAATAGGAAATCCTGAGGAAAATCTATGCGTTTATGTTTCATATCAATCCCTTCGCAGCGCAGGCCCGGTTGAGCTACCAACAACCAGCTCAGCCTCTAGAAGTCGCGTTTTTGGTGGGTCATTGGGTGCGTTGATCCGTTCGATCAACATTTCTGCTGCCAGATCTCCGGCATGTCGGACGGATGAACGCGTCGCGGTGAAAATCGGTACGTCCTGCCCGTTACGCATGTATGACAACTCATCATCATGGGCGATGACTGAGATATCACGGCCCATCTTCAACCCGTTCTCTTCCAGTGCGCGCCGGATACCCACCGCAGAGATAATGGACGAGGCCAGAATTGCCGTGGGCGGGTTCGGGAGTTTCAGCATGTCGCAAGCAGTTTGGTGCCCGTAAATCTCGGTCATTTCGGCGCTGCGCAGCAATTCCGGATCAGGGGTGATCCCGGCTTCGGCCAAGGCCGCCATATAGCCGTTTCGGCGGCGCTGGGCAAAATCCATCTCTTCCAAGCCGTTGATGAGTGCAATTCGACGATGCCCGAGGTCGATCAGAAAACGCGTCGCACGCTCGAAGGACCGCTGGTTGTTCACGTCGATCCAGTCATAAGGAACTTCTGCGCCGGTCGAGCGACCGTGGACGATAAACGGCACTCCCATCCGGGACAGAACCGAAATCCGCGGTTCGTTCACCTTTGGGCCTTGCAGCACAATGCCATCCACCACGCCGCGATTAAAAAGGCTGCGATAGGAGGCCTCGATCGATGTATCAGGCGCATGGGTGAACATCATGTCATAGTTGTTATCAGCGTATTTCTGCGCCGCGCCGGCAACAAAATCCCCAAAAATCGGATTTACCATCTCATGCTGCGATGAGGTGGGAATCACATGGCCGATCACCATCGAGCGCCCTGTAGCCAGCCCTTTGGCACGACTATTTGGAC
This sequence comes from Ruegeria sp. CF4, assembly GCF_056537345.1. Classification (NCBI taxonomy): domain Bacteria; kingdom Pseudomonadati; phylum Pseudomonadota; class Alphaproteobacteria; order Rhodobacterales; family Roseobacteraceae; genus Ruegeria; species Ruegeria sp. CF4. Next base: position 52,478 of record NZ_JBQFRJ010000014.1, on the reverse strand, counting down.
GGTAGCCGTGCCTGTCGGCAGCGGCCTGAACTCGGATGCGCGTATCCTCTTTCACTTCGGGGTACCCGTTCAACGCTCGGCTGACCGTTGTCTGTGAAAGGCCGAGTATTTCCGAGAGCTGCTTTAAGTTCATGGCTTTCAAAGCGCCTTCAAAAGTTGATTTACATTGTTGTGATTCGAAATCCAGTTTCCGTCAACCTGTTTCGCGAGATAAGCAAAAGTAACCGGTATTATGGCGATGGAGTAACGAAATGTTGACAGAGCTTAAATGTTAGCGGATAAACTCAGGTATTCAAAGCGCTTTGAAAAACGAATCTCGATGCGCGGAACATACTGGGAGGAGAATTCATGAAACACTCGCTTTATGCAGGTGCGGCCACGTTCGCCCTGATGGCGGGCGCGGCGCAGGCTGACAAGGTGACTGTGTTCGGGCCATGGCTGGGGCCGGATCAGGAGAATGTCGAAAAGGTTCTGGATGGCTTCGCCGCCGCGACGGGTCATGAGTATGCCTATGTTGGTTCGGACAGTTTCGAGCAGCAGATCAGAATTGATGCCGAGGCCGGGTCGGCGCCGAATGTTGCTGTCTTCCCTCAGCCTGGGCTTGCGGCGGACATGGCCAAGTCGGGATTTCTGGCCCCGCTGGGTGATGGAACAGCGGATTGGATACGGGACAACTATGCCGCAGGTCAGTCCTGGGTTGATCTGGGAACTTACCCGGGCGCGGACGGACAGGAGCATCTGTACGGCTTCTTCTATAAGGTCGATGTGAAGTCGCTGGTCTGGTACGTGCCAGAGAATTTCGAGGATGCGGGCTATGAAGTCCCAACCACGATGGAAGAACTAAAGGCGCTGACCGACCAGATTGTAGCTGACGGAGAGACGCCGTGGTGTATCGGGCTGGGGTCCGGTGGCGCAACCGGATGGCCGGCGACGGATTGGGTCGAAGACATGATGCTGCGTACGCAGTCGCCCGATGACTACGACGCCTGGGTCGCGAACGAGATGAAGTTTAATGACCCTAAAGTCATCGCAGCGATCGAAGAATTTGGGGCCTTCGCACGCAATGACGACTATGTAGCAGGCGGTGCCGGTGCGGTCGCGACAACAGACTTCCGTGATAGTCCGAAGGGCATGTTCAGTTCTCCTCCGCAGTGTTACCTGCATCGTCAGGCGTCATTCATCCCTGCTTTCTTCCCAGAGGGTACCGTCGTCGGTGAAGATGCGGATTTCTTCTACTTCCCCGCATATGAAAGCAAGGATCTGGGCAGTCCAGTTCTGGGGGCTGGTACGCTTTGGGCAATAACCAATGACAGCCCTGCTGCACACGATCTGATCGCTTACCTGCAAACGCCCGAAGCGCATGAGATCTGGATGCAGTTGACCGGTTTTCTAACCCCCCACAAGGGCGTTGATACCTCATTGTTCTCGGACCCAACGCTGGCGAAAATGAACGACATCCTTCTGGGCGCGACCACGTTCCGATTTGACGGCTCTGACCTGATGCCGGGCGGCGTGGGTGCGGGCACTTTCTGGACCGGAATGGTCGATTATACCGGAGGCAAGCCTGCACAAGAGGTAGCCGATGAAATCCAATCCTCCTGGGATGCGCTGGACTAAGCGCGTCTGAGACCGGGCGGCCTACTCAACAGGCCGCCCCAATCCCCTTTTGCAACGGAGAGCGTCATGCATCCGGCACTTCAGGGCCTGCTGACCATCGCCATCGGCGTGTCGGGCTGTGTGGGCTATTTCTATCTGTCGAACCAGTTTCTGGACAAGGTTCTGTTCCCGGCGCGCGGACCGAATGCGGGTCGCAATATCAACCGTGCCAATATGATCCGGCCCTGGCTGTTTCTGTTTCCTGCGCTGCTCGCTCTGGGCCTGTATCTGGCCTACCCGGTGGTTGAGACGCTGCGCCTGTCGCTGACAGATCGCATCCCCGGGGGAGGCTACGAATGGGTTGGCCTTGAAAATTATCGCCAGATGGCCGCCGAGCCGAAATTCTGGGAAGCCATGCGCAACAACATGCTCTGGTTGATCGTGGTTCCGGCGATGTCGACTGCGTTTGGTCTGCTGGTGGCACAACTGACCGACCGGATCCGCTGGGGCAATGTGGCCAAGGCACTGATCTTCATGCCGATGGCAATCTCGTTCGTCGGGGCCTCGGTGATCTGGAAACTGGTCTATGACACAAGGCCAGCGGAACAGGATCAGATCGGCATTCTGAACGCGCTTTATATCTTTTTTGGCGGAACCGAGCCGCAGACTTGGCTGACGATCCCATTTTGGAACAGTTTCTTCCTGATGATCGTGCTGGTCTGGATTCAGACCGGGTTTGCTATGGTTATTCTATCTGCCGCATTGCGGGGCATTCCAGAAGAGACCATCGAGGCTGCCATTCTGGACGGCGCGAACCCGTTCCAGATCTTTTTCAAGATTAAGGTGCCGCAGATCAAGACCACAATCCTCGTGGTGTGGACGACGATCACGATCACCGTTCTCAAGGTCTTTGACATCGTTTTCGCCATGACCAACGGGCAGTGGGAAACTCAGGTGCTGGCCAATTACATGTTCGACAAACTGTTTCGAGCCAATGACTGGGGCGTGGGATCGGCTTCGGCCATGGTGATCATGCTGCTTGTGACACCGATCCTGATTTGGAACGTGCGCAATGCACGCCAAGAGATGAAATAAGGGGGCGGGTATGAATGATATTGCAGGAACCAAACCGGCTCTCAGATGGGTGGTCCATGCCTCGGTCGTCCTTTTGGTTGTGCTGTGGGTCTTTCCGACGCTGGGTCTTCTGATCTCGTCCTTCCGGACGGCGGACCAGATTGCGACCAGCGGCTGGTGGCGCTCGCTGTTTCCGTCCGAGCAGAACCTGACTCTGCGCAGCGCAGCGCCCGATACGCAGGTCCTGGAAAACGGGGTTTACGTCATCGAAGGCAATCTGTTTGACGCAGGCGTGACGGCCAAGATTTCGCAGTGGGGCGTCAGCTCTCGCGCAATCGATGCGTTCAAACCGGGCGAAACGGCTGAGCTTCGTCGTGGTGGAGATATTACGGTTGACGCTGATGGCAACTACCGGATGGAGAACACCGAAGAGTTCTCGGGCAGCCGCGGCGCGCGCGTCTTTGTAACGGCCGAGTTGCCGCCTGAATTCACGCTAGAGAACTATCACAAGGTGCTGCTGGCCGAAGACAGTACCGACAGCATGGGCAAGGCCTTTTTCAACACACTCACGGTAACGATCCCGGCAACGATCATTCCGATCCTTGTCGCCGCTTTTGCGGCCTATGCGCTCGCATGGATGGATTTCCCGGGCCGTGCCCTGCTGATTGCAGCGGTTGTCGGATTGCTGGTCGTACCCTTGCAATTGGCGCTGATCCCGCTTCTGAAACTTCACCTGAGCATTGGGATTCCCAAAGGGTATCTTGGCGTCTGGCTCGCGCATACCGGTTTCGGGATGCCGCTGGCGATTTACCTGCTACGGAATTACATGGCCGGGCTGCCTCGCGATCTAATTGAAAATGCGCGGGTCGATGGCGCGACCGAGTTCCAGATCTTCACAAAACTGATCCTGCCGCTCAGCTTCCCGGCCTTGGCCTCATTTGCGATCTTTCAGTTCTTATGGACATGGAACGATCTGTTAGTCGCCAAGGTGTTTCTGATTGATGCCACCGGCCAGACCACGGTGATGACGAACCGCATCGTTGAGCTTTTGGGTACGCGGGGCGGCAACTGGGAAATCCTAGCCACTGCGGCGTTCGTCTCAATCGCGGTACCGCTGGTGGTCTTCTTTGCAATGCAAAAATATCTGGTCCGCGGTTTGCTGGCCGGGTCTGTAAAATAAGGGCGTGTGATGAACGTGCAAAACAACGCGACAGCATTCAAAACAACCAAAGCGGCGTCGGAGTGGTGGCGGGGCGGTGTGATCTATCAGATCTATCCACGCAGCTTTCAGGACAGCAACGGCGACGGGATCGGAGACCTCAAGGGCATCACCCAGCGGCTAGGCTACATCGCCTCGCTGGGGGTTGATGCGATCTGGATTTCGCCGTTCTTCAAATCTCCGATGAAGGATTTTGGTTATGACGTCAGCGACTATCGCGATGTCGACCCGATGTTCGGCACCATGGCGGACTTCAAAGAGCTGCTGGATCAAGCCCATGCGCATGGGTTGAAGGTGATGATCGATCTGGTGCTATCCCACACCTCGGACCAACACCCATGGTTTAGCGAAAGCCGCGCCAGTCGCGAGAACTCGAAATCCGATTGGTATGTGTGGGCCGATCCCAAGCCTGACGGGACACCTCCGAATAATTGGCTGTCGATCTTTGGCGGTTCGGCGTGGCAGTGGGATGCGCGGCGGTTACAGTATTATTTGCACAACTTCCTGACCTCGCAGCCGGATTTGAACTTCCATTGCAAGGATGTTCAGGATGCGCTGCTGGATGTGGCGCGCTTCTGGCTGGATATGGGGGTCGACGGGTTCCGTCTGGATACGATCAATTTCTATTTCCACGACGCCCAGCTGCGTGACAATCCCGGCCTGCCGATGGATCAGAGGAACTCATCAATTGCGCCGATGGTGAACCCGTATAACCATCAGGATCACCTCTATTCCAAAAGCCAACCCGAGAATATCGCGTTCCTTGAACGGTTGCGCGCCCTGACTGACGAATACCAGGGCCGCGCCTGTCTGGGCGAGGTCGGCGACGCGCAGCGCGGGCTTGAGATTATGGGCGAGTACACCAGCGGCGATAAACGGATGCATATGTGTTATGCCTTCGAGTTCCTTGAAAAGCGTGCGCTGACGGCAGCTTACACCAAGCAGGTTTTTGATCAGTTGGAGGACAAGGCGGGCGATGCGTGGCCCTGCTGGGCCTTCTCGAACCACGATGTGCAGCGCCATGCCTCGCGCTGGGGTCTGGATGATGCGGCCATCCGACAGCATGCGGTCCTGATGATGTGCCTGAAGGGTTCCGCCTGCCTGTACCAAGGTGAAGAACTGGGTCTGCCCGAGGCAGATGTAGCATTCGAGGATTTGCAGGACCCCTATGGCATTGAATTTTGGCCAGAATTCAAAGGCCGTGACGGTTGTCGGACGCCGATGGTTTGGGCTTCGCAGGATGAACAATCCGGGTTCAGCACAGGCCGACCGTGGTTACCGGTCAGCCGTACACAAGCCGAGCGAGCAGTGGATCGGTTAGAGCAGGACCCAACTTCGATGCTGTACCACTACCGCCATGCGATTGCTTTGCGTCATGCGCATTCAGCGTTGATGTCCGGAGCGCAAACAGGAATGGCACAGATCGGGTCGCTTCTGACCTTCATTCGCGAGGATGACGCCCAGCAGGTGTTTTGCGCTTTTAACATGGGAGCAGAACCCACTGAGGTGTCTCTGCCTGGCGGCGAATGGCATGTGATCGGGGAGGAGTTGGGCGGTGTTCACGGGGAAGGCACTGTGGTGCTGAACGCCGCTCAATTCTGTCTGCTGGCTCGGGAAAAGAGGTAAACCATGTCGGAACTCAAGCTTACGGATGTGGCCAAGTCCTATGGCCCGGTCGATGTTTTGAAACATATCGATCTCGATATCGAACAGGGTGAGCTGGTCGTTTTTGTCGGCCCTTCGGGCTGTGGTAAATCCACGTTGCTGAGGATGATCGCGGGCCTTGAAAAGATCACGGGTGGCACGCTTGAGATCGAAGGGCAGGTGGTGAACGATGTGCCGCCCGCGCAGCGGGGCATCGCGATGGTGTTCCAGTCTTATGCGCTTTATCCGCATATGACGGTGCGGGAAAACATGGCCTTCGCGCTCAAGATCGCCAAGATGCCAAGCGCTGAGGTTGATGCGGCCGTGGATCGCGCCGCGCAGATTCTGCAGCTTGAACCGCTGCTGGATCGTCTGCCCAAGGCACTGTCCGGCGGGCAGCGCCAGCGTGTTGCAATAGGACGGGCCATCGTGCGCGACCCAAAGGTGTATTTGTTTGACGAGCCGCTCTCGAACCTGGACGCTGCGTTGCGCGTGGCCACACGGATCGAGATTGCGCGTCTGAAAGAAGCGATGCCCGATAGCACGATGATCTACGTCACCCATGATCAGGTCGAGGCGATGACCCTGGCCAGCCGCATCGTGGTTTTGGCCAACAAGGGAATCGCTCAGGTTGGCACACCGCTCGAATTGTATGAGACGCCTGACAATGAGTTCGTCGCGCAATTCATCGGCTCACCCGCCATGAATCTGCTTCCGGGCACCATCACCGCGACCGGAGAGACGACGACTGTGGCACTGGATGATGGTGGCGTGGCGGTCTCTTCGATACCGACCGATGCCTCGGACGAAGGCAAAACCGTCAATATCGGCGTCCGGCCTGAGGATTTGGTGATGGCCGAGGAAGACGCGATCTATTCCGGCGTGGTGGACTTTACCGAAGCGCTGGGCGAGGTTACGTTGCTCTATTTCGCAGCACCCGAAGACCGGGATGCAGTGATTGCCAAGCTTCCTGGCATTCAGCGTAATCTGCGTGGGCAAAGCGTCTCGGTCACCGCTGCGCCCGAGAAAGTGCATCTGTTCCACAATGGTCAGTCGATGCGGCGCTAACCCAGTTTTGCTAGGAAACCGGAGACCTTCTCCAATCCGTCGCGAAGGATCGAGGGCGTATTGGCGTAACCGATCCGAACGCAGCCTTCTAATCCCAGCGCAGAGCCCGGCGTGAACATCACACCGGTGCCCTGCAGTAGTTTCACGCAGAATTCGCGTGAGGGCATGTCGAAATCATAGTGCAACAGCGCGGTCGTCCCGGCTTTGGGTTTGATCCAGCTGATCCGGGGCTCTTTCGCAACCCATTCCGCCAGCATGGCAAGGTTGCCGCGCGTGATGGCTTGACTGCGCGCCAGAACCTTGTCGTGGTGTTCCAGCGCGAGTGTCGCGAAATGGTCGTCGATCATACCGACCGAGATCGTATCGTAATCCCGATGGATCGATACCGCCTCGATCAATTCTGGTGCGGCGGCGATCCAGCCCAGCCGCAGCCCCGCCAGTGAGAATGCCTTGGACATGCCCGCAGTCGAAATTCCTTTCTCATAGAGATCAGAAACTGCGTCGGTCATGCCGGAGCCTTCTTGCCCGGTGCCGCGATAAACCTCGTCACACAGCAACCAGGCCCCGGCGGCGCGCGCGATCTCAACAATCTCAAGCAGGAAAGCGCGATCCATCACCGCGCCGGTCGGATTGTTGGGGTTGTTGATGGCGATCAGTTTGGTGTCTTGCGTCACTGCGGCGCGCAGCTCTTCCAGATCGGGCAGATAGGCGTTCTCGGCCCGCAGTTGGATTTGCGTCACCTCCGCACCGATGCTGGCCGGGATCGAGTAATGCTGTTGATAGGTCGGCACAACGGCCACCACCTTGTCGCCACGTTCGACCAGGGTTTTGTGGACCAACATGTTGGCCCCGATCGTACCGTGGGTGACGATGATATTCTCGCGCGCCTGTCGCTCATACAGGCCACAAATCGCATCGCGCAGCCGATCCGAACCCCGTATCGCGCCATAGGTCATCTTCATCCCCAGCAGCTCGGACAGATCATCCGAGTTTCGGCCGGCAAGCTGCAACAGCTCTGCGATGGTCAGGCTTTCGACACAGGTCTCCGCAAGATTATAGGCGCATCTGGTTTCCCATTCGTCCATCCAGATTTCGACGCCAAAGGGTTCGATCTTCATCGCACTATCCTGCCTGACTGAGCCTTAGCGCATCGTTCCCACGGCGAAGGCGCGAGGTCAACCAGAGCCTAGTCTGACTGGATCGTCGCAACCGCCGCCTGCACGGCTGCTTCTGTCAGGTCCAGATCAGCCTGCGTCACAGCGAGCGAGGGGTATAGTTTCCCCGGTGACTTAAACACACCTTTCTCACGCAGGACCGCATTGTAACGCGCATTCCGTCCGGGATCGTCATGGGCAGCGCTGCGGTAGTCGCGACAGGTTTGTTCGGTGAAGTAGATGTCGAACAGCGTCTCGTCGCCACAAATCCGATGCGGGATTCCGGCTTTGGTCAAAGCGTCGGATTGCATCGCCTGCAGCTTGCGTCCGATGTCGCGCAAGTGGTCATAAGCACCCTCACGTGCCAGAATTTCCATCGTTTTCAGCCCCGCTGCTGCGGCGACCGGGTTGCCTGAAAGCGTGCCCAGCTGCATCAGCCATTTATCGGCGCCGACCTTGTCCTTGTCGAAATGCTGCATGATCTCGGCGCTGGCCCCCAGGGCGGCCAAAGGGAAGCCGCCGCCGATGATCTTGCCCAGCGTGCAGATATCGGGCGTCACGCCATAATGCTCCTGTGCGCCGCCATAGGCGAGGCGGAATCCGGTGACGATCTCGTCAAAGATCAGCAAGACACCGTGCGTGTCGCACAGATCGCGCAGCCCCTGCAGATAGCCCGGCTCGGGCGGGATGATCCGCTGCAATGGCTCGACCATGATCGCGGCCACGTCACCGTGTTCCGCCAGCAGAGCGGCCACGGCCTCGAGGTCATTGTAAGGCGCAATCAGCATCTGGTCAGCAACGCCTTGCGGAATACCGGCGCTATCTGGCACGGCTTGGGGGAAGTTGACCCGTTTCGCTGGCGCGAGGCTCATCTGCGCTTCGGCGCTCATGCCGTGATATCCGCCTTCGAATTTCAGGATCTTGTCCTTGCCTGTATAGGCGCGCGCGAGCCGGATCGCGTACATATCCGCCTCACCCCCCGAAGCGACAAAGCGGACCTGTTCACAACACGGCACCGCGTTCACGATGGCCTCGGCCAGCTCTACGCCTTTGCTGTTGTTGGCAAAGAAGGTCATGCCCTTGGGTAGCTGTTCCAGTACGGCCTCCATCACCTCGGGATGGCCGTGCCCCAGCAGCATCGGGCCGGAGCCGATCAGATAGTCGACATATTCCCTGCCGTCCTCATCCCAGACCCGGCTGCCTTCGCCGCGTGCGATGATGATGCCGGGGTCGAAATTGCCAAACCCTCCGGCAGGCAGAACCTGTTCGGCGCGGGCGATCCATTCGGATTGTGTATGCGTTTTCAACATGTGTCAGGCCATTTCCAAAATCGGAGTTCCAAGGAGTTCCGGATCGGGCGTCACACCCAGCCCCGGGCCGTCAGGCGGCGCGATCCGACCATCCGCACGTTCTGGCGCATCAGGGCAGAGGCGCGGCGAAACATAAGAGGATAGATCGCAGGTATTCATCAACGAACCATGTGGTGTGGAGGCAGCAAAATGCAACGAAGCGGCGGTAACGATATCGGAACCCCACGTGCATTCGGCGCAGATCTCGGCCCCCAGATGAATGGTCAAGTCGCGCGCGCGGCGCATCGACGACAGGCCGCCGAATTTCGACAGTTTAAGCGCAACCGCGTCCATGCAGCCCAGTTCCGACGCCCGCAGCAGTGAGGCCAGATCGTACGCGTTTTCGTCTATTTTCATCGGCAGGCCGGTGGCCTGACGGACGGCGGCGCAGTCCTCAAGCGTTATGCAGGGCTGTTCCAGCATGATATCCAGATGCGCCACGGCGCGCCCGGTACGGGTGGCTTGCAGGCGCGAGGCTCCGCAGTTCCAGTCGCCATAGACCAGCGGGCCGGGACCCACGGCCTCTCGTACCTTGATTAGCCGTTCGGCGTCGGCCTGCCAGTCGCCCTCGACTCCCAGCTTGACCTGAAACTGTCGAATTCCGGTCTGATAAGCAGTTTGGGCGATCCGGACCATCTCATCCGACGCGACGCAGGTGATTGAATGATACAGGGGCATGTCCTTGCGCGTCCGCCCGCCCAGAAGCGCATAGACAGGTTGCCCCGTGGCTTTCCCAAACAAATCCCACAAGGCGATGTCGACGATCGATTTGGCGTGGGCATGACCCAGCAGGAAGCCATCCAGTTTCCGCATAGGGGCATCCGGGCCAAAGGGAGACATGCCGAGGATTTCAGGCCCCATCTCGGCCACTGCACTGGGCACACCTTTGGCAAAGGCAGGCAGGTAATGCGGTATCGGACAGACCTCGCCCCAGCCTTTCAAGCCGGTATCTGTTTCAAGACACAGTACATGGGTTTCGACGGTAGCGCAGGTTTTGCCGTCGGCCATGTAGTAGGTTTCGTGGCTGGTCAGGTCGATGGACCAGAGGGATATCTTGGTGATCTTCATTCAACCCATCCTTTGGGCTTGAGTGTGGCGTGGTCAGAGGGGCCAGCCCCTCTCTTGGCCTGTGGCCAATTCACACCCCGGGATATTTTGGGCCAGATGAAGGGGCGGATCATCGCGGGGCCTCGTAGGTTGCGATTGGAGGGCCGAGGGCGTCTTCGTCCGGGTGTACGCCGAGACCGGGGACCTCGGGCAAGTGAAGGTGGCCGTTGATATTGCGCGGCCCGCGACCGCCTGCGATGTCGACGGTAATCATGTCCTGACAGGCCCAGACTGCGTGGCAGTTCGCGTCCGGTATGGTCGCGGCCAGATGCAGGGCTTCGGCATCGGCCAATACTGTACCGCCTGTAGCCATGACGAACATATCGATCCCGTGCGCCAGCGCGACGTCTCGCATCCGGGCGGCTTTGGTCAGCCCTCCGACGCGGTTGAGCTTGATACCAAAGATCTCTGCGATGCCATCGCGGGTGATGCGGGTCGCGTCCTGCAGGGTGACGAGGCTTTCATCCACTGAAACCGGCGAGGCGTGTTTGCCGGAAATCGCCGCGATATCGTCCAGCGTTTCGCAGGGTTGTTCGATCATCACGTTGAGGTCTTCGACCGCGCTCATCACCCGCAAGGCTTGCTGCCGGGTCCAGCCGCGGTTGACGTCATACAGGATGATGTCCTCGGGATTGCGCAGGTTTTCGACGTCGCGGATACGGGCGATGTCACGGGCCACATCGCCGCCGATCTTGACCGAATGGGCGATATAACCGCGTTGGCGATAGCGATCGATCACAGAGCGGGTTTCTTCAATTGTTTTGGCCCCCACCGACGAGGCGACGGGGCGCGGGGTGCGAGAGCCTCCGCCCAGCAGATCGGCAATCGGCAAACCAGAAGCCTGACCAGCAATGTCCCAGCATGCCATATCAATCGGGCTTTTGGCATAGAGATGCCCGGGTAGCGCCAGATCCATCGCGCGTTCGACATCCAGTACCCGGCGCGGATCAAGGCCCAGAATGAACCGAGACATAGTTTCGATACCGGCACGAATGCCAGGGCCGTGGGCCGGAACATAAGTGTGCCCCCAGGGTGTGCCTTCACCCCATCCGATCAGCCCGGCATCGGTTTCGATTTTCACCAGCGTTGCATCGAGTGTTTCGAACTTCAGCCGCCCAGCGGACAACCAATAGGGATGCTCCAACGGAAGATCGACCTGATACACGGAAATGGATGTAATCTTCATAAGCCGTACTCTGCTACTGGCGCGCCGAGGCTTTCTAAGTCAGGAACGACACCCATGCCGGGCGTATCGGGCGCAAACAGTTTCCCATTCCGTGCCACCGCGCCACCGATCCCGGTCGAGCGCGTGTTATAGTTCATCAGATCCGTGGTGTTCTGCAGATACTCAGGCGGAGTCGAAGCCGCGAAATGCGCCACGGCGGCGGTTGCGATCTCACCGCCCCACGTGTCTTCGCTGACCACGGGGATGCGGTTTTCGATCAGGTAATCGCGCACGCGCCGCGCCTTGCTGAGCCCGCCGAGATTCGAGATTTTCAGGCAGCAGATTTCAGCCCCGCGATCCGCAACGACCCGCTGGGCCATATGCATACCCGTCAGACATTCATCCAGCTTCATCGGCTGTTCGGCGACGCGGCGCACCTGCTGGCATTCCTCGTAGGTCCGGCAAGGCTGTTCAAGGATGAAATCCAGATCACTGGTCGCCCGCGCCACGCGGATCGCATTGTCGACCCGCCACCCTTGATTGGCATCCGCCATCGCCTTTTCTCCGGCGTTTAACAACGGCACTGTCGCGCGTATCCGGTCGATATCAGTTGCCCAATCGCCGCCGACCTTGATCTGGAACTGGCGATAACCCTGATCGCGATAGGCGTTCATCTCGGCGATGGTTTCATCCGTCGCTTTCTGTGGTGCGACCCTATACATCGGTGCACCGTCCGTTAGCTTGCCGCCCAACAACATCCAGACCGGCTGATCGCAAGCCTGTCCGAGGATATCCCAGCAGGCCGCATCGAACGGGGCCTTGGCATAGCCGTGACCTTGGATAAGATGATCCATCAATTGCTCGATCCGTCCGACCTGTCGTGGATCTTCGCCCAGCAGCTTGGGCGCGACCAGCTTGGCCAGCGCCGGGACACCTTCGGAATGGGCGATCATGTAGTTCTCACCGCAGGGCGTGAACTCACCACAGCCTTGCAGGCCCGCATCGGTGTCGATGACCACGACCGAGGCTATGGCCGTTTCAATCGCATTTCCCGCGCCCCAAACGTACGCGCCGCCTACATAAGGCAGCCCGGTCTGATAGATGCGGATGCGTGTGATCTTCATGATGCATCCATTTGCGGCAGGGCATTCAGACCCGCGCCGCGCCACAGCACGAAGGTCAGGATGGGCTGATCGCCGGTGATCATCGCATGGCTTTGCCAGCTTTGGTGCAGGCGGGTCTGGCCGGGGCCGACAAAAGCCTCGTCACCTTCGACCCGGAATTGCGCGCCGCCGGCGAGGGTCACGTATAGTTCCTCGGCCTGATGGCTGTGCCAGTCATAGTTCAGGCCCGCGCCCCAATATGCGACATAGCCCCGCAATTGGGTCGAGTGGAAATGCCCGGTCGGCCCGAACAATTCATAATACCCATAACGCGCGAGGAAGTCCGCACCGACCTCCTCCTCGGTATAGGTCACTTTCCAGTTCGCCAGCTCAGCTGTCGCTGCAATGGCTTCGACCATGCAGTGTGTTACCTCGGATCCAGCAAGGTCGAAGCTGCGAACAAGCTGAGTTGCCGGGATCGGCGAGGGTGCCGTTTCCGTCGATGCCAGATCTGTGGGCCAATCGGCAAACCCTGCCAGATCAGGGTGCGATTGATGTAAAAGCCGGGCTGCTTCCAGAACATCATGCATCTTCATGGGATCACCACGATATTCCCGGTGTGTTTCTTGGCGATAAAGGCGGCCTGAGCCGCGTGCAATTCGCTCAGCGGATAAGTCGCGGCGAGCGCAGGTTTCACCTCGCCAGCCTCAATGTATCGAACGAGGTTTTGCATTACCTCCGGGTCAATCACGGTCGAGCCGGTAAAGGTCAGATCGCGCAAATAGAAAGTACGCAGATCGAACTCCACCATCGGGCCAGCGATCGCGCCCGAGCAGGTATAGCGCCCGCCGCGCTCCAAAACGTCGATCAGCTTTGGCCAGTACGGCCCACCGACCACATCGGCAACGATGGTGATCTTTTCCTGCCCAAGCGCGGCGCGCAGGTTTTCCGGTGCGCGCGGCAGGATGCGGTCAGGTCCAAGCTGCGCGACCTCGGCGTGTTTGGCTTCTGACGCCAGGGCGATCACCCGCGCGCCGCGTCGCTTTGCCAACTGGACCAATGCACCTCCGACGCCGCCCGATGCGCCAGGCACCAGAACTGTGTCGTTCTCCGAGACATTTGCGCGGGTCAGCATCCCTTCGGCGGTGGAATATGAGCACGAGAATGTCGCCAGTTCCGCATCTGACAGAGGGGATTGGATCGCGATGGCATTCTGTGTGGGGATTGTCGTGTATTGCGCAAACCCGCCATCCCGTTCGGAACCAAAATAGCCGGTCTTGTCCTTGTTCGTTGGCTCTGCCGGATCGCGCAGCCAGCAATCGGTGATCACTCGCTCGCCGATCCTGAGTGGGTCCGCACCTTCGCCAACGGCGACGATCTGGCCGCACACATCTGCGCCTTGAATGCGCGGAAAAACCAGAGGCGCGCCGCCCCAGGTCGGGTCCTCCTCGCCGACTTCTTCAAATGCGCCGCCAGTCGTGGCGTCGCTCACGGTTTTCGAATACCAGCCAGAGCGCGTATTCACGTCGGTATTGTTCAGCCCGCAGGCTCCGACCCGGATCAATACTTCGCCCGAGGCAGGGATCGGGCACGGCCAGTCTTCGTGCCAGGCCATCTGATCCAGATCGCCGTGACCCATGGTGACCATGGCCTGCATTGTGGTGGGATGCGTCATTGGGCGGCCTCGAGCGCGGCGTCCGTGCGGGGGAGCAGGTTTTGCGGGTCATAAGCGGGCTCAGACAAAACCAGCGCGGCGCGGGGTGTGCCATGGATGATGACCTCAAGCTGGGTGCCTGCAGCGGCGGCTTCGGGCTTGATATAAGCGAAGGCCAGGATTTTGCCGACTGTGTGGCCATACGCTACGGACGCGGTCGAGCCAACAACACGCCCGTCAAGCAACACGGCCTCACCACCATGTCCGTCGATCTCACCATCCGGTTCGATCTCAAGATAGGTACAGATCCACGGCAAATCTGTGTTCAGGGTCTTGTCCTTGCCGAGATAGTCTTTGTCGGTTCTCGCAAAGCGCAGCACATCGGCTTCGGCCAAAGTGACCTCATTGGTTAGCTCTCCGGCCCCTTTGAAGCCTTTCTCCATCCGCATCACATTCATCGCAAAGCTGCCGTAGTCGGCGATTCCATGCGCTTCGCCAGCTGACCAGAGCGCGTTGTAGACGTCCAGACAGGCGGCATTAGGCATATGCAGTTCCCAGCCAAGCTCGCCTGCATAGGACATCCGGAAAGCCCAGACATCATGACCCGCGATCCTGATCCGCTGAGCAGAGAGCCAGCGGAACCCGGCATTGCTGAGGTCGGCATCAGTGCAGGCGCTCAGGACATCACGTGACTTTGGCCCGTTCAAAGACAGAGCCGACCAATCTACGGAAAGTGCGGTGATCACGACGTCTTCGGCATCGCGCTGCTGTGCCAGATGATCCAGCAGGCGTTGTTCGAAAAACGCGGCACATACGAGGTAATAGCGATCCTGCGCCATGCGCACGATGGTCGTCTCCAACTCGATCCGACCCCGGCGGTTCAGCATGTGGGTCAGGGTGATCGAGCCATCTTTCTGCGGCATCCGGTTCGCGGTCAGCCGATCCAGCAGGGCGTAGGCATCAGGGCCTGAAACCTCGACCTTGGTGAAGGCGGTGACGTCTATGATGCCGACCCGTTCGCGCACGGCTTTGACTTCTTGCGCGACCATGTCGTCCGCAGCAGTCCGGCGGAAGGAATAGTGATCCTGTTGCGCGACCCCATCCCGTGCAAACCAGCGCGGGCGTTCAAAGCCATAGACCTCTTCATGCACCGCCCCCTTTGATTTCAGCAACTCATGCAGCGGCGACGGTTTGATCGGACGGCCCGCCAGGCGATTGAAATGCGGGAAGGGGATTTCGTGGCGCAGGCAATAGTCTTCCTCAGCCTTGATCACCTGCCAGTCTTTCGTGGCGTAGCTGCCAAAGCGGCGGGGATCATACTCGCGCATCGAGATATTGGCAGCCCCATGCACCATCCAGCGTGCCAGCTCGCGCGTCAGGCCCGGCCCCCAGCCGATCCCGATTTGCGTGCCGCAGCAGCACCAGTAATTCCGCACGCCCGGCGCAGGCCCTATCAGCGGGTTGCCATCGGGCGGATGGCTGATCGCACCGTGGACCTCGCGCTGAATGCCCAGTTCAGCAAAGATCGGCATCCGGTTCAGGCTTTCCTCTAGCCACGGCATTACCCGGTCGTAATCGGCATCAAACAGCCAGTTCTCGTAGTCCCACGGGCAGTGATCATGCCAGACCGAGTTTGGGTTCTCTTTCTCGTAGATACCGATCAGCCCGCGCTTTTGCTCCATCCGGATATAGCCCGAGACCTTCTTGTCGTCCCGGATCACTGGCAGTTCTTTGTCCAGAGCTTCGAACTCGGGCACCGGCTCGGTCACAAAATAATGGTGCGTCATCGAGGTCATCGGCAGTTGCAGGCCCGACCATTCGCCCATCTGCCGCGCATAAGTGCCGCCCGCGTTGACCACGTGCTCGCAGGTGATCGTGCCCTTGGGCGTCTCGACCACCCATTCACCGTTCTCGGCCTGCGTGATGTTGGTCGCCTGACAATGACGGATGATCCGAACGCCCTTCTGACGCGCACCTGCGGCCATCGCCATGGTCACGTTGGTCGGGTCCACATGGCCGTCATCGGGCGTGTGCAGCGCGCCCAACACACCATCCAGATTGTAGAACGGATGCAGCTCGGCAATCCGATCCGGGCCAACCAGTTCGATGTTGAAACCCAGCGAACGACCCACAGACAGAGTATGGCGCAGCCAGTCCATCTCGTCTTCGGTATAGGCCAGCCGGAACGAACCACATCCATGCCATGTCACGGCCTGACCGGTCTCGGCCTCCAAGGCGCTGGAGTACAGCCCGATATTGTAATCGACGCATTTGCCTAAGCCGAAGCTAGAGGTCGAATGGGTGATCTGCCCCGCCGCATGCCAGGTGCTGCCGCTGGTCAGTTCGGCCTTTTCCAGCAGCACAGTGTCTGTGCCCCAGCCCTCGTGCCCAAGGTGATAGGCAAGGCCCACCCCCATCACTCCGCCACCCACGATAACCACGCGTGCGTGGGTCGGGAAATCAGATGCCATCGGATCAATCCTCTGAGTCGATTTTGTCTCGACATCGTAAGCAAACAAAAGTACCATCGTCAATCATGAATGGGACAAATGTATCAAATACGATTCTTGAGCGGTTGGCGGACGAACTGTCCGAGCTGACGCCAGAGGCGCGCAAGGCCGCCACTTATGTGCTGGAAAACCCGCGCGATGTGGGGGTTTCGACGGTGCGGGAAATCGCCGAGGCCGCGAATGTGAAGCCCAACACCATCGTCCGCATGGCGCGGCAGGTCGGGTTCGATGGCTACGAGGATTTCCGTGTGCCCTTCCGCGAGGCAATCCGGCGCGGGCAGGCCGATTTCCCGGATCGCGCCCGCTGGCTGCAGGATATTCGCAAGTCCGGAAATATGGGCGGGCTATATGCGGACATGGTCCAAGACGCCTTGCGCAATGTCGAGGAGACCTTTGCCAATATCTCGTCCGAACAGTTGAAAGCCGCCGCCGAAGACATCTGGAATTCGCGCAATGTGTTCGTGCTGGGCGTGGGCGTAAACAACTCGAATGCGCGGAACTTTGTCTATCTGGCGTCGACCGGGATGGTGCAGTTCCACGCAATCCCGCGCCCCGGATCGAATCCGATCGACGATCTGGCTTGGGCCGATGAACGCGACGTTCTGATCGCCATGACCTGCAAGCCTTATCGCAACGAGGTGGTCGAGGCGGTTCATGTCGCAAAGGAACAGGGCCTGAAGGTCGTGGGCCTGTCCGACAGTCCCGCCAGCCCAATTCTACGCAGCGCCGACCATGGCTTTGTCATCTCGGCGGATACGCCACAGTTCTTCCCGTCCTCGGTCAGTACGGTTGCCTTGCTGGAAACGCTGCTGTCTTTCGTGATCGCCGTTGCCAGCGACGAGATCGTCGAGCGGGTCGAAACTTTTCATAAACGTCGCCATCAGCTTGGCCTTTATCACTCGGAGGACACGTGACAGCACCCATCCAATCTCTTGCAGCCCGGTATTATACTGATCCCGCCATATTTCGGTTGGAAACGGAAGGGTTGCTCGCGCGTACCTGGCAGTTTGGTTGCCATGCATCTGAACTGGCTGAGCCGGGCGCTTATGTGGCCTTCGAGGTTGCCGGGCAGGACCTGTTTGCCATTCGCGGGCGCGACTCGAAGATCCGCGTGTTCTACAATGTATGTCAGCACCGCGCCCATCAACTGGTCGAGGGCACAGGCACCACGCGCGTTGTGGTCTGCCCCTATCACGCCTGGACCTATGAGTTGACCGGAGAGTTGCGGGCCGGGCCGAACCTCAAGGCGGTTGAAGGGTTCGACAAATCCTCCGTGTGTCTGAACGAAGTGCGCACCGAAGAGTTCCTGGGCTTTGTCTTCGTCAATCTCGATCCCAACGCTGCGCCCATGGATGAGTGGTTTCCGAACGCCCGCGCCGAGCTTGAGGAATGGGTGCCCAACTGGGCCGATCTGAAGCCGTTGGAATGGGTCGAGATACCGGAACTGTGCAACTGGAAGGTCTCAGTCGAGAATTACTCGGAGTGCTACCATTGCTCGCTCAACCATCCGACTTTTGCCAATGGCGTGGTCAGGCCGGAAACCTATGACATTCAGCCTCAGGGCATGTGCCTGCGCCACACGACGGAATGCCAAAGCCTCGAGAACATGACTTATGACATTAAGTCAGGCTTTGAGCATTTCGATGAGTATTCCAGTTGGTTCCTCTGGCCGATGTTCTCGTTTCAGGTCTATCCGGGGAACGTGCTGAACACCTATCACTGGCGTGCTGTGGATGCCGACCACGTGGTGGTTTGGCGCGGTTGGTATTCGGTGGGTGGCATGGACGACCAGAAGATAAGGCAACTTGCTGCACAGGATCGGGCAACAACGGTGGAAGAGGATATCCGGCTGGTCGAATCCGTACAGCGTGGCCTGCATTCGCGCGGATATCGTCCGGGCCCTCTGGTCGTCGATCCCAAAGGTGGGGTAAATTCGGAACATCCCGTCATGCATCTACAAAAATGGATGCGCGAAGCGGTTGACGGGCAGCCTCAATAAAAGGACCGAGTGATGAGCACATTTGACGAAGACCTGTTCCTGAAAGGTCTGGAACAGCGCAAGGCGACGCTGGGCGCGGAGTATGTGGAAAAGAATCTGGCCGCTGCCGATGATTTTACCCGCCCGTTTCAGGAAGCGATGACCGCTTGGTGCTGGGGCTTCGGCTGGGGTGACGATGTGATCGACGCCAAGACACGGTCCATGATGAACCTGTCGATGATCGGTGCGCTGGGCAAAATGCATGAATGGGAAATCCATTGCCGGGGTGCGATCAACAACGGCGTCACGACCGAGGAAATCCGCGCCATCATCCATGTCATAGGCATCTATTGCGGCGTGCCGCAGGCGCTGGAATGCTTCCGCGTGGCCCGCAAGGTGATTGAGGGCTAAGCGCCTTAGTGAAAATCCCGGCTTGGAAACAGCCGTTTGGCCTGCTCACGCGGATGGCGGGCGCTTGGTCCGTTCTGGCGGGGGCGCGGGGTGTCATCCGCTTGGGGTTGGGTGATGCCGATAGCTTCGTCCAGCGGATGTCCAAGCTCGGACAGTTTGTGCGACATATCGGTGATTTCCTGCGCGATCAGATGCACGACGATTCCCTCGCGTTGCAGATATCCACGGACCTGCAGCAGCCGCCCGCCCATCACGATGCGGCGAAATCGTTCATAGACCTTGGGCCAGACAACCACATTGCTGACACCGGTTTCATCCTCGAGCGTCAGAAAGATCACGCCCGAGGCGGTTCCCGGCCGTTGGCGTGTGATCACCAGCCCACACACGCTGTAGCGGCCCAGCGGGATGTCCTGCAGCGTGGCATGCGGCACAAGGCTGGGGATGGAGGGGCGCAACAGCTCCATCGGGTGTGAACGCAGGGTCAGGCGGGTCGAGACATAATCCTCGACCACCTCCTCGCCCAGATGCATCACCGGCAGGTTGACCTGCGGCTCATTGATGCTCTCACCATCGATGGGGTCATTGAACAGCGGCAGGGCGGTCCGGCTGCGGATGGCTTTGACATGCCACAGGGCGTCGCGCCGGGTCAGGTCCATGCCGGAAAACGCATCCGCCTCGGCCAGACGGGTCAGCACATCCGGGCGCAATCCGGCCCGCAGCCACAGCGTTTCGGGGTCCGGATACCCATTGCCCCGCGCAGCCACGATCCAATCCGCATCCTCCTGCTTGAACCCTTTGATCTGGCGAAAACCCAGCCGCAGGGCCAGCGCCCCGTCGGCGCGGCGTTCCAGCAGGTTATCCCAGGTCGAGGCATTGACGCAGACCGGACGAATCTCGACCCCATGCTCGCGCGCGTCGCGCACGATTTGGGCAGGCGCGTAAAACCCCATGGGCTGCGAATTCAGCAGCGCGCAGGCAAAGATTGCCGGGTGGTGGCATTTCATCCAGGCCGAGACATAGGCCAGCATGGCAAAAGCTGCGGCATGGCTTTCGGGAAAGCCGTAATCGGCAAACCCTTCGATCTGGCCAAAGCAGCGGTCGGCGACCTCGGGTGTATAGCCATTGTTCAGCATCCCTGCGATGAACTTGTCGCGATAGGTGCCAATCGTCCCCATGCGCCGGAACGAGGCCAGCGAGCGGCGCAGGTGATCAGCCTCTTCCGCCGAAAACCCTGCCCCAACCACGGCGATTTGCAGGGCCTGTTCCTGAAATAGCGGCACGCCCAGCGTGCGCCGCGTCACCTCTTCCAAGGCGGGGCCGAAGGGTTCGGATTTTTCCAGCCCGTTGCGCCGCCGGATATAGGGTTGCACCATATCGCCCTGAATGGGTCCGGGGCGGACGATGGCGACCTCGATCACCAGATCATAGAACTCGCGCGGCCTCATCCGGGGCAGGAAATTCATCTGCGCCCGGCTTTCGACCTGAAACACGCCCACCGCATCAGCGGCGCACAGCATGTCATAGGTCGCCGTGTCCTCTTGCGGGACGGTCGCGATGCTGAGGGTTTCGCCGTCATGCTGCCGCATCAGGTCAAACGCCTTGCGGATACAGCTGAGCATCCCCAGCCCCAATATATCGACCTTCAGAATGCCAAGCGCGTCGATATCGTCCTTGTCCCACTCGATCACGGTGCGGTCTTCCATCGCGGCGTTTTCGATCGGGCAGAGCTCATCCAGCCGCCCTTTGGTGATGACGAACCCGCCCACATGCTGCGACAGGTGGCGCGGGAAACCGATGATCTCGCCAATCAGGCGGACGGTTTGCATCAGGCGCCGGTCCTTGAGGTCGAGGCCCAGTTCCTGCAGCCTCTCGGCATCAACGCCGCCATTGCTCATCCCCCAGATCTGGCCGGACAGGCCTGCGGTGACGTCCTGAGACAGACCCATTACCTTGCCCACCTCGCGGATCGCCGCGCGGGATCGGAAATGGATGACCGTGGCACAGAGGCCCGCGCGGTGGCGGCCATATTTCTCGTAAATCCACTGGATCACCTCTTCGCGCCGCTCGTGTTCGAAATCCACGTCGATATCCGGCGGCTCGCCCCGGTATTTCGAGACAAAACGCTCGAACACCATGGCGATCATGTCGGGGCTGACATCGGTGATGCCCAGCAGGTAACACAGGATCGAATTGGCGGCTGAGCCGCGCCCCTGACACAGAATGCCTTGCGAACGGGCGAATTGCACAATGTCATGCACGGTCAGGAAGTAGGCCGGGAAATCCAGATCGGCAACGAGCGCCAGCTCTTTCTGCATCAATTGCAGCGCACGCTCGGGTGGGCCACCCGGATAGCGCCGTTTCAGCCCCTCACGCGCCAGACGTTCCAGCCGCGCCTGCGGGGTCTCGGTGCTGGCGATCTCGTCGGGGTATTCGTAAGACAGCTCACTTAAGTCAAAGCTGCAGCGGTCGGCGATTTCCAGCGTGCGGCGCAGTGCGCCGGGGTGATCCTGAAACAGCCGGGCCATATCCGCGTAGCCTTTCAGCCGCCGCTCGGCATTGGGCAGGGCGCGGGTGCCGATCTGGTCAATCGTGATGTGTTCGCGCATGCAGGTCAGCACATCGGCCAGTTGGCGGCGGTTGCCACGGTGCATCAGCACATCGCCTACCGCCACCATGGGGGCCGAGGCCCGCAGCGCCGCCTGCGCACAGGCCGCCAGATAGGCCCGGTCGCTGCCGTCATAACGCGGTACGGCCCCCAGAAAGACCGCGTTGGGGAACTGCCGCCGGACGGTCTGAATGTCGGGGATGGCCTGTTTCAACCCTGCCTGAGGCAGCGCGATCAGGATCATCCCCTGACAGGCCGCCAGCATGTCTTTCAAATCCAGATGACAGTCGCCTTTCTCGGCCCGTCGCTTGCCCAGCGTCAGCAGCCGGGTCAGCCGCTGATAGGCGGCGCGGTCGCGGGGCAGGGCCAGCCAGTGCACCGCGCTGTCGCGCAGAACCAGACGGCAGCCAACGATCAGCTTGGGCAGGGCGGGCACATCCGGTTTGTCGATCGGCTGCACATGCCCGACCTCTTGCCGGGATGAGGAATCGAGCCGGTGTTGCGAGCGGATTTGAACCGCGCCTTCTGCCTCGCGCCGCAGCTCTTTCAACGCGCTCCAGCCCCGGACCACCCCGGCCAGTGAGTTCCGGTCAGTGATCGCGATGGCTTTCAAGCCCAGCTCTGCCGCGCGGGTCACCAGCTCTTCTGGGTGTGAGGCTCCGGTCAGGAAGGTGAAATTGGTGGTCACGCCCAGTTCGGCATAGCCGGGGTCCTGCGCGTGTGAGCTGGGCGGGTTCGGTTTGGTCATGCGAATTCCCCATGCACGAACCATCCCGGATTTTGCGGTGTGTGATACAGCCACAATCGCCGCCCCTGCCGGGTTTCAACCTGCCAATAATCGCGCAAGCCCGTGCGCCAGTTCTCATCCTCCAGCCACCATTCAGGGCAGATGCGTTCGGGCCCGGTTGAGCGGCTTGTGGTCAGCGACATGCGTCGCCAGCGAAAGCGGCGTGGCGGGTGCGGGCCCGATCCGGCGATGGGTTCCGGTGGAAACAGCTGTAGGGGCCGGGGGCGCAGGGCGCACCACCCGCCTGCGGGATCGGAATAGGCGGCAGGCGAGATGGTGAAGCTGCGTTCGGGGATGTGGCTTTGCGCGGGCAGCAGGCGGTGGATCTGCTCTAGCCCGATCCGGGTGCCGATGCGGGTGATCAGGTCGTCCAGTTGGTCTTTGTTCCGGCTTGCAGCGCGGCTGATCTGGCGCACGGGCAGGGGCTCCACCTGCGTGGCCTCCAGCCGGAACTGATCGACCCCGAAACCCGCATCCACCTCGGCCAATCCACGTTCGAACAGGGGCAGGATGCGATGGGGATCGCGCAGGGGGCGGGCCAGGCGCAGTTCGACCTGCTGGTGATCCTGATCCACCCGGCGCAAGGTCATGCACAGCTTGCGCGCGCCCATCTCCTGCGCTTTCAGCTTGTCGCAGAGCCGGTCCAGCAGCCGTTCCGCCCCGGCCATCATGTCAGACAGCAGCCCAACGGGCTCGGGCAGGGTCATGCGCACGCCGTAATGGGGTGAATCAGCCAGCGGGGTGATCTGTTCGGGCTGATGCCCCAGAGCCTGATCCAGCCGCATCAGAACCTCGGGGCCAAAGCGGCGTGTCAGCGGCGCGCGCGGGGTTTGCGCCAGCTCGCCAATCCGGCGCAGGCCCAGCCGTTGCAGCGCGACCGAGGTATTCTCATCCAGCCGCAGCGCTGCCACTGGCAGGGCGCGGAGGGCTTTCAGCGTATCCTCGCCCGCCACCCCCTCGCCATAATGGGCCAGGGCCCAGGCCGCGCCGCGTGTCGGGGCCAGACCGATCTGCACCGCCAGCCCGGCCCGGGCTAGACGCCTGCGCATATCGGTCAGCATCATCTCTTCCCCGCCCGCAAGATGCGCGGATCCGGTAATGTCCAGAACCAGCCCGTCTTCGCCTTCCAACCCGACCCAGGGGCAATAGCGCGTGGCCCAGCGGCGCAGGGTGTGCAGAAACCGCTGATCCCCCTGTGGGTCAGCGGGTTGGCTTTGCAGATCGGGGCAAAAGGCGCGGGCATCGGAATAGGGCATGCCGCGATCCAGCCCCTGCCGTTGGGCCTGCACATTCAGGCAATATACCCGGTTTGCATTGTTCTGTTTCAGCGTCAGAACAAATGGCCCCTCGACCGGACGCAGGCGTAGAGCCCGGTCGCTTGCCAGCCGGGGAAACCACAGTGAAACGATACGCCGTCGGGTGCCATCGAGCATGTCGGAAACCAAATGTTCTGTATTTGTTCTTTTTAGGTTTCCTTGGATGCAGAGTCGAGTCTTTCGTGGCCAAAAAGCCCGTCAGCTATAGTGCTTGTTGCGCGACATTTTCCCGATGCCGGGGTTCATGCTGTTGGTCGGGTCGACCGATTTGTAGAACGCCGCCAGATCCGGCTTGGCCGCATATAGGTGTCCCACATTGTGTTCGGCCGGGTACTCGGCCCCGCGCTGATCCAGAATCTCCAGCATCGCAGATTTCAGCGCCTTCGGATCGGCCCCCTTCTTCACGATGTAATCCTGATGCAGAACGTGGCACATGAAATGCCCGTAATAGAGCTTGCTGACCAGTTGATCCGCCAGCTCGGGGGGCAATTCCTCGAACCAGTTCACATCATTGCGGCGCAGGGCGATGTCCAGCGCGATAATGTCCTCGACCTCATGCGCGTGCACGTTCATGTAACGGATCGCGGCCCCGGCAGCGGCAAAGCGGTGCAGGCCGGCAATCTTAGCCTCGCGCGGGTCGCATTCGAAGAAATCCAGTTGGTTGTCGCCCACCATATCGCGCAGCAATGCGCGGGCTTCATCAATGCCGCCGTCGCGCATTTTCAGGATCAAATGATGGGGATAGCGTTCGCGGTACGCGCGCATTCGCTTGGGCAGGATATCCGGCCAGAACCGCATCGTGAACTGCATGAAACGGTCGGTGAAGTTCGACAGGCCCGGAATACCCTCTAACCGGGCATCCACCGCACCTTTCAGCGCAAAGAAAGTGGGCAAACGGTCGGTACCCAGTTTGTCGATCATCACCATGGTGTCCTTGCCGTAGCGATCCGAGATGTCAAAAACCTCTTCATGCATATACTCGGCGCTGACCGGCAGGGTCTTGAAGCCTGACAAGATGCGGCGGCGCAATTCGGTCAGAGCGCTGGTGTCCTCGGCGCCGATATAGAAGGTGCGCTCGCTGTCATTCTTTGGATAGGTGTCCAGCCGGACAGCAAAAACAGCCAGTTTTCCGGCACATCCAGCAGCCTCATACAGACGGGATTTGTCAGCATTGAACCGGGCCGGCGTGTCTGCATCCACGTTACGCACCCGGCGGGCATAGTCGGTGTCGGAAGCCTTGCGATTGTCAGTCTCGATATCTGTTGTGCTGAAATAGCCGTTTTGCAGTCGGGTCAGGATTTCTTCGGGCGTGTCACCTAAGTTCATACCCAGGTGGTTGACCAACTCCAGCTCACCATCCCGCGTGATGCGGGCGTGCAGAGACAGCTCGGTATAGGAGGGGCCGCGTTCGACCAGCGAACCACCCGAGTTGTTACACACCCCGCCCACGACCGAAGCACCGATGCAAGACGATCCGATCACTGAATGCGGCTGCCGCCCGATCGGGTCCAGCAGCTTCTCCAGTGCAAACAAGGTGCTGCCCGGAAAGCTGATAACCTGCTTGCCATCATTGATCAGATGCAGGTCGTCAATCCGCCGCGTGTTGATCAAAACCACATCGCGATCATAGCTGCCTTTGGGGGTAGAGCCTTCGGTCAAGCCAGTATTGGCCGCTTGCATGATGACGATCTTGTCGGCTGCGACACAGGCCTGCAGCACCTGCCATTGCTCCAGCAGCGTAGCGGGCTGAGCCACCGCCAGCGCATCACCTTCACCCGACCTGAACCCTCGGCGAAAGCGACGGGTGCTGCGGGCCGAGGTCAACACATGCCGCCGCCCGCAAATGGCCTGAAGACGCTTGATCAGATCGGCTTCGGTCATCCCACAGCCCTCCTTAATACGCGACCGAGGGCAGCCACGTGGCCAGTTGAGGCCAAAGGAAGACGAAGAACAGACCGGTCAACTGCAGGATCACGAACGGGATGATGCCTTTGTAGATATCGGTCAGCTTGATCTCGGGCGGGCAGACCCCTTTTAGGTAGAATAGCGCAAAACCAACAGGCGGTGTCAGGAATGAGGTTTGCAGGGTCACCGCGACGAGGATCACGAACCACACCAGCGCGGGCTCATCAATGACGCCAAAGCCGTCGATATCCAGACCTAGTCCATTTACGATGGGGCGCATCAAGGGCAGCACGATGAGTGTGATTTCGATCCAGTCCAGCACGAAGCCCAACAAGAAGACGATGAAGAGGATCATGAAGACGGTGCCGTTGGGACCAAGCCCAGTACCATGGATCATGTCCTCGATCAGCGCATCGCCGCCCAGTTCGCGCAGGACGTATGAGAAAACGGTTGCGCCAAGGAAGATCGCAAAGATGTAGGCGGTGGTGTTAAACGTGGCCTTCAGTACATTCACCAGTTTCGCCAGCGTCAGTTTGCGATAGCCAAGCGCCAGCAGTGTGGCACCCAGCGCGCCTACGCCTGAGGCTTCGGTCGGCGTGGTCAGGCCCGCAAAGATCGACCCCAGTACGGCAAGGATCAGGGCGAGGGTCGGCAGTACGGCGATCAGCACATCCTTGACGGCGGCCCAGTCGGGACGGGTTGCGCCCTCGGGTACAGGGGCCACGTCACGTTTGATCAGGGCGATGACGAAGATATAGGTCAGATACAGCGCGCCGATGATCACGCCAGGGAAGACCGCAGCCATGAACAGATCACCAACCGACAGTGCCATCTGATCCGCCATGATTACCAACATGATCGACGGCGGGATCAGGATGCCCAGTGTGCCTGACGCACTGACCACACCGGCGGCCAGCGAAGGACTGTATTTCTGCTCCATCATCGAGGGCAGAGACAACACGCCCAGCAGAACGACCGAGGCTCCGATGATGCCGGTCGAAGCAGCCAGAATGATCCCGATCATCGTCACCGTGATCGCCAGCCCGCCGCGTACCGTACCAAACAGACGCTGCATCGAAGACATCAGACGCTCGGCCACACCGGATTCATCCAACATCAGGCCCATGAAAATGAACATCGGCAAGGCGACCAAAACGGCGTTTGACATGGTGGCATAAACCCGGTTCACCACCGCACCCAGCGTCAGATAATCCAGCCCGGTCAGCGTTTCCTCAAGCCCGGTCCAGTTCATCATGCCGTTGTCGAACAGATAGGCCAGACCGCAATAGGCAACACCGACTCCCGCAAGTGTCCACGCCACCGGGAAGCCAGTGAACAGCAACGCGATGAAGGTCAGGAACATGGCGATGACCAGTTTTTCTTCGGTTGTCTCAACCAGGAAGGTTAGCGCAGTCGCCACAACAGCAAAGCCCAGAAGGGCCCAGATGATCAGGCGCAGGCCTTTGCCATGGCGTTCCTCATCCAAGTTCATGAACAGGGCGTGCAAGTCGTGGATCAGCCGCGCCGCCGCCGCCACTCCCAGCAATGCAAAACTGGCCGGGATCACGCCTTTCAAGGCCCAACGCGCGGGCAGGCCGGTCGGGCTGTCTGAGGATTCGTTGACCCTCCAGCTTTCGTAGAAATAGTCGTATCCCTGATCGATCATCAGATAGATGAACGGTACAAGCAGGGTGAAGATTCCCATGATCTCAATGATCCGGCGCGCGCGCTGGCTGAGCTGCATATGCAGCAGGTCGACCCGCACATGGCTGTCGGTGACCAAGGCATACGAGATACCGATCATCGTCACCAGCCCGTAGAAATGCCACTGGATCTCGTCCAGCTTGGGATAATTCTGATTGAGCAAATAGCGCAGCGCCACTTGCGAGACGATGGCCGCAACCAGCAGCAGGTTGGCCCACATGACCACATGGCCTACCGCCTTGACGCCGTTGTCGATTGCCACCGCCAACCTCTGACGGTCGGGTTCACCATGCTCAAGGATGCTTTCATAGACTTCAATCGGATCGTCGTGCTGACGCTGTGTCTCGGCCATGGTCTCCTCCTCGAGATTTCGGCGATGGGGACGTGAATGCGCCCGGGATGCTTGGGAAAATAAAGAAAATCAGAATTGTCCAAGGGCGGCGGGAGAGGCCGCCCTCAGACGATCGCAAGCGATTATTTTACTTGCGGGGGAGGAACGCGTTCTCTTTCCAGACGGCGTAGCCGTCGCGGAACTCGGTCATGTCGGCCAAAACCTTGGCAAAGAACTCATCGTTCGCGGCCTGTTCGGCAGCAACCTCATCCCAGGTCGCGCGGAAGGTCGACAGCATTTCATCATTCCACTGCTTGATCTGGACGCCGTTGTTTTCGACGTTGTCCAACAGGGCCGCGTGCTGGATCGCTTCACCTTCGGCAAAACTGTCGGCCATCGATGCCTTACAGGCGTTTTCGATGATCGCCTTGTGCTGATCGCTGGCTTCGTTCCAGACGTCTTTGTTGATCATCAACTCAAACACAGTCGCCTGCTGGTGCCAGCCGGGGAAATAGTTGTACTTGACCAGCTTGTGGAAACCGAGCCGCGCGTCGATGGCAGGCATCGAGAATTCGGTCGCGTCAATCGCGCCTTTTTCCAGTGCCGGGAAGATTTCGCCACCGGGCAGCAGAGAGGTCGCCACGCCCAGTTTCTGCATCACTTCACCGCCCAAACCGAAAAAGCGCATTTTCAGGCCGTTCAGATCTTCGGGACTGTTGATCTCATTCGCGAACCAGCCCGAGGTTTCGGGGGCAATGATCGCGCAGGGGATGACATGGACGTTGAAGCCCGCCTGATCATACATCTCCTGATACAGATTCATGCCGTTGCCATAGTACAGCCACGCCATGTATTCGCCCGCCTCGGGGCCAAACGGAACGGCCGAGAACAATGGTGCAGCCGGAATCTTACCCGCCCAGTATCCGGCAGTGGTGTAGCCCGAGTTGATCTTGCCCGAAGACACCGCATCCAGAATTTCAAACGGCGGGACCAGCTTGCCGGGCTCATAAACCTTCATCTTCAGCGTGCCGCCGGACATCAGGTCCAGCTGTTCAGCCACGCGCGGGATCGGCGAGCCGAGACCGGGCAAAGCGGTCGAAAACGCGATCGGTGTTTTCAGCAGCATCTTGTCCGCCGCGTGGGCAACCGGAGCGGCCAACAGCGAGGCAGCAACGGCAAGCGATGTCAGGGTGGTCTTCATGGGTTCTCCTCCAGGGTATGTGCCAGCTGTGGGATCGGCTGACGGAATTCCCGCCGTGGCGGTGATATGAAGAGGTAAATATTTTTTACCATGAAGGTTAGTCAACAATTTTATTTACCACTTCTGATTCGATCAGTGGCGTTTCGCGACTGTGTCGAACAAGGAGAAATTTTAGCCAAATGGAGTGATATTACGGATTTATCGTTAATCACCAGATAGATATATCTGTCGGGTATATCCGTGTTTTTGGGTATTTTTACTTGCATAAATTCAGTCAATTGGTAAATTTTGTGAACAACTTATATTTTGTGATTTCTGGTAGGCCGCGGAGCAGACATGAGCAACAACAGCCCATTTGAGCCTGTCGGCCACGAATCAATTGCTGATGCGGTGGTCGAGCAGATCGAGACGATGATCGTCGATGGCATCCTGAAAGAAGGCCGCAGATTGCCCTCGGAACGGGATCTGGCCGAGGCCATGTCTGTCTCGCGCCCCAAGCTGCGCGAGGCGTTGCAGATTCTCGAACAGCGCGGCCTGGTTTCAGTGCGTCATGGTGAGGGGACGTTCATCGCCGCGCTGACCGGCCGGGCAATGTCGCCGGCACTCCTGTCGCTTTACGCCCGGCATGGCGGGGCGTTCTATGATTATCTGGAATATCGACGTGAGCAGGAGATCTTTGCCAGCCGTCTGGCTGCACAGCGGGCGACGCAATCCGACAAGGAGCGCATCTCTGAGATCATAGGCGAGATGCAAAAGGCGTGGGAAGATGATGATGCGGATGCCAGTGAGGAAGCGGATTTTCGTCTGCATTCGGCGGTGGTGGATGCCAGTCAGAACACGACGCTGATCCACATGATGGCTTCGGTTTATGATCTGACGCGTCAGGGTGTCTTTTATAACCGCCGATTTCTGAGAACGATGGACGGCTCGGGCGAGTTGTTGCTGGCGCAACACAAGGAAATCGCGCAGTCCATTCTGGAGGGGGATCCAGAGCGGGCCGAAACTGCGGCCCGCGATCACATGGATTTCGTCGAGAGCTCATTCCGAAAAGGGCAAGAGCAACAGGCGCGTGAAATACGCGCCTCGAAACGACGGTTATATTCGGTCTGAAATCTGCGACTCTGCAGGGCTATTCTGGATGATCGGCCCGAAACAGATCCCAAGCGTCCAGCGATGTGCCATCGGGTTTTGTGCAAATTCCGACCTGACCTTGGTCGGTGTCCTCAATCCGATAGCTGCCGCCGATTTCGATGCAATACGTTGCCGCCGGGTTTGCAAGCCGGGTAAAGCTGTCACTTTTGTGATCTGCATTATTTTCGCGAAAATAGGTCCAAGCGTCGACCTTGGTGCCGTCCGGTAGCTGGCATATTCCGGTTTGGCCATCAGTTCCGTCTTGTATGCCGTAGAGCCCGCCCTGAGCGATGCAATAGGTTGCCGCCGGATTGGCCAGACCAGTATTGGCCAGCGCGCCTGCAGGGCTCAGCAGTGCAAGTGCCATGATCATCGGGTTCAGCTTTATCATTCGCTCCTCGCCGGGGTTGGTTCGCTCTTAGGAAGATTCTCCGGGGCATAGCCCGGATTCAGTTCCATTCTTTCCTGTACCGAAGTATGGATCAATGCACCTTCGGGGATAAAGCGTGGCTCTTTCATCGGAAAATAAAAGCCACCTTCTTTGCGTATCTCAGGATCATCATGCCATTTTTTACGTTTGGGCAGATATTCAAGAATTTTCCACCAGAACGTCATTGAATCATGCAATTTGGCATCTGCACTGGGCGCGGCATAGTCGCGTTTGCTTCCGGGCGCGATATTCTTTGGTGTCTCTCCCTGCACCAGACGTTTGACCATGGTCTCGCGGAACTCCAAGCCATGTGCCCTTGCCTCATCGACCATCCAGCCCAACGGATATTTCGCTGCTCCACTGTCCTGTTCGGGGTAGCCGCTGCCATTGTCGCCATGCACGCCAGCGAACCAGACCTGCTGAATATCCTGATTTTCGGCATCTTCATCATTGACGAAAGGGTGGGTTTTGAACAGCTGCGGCTCGGTCCAGCGCGACAGTCGGAACATGCGGCGACGCTCATCAATGGCGCAGGACTGGCGAAAGACGCGCACGCAAGGATTAGTATGGGTATAGGGCAGGGACTCGAGCGAAGGCAGATACATTCTGTCCGGGCGCGGTACGATGACCGAGGCGACGGTATCCCAGCATCCCATGAAGCGGATTGTCACGCGCCGAGTATCCAGCACCTCTTGCACACGCCAGGCCAAATCAAACCTGTCCTGAGCGCCGGATTGCTTATAGGCGGTCAATGCGTAAGAACACAGATGATCCTGATGCGCGTGCAGCAGGCCGACCATGTTAATAAATCCGGCCAGGACGCGCACCGTGTGCGCCCCGCGCGAGAAGCCGAACAGATAGATCTCATCCCCATCTTCATAATGGCGCAGCAGGAACCTGTAGGCATCCAGCACATTGGCATCCAGCCCATAGCCGGTCGCCAGCCCGAAGACACCCTTCATCTGATGCTTGAATCGATCCCAGGCACCGCTGTTCGAGATCGTCCCGACCCCCGGATCGTAAAACCCGATCTGATCTTTGCTCTCTTTCAGGACGCGATAGAACTTGAGAACGTTGGATTGATTTTCCTTGATCTCGTTGCCGGTGCCATCACAGCAGATAACGATTTTCTTCACAGCAGGACCTCAGGCAATACATTCAAAGCAATGCCTGCAGCTTATCGGAACTTCTCAAAGCTGTTAACCGGTCTAAAGCGAAGCTTGCGTGTCAGAGCTGCTCTACTTTGATGGAGTCTTCGGGGTAGAACGCCAGATGATCCTTGATCTCGGCCACGGTCTCGATCGGGCTCTCGTAGCTCCAGGCGGCGTTTTCAGTGACCGAGGACTTGTTCACGATCGAGAAATGCGTGGCGTCCCCTTTGCCCGGGCAGTGGGTCACCTTGTCGGTCCGGTCCAGAAAGGCCATGGCGATGTCAGCGCGCGGGAAGTAGATCACCGGATCCTTATTGCTTTCCAACAACTCCAAAGCGTTGTTGGTTTCACCCAGAATGGCACCGCCTGAACGGACGCTCCATTTACCCGGTGCTTTGCGGATCGTGATCTGATTGGTCATGTTTACTCCTTCCCTCGTCGTGTACGGGCTTCCCCATTGCCTATTCTATGTAACAATCCGGTGTCAGACCGGTGCAGTTGCGGCATCCAACCACAGTTGAGCGTCCTCGCCCAGCCTTGGTCGGATCTTTTCTGCAACATCGCGGTGATATGCGTTCAACCAGGCACGTTCTTCGCGTGTCATCATGTCGACGACAATCAGTCGCCGGTCGATGGGTACATAGGTCAATGTACGCCATTGCAACATAGCCCGTTCGTCATCGCCGCCGGGCAGGGCGGGGGCCTCTTCCACCACCACAAGATTCTCCAACCGGATGCCAAACGCGCCTTCGCGGTAATATCCCGGCTCGTTGGACAGGATCATGCCGGGCTCCAGCGGCACATGGCTGACCCGTGACAGACGCTGAGGGCCTTCATGCACGCTCAGGTAGGTGCCCACGCCATGTCCAACCCCGTGGTTGAAATCCTGCCCCGCGAGCCACAACGGCAGGCGTGCGACGCATTCGATATCACGTCCTGCCAACCCAACCGGCCAGCGCAGCATCGACATGGCGATCATGCCCTTTAGCACGCGGGTGAAGCATAGCTTTTCCTCATCCCCTACGTCACCGATTGCGATGGTCCGGGTGATATCGGTGGTGCCATCCAGATACTGCCCGCCACTATCGAGCACCAGCAGATGACCATTCTCTAACCGGCTGTCCGTTTCCTCGGTCACCCGATAATGCATAATGGCCCCGTTCGGACCGGTGCCTGCGATGGTGTCAAATGAGATATCCTGCAACGCATTGTCTCGGCGGCGGCATTCTTCCAGTCTGGTCACCACTTGTGTTTCGGATAGGCTGTCCGGGGCCTGTGCGTCCAACCAACAGAGCAATTCCACCACTGCCGCGGCGTCACGCAGATGCGCCTCGGCGCTGCCTGCGATCTCGGCAGGGTTTTTACAGGCCTTTGACAATGCACAGGGATCACCACCCTCGACCATCCGATCCCCGAGCGCATCCGCCACGATCTGCGGTACGGTGTTCGGGTCGACTTGCACCGCCCCCTCAAGGGCCCCGATGGTGGTAAGGAAGTTTTCCGGCTCATTCACAGTGACCTGAGCGCCCAAATGATCCATCACCTCCGTCAGCTTCGCAGCGGCCATGAACAGATCAACACGCCCATCACTGTGCAGTATGGCAAACCCGTGCGCCACTGGGTTATAGGCAATGTCCGAACCGCGAATGTTCAGCAGCCACATGATCGAATCTGGAAGCGTAATCACTGCCGCCGTGCGCCCGGACCTCCGCAACTCTTCGGCGAGGCGCTTGATCTTGCTTTCCGCAGTTTCCCCGGCGAACTCAATCGGATGCGCTTTGACCGAGTTCATCGGTGGCTCAGGCTGGTCATCCCAGACCCGATCCACCAGATTGTCACAGCGCACCAATTCGACGCCGCTGCCTTTCAGTTCCTTTTGAGCGCCGGCGATCTGACCAGCCGCATGGAGCCACGGATCGAACCCGACTTTACCGCCATCTGGCAGTTGTTCCTTCAGCCAAGTGCTAAGGCTGACATCCGGCCACGGCACCGGAGTGTACTCCTCGGCCACCTGTGCCTTCACCTGCGTGCGATAGCGCCCGTCGATGAATACGCCTGCCACGCTAGTCAATGCAACGCAGAAACCGGCAGAACCTGTGAACCCGGTCAGCCAAGCCAGCCTCTCGTCATGGGGTGCCACATATTCACCCTGATGTGCATCAGAGCGCGGGATGAGGAAACCGTCCAGCCCGTCTTTTGCCATTTCGGCCCGCAACGCGGCCAGTCGAGGAGGACCCTGTTCGGGGCGCGCGGTCACTTCGAAACTCTGGAACATCGGGGCCTCATTCGTCGGTTTGATCGGCGCAAACCTGCGGCCTGCGGCGGAAAATGTCCAGCCGCTTGCTCTGCTCGGTTCAGGAAGTTCCGCAGCGCATTCAGGAAGGTAGCGTAGACCCGCGCTCCGCTAACCGGCCCGTTTCATCCCCATAACTCGCGCCCGAGCGCGTGGATCACTGTCGAACAGGGCGGCCAACTGTTCGGTCATGGCACCGGCCAGCTGCTCGACATCGGTGATCGTCACCGCGCGGTCATAGTACCGCGTCACGTCATGCCCGATCCCGATGGCCAACAATTCCACCATCTTGCGCTTTTCCACCATGGCGATCACGTCACGCAGATGTTTTTCAAGATAGTTGGCTGGATTGACGCTGAGCGTTGAATCATCGACCGGTGCGCCATCTGAAATCACCATCAGGATCTTGCGCGCCTCACGCCGCGCGAGCATCCGGCGATGTGCCCATTCCAGCGCCTCACCGTCGATGTTTTCCTTCAGCAGGCCCTCTTTCATCATCAGGCCCAGATTGGGCCGCGCCCGACGCCATGGCGCATCCGCACCCTTATAGATGATGTGGCGCAGATCGTTCAGACGCCCGGGCTGCTGCGGTCGGCCATCGTTGAGCCAAGCTTCGCGTGCCTGTCCACCTTTCCAAGCGCGAGTGGTAAAGCCCAGAATCTCGACCTTCACATTGCAGCGCTCCAGCGTCCGCGCCAGAACATCGGCGCAGATTGCTGCGATGGAGATAGGACGCCCGCGCATCGAACCCGAATTGTCCAGCAGCAGCGTCACCACGGTATCGCGGAATTCCGTATCTTTTTCGACCTTGAAACTCAGCGGAGTCGTGGGGTTCGCGACGACACGTGCCAGACGCCCAGCATCCAGAATGCCTTCCTCGCGGTCGAACTCCCAAGACCGGTTCTGCTGCGCCTGCAAGCGACGCTGCAGCTTGTTGGCCAGGCGGCTCACCGCGCCTTTCAGGGGTTCAAGCTGTTGGTCAAGATAAGCCCGCAGACGTTCCAGCTCTGCCGGTTCCGCAAGATCTTCGGCCGCAATCTCTTCATCATAGCTGTTCAGATAGACCTTGTAGTCCGGATCTGCTTCGGACGCGGGCGGCGGGGCAGGTGGCTCCAGCGGGGCCTCGCCTTCGGGCATCTCGGCCTCATCGCCCATCTCATCCTCGGCCATCTCATCCATCGAGACCTGAGCCTGAGATTGGTCCTGCTGCTCTTCCTGCGACTGTTCCGGGTTGGCGTCGGCGTCCTGTTCTTCCTGATCGTCTTGTCCGGTGCTGTCGGGATCGGGCTGTTCCTCGGCGTCTTCCTCGGCCTGATCTTCCTGCTCGTCATCCAGCTCATCGGGGTCGTCCCCCAACTGGTCGCCATAGCCCAGATCTTTGATCATCTGGCGCGCGAACCTGGCAAATTCGGCCTGATCCGAAAGCACCTCATCAAGGTTCTCTAAAACGCCGCCAGCCTGTTCCTCAATAAACCCGCGCCACAGGTTCATGACATTTTCCGCCGCCGGAGGCATGTCGCGTCCCGTTGCCAGATGCCGGATCAGATAACCCGCCGCGACGGCCAAAGGCGCATCCGCAGGCTGCTTGCATTGATCATAACCACGCCGGATCGCCTCATGCCCGATCTTGACGTCGATATTGGACGCCGTCCCGGGCATATCCCGCGCGCCCATCGCCTCGCAGCGCGCGACTTCCATGGCCTCGTACAAATCGCGGGCCATATCGCCCGGGGGCGCATAACGCGCATGGGTTGCGTCGTCATGATACTTACGCTGCAACGCCAATGCATCCGCCGTGCCACGGGCCAGCAATACCTCTTCCCGTGTCATCCGCCGCGACACCTGTGGCAGTCGCATCGACTCGCCCGTCATGCCCGATGGATCAACCGTATAGGTCACCGACAATTCGGGGTCGTCGGCCATAACCTTAGTGGCTTCGGCCAGAGCCTTCTTGAACGGATCAGCAGGATTGTCGTTCTTCTGCACCATGATCAAACGCCCTTTGTGCTGCAGCGATCCGGTATCTCAAAGCGAAACCGGATCCCCCTTCATCTGGCCAAAAATATCCCCGCCGGAGGCATTGCGCCCGGCAAGGGCACAATTCAGGTCCTTAGCCCAAGCTCGCAGAGGCGGCGCTTTCAGGCAACTCCTCGTCAAAACAGCGCTGATAGAACTCGGCCACTGTCTGGCGCTCAAGCTCATCGCATTTGTTCAGGAAAGACAGACGGAAGGCGTAGCCTACATCGCGGAAGATTTCGGCATTCTGGGCCCAGTTGATCACGGTCCGCGGGCTCATCACAGTCGACAGATCACCGTTCATGAAAGCTGTCCGGGTTAGGTCAGCGACCGTCACCATCTGGCTGACGGTCTTGCGGCCTTTCTCGGTGTTGTAGTGAGGAGCCTTGGATAGCACGATCATCGTCTCGGCATCATGGCTGAGATAGTTCAGCGTCGAGACCAGCGACCAGCGGTCCATCTGCGCCTGGTTGATCTGCTGTGTACCGTGATAGAGGCCAGTGGTATCACCCAGACCCACGGTGTTGGCGGTCGCAAACAGGCGGAAGTTGGGGTTCGGCGTAATAATCTCGTTCTGGTCAAGCAGGGTCAGCTTGCCGTCATGCTCCAGCACGCGCTGGATGACAAACATCACATCCGCCCGACCCGCATCATATTCGTCGAACACGATGGCAACCGGGTTGCGCAGCGCCCAGGGCAAGATGCCTTCATGGAATTCGGTGACCTGTTTGCCGTCACGCAGTTTGATCGCGTCCTTGCCGATCAGGTCGATCCGGCTGATGTGGCTGTCCAGGTTCACGCGAACGGCGGGCCAGTTCAGACGCGCCGCAACCTGTTCGATATGGGTCGACTTCCCGGTGCCGTGATAGCCCTGGATCATCACCCGACGATTGTGAGCAAAGCCCGCCAAAATCGCGAGTGTGGTCTCTGGGTCGAACTTATAGGTATGGTCGATCACCGGTACCCGGTCACTGCGCTCGGCAAAGCCCTTGACTGCCATATCGCTGTCAATGCCGAACACCTCACGGACCGAGATATCCTCGGTAGGTTTTGCGTTGATGTCGATCGATCCGTCAGCCATGCGCCTTGTCCTTATCCTATGGCCCGCTCACCGGGTTTGAACCCGTGTGTGGTGCAACATATTGCAAGCAAGGGCAAGGGAAAGCCGCGCCTGTCAAAAGCTGAGGGGATTTTTCTTTGAAACTGGCCTTATCGGAGTTGATGGAGCGTCAACGCAGGCGGCGCTTAGCGCACTCTGAGCGTTTGGTATCGCTGACGCCCGTAGGCGCGACGGGGCTGACCTTGGCCGACGTGCCCGTTGCCAATACTATCAACCTGTCCATAACGCCATTTTCCTAGAGGTTTTGTCATGAGCAAAGTTAGGGTTATTGGGTTAGGGATGATGGGTTCGGCGATAGCCAAGACCTATCGGAAGTCAGGTATTTCCCTCACTGTTTGGAACCGTTCAATCGAAAAAGCCACGGCGCTTGAAGGTGAAAACGTCGCCGTCGCTCAATCTATCTCTAACGCCGTAGCCGCAAGCCCCACAACGATCATATGCGTGGATGATCCCACGTCTATTTTTTCTCTTTTTGGAGACAGCCGTGTGCAACCGCTGCTCGATAATCGGACGATAGTCCAGCTCAGCACGTGTCTGCCGAAACAGGCCAGAGAGGCCAGAGATTGGTTGGCAGAAAAAAACGCGGACTATTTGGATGGAGAAATTCACTGCGGCCCCCAAAACATAGGAACCAAAGATGGCAGGATACTTATCTCTGGCTCGTCGACCACATTTGAACAAGTTGCATCACTCTTTGACTGCCTGGGCGAAAGAATAGACTTCCTTGGGGACGACATAGCAGCGGCGTCCACACTTGATCTGGCCTGGTTATCAACCCGTTTCGGTGAGTTTGCCGGAATGCTTCACGCTGCAAACGTTTGCCGTGCAGAGGGGATCGAACTTCAGAAATTTATCTCGATGTTCCCAGATAACCCAAGAATTCAGCATCATGTCGGAACAATACGCGATGGTACATATGACCAACGAACCGCCATGCTTTCAGTTTGGCAGGGCTCACTTGAATTGCTGAGGCGGCAATCACTTGACGCTGGTATGAACTCGGAGTTTCCGGACTACTTCGGCAGGTTATTCGAGAAAGCAATCGAAGCCGGCTATGGGGAAGAGCATGTTATGGCGCTTTTCAAAGCCTTGCAGAAAGACAGGTGATCAGAACGAGCCTCTCAGGGCTCAAAACCGCCCAATGCACCTTGCGGCACACAGTTTTCATGAAAACACCAGCTCACTACTCTACCGCTAATAAAGGGCCGCCAAAAGGCCGACCCTACTTGAAGCTGCGGCTGTCCTTGATCTGATCCCAGGCCCAGACGACCTCTTGCAGCTGTTCTTCCTGCGACCGGTCGCCGCCGTTCATGTCCGGGTGCAGCACCTTGATCAGCTTCTTGTAGGCTTTGCGGATCTCGGCCTTCGACCAGCTGTCCTGCGCCTCCAGAATTTCAATCGCCCGGCGCTCGGTCGGGGGCAAGCGGCGACCGCCGGAATTGGCGCGACCGGGGTTCTTCGTGGCGTTCTCACCCAGTACTTGATGCGGGTCTTCGATGCCCAGGCGTGCCCAGGCGCGGGCCTCTGGGTCGCCCATGGGTTTGGTCTCACGCTCCCAGACCTTGTCCTTGGAACGCTGCGCGTTCAGCTCGGCCTCGGTGGTGCCGTCGAAGAAATTCCATTTCTGGTTATATTCGCGCACGTGCTGCTGGCAGAACCAGAAGAAGTCGTCCAGCACATCCGGCGCTTTGGGCGCGCGGAACTTGCCTGCCTCCTCACAGCCCTCATGATCGCAAATACGCGTCGAGGTCTCGGACGCGCCCGACATGCCCCGACGCCCGCGCGGCTTCTTTTTCTTCGCGCTGGACACGGACATATCGAATCCGAAGGGATCTGACTTCACCATCTGCTCAACCTCACGAACGCATCTTTTCGACTCGGAGGCAGCAGTTTAATCTAAGCAGCCGAAAGTAGAAGAGGGGGACGGCAATTAATTTGCCGATGAGCATAAAAATGAGCGTGACCGACGAAATCCGTGACCGCCTGCAGGCAGCATTTGATCCGCGTGAGCTGGACGTTGTAGACGACAGCGAAAGCCATCGCGGTCACGCAGGGTACCAAGAGGGCGGAGAAAGCCATTTCAACGTCCGTATCCGGGCGGAAGCTTTTCAGGGGCAATCCCGTGTTGCGCGCCATCGCGCGGTGCACAAAGCGCTGGGCGATATCGTGCCACGCATTCATGCGCTGGCGCTTGATATCGACGGCTAAGTTGCTTTCGATCTGCGCGATCAGTTTACTGGATAAGGCGCGTGGGAGATATAATCGTAAGTGGCCGGATGACCGACGTGTACGTTGCGCGGTTGCGAAAAAGATTGAACCTGCTCCTTCGGCCCCAACATTCATCAAGGCCGTGTAGGGGATTGGATATTGCTTTGCCGCCAATACACGCAAAACCGGCAGTTATGTCAGTTGCTTATACATATAGGTGGTCGGCTCCAACCGATCCTCGAAGGGGTTGCGGCAATAGTTCGGAATCTCTCCGGCAATATGAAAGCCCTGCGATTGGTAGAGCAGACGCGAAGGGTCGCTGCTGCGGGTATCCAGCACCAGCGTCGTTCGCCCTAAATCGCGCGCCCGGTCCTCTAATGCTTCCATCAGTGCCCGACCTAATCCGCGTCGGCGGGCCTGAGGGTGGACCAATAGCTTGGCGACATCAGCGCGATGCGGCTGGTTTGGCATGGAGGCGGGGATCAGCTGCACTGTTCCAAGTATGCCACCCCCATCATGAGCGACGAATAAATCTAACGCTTCGATCTGCAAATCCGGCCTTACCCGACCCAGCCAGTAGCTGCGGGCATCCTCCTTTGAGAATGGCAGGATAAAGCCTATGCTGGCGCCAGTGTGGACGCAGCTATGAAGGATATCCGTCAGATCCTCGAGCGCTTCGTCAAAATAGGCAGCAGTTAATCGTGTGATCATATCAGTACCAACAGATAACGCGCGCCGCGTGCAGGCCCGGTTTGGAACCGTGTTGCTCCGGATAAATGATAGCGTAGACAATCCCCGTCATTGAGCATGTGATCGACGCCATCGACCGTGAGCGTCAGTTCCCCGTCCCGCATGATCAGGTGATGCTCCTGCCCGGGCTTTGGGGGGGTGTCATAGCTGATTACAGTGTTTGGGGGCAGCTGACCTTCCATGACTTCGCCGCTCAACCCGGCAGCGGGTGGTGAGACGGACCGGCGAGTGAAACCGGTCTCGGGATCGCGCCATTCGGGTTGGCGCTCAAGGGGGATGCGAGGGTCGAAACTGTCTTCGACCATCATCAGCAGGCGCGACATGGGCAAGCCATAGGCGGCACACAATCGGCCCAGCGTTTCCGCCGTCGGGCTGACATCCCCCTTTTCCATCCGAGACAGCGTCGCGCGGCTTATGCCGCTATGTTCGGCAAGCTGGTCAAGCGACCAGCCGCGTCCCTGGCGCAGCTCTTTCAGCCTTGTAGCGAGCCGGAAGGAGAGTTCATCTAGCATTGTTCAAATACGAGAATCATGTTCATATTTGGGATTGTTGGCTAACAGATATCATGAACACAATAAAAAAGAGCGCAGAAGGCGCTACGCTCTTTCAATTTCTCGGGTGAACCGAAGGCTTACTTCCAGCCAACTTCATTGAAAATTTTCTGCGCCTCAGGGATGTTCTTGGCCACTTCAGACAGGTTTACTTCATCCGCCTTGAAATCGCCCAACGAGGCCACGTTCTCGGCCAGGGCCACGCCTTTAACCGCCGGGAATTCGTCGTTGCCGTTCGAGAAGTAGACCTGAGCCTGGTCGCTGGCCAGATACTCAAGGAACTTGATCGCGTTTTCCTTGTTCGGAGCGTTCGCCGCAACCCCTGCGCCCGACAAGTTCATGTGTGCACCCTCGGCATCCTGTGCCGGAAATTGCACGCCAATCATGTCCATATCAGCGCTCAGACCTTTGACGTCCCTGCGGATAGCGCGCGCAAAGTAGTAGGAATTCGAAACGGCAATCTCGCATTCACCGGATACGATGCCGCGCAGTTGGTCAGTATCACCGCCCTGAGGTTCACGCGCCATGTTGGCGACGACGCCTTCAGCCCAGGTTTTTGCGGCCTCAGCACCGTGGTTGGTGATGATCGCAGCCAGCAGGGTCTGGTTATAGGTGTTGCTGGAAGAGCGGATGCAGACCAGGCCTTTGTATTCAGGCTTGGCCAGATCCAGATAGCTTGCGGGTGGATTGGCGACCTCATTCTTGTCAAAGAAGATGATCCGGGCGCGCTGCGAGAAGCCATACCATTGGTTATCTTCGTCCTGCAGGTTGGCCGGAATACGCTCTTCCAGAATGGCGCTGTCGATCGTCTGCAGTAGGTCGGCATTCTTGGCGCGCGCCAGACGCGAGGTATCGACGGTCAGCAGGATGTCGGCGGGCGAGTTTGCGCCTTCAGCCTCCATGCGCGCGATCAACTCATCGGCCTTGCCTTCGATGCGGTTGATGGTGATGCCGGTTGCTTCTTCGAAATCGGAATACAGCCTCTCATCCGTATCATAGTGACGCGACGAATAGAGGTTCAGTTCGCCTTCGGCGACAGCAGATGTCGCAATCAGTGCCGTTAGGGCGGTGGCGATACAGGTGGAAGATTTCAGCATGATGTGTCCCAACATTAGAATACGCTGCGGGTTATAACCCGACTGATTTGGTCAATTAAACGATTCTGAGCGGGATGCAAGGAATTCCGACAAAATTGGTCGGTCAAATGGTCACGCCATATTTTTATGTTTCGGGGCTGAGGTCAGGTGCTTGGGCATTGGGCCACCTATTACCTTGCTGGCCAGAGCCGAATGGATTGATGGCATTCGCGTGGTCTGCCATTTCGCATCGCTGGTACAGGCACAAAAAAAAACCGCGCCCGAAGGCGCGGCTTTTTCTATTCGGAATGTGCAGTTCTTAGCCCTGGCGAGCTTTGAACTTGCGCTGCGTCTTGTTGATCACGTAGACGCGGCCTTTGCGACGCACAACCCGGCAGTCACGGTGCCGGTTCTTGAGCGAGCGGAGCGAGTTCTTGACCTTCATGGGTCTGTCTCCAATCTGCGGCGCCTTCATCAAAGACGTGGCCAGCGCCTGGGTTAGTCGGGTGCCCCGGAAGCCCGGAACAGTGAATCATGGTGGGCGGTACAAGGATCGAACTTGTGACCCCTTCGATGTCAACGAAGTGCTCTACCGCTGAGCTAACCGCCCATGAAACCGTCGCGTGACCTACCCCATAACGAAATGGGGCGCGGAACCCCGCGCCGGTAGCGGGGTCTATAAAAGGAGTCGTTGGGGGGATCAAGGGGTTTGGAAGAACTATTTTCCGGTCTATGTTCAATGCGAATAAC
Organism: Ruegeria sp. CF4; assembly: GCF_056537345.1. Taxonomy (NCBI): domain Bacteria; kingdom Pseudomonadati; phylum Pseudomonadota; class Alphaproteobacteria; order Rhodobacterales; family Roseobacteraceae; genus Ruegeria; species Ruegeria sp. CF4. The sequence continues at coordinate 10,121 of NZ_JBQFRJ010000014.1, read as the reverse complement.
GGAGAGCCCATGACCAAACCTTCGTCCAATGCCGCCTACCTACTGGATATGCCCGCCAAGCGCACGTCTTGCGTGGTATTTGCCTCTCCGCATAGCGGCAGGACCTATCCGGGCTCGCTTTTGAAGCGGTCGGTGCTGAACCGGCATGCGATTCGGTCGTCCGAAGATGCTTATGTCGATCAACTGTTCGATTCTGCCGCCACCTTTGGTGCGCCTTTGCTGGCTGCAGCTATGCCGCGCGCATATCTCGACTTGAACCGCAGCGCGGATGAGCTGGACCCTGCCTTGATCCAAGGCGCCCGCCGCCATGGGCATAACCCTCGCGTCGCTTCGGGGCTGGGCGTGATTCCGCGCGTCGTGGCGAACGGGCGCGCGATCTACAATGGCAAGCTGACGATGGACGAGGCGCGGCTGCGCATCGATACCTATTGGCGGCCTTACCACCAGCGCCTCAAGTCACTTCTGGCCGAATCGCATGCGACCTTCGGGCAGGCGATCCTGATCGATTGCCACTCGATGCCACATGAGGCGGTCGCCATGGCCAACAGCGGACGCAGTTCGCGGCCCGAGATTGTGTTGGGGGATCGGTTCGGAGCCTCTGCCTCGGGCGTGATCGTGGATCAGATCGAAGCGGCCTTTGCCTCGGTCGGGCTGAATGTGGTGCGCAATACGCCCTTCGCGGGGGCCTATGTCACCCAGACCTATGGCCGCCCGGCGCGTCATCAACACGCCATTCAGATCGAGATCGACCGGTCGCTCTATATGAATGAAGGCACGATCCAGCCCAATGGTAATTTCCAGGCCTTCCGCGACCTGTTGCGGCAGGTGACGGCGGATATTGCTGCCATCGGATCTGAAACACAACAGCTGGCGGCCGAATAGGCTAACGCAGCGCGCGCCCCTTCACGATCGCATCCGTTCCGAACCGTCGCCGGATTTCATCGGTGGCCCGTTCGGCCTGCGAGCGTTGTGCCGCACCGGGGTCCAGCAAATCACCCGAGATATCCGCCTGATCCTCTGGGCACAGATCGGACAGGCCACATCCCAACAGGCGATAGGGCCCCTGATCACCCACCTGATCAAAAAGGTTGCGCGCAATACGATAGATTCGGTCTGCGATCTGGGTCGCATCGCGCAGAGAGACCCTCCGCGTTATGATCTTGTGATTGGCCTGTTTCAGCTTGAGCGTCACCACTCGCCCGGCCAGCCCTCTGGCCTTGGCCCGGTCGGCTACCTTCTCGGACATGCGCCAGATATGCCCGTCCAGAATGTCCGTGCTAGCGGTATCCTCGAAAAACGTAGTCTCGTTGCTGATCGACTTCATCGGTGTATGTGCCGAGACCCGACGTTTGTCCTGCCCTCGGGCGAGATGCCACAGACGATATCCCATTGATCCAAACCGCGCCGTCAACGCCTCCTGATCCCAGCGCAACAGGTCGCTGAAGGTGCGAATACCCGCCCGTTCCAGCGTCTCCTGCGCCGCCGGGCCAATGCCCCAGATCAGGCGCACGGGTCGGTCATGCAGGAACTCGGCAGTCTCTGCCTTGCCGATCACCGAAAACCCGCGCGGCTTGTCGAGGTCCGAGGCCACCTTGGCCAGAAATTTGTTATGACTCAGCCCGATCGAGCCGGTCAGTCCCTGTTCGTCCTTCATCCGCTTGACGAGCCGGGCGAGCATCACAGCAGGCGGCGCGCCATGCAGCCGCGCGGTACCGGAGAGATCCATAAAGGCTTCATCCAGCGATAGGGGTTCCACATCCGGCGTCAGATCGTCCATCATCGCCCGAATTTCGCGTGAGACGCTGGCATAAAGCGACATGCGAGGTTTAATCACCACCGCATCAGGGCAGAGCGTCAGCGCCTTGAACATCGGCATGGCCGAGCGTACGCCGCGAATGCGGGCCACGTAACAGGCGGTGGAGACCACGCCGCGCTTACCGCCACCGATGATCACCGGCTTGTCCGCCAGATCGGGATTTTCACGTTTCTCGACCGAGGCATAAAATGCATCGCAATCCATATGCGCGATGGTCAGGTCAAACAGTTCGGGATGGGATTTCACACGCGGGCTGCCGCAGGACGGACAGCGCCGCTCGTCGGTCAGTGTGGTCAGGCAATCTCGGCAAAGACCGGGCATTCGGTTTCCCGTTTTTCACGCGGTTCAGGTCAGGACCAGTCTTATAACAGCACAGGTCCCGGTTCAAAGGATTGGGTCGGGGTGGGGGAGTGTCTACTGACAAGAAAACCCCCCGCGGTAGCGGGGGGAGAAGGTAACGGACCTCAGGAAGTCACAGTCCGTTGGGGAGTGTCTTGCATTTAGAATCGCTTAAAACTGCTGTTTTCGATAGCTGTAAGCGTCGGATCGAAAAACTCGCATATTTGATGTGTGTTTTCGGGCACAGGGGCGATTTGGCGCAGAAAGGGTAAAAATTGACCTAAGGTCAACTGGTTGCCTGCAGTTGCTATCGTAAATGCCGGGCGATTCCGTGCGGAATTCAATGCCGCGTCAAAGAATTTAACTCGTTCAGAACAGCTTCTGCTGCCGCTTTGGGATCGTCGGCCTGATAGATCGGTCTTCCGACGACGATATGATCCGCACCATCTCCGATTGCACTCGCTGGGGTCGCCACACGTTTCTGATCGCCCAGAACAGCGCCCGCAGGCCGAACGCCTGGAGTGACGATCAAGCGGCCGTCCGCCTGGGGCAGGGCGCGGATCAAGGCGGCCTCTTGCGGGCTGGCAATGACGCCGTCGGCCCCGGCCTCCAGCGCGCGTGCGGCGCGCTCGACGACCAGTTCTTGCACATCACCGGCCTTCAGCAGGCTGGCATCCAGATCGTCACGGTTCAATGAGGTCAGAATGGTCACAGCCAAAATCTTCAGGTCTTTGCCCGAGGCGCCTTCTTTGGCCGCCCGCACCACATGCGGATCGCCATGCACGGTCAGGAAATCCAGATCAAACTGTGCCAATCCGCGTACTGCGTTCTCAACCGTATTGCCGATATCGAACAGTTTCATGTCCAGGAAAATACGCTTTCCGTGATCCTGCTTCAGCTCATTGGCCAGCGCCAGCCCGCCACCTGTCAGCATACCCAACCCGATTTTGTAGAAGGACACGGCGTCCCCCAGCCGTTCGGCCATGGCCAGTCCCTGCAAAGCGTTAGGAACATCAAGGGCAACGATCAGGCGGTCATCGGACATAGGTGGGCTCCTTTTTGGCAAACTTCTGCGTCGTAACGGGTTCGGGGCGTTCTGTCCATGCAGGAAGGTTGGGTGACGCAGTTCACGCATAAATTTCCTTGCTGTGCTATGTTGCGGCAATTCAAAGCAAGGGACAGAATGATGCAGAAGATAGTAGCGATTGGCGCAGCGCTGATGCTGGCCGCCTGTGATGACACCCCGCAAAACGATCCTTCAGATACCGGCGTGGCCGCGGCTCCGACCAATGACAACCTTCCCCTGGTGGGCGGCTATCGGTCCGAGGATGACTGGTGCCAGCTCACAGGAGAAAGCCCCTTTACCGGCGAGTTTCTGGATCACACCGCGGATCTGGTTTCATGCCCCACAGGCAGTAGTGCCGAGCAATCGCTGCTTGAGATGTATAATGCCCAGAAGATGGCGGAAACGGGCGGTTACTCCGTCTATTCAATCCCGCGGGGTTGACGGCGTCTTGCCACCCAATAGGCATTGAGGGCGATCAGGCCGATACCTGACAGCTCCAACAGCCAATTGACACGGATGAACAGGAAGTCTGCGTTCAGCAGGGCGTCGAATTTGTGAAACCCTGCTGCGCGGATCAACACGAAACAGATCAGGGCAATGAACCCTATCAGGGCCACGCCGACCTGGCGCAGATGCTTGCGGAGAAACCAAAGGCTGACCAGCGCGCCCCAGAAACCGCAGAAGATCACCGCCAGTATAAAGCCGACCTGGACCGAGCGGCGATCCTGATACCAGCCCTGCATGTGTGAGAGGCAGCGGGCGCTGGCGGTCAGAGCGGATTGCAGGTCAAGCTGCTTGTTGATCATCAGGGCGAACAACAGCAAAGACAGAAGCAGCCAGAACCATCGAACGCTGGGGCTGCATGCCGCGCGCAGGCATAAAAGAGCGGTGACGCCATAAACCGCAACTGTCAGCCATCCGACCGGGCTCGGGTCGCCGATAACGGTTGACCAATGTTCTGCAATGCAGTTGCCGAGGTCGTTGAGTGAAATCATCGCGAGGTGTTCCCAAAACCGGTTCGGTATCATTGGTTTGTGGCAAATCCCCATGGTTTTGCAAGCGCAGAAAGTTGACTGTGTTATTGTAGGGAAACGGTCTTGAATACACGCCAATATTTCCCAAATTGAATGTGAGGCCCAGACCGACGCGTGCCGCCAAGCGGGCGCAACACTTTCGGGCGCTTATAAAAAGGAGAATAACATGGACTTGAACAAGTTCACCGAGCGGGCACGGGGTTTCGTGCAGGCGGCGCAGACCATTGCGCTGCGCGAGGGGCACCAGAGGCTGGAACCCACACATATTCTTAAAGCACTGATGGATGACGATCAGGGGCTGGCGAGCAATCTGATCACCCGCGCAGGCGGCGCGCCGAACCGTGTGGTTGAGGCTCTGGATGCTGCGATGGGCAAGATCCCGAAGGTCAGCGGTGACGCAAGCCAGATTTATATGGATGGTCAGACCGCCAAGGTTTTGGACGAGGCCACTAAGATCGCCACCAAGGCGGGTGATAGCTTTGTTCCGGTCGAACGCGTGTTGATGGCGCTATGTATGGTGAAATCCAAAGCCAAAGAGGCCTTAGAGGCCGGTGCCGTATCCGCCCAGAAGCTGAACGAGGCGATCAATGACATCCGTAAAGGTCGCACCGCTGACACCGCGTCGGCGGAAGAGGGCTATGATGCGCTCAAGAAATACGCGCGCGATCTGACCGAGGCTGCGGCTGAGGGCAAAATTGACCCGATCATCGGGCGGGATGAGGAAATCCGCCGCTCGATGCAGGTGCTGTCGCGCCGCACCAAAAACAACCCGGTTCTAATCGGGGAGCCCGGCGTCGGTAAAACCGCGATTGCCGAGGGTATGGCCCTACGCATCGTCAACGGCGACGTGCCGGAATCGCTGAAGGACAAAAAGCTGCTGGCGCTCGATATGGGTGCGCTCATCGCCGGTGCGAAATATCGCGGTGAGTTCGAAGAACGCCTCAAGGCCGTTCTGACCGAGGTCACTGAGGCCGCTGGCGAGATCATTCTGTTCATCGACGAGATGCACACTCTGGTCGGGGCGGGGAAGTCTGACGGCGCGATGGATGCCGCAAACCTGATCAAGCCTGCGCTTGCCCGGGGTGAGTTGCATTGTATCGGTGCGACCACGCTGGATGAGTACCGCAAATACGTCGAAAAAGACGCGGCCCTTGCGCGTCGGTTCCAGCCTGTGATGGTCACCGAACCGACGGTAGAGGACACGATCAGCATCCTGCGCGGCATCAAGGAAAAGTACGAGTTGCACCACGGCGTGCGCATTTCGGACTCGGCGCTGGTATCGGCGGCGACTCTGTCGCATCGCTATATCACCGACCGGTTCCTGCCCGACAAAGCCATCGATTTGGTCGATGAGGCGGCGTCGCGTCTGCGGATGGAGGTGGATTCCAAGCCCGAAGAGCTGGATCAGCTGGATCGTCAGATCCTGCAGATGCAGATCGAGGAAGAGGCGCTGAAGCTTGAGGACGACGCGGCCTCGAAGGATCGTCTGGAAACCTTGCAAAAGGATCTGGCTGATCTGCAGGAGAAATCCGCCGAGATGACCGCCCAGTGGCAGGCCGAACGCGACAAGCTGGCCGGTGCCCGTGATCTGAAAGAACAGCTCGACAAAGCGCGGGCCGATCTGGAGATCGCCAAGCGTGAAGGCAACTTGGCTAAGGCGGGTGAGTTGTCCTATGGCGTTATCCCCGAGCTTGAGAAAAAGCTGACCGAGGCCGAGAACGCCGAAAGCAACGCCATGATGGCCGAGGAAACGGTGCGTCCGGAACAGATCGCTTCGGTGGTCGAGCGCTGGACGGGTATCCCGACTTCGAAAATGCTGGAAGGTGAGCGCGAGAAACTGTTGCGGATGGAAGATGATCTGCATTCCCGCGTGATCGGTCAGGATGCGGCCGTGACAGCCGTGGCCAACGCTGTGCGCCGTGCGCGGGCGGGCCTGAACGATGAAGGCCGCCCGTTGGGTTCGTTCCTGTTCCTTGGGCCGACGGGTGTGGGTAAGACCGAGCTGACCAAGGCTGTGGCGAACTTCCTGTTCGACGACGACAACGCGATGGTGCGCATCGACATGTCCGAGTTCATGGAAAAACACGCGGTCGCCCGTCTGATCGGTGCCCCTCCGGGCTATGTCGGTTATGACGAAGGCGGTGTGCTGACCGAGGCCGTGCGACGCAGGCCCTATCAGGTCGTGCTGTTTGACGAGGTCGAAAAGGCGCACCCGGATGTCTTCAACGTGCTGTTGCAGGTTCTGGACGACGGTGTTCTGACCGATGGTCAGGGCCGCACCGTGGATTTCAAGCAGACGCTGATCATCCTGACGTCGAACCTCGGGAGCCAAGCGCTTAGCCAACTGCCCGAAGGGGCCGACAGCGCGCAGGCGCGGCGGGATGTGATGGATGCGGTCCGGGCGCATTTCCGGCCCGAGTTCCTGAATCGTCTGGACGAGACCATCATCTTCGACCGGCTCAAGCGGGCCGATATGGATGGCATCGTCGATATCCAGATGGCACGTCTGCAGAAACGTCTAGCCGCCCGCAAGATCGAGCTGGCATTGGACGACGGAGCCAAGGAATGGTTGGCGAACGAAGGCTATGACCCGGTCTTTGGGGCCCGCCCGCTGAAACGCGTGATCCAGCGTGCGTTGCAGAACCCATTGGCCGAAGCATTGCTGGCCGGTGAGATCAAGGACGGAGAGACTGTTCCCGTGTCAGCTGGTTCTGACGGCCTGATCATCGGCGATCGGTTGGGAACGTCTGATCGTCCACGCCCGGATGATGCCGTGGTGCATTAACTGGCAGAACCTGAAAGGCCCACCGAAGTGGCGGGCCTTTTTAGGATCGGGTCAAACAACTCTGACCGTTCCCTTCATATGCGGGTGGAACGCGCAGAAATAGGTCAACACCATCCCGTCTTCGACAGTGATTTCGGCGCTCTCATTCCGCTTCAGTTCCTTTGTATCCCAACTCAGGTCGTCGGCTGAAGCAGTGTGAGGAGCGATGTCCAGATTGGTCCAGCGGATGATGTCTCCGACTCGAACCTCGATTTGCTCTGGCTCATAGGTGAAACGCTTGATCGTCACTTCATGCACTTTGGCGGCTTGCTCCGCGCGCGCCGAGAATGTCAGGGCGGTCGCTGAAACCACCGCCCCTCCAAGAAACGTGCGCCGCATGATGGTGCGTGGCATTAATTCAGCGACTCGACCATTACTTCGGCATGACCTTCATGGGCCTTGAATATCTCAAGCCCCTGTTCGAACAGCGCCTTGACCTCGGCGTTGTCGATATTGGGGATCATGGTGCCTTCGACCAGCTCGTTCACTGCCTGATGATAGGCCAGCTCATTGGCGGCATATGCCGCATCGAACTCGGCCCCGCGCAGTTGCGAAAGATTGTCGATGATCTTCTCGGCATTGGCGTTCAGTGTCTGGCTGAATGCGTTATCCTGTGCGGTAGCCCCCAGCTTATCAAGTAATCCAAGTGCGGCGGCGTTCACAGCAGTATGGTCGCGGATCATGGTATTTGCGAATTCATGGATATCGGGATTTTCCGACAGGGCCAGCGCCAGATGCGCATAACGGATATCGATATTGTCGGCGGTATAGGCGATATGGGCGTATTCCAGATCGTTCATATCCGCGATTTCCTGTGCCGAAGCCTGCGCGCTTGTCATGGCGATGGCAACGGCGAGAACGGAAACTAGTCTGTGCATTTGAGAAACTCCTCGAGAGACATTTTTTGCCCGCCCAGTATTTTCCGATCCTCTGTGCTGTCACAGACCGGAGCGTTCACAACAGGACTCAGATCGTCCGGAAAGCAGAACGAAGAAGCAGTCAGCGGATCTCTTTCAAGGTCCGTTGCTATCCAATAAGAGTTCAGGCGGTTTCAAGGGGCGCAAATCCACCGCCTCACGCCAGCGGGGGCATGTGCGCTCAATTGCCCTCTCTCTACGTTACAATCTCGTCTCTCAATCGTTACGCTTGTTTCCTTGGCACTGTGCTATGAGCAAACTACCTCGTTCCTGAGGCAGACTGTAAACGGAGACTTACATGGCGCACCGCTGGACCAATACTTTGACACATGCCGACGTCACCCCACGGGCCGCGTTTCTGAACCGGCGGCAAGTGATGGCCGGGCTGGCGGGTGTGGGGCTGGCAGGTCTGGCGCGACCGGCGGCAGCGGCTGAAACGCTTGAGCCGAACACTTGGGAAGAGGTCACCTCGTACAACAATTATTATGAATTCGGCACCCGGAAGGATGACCCGGCAAAATATGCCCACACGCTGGTGACCGAGCCCTGGAGTGTACAGATCGATGGTCTGGTCGACCGCCCCGGCGAATATGACTTTAAGGACATCATGTCCGAAATGACGGTTGAGGAGCGTATCTATCGGTTCCGCTGTGTCGAGGCGTGGTCGATGGTCATTCCATGGAACGGTTTCGAACTGGCCGATCTGCTGAACATGGCGGGTGTTCAGGAAGGCGCGAAATATGTCGCGTTCGAGACCGCCTATCGTCCGGACGAAATGCCCGGCGTCGCCTATCCGGTGCTGGAGTGGCCTTATCGCGAAGGACTGCGACTGGACGAAGCGATGCATCCGCTGACCATCATGGCCACGGGAATCTACGACAAACCGATCCCGAACCAGAATGGCGCACCCCTTCGTCTGGTTGTGCCGTGGAAGTATGGCTTCAAGTCGATCAAATCCATTGTGCGTATCACTCTGACGGACACGCAGCCTCTGACCAGCTGGAACATGGCGGGCCCGCGCGAGTATGGATTCTACAGCAACGTGAACCCAAACGTGGATCACCCGCGTTGGTCTCAGGCCTCGGAACGACAGATCGGCGGTGGCCTATTCGCCAAGCGTATCCCGACCCTGATGTTCAATGGGTATGAAGAAGACGTTGCCAGCCTTTACGAAGGTATGGATTTGGCGAAATACTACTGAGATCATGCAACGCCTCAACGATATTCTGCGTCGTATCCCTGTTTGGCTAGTGTACCTAGTGGGCGCGCTGCCTGCGCCATGGTTGTTTTATCAAGGCATGACCGGGGGTCTTGGTGTAGAACCAATTGAGGCGTTGGAGCATCGCTTCGGGGAACTTGCGTTACAGCTCTTGATTCTAGGCCTCGCGATTTCGCCATTGCGACGACTCGCCCGAATAAATCTGATGAAGTTCCGTCGTGCTATTGGCGTTCTGACATTCTCATATGTCTCGCTGCACCTCTTGGTCTGGCTGGTTCTGGATGTTCAGATCCCCAGTCAGATCTGGGCGGACATCGTTAAGCGTCCGTATATCACGGTTGGGATGGCTGCTTTTGTCCTGTTGCTGCCGCTTGCGCTCACGTCCAACAACTGGTCGGTCCGCCGTCTTGGCCCGCGATGGCGCAAGTTGCATCGTCTGGTTTATCCGGCCGCGATTCTGGGCGCGTTGCATTACGTGATGTTGGCGAAGGGCTTCCAGATCGAACCGCTGGTCTATCTCGTGATCGTTTTGGGTCTGCTGAGCCTGCGTCTGCCTGTTTCCGCTTTTCTTGTTCGGTTGCGGCAGGTCGATTCCACCTGACTCGAAGGCGAGTCTGTGGGTAACTGCGTGAATAAGTGATCTGCCGCGCGATTTGTTTACGGATGACGCCATTGATCGCGCAACTCATCTGGAGGGGCGGGAATTAACTATATGCTTTTTAATGTAAAAATAGAAATTCGAAGATTTTTTGCCGATTTTCGATTTTTCTACTTGCGGCTTCTCGGTGATATACTTAGAACGCCCTTCACCGGCGCTGCTGAGGTGGTTGTTGGGACGCTGGGAACGGCGGAGACGGGCCGGAGAGACGGTTGGACGCTCGGGAGAGACTGGGGGCATCTGAGGTT
>NZ_JBQFRJ010000013.1:0-119653 GCF_056537345.1 Ruegeria sp. CF4 | reverse complement strand
AGAGAAGATCAAGGAACTGATGGCGGCTGTTGATGACTACATCGACACCCCTGAGCGTGAAGTCGACAAGCCGTTCCTGATGCCGGTTGAAGACGTGTTCTCGATCTCGGGCCGTGGTACCGTTGTGACCGGTCGTGTTGAGCGTGGCGTGATCAACGTTGGCGACGAGATTGAAATCGTCGGCATCCGTGACACTCAGAAAACAACCTGTACCGGTGTTGAAATGTTCCGCAAGCTGCTGGATCGCGGTGAAGCGGGCGACAACATCGGCGCCCTGCTGCGCGGTATCGACCGTGACGGCGTTGAGCGTGGCCAGGTTCTGTGTAAGCCGGGTTCGGTTACACCGCACACCAAGTTCGAAGCCGAAGCCTACATCCTGACCAAGGAAGAAGGCGGTCGTCACACCCCGTTCTTCGCGAACTACCGTCCGCAGTTCTACTTCCGGACCACTGACGTGACCGGCACCGTGACCCTGGCGGCTGGCACCGAGATGGTTATGCCCGGCGACAACGTCGGCTTCACCGTCGAGCTGATCGCTCCGATCGCGATGGAAGACGGCCTGCGCTTCGCCATCCGCGAAGGCGGCCGCACCGTCGGCGCGGGCGTTGTGTCGAAAATCATCGAGTAAGCCGGCTTTGCCGACTGATGGGCGGCAGTTGCTCTGAAAGAGTAATGAGAGCCCACTCGGTTGAACTAAAGAAGGCCGTCCCACAAGGGGCGGCCTTTTCTGTTTTTGCTAGGGGCAATATTCTCTTGGATTAGACACAGTTGGCGTGCAAAAATTCGGTTTATTGATTTGAGCTTTGGAAGCAGTTTCCGTGAATATACTAGAGATATGGTTGGCCGGAGAAAAACTCCCCACCAGCACAGAAATTTTGGGAGTACAACTTCTGTGGTGGGTTCGATTTGCCAAAATCGTACAGCTTTTCGCGGTATTGTTTCTTGTAGTCGAGTTTTTTGGAATCAAGAGGATAACAGAGTTCGCGCTAAATATTAATGAAAGAGTATACAGGGTTCGCGGCAGGGTCGAAGGCGTAAAACGAATTGTAGTCGGTGCGTACCCAGCCCTAAAGTCGACCATTTTTGGCAGCATCGATGATCATCACTCTTTGTCCGAAGAAAAAAAATTCCGCGACACTTCCATTGCACAGATTATAGTGTCTATTTGGCTGCTACAAATCGTTCTGTTGTTGTGGCTAGTGTTTTTTAGTCAATGCGATCATTGCGTTTCAACGCGGGCTTGGATTAGGTCTGTTTTGGAACTTGAAAGTTGGTTGGTGAGAATTGTCGTGATCGTCGCTTCACTCATCTGTTTCATTGCTCTACTACTTGTATTTTTCTTAAGCATGCTAGGCTTCGCGTTTTTGTTGCTATTTACATTGTCGGGTATGTTGACTGTCGTGGGCACATTTTTAGGCGCGTTGTCGGTTGCGCTGCGTGTCTTCTTTAACAGCAGGGCTTTCCGGATACTTGAGGCTCTTGCTGTCATCGGTGCGGTTCTCAGCTTTTTCCCCGAACTCCTATCAGCCTAGTGCAACATCTGGCGACTAATGGGGGCCATCACGTGTAAATTCCCCCCTTGCCAAACCCCACCAACCCCACTAATACGCGCGAGTTCTCAACAAGAACGTCAAGGCGGGGTGATTCCCGCCTTTTGGGTTCGATGAGGGTTGGCGATGCGCGCTTGTCCTCCTCTCAACCTCAACGCCTGATAAAAGGCTGTATCTATGCAAAGCCAAAACATCCGTATTCGGCTGAAGGCATTTGACTATCGCGTTCTGGATGCCAGCACGCAAGAGATCGTCAACACTGCCAAGCGGACCGGCGCGAACGTGCGCGGCCCGATCCCGCTGCCGAACAAGATTGAGAAGTTCACGGTTCTCCGTGGCCCTCACGTTGACAAGAAATCCCGCGACCAGTTCGAGATCCGTACGCACAAGCGTCTCTTGGACATCGTTGATCCGACCCCCCAGACCGTTGACGCGCTGATGAAGCTCGACCTCGCTGCTGGTGTGGACGTCGAGATCAAGCTGCAGTCGTAAGATCGGAGGGTATAGATTATGCGCTCTGGTATTATCGCAAAAAAAGTTGGCATGACCCGCCTGTTCATGGAAGACGGCAAGCAGATCCCTGTGACCGTTCTTCACCTGGACAATCTGCAGGTTGTTGCACAGCGTACCGCTGACAAAGACGGCTACACCGCCGTTCAGCTGGGCGCCGGTGCCGCCAAGGCAAAACGCACCTCGAAGGCCATGCGCGGTCACTATGCCGCTGCAAAGGTTGAGCCCAAGCGTAAGCTGGCCGAGTTCCGCGTCTCCGAAGATGGCCTGATCGATGTGGGCGCCGAGATTTCGGCAGAACACTTCCTGGAAGGTCAGAAAGTTGACGTTTCGGGCACCTCGATCGGTAAAGGCTTTGCCGGTGCGATGAAGCGCTGGAACTTTGGTGGTCTGCGCGCCTCGCACGGTGTTTCGATCAGCCACCGTTCGCACGGTTCGACCGGTCAGTGTCAGGACCCGGGCAAGGTGTTCAAAGGCAAGAAGATGGCCGGTCACATGGGTGCTGCCCGTGTTACCACCCAGAACCTGGAGGTTGTCAAAACCGACGCCGACCGTGGTCTGGTCTTCATCAAAGGCGCCGTTCCCGGACCGAAATCGGGCTGGGTTACCGTCAAGGACGCCGTGAAGAAGAAAGCACCCGAAGGTCTGCCGTTCCCGGCAGCCGTAAAAGGTGCCGCAACCGAAGCACCGGCGGAAGAAGCGCCCGCGGAAGGTGGTGAAGCATGAAACTTGATGTAATCAAACTGGACGGCGGCAAAGCCGGCGACATCGAGCTGGATGCAGACCTGTTCGGCCTCGAGCCGCGCGCGGACATCCTGCACCGTGTGGTCCGTTGGCAGCGTAACAACGCGCAAGCCGGCACCCACAAGGTCAAGACCCGCTCGGAAACCAGCTACTCGACCAAGAAGATCTATCGCCAGAAGGGCACCGGTGGCGCACGCCATGGTGACCGTAACGCGCCGATCTTCCGTGGTGGTGGTATCTACAAAGGCCCCGTGGTTCGTTCGCATGGTCACGACCTGCCCAAGAAGTTCCGCAAGCTTGGCCTGCGCCACGCTCTGTCGGCAAAAGCCAAGGCAGGTGAACTGGTTGTGATCGAGAACGCCGAAGCCGAAGGCAAGACCGCCGCTCTGGCCAAACAGGTTGCAAACCTGGGCTGGAAACGCGCTCTGGTCATCGACGGCGCGACCGTGAACGAGGGGTTCCTGAAAGCGTCCAAGAACATCGAAGGTCTGGATATCCTGCCGTCGATGGGCGCAAACGTCTATGACATCCTCAAGCGTGACACCCTGGTGCTCACCAAAGCGGCTGTCGAAGCACTGGAGGCTCGTCTGAAATGAGCGCGAAGGCAGAACACTACGACGTGATCCGCAAGCCGGTCATCACCGAAAAGTCGACCATGGCGTCCGAAAACGGCGCGGTTGTCTTTGAAGTGGCGATCGACAGCAACAAGCCACAGATCAAAGAGGCCGTTGAGGCACTGTTTGGTGTGAAGGTCAAAGCGGTGAACACCACCGTGACCAAAGGCAAGGTCAAGCGGTTCCGCGGCCAGCTGGGCCGTCGGAAAGACGTCAAAAAAGCATATGTGACCCTGGAAGAGGGTAACACCATCGACGTGTCCACCGGTCTCTGATCGAACCCGTCTTTGGAAAAAGATAAAGACCCCCGCGCAAGCGGGGGTTTTTCTTTGGCAACAACACCAAGAATTGAGCGCAAATCAGGCGACTTTCCCGGAATTCACTTGCTATCCCGGGCGGGGTGTCTATCCGGTTCCCTACAAGTAAGAAAACACGGCAGGCGCATGACCAAACCCTCTCTCTCGATCCGGGGCAACCCGAACATGACCTCGGCGCGGGATTGGGTCACGACACTTGCCAAGTATCGCGAACCCAACCAGTGGCGCAGCTCCTTTGAACTGGGTGTCAGCATTGTCCCCTTCTTTGCGCTTTGGACGCTATCCTGGATGTCGCTTTCGCTCAGCTACTGGCTGGCCTTTGCGATTTCCGTCCTGAACGCCGCCTTCCTGCTGCGGCTGTTTGCGATCCAGCATGATTGCGGGCACGGAGCGTTCTTCAAGAACCGTGCGGTTAGCGACTGGGTCGGACGGATAATCGGAGTGCTGACCCTGACACCCTACGACGTCTGGCGCCGGACACATTCCACGCATCACAACAGCTCGGGCAATCTGGACAAGCGGGGCATGGGCGATATCCACACTTTGACAGTGGCCGAGTATCAATCGAAAACGCCCATGAACCGGTTCTGGTATCGCGTTTACCGCAACCCCATCACACTGTTCGTCCTTGGCCCCGGCTATCTGTTTCTGTTTCAGAACCGCCTTCCGCTTGGTCTGACGGGGAGTGTCAGGTTCTGGGTCAGTGCGATGGGTACCAACGTCGCCATTTTGGTCGCACTTCTGGCGATCTACTATTTCGGTGGACTGATGCCGATGCTACTGATCTTCCTGCCCTCAACCCTGATTGCCGCAACGGCCGGTGTCTGGCTGTTCTACGTACAGCATCAGTTTGAGGACACGCACTGGGACCCCGATAAAGACTGGCAACTGCACGAGGCGGCCCTGCACGGAAGTTCCCACTACATCCTGCCCTCGGTGTTGCAGTGGTTCAGCGCCAATATCGGCATCCACCATGTACACCACCTGTACAGCCGTATTCCGTTCTATCGCCTGACCGAGGTGCTACGCGATCATGATGAACTGGCAAACAGCAACAAGATGACCATCCGGGAGAGCCTCGCCAACGCCCGGTTGCACCTGTGGGATGAGAAGAGCCGTCGCCTGCTGTCCTTCGCCGAGGCCCACGCGCTTTATGGGTGAGTGCGGGGAAGATTCCACCACCAGTTGGGCCGTCGGAAAGACGTCAAAAAAAGCATATGTGACCCTAGAAGAGGGTGACATCATCGACGTGTCCACCGGTCTCTGATCGGACCCGCCTTTGGTGAGAGATAAAGGGCCCCGCGAAAGCTTGTTTTTTCTTTAATGTCTATGAGATGCGCCAACGACTGCCCGTGGGATGGCACTTCAACGCCTGTAAGGCAGTCGCTGACGGTACGGCCTTCTTCGCCGCCGCAACTATCAGGGTATAGACATTGAGGAGAATGGCGAGAGATTTGAGAGCTTGCCATATGAAGCCAATCTTTTGGGCAAAGGTGAGAGGATGGCGACAGGCAAGCGTGCAGCAGTAGAAGCAAAATGTACCGAGCATGAAATACGATATCGGCAATTGGCTGAGAGCTACCTATAGACACCCACCACCAACTCTGTTTCACGCCTCACTCTTGCGGCCTCGGATTCGTTTCGGGGTGATCCCATTACTCCCCTCCGCCTTCCAAACAAGTTGGATTCTGCCGCGACGCCTCTATAGTTTCCTCAGCTATTGAGCACACAGAACTTTTTGAGGACAGTTTCCAGATGGCAGTTGATGTGGTCCTGATAGGTGACAGGAATGTTGTGTGCGGGCTTGCGGTCACCGGTCGCTCAGCGCTTGAGAATGCTGGCGAGGTGCTCAATTTCCATGTGATCTGCCAGAATCTGACCGTCGATATCAAGCAGAGGCTGCGGGACTCGTGGCAGCATGAGAGGTTCGGGCAGGTCACGTTTTGTGAGATCCCGCGCGACAAGATCGCGCCCTTCCGGTCGACCGGATATCTGAAAAGCAAGATGACCTATGCCCGTTACTTTGTGGCCGATCTATTCCCGAAGCTGGATCGCTGCATATGCCTCGACCCGGATCTGCTGGTTCTGCGCGATCTGGCCGAGGTCGGGAACATGCGTCTGGACGGCAAGGCGCTGGCGGCGGTGCCTGATGTCAGTGTGCGCGTGGGTGGCGAAGGAGGCAAACATCGGTCGCGTCTAGGGCTTGGGTCGGATGACGGCTATTTCAACGCAGGGGTGCTGGTCATTGATCTGACCTACTGGCGTGACAATAGCATCACGTCGAAGATCATCGATCTGACCCTCGACAAGAAGGATATTCTGCATTCGATGGATCAGGATGCACTGAATGTGATATATGACGGCAATGTGGCGTTTCTCGACCCGTCCTGGAATGTGTCGCAATATGAAAAGCCCGAGCCGATCGAGGGACAGATCGTGCATCTGATCGGCAGCGTAAAGCCCTGGCATTTACGTTACAAAAAGAAATTTTTGGAACCCTATTATCGCGATGTCATTCATAAGGCTTATGCCGACATCCTGGAACGCACTGCGTTTCGGGGTGCGAGCCCGCGCAATCCTATGGGTCTGGGGATGCAGATCGAAGAGGTGCGCGAGCGACTTCCGACCAAGGACATGGTGACGCGCAAGCTGGGGCAGTTGATCCAGAAATAACGGGCTTTGGGCGGGCCTTGAGTTTCCTATAGACACCCACCCCCAACCCTGTTACACGCTCCCAATCTTGCGGCCTCGGATTCGTTCCGGGGCCTCTGATATTTGTAACCGGGGACCTTCGGGGCCCTATACCCTTGGCACCTACGGGGGCCTATCACATAGCGGGGAAGCTCCCCGCACTTGCTAAACGGAAGACAGAAAGCATGGCACTCAAGTCGTACAAGCCGACGACGCCGGGCCAGCGCGGGCTGGTGCTGATCGACCGTTCGGAGCTTTGGAAAGGACGTCCGGTCAAGTCTCTCACTGAGGGATTGACCAAATCGGGCGGCCGGAACAACACCGGACGGATCACTTCACGCCGCCGCGGCGGTGGCGCAAAGCGTCTCTACCGGATCGTTGACTTCAAACGGAACAAATTTGATGTCGCGGCAACCGTCGAGCGGATCGAATATGACCCGAACCGGACCGCATTCATCGCACTGGTAAAATACGAAGACGGCGAGCAGGCATATATCCTGGCTCCGCAGCGTCTGGCTGTTGGTGACAAGGTCATCGCGTCGGCAAAAGCTGACATCAAGCCGGGCAACGCAATGCCGTTCTCGGGCATGCCCATTGGTACCATCGTCCACAACATCGAGATGAAGCCTGGCAAAGGCGGTCAGATCGCACGTGCGGCCGGTACTTACGCTCAGTTCGTTGGTCGCGATGGTGGCTACGCTCAGATCCGTCTGAGCTCGGGCGAGCTGCGCATGGTCCGTCAGGAATGCATGGCCACCGTTGGTGCCGTGTCCAACCCCGACAACAGCAACCAGAACCTCGGTAAAGCCGGTCGTATGCGCCACAAAGGCGTGCGTCCGTCGGTTCGTGGTGTTGCAATGAACCCGATCGATCACCCGCACGGTGGTGGTGAAGGTCGTACCTCGGGTGGCCGTACGCCGGTTACTCCGTGGGGTAAGGACACCAAGGGTAAGCGTACCCGCAACAAGAACAAAGCGTCCCAGAAGCTGATCATCCGCTCGCGGCACGCCAAGAAGAAGGGACGTTAATCTATGTCTCGCTCTGTTTGGAAGGGTCCTTTCGTCGATGCTTACGTGCTGAAAAAAGCCGAAGCAGCGCGCGAGTCGGGCCGCAACGAAGTCATCAAAATCTGGTCGCGTCGTTCCACCATTCTGCCCCAGTTCGTGGGTCTGACCTTTGGTGTGTACAACGGCCAGAAGCATATTCCCGTCAACGTCTCGGAAGACATGATCGGTCAGAAGTTCGGTGAATACTCGCCGACCCGGACCTATTATGGCCACGCCGCAGACAAAAAAGCGAAGCGGAAGTAAGTCATGGGCAAGGAAAAGAACCCCCGCCGCGTGGCTGAAAACGAAGCAATGGCGAAAACCCGCATGCTTCGCACCAGCCCGCAGAAACTGAACCTGGTTGCGCAAATGATCCGCGGCAAGAAAGTTGAGAAGGCTCTGACCGACCTGACTTTCTCGAACAAGCGTGTCGCGCAGGACGTCAAAAAGTGCCTGCAGTCCGCAATCGCCAACGCCGAGAACAACCACAACCTGGACGTTGACGAACTGATCGTCGCCGAAGCATGGGTTGGCAAAAACCTGGTCATGAAGCGCGGTCGTCCGCGTGCCCGTGGCCGTTTCGGCAAGATCATGAAGCCGTTCTCGGAGATCACCATCAAGGTGCGTCAAGTTGAGGAGCAAGCCTAATGGGTCATAAAGTAAATCCGATCGGCATGCGCCTGCAGGTCAACCGCACCTGGGACAGCCGCTGGTACGCCGACACCAAGGACTACGGTGATCTTCTGCTGGAAGACCTCAAGATCCGTGAGTTCATCAACAAAGAGTGCAAGCAGGCCGGTGTTGCCCGTGTGATCATCGAACGTCCGCACAAGAAGTGCCGCGTCACGATCCACACTGCACGTCCCGGTGTCATCATCGGCAAGAAAGGTGCAGACATCGAAGTTCTGCGCAAAAAGCTTGCTCGTATGACCGACAGCGAACTGCACCTGAACATCGTCGAAGTGCGCAAGCCCGAGCTTGACGCGCAGCTGGTTGCCGAGTCCATCGCTCAGCAGCTGGAGCGCCGCGTCTCGTTCCGCCGCGCGATGAAGCGGTCGGTTCAGAACGCCATGCGTATGGGCGCCCTGGGTATCCGGGTGAACGTCGCTGGTCGCCTGGGCGGCGCCGAAATCGCACGGACCGAGTGGTACCGCGAAGGCCGCGTGCCTCTGCACACCCTGCGTGCCGACATCGATTACGCACATGCCGAAGCGATGACCCCCTACGGGATCATCGGGATCAAGGTCTGGATCTTCAAAGGTGAGATCATGGAGCACGATCCGCAGGCACGTGACCGTAAAGCACAGGAACTCCAGGACGGCCCTGCACCTCGTGGTGCTGGTGGCGGTCGTCGCTAAGGAGGGAAAGATATGCTTCAACCAAAGCGTACTAAATTCCGCAAGATGCACAAAGGCCGGATCAAGGGTCTCGCCAAAGGCGGCTCTGATCTGAACTTTGGCACCTACGGCCTGAAAGCCATCGAGCCTGAGCGTGTAACTGCACGCCAGATCGAAGCTGCACGTCGTGCCATGACGCGTCACATGAAGCGTCAGGGTCGTGTCTGGATCCGCATCTTCCCCGACACTCCGGTCACTGCAAAGCCGATCGAAGTTCGTATGGGTAAAGGTAAGGGTTCGGTCGACCGCTGGGTTTGCAAGGTCAAGCCCGGTCGCGTGATGTTCGAGATCGACGGCGTCAATGACGACATCGCCCGCGAGGCCCTGCGCCTGGCCGCGATGAAGCTGCCGGTCAAGACACGCGTTGTGATCCGCGAAGACTGGTAAGCGATTGGGGGCAACCCCGTTCGTGACAAGATCGACCCCCCGTCGGGAAACCGGCGGGGGTTTTCTTTTGGCTGGACGGTCTGTGATGTTGTGGGGGGTGAAAACCGTCGACCTGCCCACGTGACGCGCCTAGGCTGCTGGACAGGAATGGGAGGGTCTTATGATTCAGCTGCGCAAGAAGATATTCGTCAAAGAAGTCATAACCACCGACCAGTTGGGCCAGCGTTGCGATCCGATCAGTCGGGTCGCGGCGTTGGCAGTGGTACAGAACCCGTTGGCTGGGCGGTTCGCCGACGACCTTTCAGAGCTGTTCGAAATCGGTGGCTCTTTAGGTGCGGAACTTGCAGCCGAAGCGATCTCGCAACTGGACGGACCGCCGATCTCTTACGGCAAAGCGGCGATCGTTGGCATGAACGGCGATCTTGAGCAGGGCGGGGCAGTGATCCACCCCAAGCTCGGCGCTCCCATGCGGGCGGCGGCCGGTGGGGGTGAGGCGGTGATCCCGTCAAACGCCAAGCTGGGCGCGCCGGGTTGCGCAATTGATCTGCCGCTTGGACACAAGGACAATCCTTGGTCGTTTGACCATTTCGACACGATGACGTTGAACATCCCGGACGCACCAAAACCGGATGAGATCGTGCTATGCCTCGCCTATGCAGATGGCGGTCGCCCTATCCCGCGCTGTGGCAAAGGGCCCGTCAAGACCTAAGCGTCTGGTCTTGCCGAAAGGGCTGGGGTATGCCCGGCCCATGGCACAGATTGAATCACTCTTCGTTACCCGTCTTTATCGCGCAGCTTTGTCCGAGTTCGATCCCAAGATCGACGCGGAAGAGTTGGAAAGCTCCTGCCTTGTCATCGCCGAGGATGATGAGGCCGGGCAGGACTGGTGTGAGGAGAACGGCTATCCGGGCTACACCAGCTATGCCTCGCTGACCGATCTGCCCTGGCGGTTCCCGATCTTCGCCGATCTGGTCAAAGTGCTGGACCAGCACGTGGCGGCCTTCGCCAAGGATCTGGAATTCGATCTGGGCGAGGGCGAACTGAAGCTTGAAGACCTCTGGATCAACATCCTGCCCGAGGGCGGCATGCACTCCAGCCACCTGCACCCGCACAGCGTGATCTCGGGCACGACCTATGTGGCGATGCCCGAAGGGGCGAGTGCGTTGAAACTGGAAGACCCCCGCTCAGGCCGCATGATGGCGGCACCCACGCGCCTGAAAGGCGGGCGGCGGGATTTGCAGCCGTTCATCTATATGAAGCCTCAGGTGGGCGATGTTCTGCTGTGGGAAAGCTGGTTACGTCACGAGGTGCCGATGAACATGGCTGAGGATGAGCGGATCAGTGTCAGCTTTAACTACAAATGGGAATAACCTAGTTCGAGTGACCCAATGCAGTGTTTGGGTCACTCACGCGAGGTGGGGTGTGTAGATTAGTGTGACACACCGATGACTTCCAGGTTGCCTATCGGCGAAAAGCTAATTTAGACCGCACTTCTTTTTGGATAACCGCACCGTCTTTTTCATTTGGTTCACGGTTTTCCTTTGAGATTGCTTTAGGGCAAGCATCTCGTTTTCTCGGGACTCACCTGAGTACATTGCTTCCGTCCATAGAACATAGAGTTCAGGTGACAAGTTTTGCTGAGCAACCGTTGCCATGCAGAGACATTGATCAACAGATGCACCATTCAAGCGGTTGTCTGTGTGGGCCCGGTCGCAGACTTTCTTGCTAGGAATAGCCTGAGCCTGAGCCTGCGCAGAGCCGACAATAAATATCAGTGAAATAGACCAGAGTATTTTCTTCATTATTCTATTCACCTGTGTAGTACATTAGTGATTTCCGGTTACTTTAACCCTGTTTATCGCGCAAGTTATGAGCGAAGATTTGACCGCCCGTTCGCCTTTCCTGTCTGTGTGTCAGTAGTTCTGGGCTCTGTCTGAATCTTTCCCTTGCCACCCACCCCCCAAACCCTTATACGGCGGCATCCTGCGATCTCCCGGCGTTGTCGGGCGATTCGTATGTCTATCATTCATCCACCAGGTCAAAGGTGACCCTGTAAGGGGGCCTTCTGGTGTTTTGAGCAAAGGAAAAAGGCGATGAACGCCCAAGAACTGCGTGACAAGACCCCGGACCAGCTCCGCGAGGAACTGGCCAACCTGAAGAAAGAAAGCTTTAACCTGCGCTTTCAACAGGCAACCGGTCAGCTGGAAAGCACCGCCGGCATCAAAGCGGCCCGCCGCAACGCTGCCCGCGTCAAAACCATCCTGAACGAAAAGGCCGCTGCTGCGGCATCGGAGGAGTAATCCTATGCCCAAGCGTATCCTGTCCGGCACCGTAACCAGCGACGCCAACGAACAGACTGTAACCGTATCCGTCGAGCGCCGCTTTACGCATCCGGTTCTGAAGAAAACCATCCGTAAGTCCAAGAAATACCGGGCTCACGATGAAAAGAACGCCTTCAAGGTCGGCGACACCGTACGCATCATCGAATGCGCGCCGAAATCGAAGACGAAACGTTGGGAGGTTCTGGAGGCGTAAGCCCCCAGGACTTTTCCATTTGTCGAAACCCTGGGGGATTTAACAAGACCAGCCCCCACAGGTCGGGAGAAACCACATGATCCAGATGCAGACCAATCTGGATGTCGCTGACAACTCCGGCGCGCGCCGAGTTCAGTGCATCAAGGTCCTGGGTGGTTCCAAGCGTAAATACGCCTCCGTCGGCGACATCATTGTCGTCTCGGTGAAGGAAGCCATCCCGCGCGGCCGCGTAAAGAAAGGTGACGTCCGTAAGGCCGTCGTCGTACGCACCGCCAAGGAAGTCCGTCGCGAAGACGGCACCGCGATCCGTTTCGATCGCAACGCCGCCGTCATCCTGAACAACAACAACGAGCCCGTAGGTACCCGTATCTTTGGCCCCGTTGTTCGCGAATTGCGCGGCAAGAACTTCATGAAAATCATCTCGCTGGCTCCGGAGGTGCTGTAATCATGGCTGCTAAACTCCGCAAAGGCGACAAGGTCGTCGTGCTGGCCGGCAAGGACAAGGGCAAAGAGGGAACTATCACCTCGGTTGACCCCAAAGCCGGTAAAGCTGTTGTAGACGGCATCAACATCGCCATCCGCCACACCCGTCAGTCGCAAACCTCGCAAGGTGGTCGCCTGCCTCAGGCAAACCCGATCGAGCTGTCGAACCTGGCGCTGCTGGACAAGAACGGCAAAGCAACCCGCGTTGGCTTCCGCATGGAAGGCGACAAGAAGGTCCGCTTCGCCAAGACCACAGGGGACGTGATCGATGCTTGATAACGCAACCTACACCCCGCGTCTGAAAGCTCAGTACGTTGAAACCATCCGTGCCGCTCTGAAAGAAGAGTTCGGCTATAAGAACGACATGCAGCTGCCTAAGCTGGACAAAATCGTTCTGAACATCGGTTGTGGTGCTGAGGCCGTCAAAGACTCGAAGAAAGCGAAAGCTGCTGTCGAGGATCTGACTGCGATTGCTGGTCAAAAGGCCGTTTCGACCAAGGCGAAGAAATCGATCGCGGGTTTCCGCGTCCGTGAAGACATGCCGCTGGGTGCGAAAGTGACCCTGCGCGGTGACCGGATGTACGAATTCCTGGATCGTCTGATCACCATCGCGCTGCCGCGTGTGCGTGACTTCCGCGGTGTTAAGCCTTCTTTCGATGGTCAAGGCAACTTTGCCATGGGCATGAAAGAGCACATCGTGTTCCCGGAAATCGACTTCGACAAAGTCGACGAGGTCTGGGGCCTGGATATCGTAATTGCCACCACAGCGAAAACCGACGCTGAAGCGAAGAGCCTGTTGAAAGCATTCAACATGCCGTTCAACGCGTAAGCGCCGGGAGGATTGAGACATGGCTAAAAAAGCAATGATCGAACGCGAGAAGAAGCGCGAACGCCTGGTGGCCAAATATGCCGCAAAGCGTGCCGAGCTGAAAGAAATCGCGAATGACGAGAGCAAGCCGATGGAAGAGCGTTTCAAAGCGCGTCTGAAACTGGCGAAACTGCCGCGCAACAGCTCGGCTACCCGTCTGCACAACCGTTGTCAGCTGACCGGTCGTCCCCACGCTTACTACCGTAAGCTGAAGGTCAGCCGTATCGCGCTGCGCGAGCTGGGTTCTGCTGGTCAGATCCCCGGCATGGTGAAATCGAGCTGGTAAGGGAGACATAGATATGAATGATCCTATCGGCGATATGCTCACCCGTATCCGCAACGCGCAAATGCGCGGCAAGTCCACCGTTTCCACCCCGGCTTCCAAGCTGCGCGGCTGGGTTCTGGACGTGCTGGCGGACGAAGGTT
Organism: Ruegeria sp. CF4; assembly: GCF_056537345.1. NCBI lineage: Bacteria > Pseudomonadati > Pseudomonadota > Alphaproteobacteria > Rhodobacterales > Roseobacteraceae > Ruegeria > Ruegeria sp. CF4. The sequence goes on along the minus strand of NZ_JBQFRJ010000013.1, from coordinate 106,085 downwards.
ACATCCGTGGCTACGAAGCGACGACCGGTGAAAACGGTCATCCGGCCATCGAAATCAGCCTGAAATACTACGAAGGCACCCCTGTTATTCGCGAACTGAAGCGGGTCTCGAAGCCCGGTCGCCGCGTATACATGGGCGTCAATGACATCCCGCAGGTCCGTCAGGGTCTGGGTGTGTCGATTGTCAGCACTCCGAAAGGTGTGATGTCGGATGCAAACGCTCGCTCCAACAATGTTGGCGGCGAAGTGCTCTGCACCGTCTTCTAAGGAGGTCTGTCAATGTCTCGTATTGGTAAAAAACCGGTCGAGCTGCCCAGCGGCGTTTCTGCCTCTGTGTCCGGCCAGACCATCGAAGTGAAGGGTCCGAAAGGCACCCGCAGCTTCACCGCAACCGATGACGTAACGCTGTCGGTCGAAGACAACGTTGTGCAGATCAACCCTCGTGGGATGTCCAAGCGCGCGCGCCAGCAGTGGGGCATGAGCCGCACCATGGTTGCCAATCTTGTTGAAGGCGTGACAAACGGCTTCAAAAAAGAGCTGGAGATCCAGGGTGTTGGTTACCGGGCTCAGATGCAGGGCAACACCCTGAAGCTGAACCTGGGTTACAGCCACGATGTTGATTTCACTGCCCCGGAAGGTGTCACAATCACCGCGCCGAAGCAGACCGAGATCGTTGTGGAAGGTATCGACCAGCAGCAGGTGGGCGAAGTCGCGGCGAAAATCCGCGAATGGCGCCGTCCCGAGCCGTACAAAGGCAAGGGCATCCGCTATAAGGGCGAGTTCATCTTCCGCAAAGAAGGCAAGAAGAAGTAAGGACGCAAACAATGGCAAACAGCAAAAGAACCCTGTTTCTGAAGCGCCGCCTGCGCGTTCGGAACAAACTTCGCAAAGTCAACGCCGGCCGTGTACGCCTGTCGGTTCACCGTTCGAACAAGAACATCAGCGTTCAGCTGATCGACGACGTTCGTGGCGTGACCCTGGCATCGGCCTCGACCCTGGAAAAAGATCTGGGTGTTGTTGGCAAGAACAACGTCGAAGCGGCCACCAAAGTGGGCGCGGCCATCGCCGAGCGTGCCAAGAAGGCAGGCGTCGAAGAGGCCTATTTCGATCGCGGTGGCTTCCTGTTCCACGGCAAGGTGAAAGCAGTTGCCGACGCCGCGCGTGAAGGTGGTCTGAAGATCTAAGACTTGCGGGCGGGTTTCGATCCGCCCCGATGATCCGGGGGCCTCGGCCGCAGTCGGGGCTCACTTGGATTGAACAAACGGCGCCGAGAAGCGCCACATGAGAAAAGGGATGCCAAATGGCAGAACGTGAAAACCGCCGGGGCCGTGGTCGTGACCGCGACGAAGCACCGGAATTCGCAGATCGTCTGGTTGCGATCAACCGTGTGTCGAAAACCGTAAAAGGTGGTAAGCGCTTTGGCTTCGCCGCTCTGGTGGTTGTCGGCGATCAGAAAGGCCGCGTCGGCTTTGGCAAAGGTAAAGCGAAAGAAGTACCTGAGGCCATCCGTAAGGCAACTGAGCAAGCCAAGCGTCAGATGATCCGCGTGCAACTGCGCGAAGGTCGTACTCTGCACCACGACATCGAGGGCCGTCACGGCGCCGGTAAAGTGGTTATGCGCACCGCGCCTGAAGGTACTGGTATCATCGCCGGTGGTCCGATGCGTGCTGTGTTCGAAATGCTGGGCGTTAAGGACGTTGTGTCCAAGTCGCTGGGCTCGCAGAACCCGTACAACATGATCCGCGCCACCATCAACGGCCTGCAGAAAGAGCAGAGCCCGCGTTCGGTTGCACAGCGTCGTGGCAAAAAGGTTGCTGACATCCTGCCCAAGCGGGACGAAGCGCCAGCTGCTGCTGAAGCAGAAGCATAAGGAGAGCGACCCATGGCAAAAACCATCGTCGTCAAGCAGATCGGCTCCCCGATCCGCCGCCCCGCCGAACAGCGTGCAACCCTGATCGGTCTGGGCCTGAACAAGATGAACAAAACCCGCGAGCTTGAGGATACCCCTTCGGTCCGCGGCATGGTCAATAAGATCCCGCATCTAGTAGAGATCATCGAAGAACGCGGCTAAGCGCCAGCTTCTAAAAGAACAAACGCCTCCGATATTTTCGGAGGCGTTTTCTATTTTGGCGACAGCTTTTGAACAAGAGCGATACCGCGCACATATCGCCGTAAGTGATTGCGGGCCCGTCCAACCAGATATACTGAACGCATGCAGATATATTTATGTTGGCACTATGGCTCAGATTGAACAAAAGACCTTTGGACCTCACTACGCAAGCATTTACGCGGCGCTGATCTGTGTCACTATCGTCGTCGCCGCTATCTTCTGGCACGCGCAGAATCTGGGGGGCGGCGACCTCTGGCGATATGACGAGTTCTATACCCACGACCGGACCCTGGGCTTTGCCGCGTTTCAGGACTGGTTCACCGTCTACAGCCTTGGCAAGCCCACGCTGGAAAAGCCGCCGCTTCAGTACTGGATTTCGGCCGGTCTGATCGAGGCGGGGGTAACAGACCTTGTCGCGCTGCGCATTCCATCCCTGATCTTTGCTGCCGGTGCGATGATCACCACGGCCGCGCTCGCCTGGGTCATGTTTCCGCGTCAGGTGTGGTTGATGCCCGCCTCGGTGCTGCTGTTGTCGACCTCCGACCAGTTCTGGCAGTATTCGACCTCGGCCATGCTAGATGCAGGTGCTGTGTTCTTCACGACGCTGGGTGTGCTGTCGCTGTTTTTGTCTTTCAGGAATCCGCGCTATTGGCCGACCTTCCCGTTGGCCGTCGTTCTGGCGGGGTTGCAGAAAGGTCCGACACCGCTGGCGTTTCTGCTGATCGCCTTGATTGGGGTGGCGCTCACTTCGCGGATTCACGGTGACCGGGTGCGCGACATCTGCAGTGACCGGCGCTTCGCCTATTCGGTTCTGGCGGCGTTCTTTCTGGGGTTCTTCTGGCAGATTTTCCAGCACGTCAAATACTGGGGGCAGGACCGGCTGAGCGGTTCTATAGAAGGTGAGATGCTAAATCGCTTCATCCCTGAAAACATGGAGTTCGTTTCGCGCCTGATCGCCGGTTTCGATGCGCTGATTCTGTATGACGAACCGGTGATCAGGCTTGCCGGTTTGGCGGGGCTGCTGTTGATACCGTTTGTTGCCAGGCGATCGGCCTATTTTGCCATGTCTTCCATCGCGTTCTTTTTTGTGCTGGTCATGATCCTGGCGCAGGAAAACGTGTATGATCGTTATACCCTTACGATTTTGCCGCTGCTGTGCGTCGCGGCTGCGTGGCTGATCTTTTATGTCTGCCGCAAACCGGTGGTCGGCATCGTCGCAACCATCCTGATCGCGGTCATGCTGGGTGGTCCCTTGCGGCCTGCAGATGTTCTGGCACAGTCCAAATCGCGAAACTACGGGATGCCGATTGGCGAAATCCTTGGGCAGTTGAACGCGACATTCCAACCCGGTGAGACGCCTGTTTTCTGCAGGCTTGAAAACAAGCTGTTTCCCCGGGGCGCGGTTCATGTCCATGCGCCAAAAGCGGGGGCCGGGCAGCATATCTATATCAAAAGTACTGACTCGGTCGAACGAGACATGCGTAAATACAAAGGCGGGCCGATACGCGGGCTATGCCTCAAGACCGAGATTGATGCGCTGCGGCCCTATTTTGCGGACGTGACAACCGAACCTGCGGGTGGCGCGTTTCACATCTGGACGGCTTCGGCATTTCGCCCGGCACCTGCTGATTGACGGGCTGCCCGGGCCATTCCCCAAACGCATACCGGCTAGACCAAAACCTTCGTTGTTAGCGGTACCCAACACTCCTATCTGAGCGTTGTCCACAAAGGAACACATGGAAACGCCCGGGGAATACGCCTCGGTACAGAAAGGATTAGAAACATGGCACATACAGCTACTCTGACACATGGCGGCTTCAATCTGCGGGGCCGTATCGCGGCCTTCGTTGAAGGCATGAAAGAAACCCGCGCGCGCGCGATCGAATACAACCGCACCTATTCCGAGCTTCAGCGCCTCAGCAATCGCGAGCTGGACGATATCGGTATTCGTCGGTGCGACATTGCTGATATCGCGCGTGAACACGCGTACTGCTCGTAAGACACCTACCACTCACGAAGAAAGGGGCGCCGGACCGGCGCCTCTTTTGGTTTTGGCAGTTGTAATACAACAAACCTTGCAACCGAAGGCGCGACGCTGTAGAGCGCTCCGGTGGCATCGCGCCACGAGAATCAAAACCAAGAAACGCCGTGGTTGGCCCATCACGCTTCGGGGGTCACATCCGGCATAGGAGAAGCGATATGAAACTGAACGAATTGCGCGACAATCCCGGCGCCGCACCGAAACGCACTCGCGTTGGCCGTGGTCCCGGTTCCGGCAAAGGTAAAATGGGTGGCCGTGGTATCAAAGGCCAGAAATCCCGTTCGGGTGTGGCCATCAATGGCTACGAAGGCGGCCAGATGCCGCTGTACCAGCGTCTGCCTAAGCGTGGCTTCAACAAGCCGAACCGCAAGGAATTCGCCGTTATCAATCTGGGCCTGATCCAGAAATTCGTCGACGCCGGCAAGCTGGATGCCAAAGCTGCGATCACCGAGGACGCGCTGGTTGCATCCGGTCTGGTCCGTCGCAAGCTGGACGGTGTCCGCGTTCTGGCGAAAGGCGAGATCAGCGCGAAAGTGAACCTGGAAGTCACCGGTGCTTCGAAAGCTGCTGTTGAGGCAGTTGAGAAAGCGGGCGGTTCACTGACGGTCACAAAAGCTGCTGCGGCAGAGTAAGCGCTTGTGAGCGGGCCAAGACCCGCTTACATAGACCTCAGAGTTTTCCAAGACGCCGCCCGAGCCGGAAAACGGTTCCGGGCGGTGTTTTCATAAGAGAGACCGATTTATGGTATCAGCAGCAGAACAAATGGCAGCCAACACAAGCTGGGCTGCTTTGGGCAAAGCTACCGATCTGCGCAACCGCATCCTGTTCACGCTGGCCTTGCTGATCGTCTATCGTCTGGGCACCTTCATTCCGGTTCCGGGCATCGACGGGCAGGCTCTGCGCGAGTTCATGGAGCAGGCAGGGCAGGGCATCGGCGGCATGGTTTCGATGTTCACCGGTGGGGCGCTGGGTCGGATGGGTATCTTTGCCCTCGGCATCATGCCCTATATCTCGGCCTCGATCATCGTGCAGCTGCTGACATCGATGGTCCCCGCGCTCGAACAGCTCAAGAAAGAGGGCGAGCAGGGGCGCAAGAAAATCAACCAATACACCCGTTTTGGTACCGTCGCGCTGGCCACCGTTCAGGCTTATGGTCTGGCCGTATCGTTGGAATCCGGTGATCTCGCGACCGATCCGGGCATGTTCTTCCGGATGTCGACCATGATCACTCTGGTCGGTGGTACCATGTTCCTGATGTGGCTGGGTGAGCAGATCACCGCACGCGGCATCGGCAACGGTATCTCTCTGATCATCTTCGTCGGCATCATCGCCGAAGTTCCCGCCGCTCTGGCGCAGTTCTTCGCAAGCGGACGCAGCGGCGCGATCAGCCCTGCCGTGATCGTGGGTGTGATTGTCATGGTCATCGCCGTGATCACCTTTGTGGTGTTCATGGAACGCGCTCTGCGCAAGATCCATATTCAATACCCGCGCCGTCAGGCCGGTATGAAAGTCTATGAAGGCGGCTCCAGCCACCTGCCGGTCAAAGTGAACCCGGCGGGCGTGATCCCGGCGATCTTTGCCAGCTCGCTGCTGCTGCTGCCGGTGACGATCTCGACCTTCTCTTCGGGGGCGACCAATGGACCGATCATGTCATGGCTGCTGGCCAACTTTGGCCCCGGACAGCCGCTCTATCTGCTGTTCTTCGCCTCGATGATCGTGTTCTTTGCCTATTTCTATACGTTCAACGTGTCGTTCAAACCGGATGATGTGGCGGACAACCTGAAAAAGCAGAACGGATTTGTTCCCGGCATTCGTCCCGGCAAGAAAACGTCTGAGTACCTGGAATACGTGGTCAACCGCGTGTTGGTTCTGGGTTCAGCTTATCTGGCAGCCGTCTGTCTGTTGCCGGAAATCCTGCGGAACCAGTTTGCCATTCCGTTCTATTTCGGTGGCACCTCGGTTCTGATTATCGTCTCTGTGACCATGGACACGATCCAACAGGTCCAGAGCCATCTGCTAGCGCATCAATACGAAGGTCTTATCGAAAAGTCCCAGCTGCGTGGTAAGGGGAAGAAACGTAACAGGAAGGGACCTTCTCGTAGATGAACATCATTCTTCTCGGCCCCCCGGGGGCAGGCAAGGGGACGCAGGCACGTCACCTGGTTGAAACACGCGGCATGGTACAGCTGAGCACAGGCGACATGCTGCGCGAAGCAAAAACCTCGGGCACCGAAATGGGCCAGAAGGTTGCGGCCATCATGGACGCAGGCAAGCTGGTCACCGATGAGATCGTGATCGGCCTGATCGAAGAGAAACTGACCTCGGAAACGGGTGCCGGTTTCATCTTTGACGGCTTCCCCCGCACGCTGGCGCAAGCCGACGCGCTGGCGGCGCTTCTGACCAAGCTGGGGCAATCCCTGCACACCGTGATCGAAATGCGCGTGGATGACGATGCATTGGTAGATCGTATCACCGCACGCTCGACCTGCGGCGGATGTGGTGAAGTCTACAACGACATCACCAAACCGATCCCGGCCGATGGCAAGTGCACCAATTGCGGTAAAGAGAATGACTTCCAGCGTCGTGCAGACGACAACGAAGACAGCCTGCGCACGCGTCTGATGGAATACTACAAGAAGACGTCGCCGCTGATTGGCTATTACTATGCCAAAGGCGATCTGCGTCCGGTGAACGGACTGGCGGATATCAAGGAGGTCACGGCGTCGATCGAAGCCATTCTTGGCTGATTTTGATATGGGCTTGACGCCAACGCCAAAAGCCCATATCGACCCCCATCCCTAAAGGGAATCAAGACCGCATGCGGGATTCGTCCCAACTGCCCCGACCACCTCGAATAATGCTGAACCCTCTGGCCACACTGCCACGGTAAAGCGTTGTGAAAAAAGGTTCTGGAGCTACGGAACCGCAACGAAAAGGAAAGTGACACGTGGCACGTATTGCCGGCGTAAACATCCCGACTGCAAAGCGGGTACCAATCGCCCTCACATATATCACCGGTATCGGAAACACCTCGGCCAAAGCGATCTGCGAAGCCGTAGGTATTGAAGCGCACCGTCGCGTCAACGAACTGTCCGACGCCGAAGTTCTGGCCATCCGCGAGCACATCGATGCAAACTTCACCGTTGAAGGTGACCTGCGTCGTGAAGTTCAGATGAACGTCAAGCGCCTGATGGACCTGGGCTGCTATCGCGGTCTGCGTCACCGCCGCAACCTGCCGGTTCGCGGTCAGCGTACCCACACCAATGCTCGTACCCGCAAAGGCCCCGCAAAGGCCATTGCCGGTAAGAAGAAATAAGGGAGGGTCTGACCGATGGCACGTGACAAGACTCGCGTTAAGCGCAAAGAGCGTAAGAACATCGCATCGGGCGTTGCCCATGTGAACTCGACCTTCAACAACACCAAGATCCTGATCTCGGACGTACAGGGCAACGCCATTTCGTGGTCGTCTGCAGGTACCATGGGCTTTAAGGGATCGCGGAAATCGACACCCTACGCCGCTCAGATGGCTGCAGAAGATGCAGGCAAAAAGGCGCAGGAACACGGCGTCAAGACGCTGGAAGTCGAAGTTCAGGGCCCCGGTTCGGGTCGTGAATCGGCTCTGCGTGCGCTGGCTGCAGTGGGCTTCAACATCACGTCGATCCGCGACGTGACACCGATTGCTCACAACGGCTGCCGTCCGCCGAAGCGTCGTCGCGTCTAAGCGATTTTGAATTAGGCTGGGGCTGTGTTTTTGCACGGCCCCAGCACGTCATTTTGAACCTCGGGCGTCTGCACCTTGTTGGTCATGGGGCGCGGACAGGAATGGAGGGATTACATGATCCACAAGAATTGGGCAGAATTGATCAAGCCGACCCAGCTGGACGGCAAGCCGGGCAACGACCCTGCACGTCAGGCAACCCTGGTTGCCGAGCCGCTTGAGCGTGGCTTTGGTCTGACCCTGGGCAACGCGCTGCGTCGCGTTCTGATGAGCTCGCTGCAAGGTGCGGCCATCACCAGCGTTCAGATCGACAACGTCCTGCACGAGTTCTCCTCGGTTGCAGGCGTTCGTGAAGACGTCACCGACATCATCCTGAACCTCAAAGGCGTGTCGCTGCGCATGGAAGTCGAAGGGCCCAAGCGCCTGTCGATCAATGCCAAAGGCCCCGCCGTTGTCACCGCTGGCGACATCAGCGAAAGCGCTGGCATCGAGGTTCTGAACCGCGATCACGTCATCTGCCACCTGGACGATGGCGCGGACCTGTTCATGGAACTGACCGTCAACACCGGCAAAGGTTACGTCTCGGCTGAGAAGAACAAACCCGAAGATGCACCCATTGGCCTGATCCCGATCGACGCGATCTATTCGCCGGTCAAAAAGGTTGCCTATGACGTTCAGCCGACCCGTGAAGGTCAGGTTCTGGACTATGACAAGCTGACCCTCAAGATCGACACCGATGGTTCGATCACGCCGGAAGACGCGCTGGCCTTTGCCGCTCGGATCCTGCAGGATCAGCTGTCGATCTTCGTCAACTTCGACGAGCCGGAATCGGCTGGCCGTCAGGACGAAGACGATGGTCTGGAGTTCAACCCGCTGCTGCTGAAGAAAGTGGACGAGCTGGAGCTGTCGGTCCGTTCGGCAAACTGCCTGAAGAACGACAACATCGTTTACATCGGCGATCTGATCCAGAAGACCGAAGCCGAGATGCTGCGCACCCCGAACTTCGGCCGCAAGTCGCTGAACGAGATCAAGGAAGTGCTGTCCGGCATGGGTCTGCACCTCGGCATGGATGTCGAGGACTGGCCGCCCGACAACATCGAAGATCTGGCGAAGAAGTTCGAAGACGCCTTTTAAGTCAGTGCCGGGCTGAAGCCCGGCCTGCAAGGTTGTACAACACGGACGCTCCGCCCATTGCGGGGCGTACAACACGAAAGACCCGGGCAATCCTGCCCCAAGGAGAGCCGGTGACACGCATCGCCGGCCAGACAAAGCAAAACGCGAAAGAAGGAATTAGAAAATGCGTCACGCACGTGGTTACCGCCGCCTGAACCGTACTCATGAGCACCGTAAAGCTCTGTTTGCAAACATGGCTGGCTCGCTCATCGAACATGAGCAAATCAAAACAACTCTGCCCAAGGCAAAAGAACTGCGCCCGATCATCGAAAAGCTGGTCACTCTGGGCAAGCGTGGCGACCTGCACGCCCGCCGTCAGGCTGCATCGCAGCTGAAAGAAGACAAAGATGTCGCCAAGCTGTTCGAAGTTCTGGGCCCCCGCTACGCCGAGCGTCAGGGCGGTTACGTCCGCATCCTGAAAGCAGGCTTCCGCTATGGCGACATGGCTCCGATGGCGATCATCGAATTCGTTGATCGTGACGTTGACGCCAAAGGCGCGGCTGACAAGGCCCGCGTTGCCGCCGAAGAGGCAGCAGACGAAGAATAAGAAAGTCATTCTTTCTGACTTGAGCCCCTGCGTTTCAGACGCGGGGGCTTTTCTTTTGCGATCAGCCGGTGTCGCAATCAGGTTATTTTCGACGAATTCTGGTGATGAAACCAAGCCTGCCTTGTTCCACTCTGAAAAACAGCTGAGGAGGTTGGATCATGACAGTGCTTTCCGAGATACCCGCGCAATTAACCGGTCCTTCGGTTTGGACTGGGGCCGAGATGCGCGCGCGTCAGGCAGACTGGATTGTGGACCTGACGCCGGATGATGTTGCCGATCTTGAGCAGGCGGCACACCACTACCTGTCTCTTGGGCGTGACATCGGCCAAATGACGAAGGCTGATTTTCCACTAAAGCACTTCGACCAACATCTGGCTTACCTGCGCGACAAGTTGATCAATGGCATTGGGTTCGAAGTCCTGCGCGGTCTGCCAACCGGGACCTATACGCAGGAAATGGCAGCCGCGATTTTCTGTGGCGTCGGGGCGCATCTGGGGTCGGCCCGTTCTCAGAATGCACAGGGACATATCCTCGGGCATGTCCGCGACATTGGCGCGGATGCAAACGATCCTAATACCCGTATCTACCAGACCCATGAGCGCCAGACCTTCCATACTGACAGCGCCGATATCGTTGGCCTGTTATGCCTGCGTGATGCCAAAGAAGGTGGTGACTCGCTGCTGGTGAGTGCAGAAGCGATCTATAACCGGATGCGGGCTGAATGCCCCAACCTGCTGGAATGCTTGTTCGATCCTGTCGCAACCGATCGGCGCGGAGAAGTCCCTGAAGGGATGGAGCCGTTCATGACCATCCCGCCCTTCACATGGCATAATGGCAAGCTGACGGTGTTTTATCAGAGACAGTATATCGACAGCGCGCAGCGCTTTCCGGAAGCAATGCGGTTGAGCGATGATCACGTTGCGGCCTTGGATACATTTGATGCCCTTGCCAATGACCCCGAGATGCATCTGACCATGCGGTTGCAGCCCGGCGATATGCAATTTGTTTATAACCACTCTCAGCTACATGATCGCACAGGGTTTACGGACTGGCCCGATCCCACTCAGCGCCGCCACTTGTTCCGCCTCTGGCTGTCGCCCGAAGGCGACCGGGAACTGCCCGAAGTGTTCACGCAACGCTACGGCACGATTGAGGTTGGAAATCGGGGTGGGATCATAACCAAAGGAACCCAGCTACACGCGCCGTTGGACTGAGACGACACCTGTCAGGGTATGCTTGCATTATCGCCTGCATAGACGCATATCCAACGCAGTCTTGCAGGTAGAGGTAAAGATGGTTCGTGCGTCCCTTCTGGCTTTTTTCATGATCAGCGCGTCGGTCGCGTCCGCTGAGACACGCGTGCCGACATCGCAGGCGGAAATCTCATTGGGGTTTGCGCCGGTTGTGAAGCAAGCATCGCCCGCTGTGGTTAATATTTACGCCAAGATCGTCAGAGAGGGGCGGGTCAATCCGTTGTTTTCTGACCCGTTCTTTCAGGATTTCTTTGGCCGGGGTTTCAACCAGCCGCAGCAGCGTGTGCAGAATTCATTGGGATCGGGGGTGGTCCTGTCTGAAGACGGTTATGTGGTCTCGAACTACCATGTCGTCGGGACCGCCACTGAAATCCGGGTGGTGACGACGGATCGGCGCGAATACTCGGCAGAGGTCGTGCTGGGCGACAAGGAAAGCGATATTGCGATCCTGAGGCTGGAAGAAGCGCAGGACTTGCCATTTCTGAAGCTGCGCGACTCTGATCATGTAGAAGTGGGCGAGCTTGCCCTGGCCATCGGCAACCCTTTTGGAGTTGGGCAGACAGTGTCGTCGGGCATCATCTCGGGGCTGGCGCGCACCGGGACGGCGACGGGTAATGCGCGGGGATATTTCATTCAGACGGATGCGGCGATCAACCCGGGTAACTCCGGGGGCGCTCTCATCGATGTGAATGGGGATCTGATCGGCATCAATACTTCAATACTGACCCGTTCAGGCGGGTCAAACGGGATCGGCTTCGCAATTCCGGCAAATCTGGTGGCCGAGTTTTTGCGGCAGGCGCAGGGAGGCAATGACAGTTTCATCAGCCCCTGGGCCGGGATTTCCGGCCAGCACATGAGCGCAGATATTGCCGAGTCGCTGGGCCTCACATTCCCCATGGGCGTGGTGGTTTCTGATATTCATCCACTAAGCCCGCTGGGCGAGGCCGGATTGCGTGTGGGTGATGTGGTGACGCATGTGGACGGGGATGAGGTGAACTCACCCGCCGAAATGAAATTCCGCATGTCTGTGGCAGGGGTCGGCGGGACGTCCGTGCTGACCCGTCTGCGCGGCGATCAGAGAGATGACGTCAGCGTGGAGCTGGTCAAGGCGCCGGATACGCCTGCCGCGGACGAAACGACTCTGACCGACCGTACGGTGATGCCGGGTCTGACCGTATCGCGCATCAATCCCGCAGTGATTACGCGGTTGCGGCTGCCCTTGTCTGTGGACGGTGTTGTGGTTGTCGATGCCGGTCGCTATGGCGGACGCTCGGGCCTGCGGGTCGGAGATGTGCTGAGCCGTATCAACGACACCGATATCGCCGCCCCCGATGATGTGATCGAAGCGCTCACCAATCCGGGCCGCCGTCTGCAGTTCGAGCTGCAGCGGGACGGGCGCACCGTGTCCCTGCGGTTCCGGTTGTAAAACTTGGCGGATCTGTTTGATACCGGTTCTTCTGAACCTGCCGCGTCTCCGCACCGTCCGCTGGCCGATCGGTTGCGCCCGCATGCGTTGGCCGAGGTGATCGGGCAGGAACAGGTCCTGGGCCCGGATGCCCCGTTGGGGGTCATGCTGGCTTCGGGCAGTCTTTCCAGCCTGATATTCTGGGGCCCGCCAGGGGTTGGTAAAACCACCATCGCGCGTTTGCTGGCGCAAGAGACAGATCTGCATTTCGTTCAGATCAGTGCCATCTTCACCGGCGTGCCCGATTTGAAGAAGGTCTTTGAGGCCGCGAAAATCCGACGTCAGAACGGGCAGGGTACGCTGCTGTTCGTCGACGAGATCCACCGGTTCAACAAGGCACAACAGGACGGATTCCTGCCGCATATGGAAGACGGCACCATCCTGTTGGTGGGTGCGACGACCGAGAATCCTTCGTTCGAGTTGAATGCCGCTGTGCTTAGCCGGGCGCAGGTGCTGGTGCTGGAGCGGCTCAGCCTTGCCGATCTGGAACGGCTGACCCAACGCGCCGAGAAAGAGCTGGACCGCGCCTTGCCTCTGACCGGACAGGCGCGCGAGGCATTGCAGGAGATGGCGGATGGCGACGGTCGGGCGCTGTTGAACCTGATCGAGCAGGTGGCGGCCTGGACGGTCGATGCGCCTTTGGACCCCGACGCACTGTCGACAAGGCTGATGCGGCGCGCGGCGAAATATGACAAGTCGGGGGATGAGCATTACAACCTGATCTCGGCCCTGCACAAATCGGTGCGCGGTTCGGACCCGGACGCGGCGCTGTACTGGTTCGCGCGGATGCTGACCGGGGGCGAAGACCCGCGCTATCTGGCGCGCCGGATCACCCGTATGGCCGTCGAAGATATCGGGCTGGCTGACCCGCAGGCACAGGCGATCTGCCTGCAATCGTGGGAGACCTACGAACGGCTTGGCAGCCCCGAGGGTGAACTGGCACTGGCACAGGCGCTGGTCTATCTGGCGCTGGCCCCAAAATCGAACGGGACCTATGTGGGTTATAAGGCGGCGATGAATCTGGCCAAGCAATCGGGCAGCGAGCCACCGCCCAAACATATCCTGAACGCGCCGACGTCGTTGATGAAGGATCAGGGCTATGGCGCAGGCTATGCCTATGATCATGATGCCGAGGATGGGTTTTCGGGGCAGAACTATTTCCCCGACGGTATGGAACGACCCGCGCTCTATCAGCCAGTCGAACGCGGGTTCGAGCGTGAGTTGAAAAAGCGGTTGGATTATTTCGCGAAGCTACGGGCGCAGCGGAACGCGCGATAGGCTCGGCTTGACTCTTCGCGCGAGGCGCGCGACAGACGCGCATGTTTTCTAAGACACTGAAACGGGTAAATTCCGAGCGGATCGACCGCGCGTGGCAAGGGGCAATGGCATGAGTGGCGTGCAGATGATCACGGTCGCAGAGGGCGACGGCGACCAGCGGTTGGATCGTTGGTTGCGCCGCCTGTTCCCGCATGTCAGTCAGGGCCGGATCGAGAAGATGTGCCGCAGGGGCGAGCTGCGGGTTGATGGCGGGCGCGTCAAGGCCTCGACCCGGCTTGAGGTTGGGCAGTCGGTGCGTGTGCCACCGCTGCCGGATGCCGATCATAAGCCGGCCGAGGTGCGGCGCAGCATCTCGGATGCGGATGTGAAGATGATCCAGTCCTGCGTGATCTACAAGGACGACCACGTTCTGGCGCTCAACAAGCCGCATGGCCTGCCGGTCCAGGGCGGCAGCGGTCAGATCCGTCATGTCGACAGCCTGTCCGAGGCGCTGCGCTTTGGCTATGATGAGGACCCGCGCCTTGTGCACCGGCTGGACAAGGACACGTCCGGAGTTCTGCTGATGGCCCGCACGCGTGAGGCCGCCAAGGGGCTGACGGCGGCGTTCCGGCATCGCAACACACGCAAGATCTATTGGGCGCTGGTGGCCGGCGTGCCGACGCCTTATCTGGGCGAGATCAAGACCGGATTGGTCAAGGCCCCCGGTCATGGCAAGCAGGGTGAAGGCGAGAAGATGATCGCCGTGCATCCGAGCGAAGTGAACGATACGCCCGGTGCAAAGCGTGCGCATACGCTCTATGCAACGCTTTATCGTGTGGCAGGGCGCGCGGCCTGGGTGGCGATGGAGCCGGTCACAGGCCGTACCCATCAGTTGCGCGCGCATATGGCGGCCATCGGACATCCGATCATCGGCGATGGTAAATATGGCGGCTCGGGGCAGGAGAACCTGGGCGATGGCTGGGGCGCGCAGTTGGGTGGCATCATCAGCAAAAAGCTGCATCTTCACGCCCGCAGCCTGTCCTTTGAACATCCGATGACGCGCAAACCCATCTCGCTTTCGGCGCCGCTGCCTGATCATATGAAGCACAGCTGGGATACGCTGGGCTGGACAGAAGACCTTGCGGCGGATGATCCGTTCGAGGAACTGCGATGAGCGCGCCTCTGCGGCTGGTTCTGTTCGATGTGGATGGCACGCTGGTCGACAGTCAGGGGGCGATCGTTTCGGCGATGACCGCCAGTTTTCAAGCGCTTTCGCTGCCTGTTCCGGATCGGTTGGCAATTCTGTCCATTGTAGGTTTGTCGCTGCCACATGCTATGGCACGCCTTGCACCGGATCAGTCGGTGAATGTGCAAGATCGATTGGTCGAGGGCTACAAGCAAGCCTATCACGCGCAGCGTTTGGAACAGGGTGCTGCCAGCTCACCGCTCTATCCCGGTGCCCGCGAGGTGATCGAGGAACTGCATGAGCGTGACGAAATCCTGCTGGGTGTTGCCACTGGCAAATCCCAACGCGGTCTCGATGCGTTGCTAGAGACGCACGGGCTTGAGCGCTATTTCGTCACGCGGCAGGTGGCAGACCATCACCCTTCAAAGCCGCACCCTTCGATGATTGAAACTGCGCTTGCGGAAACCGGCGTCGCGCAACAACAGGCGGCGATGATTGGGGATACCAGCTTTGATATGGAGATGGCCGCAGCCGCGCAGATCGCGGGTATCGGGGTCAGTTGGGGTTATCACGATCAATCCGCGTTGCGCGCCGCGCACACCGTGATCGACAGTTTTGAGCAATTGCCAGACGCACTGGCCAGAATCTGGGGCATTTAAGATGAGCGACTGGAAACCCAAACGCTTCTGGACTTCAAGCACGGTCGTAGAGGCCGAAGATGGCCATACGGTCGAGTTGGATGGCCGCCGGGTAAAAACACCGGCCAAGGCGGCTCTGGTGCTGCCCACCCGCGCAATGGCTGAGGCCGTTGCCGCCGAATGGGATGCGCAGGAGAAAGAGGTCGATCCGACAACGATGCCGTTCACCCGCTCGGCCAACGCGGCCATTGATAAGGTACGTCATCAGCATGCCGAAGTTGCCGACATGCTTGCGGATTACGGCGATTCGGACTTGCTGTGCTATCGCGCAACCCATCCCGAAACGCTCCAGATGCGGCAGGCCGAGGCATGGGATCCGGCGCTTGACTGGGCGGCTGAGGCGCTGGGGGTGCGGCTGGTTCCACTGGCCGGTGTGGTGCATCAACCGCAGAATACCGCTGCGTTGGAGGCGCTGCGCGCGCGGGTTCACGGTCTCAATCCGTTCCAGTTGGCTGCGTTTCACGATCTCGTGAGTCTGTCGGGTTCATTGATTCTTGGTTTTGCCGCCGCTCAGAATTGGCGCAAACCGGACGAGATATGGCGCATTTCGGGGCTTGATGAACTGTGGCAGATCGAACAGTGGGGGCATGACGAGGAAGCGGACGCCGCCGCCCGGATCAAAGAGGCCGCCTTTTTGCACGCAAAACACTTCTTTGATCTCTCTTCCTGAGACTTGATTGGCAAAAATAGCCTTTTTGAGCGCAATTTCTGCAACATCGACCTATCGATTTCGCTGATCCGGCCCTTGACGTTTGTTGATGAATACGCCCAAACTTGGGCCACTAAAGGGGAGACACCTTTTGGGTAACCTTTCTGGCGCGCCTGCGCCGGATCGAACCGTCCCTGAAAGGGATGGAAAATCAGGAAGAGGTAAAAATGAAAAAATCCGTAATCTTGGGCGTGGCGACTATTGCCGGCCTGGCCGCTGGCGCAGCTGCGGCAGGGACCGTTGACGATGTCAAAGCACGCGGCAAGCTGAACTGCGGTGTGACCACCGGTCTGGTCGGCTTCGCTGCACCCGACGCAAATGGCGAATGGCAGGGTTTTGACGTCTCGCTGTGCCGTGCCGTTGCCGCTGCTGTTCTGGGCGATGCAAACGCTGTTGAATTCGTTCCGACCACCGGTAAGACCCGCTTTACAGCTCTGGCTTCGGGCGAGATCGATATGCTGGCCCGTAACACCACCTGGACCTTCAGCCGCGACGTCGACCTGAAGTTCGAATTCGTTGGTGTGAACTACTATGACGGTCAGGGCTTCATGGTTCCCAAGGCACTGGGCGTGAGCTCGGCCAAGGAACTGGACGGCGCAACCGTCTGCATCCAGACCGGCACCACCACCGAGCTGAACCTGGCGGATTTCTTCCGCTCGAACAACATCAGCTATGAGCCGGTTCCGATCGAAACCAACGCTGAAGCGCAGCAGCAGTACCTGGCTGGCGCATGTGATGTTTACACCACCGACGCATCGGGCCTGGCCGCAACCCGCGCCACGTTCGAAAACCCCGGTGATCACGTCCTTCTGCCCGAAATCATCTCGAAAGAGCCGCTGGGCCCGCTGGTCCGTCACGGCGATCACGAGTGGGGCGACGTTGTCCGTTGGACCCTGAACGCGCTGGTCTCGGCTGAAGAGCTGGGCGTGACCTCGGCCAATATCGATGAGATGAAAGCCGGCACCGACAACCCCGAAGTGAACCGTCTGCTGGGTACCGAAGGCACCCTGGGCGAGATGCTGGGTCTGGACGCCGACTGGGCGGCCAAGGCAATCAAAGCCGGTGGTAACTACGGCGAAGTCTTTGCCAAGAACATCGGTGAAGAAACCCCGATCGGTCTGGCACGCGGCCTGAACGCACAGTGGACCGACGGCGGCCTGCTGTACTCGCCGCCGTTCCGCTAAGACATTCGAAGGAGAGGGCGCGGGGCAACCTGCGCCCTCTTCTCATCAAAATGCTGCGGACAGCTAATGAGCAGGGAAAACCCTGCCGATAAAGAAGAGTCCGCAAGCCACGGGGATCCCAAAATATGTCGACTATGACTGACCCACCGAAAGCTGATTTTCGGTTGTCAATGCTCATAAACGATACCCGCTATCGCTCTCTTACCTTTCAGGTGATCGCGGCCGTCGTTATTGCGCTTTCCATCTGGTATCTTGGCAACAACCTGATCCAGAACCTCCGGGCCGCAGGGCTCAATATTTCCTACTCATTTCTGGGCGACCCTTCGGGGTACGACATCAACCAGCGCCTGATCGAATATGACAGCCAGTCCTCGCATGGACGCGCCGCTGTTGTCGGTATCCTCAACACTCTGCTGGTTGCATTCCTGGCCTGTATCACTGCCACTGTTTTCGGTGTGATCGCGGGCGTGTTGCGTCTGTCGAATAACTGGCTCGTCTCAAAGCTGATGGCGGTCTATGTCGAGATCTTCCGGAACATTCCGGTCCTGATCTGGATCATCATTATCTTCACCATCATGACGGCTGTGCTGCCGGGGCCCAGGGCGTTCCGTGGTGACAACCCGACCTCCAGCATGTTGTTCGATCTGTTCGCCTTTACCAATCGTGGGGTCTATATTCCGCGACCCGAATTCGCGAATGGCTTGTTCAGCGTTAACATTCTGAACTGGCTTCTGGTCATTGCCGTGTTGGTCGGCTCATGGTTTGCAACGCGTGAAATCGAAAAACGCGCGACCCTGAAACAAGAACAGACTGGTGATCGCCCCAAGACCGGCATGGTGAAGCTGGCCGTCTGGCTGGTTCCGTTGGCCATCCTGATGGTGATCATGGGTCTGACTTGGGATGTGCCCGCGCTGAAAGGTTTCAACTTCAGCGGTGGCATCAAGATCGGTGGGCCACTGATTGCCTTGTGGTTCGCGCTTTCGATCTACACCGGCGCGTTTATCGCGGAAAACGTGCGCGCGGGTATTCAGGCGATCAGCAAAGGTCAGACCGAGGCCGCAGCCGCTTTGGGTCTGCGCCCGGGTCGGATCATGAACCTTGTGATCCTGCCGCAGGCGCTGCGGGTAATCATCCCGCCGCTGATTTCGCAATATCTGAACATCACCAAGAACTCCTCTCTGGCGATTGCCGTGGGTTACGCGGATATCACTGCGACTCTTGGCGGTATCACGCTGAACCAGACCGGGCGTGCGATCGAATGTGTTCTGCTGTTGATGCTGTTCTACCTGACAGCCTCGCTGCTGATCTCGATGGCGATGAACATCTACAACGCATCCGTCAAGTTGAAGGAGCGCTGAGCCATGGCTGATCAAACAACAAATCCGATCGCCTTCGTGGCCGAGGGCACCATCCCTCCGTCGCCTCCACCGGCTAACCAGACGGGTATCGTAAAATGGCTGCGCGAGAATCTCTTCTCGGGCGTGTCCAACACGATCCTGACGGTTCTGTCGCTGATGCTGATCTATGTGCTTCTGAAGAATACGTTGCCATGGATTATGAACGGTGTTTGGAACGCGAACTCGCTGGCGGAATGCCGCGAGATCCTTGCTGGTAAAACAGGGGCGTGTTTTGCGGTACTGACCGAACGCTGGCCTCAGCTTATCTATGGGTTCAAGTATCCTGACGATGCGTATTGGCGGCCTAATCTGGCTTTCGTATTGATGCTTGCGGCCGTTGCGCCGGTCCTGTTCTTTGACCTTCCGCGCAAGCTACTGATCTTTACAGCCCTCTATCCCTTTATCGCTTTCTGGCTGATTTGGGGTGGCACGATCTTGGTACCCTTCGTGGCCCTACTTGGCTGCGTTGCGGCGGGTGCGGTCTTTCAGAAGCTCGGGAAGAACAGCTTTGCCGCTGGATTCTTCGGGGCCATTATCGTTGCTTTGGTTGTCTGGAAGCTTGGCGGTGCGTTGATCCCAGAAGATGCGTCCGAGGGGGCATGGCTTTCAGCTGTTCCCAGCCGCGATCTGGGGGGCTTCATGCTCAACATGATGCTGGGCTTGGCCTGCGTTTCGTTGTCTGTCCCGTTGGGGATTGCGCTTGCGCTGGGCCGTCAGTCGAACATGCCGCTGATCAAGTGGGTCTGCGTTATCTTCATCGAATTCATCCGTGGCGTGCCTCTGATCACGCTGCTGTTCGTGGCTTCGGTGATGTTGTCGTATTTCTTCCCGCCTGACAGCACGGTCGACCTGTTCTTGCGCGTTGTGATCATGATCACCATGTTCTCCGCCGCCTATATCGCCGAGGTGATCCGCGGTGGTCTGGCCGCGCTTCCACGTGGACAGTATGAGGCAGCAGACAGTCTGGGTCTGGATTACCCGCAGGCGATGCGTTTGATCATCCTGCCGCAGGCTCTGAAGATCTCGATCCCCGGGATCGTGAACGTGGCCGTTGGGCTGTTCAAGGACACCACACTGGTTTCGGTCATTTCGATGTTCGATCTGGTGGGCATGATCCGGGGCCCGATCCTGGCGTCAACCGAATGGAACGGCGTCTATTGGGAGCTTCTGGGCTTTGCCGCGCTTCTGTTCTTCGTCGTCTGTTACGGCATCTCTCAATATTCCCAGTGGCTCGAGCGTCGCCTTGCCACGGATCATCGTTAAGGAGTTCAACACATGTCTGAACTTGCAGTAGAACGCGAAATCGATCGCTCCAAGATGCAGGTGAGCGACGAGGTCGCCATCGAAATCAACGGCATGAACAAGTGGTACGGGTCCTTCCACGTGCTGCGCGACATCAATCTGACCGTCAATCAGGGCGAGCGGATTGTTATCGCTGGGCCGTCAGGGTCGGGCAAATCCACCCTGATCCGCTGCCTGAACGCGCTGGAAGAACACCAGCAGGGTACGATCGTCGTCGATGGGACCGAGCTGTCGAATGACCTCAAGAACATCGACAAAATCCGGTCCGAGGTTGGCATGGTGTTCCAGCACTTCAACCTTTTCCCGCATCTGACCATTCTGGAAAACTGCACGCTGGCCCCGATCTGGGTGCGCAAGACGCCCAAGAAAGAGGCCGAAGAGCGCGCGATGCATTTTCTTGAAAAGGTGAAGATTCCGGATCAGGCGCTGAAATATCCCGGCCAGCTTTCGGGTGGTCAGCAGCAACGTGTGGCGATCGCGCGCTCGCTCTGCATGATGCCGCGGATCATGTTGTTTGATGAACCGACATCGGCGCTGGACCCGGAGATGATCAAAGAGGTGCTCGACACCATGATCGAACTGGCCGAAGAAGGCATGACCATGCTCTGTGTGACCCACGAGATGGGCTTTGCCCGTCAGGTCGCCAACCGCGTGATCTTTATGGATGCCGGTCAGATCGTGGAACAGAACGAACCCGAAGAGTTCTTCAACAACCCGCAAAGCGAGCGGACCAAGCTGTTCCTCAGCCAGATTCTGGGACACTGATCCAAGCGAAGCGATTGAAAAGGCGGGGTTTTGACCCCGCCTTTTTTCATTCCATCAACTCGCGCGGAATGACAAATCTTTCTACTGCGCCACTGTGCCAAGTCACGTTCGGCCAGCTCTGAGCTTCAAACCGGATCACGGTCGTCGCACAAGTCGGGTAGTCGTAAAATCTGAGATGATCCGGCGCTTGCCGTACAATCCTTTTAGCAAAATCCCCGATACCGGGGTTGTGCCCGATCATCAGAACCGTTCGTCCTCGGGCTCCGTTCAAAACGGAGAGCATATTATCTGACCCCGCATGGTAGAGGCCTTGGGTGAACTCCACACTGGCGGCCTCAAGCCCCATCCTGTCCCAGGTTTCGTGCGTACGCGCAGAACTCGAACTGATCACCTCATCCGGCAACCAGCCATTCTTGCGAAGCCATCCGCCAATTGCTGCCGCTGATTTGCGTCCGCGGTTATTCAGCGGGCGATCATGATCGTTCAGGAACGGGTCGTCCCAACTCGATTTGGCATGGCGGGCTAAGATCAGTGTGCGGGTCATGAGGGATGAAATGCCCTCATATGGTGTGCAGACTGTTCCGGATCGCGCTTTGCGCCCGCGCTGAGCGGGCAAGCCAGTCGTGCAAGGCATCCCCCGGTCATGCAGGTCTGACCTTCGTCTGTGTTCAGATGATCATGGCAGGCCGTAACATCATAGAAACTATGAGGATTGAGCGCGCCAACCGGGCACGTTGTGGTGCAGGGCGCGGAGCAAGTGGTACAGGGCGAGGCGGAAATAACTTCAGGGATCGCGAATTCTTCCGGGAAGTGTAGCGCCCCTCGGTACGAGATCAGCATCCCGACTGTATCGTGCACCAGCGCTCCGACCGGGCTGCTGAAGGTGCGACCGGACTTGAGCGCCCAGTCGATGAAAGGCGCATAAGGCGGGCCGCCGAATGGAAAGTGAGCTTCAGCGCCAAGCTCATGCGCCATCTGGCCAACAACGCGGGTTGACCACCGATCCACCGGATCTGTGTGTTGCCACTCAGGGGCGGCTTTCAATACTGGCCAGAAGGCGCCGGCAGTCCCCAGCAATATCAGTGTGCCGGTCTCCAGCTGTTTGGTTTCAGTCACGCGGGGGTGCAAAGCGCCCATGATGATGAGGCCTGCAGCCTTAGCAGCTTGCGCGACGCGCGTGAATTCTGGGCAGATATCTGAAGAGGTGTCTGATTTGTCAGTCATCGAAACCTCAACGCATCGATCAGTCAGGTCGGATCAGCGAGCCTGCGCCATGTTCCGTGAACAGCTCCAGCAAAACCGCATTGGGCGCGCGCCCGTCAAGGATGACAACGGCTCGAACACCGCTGTGGAGGGCGTCCAGAGCTGTCTCTGTCTTTGGGATCATACCGCCCGCAATCGTGCCTTCCAGCGTCATTTCACGGATTTGCCCGGCTTTGAGTTCGGTCACGACCTCTCCGGCGGCGTTCTTGACGCCCGAGACATCGGTCAGCAGCAGCAGACGATCCGCCTTGAGCGCTGAGGCAATCGCACCCGCTGCTGTGTCGCCGTTGACGTTGAATGTCTCACCCTCGCGGCCAGCACCCAAGGGGGCGATTACCGGGATCACGTCATGTGAGAACAGATCGTGCAAAATTTTGGGGTTCATCTCGGATGGTGAACCGACAAACCCGAGCGAAGGGTCCGTTTGGTTGCAGATCATAAGGTTAGCGTCCTTGCCCGACAGACCAACGGCCGAGCCTCCCTGGCCGTTGATCGCCTGCACAATGCGCTTGTTGACGAGACCCGAAAGCACCATCTCAACCACCTCTACGGTGGCTTTGTCGGTCACGCGCTTGCCGCCCACGAATTCAGACTGGATGTCCAACTTGTCCAGCATTGCATTGATCATCGGGCCACCGCCATGAACGATGACCGGGTTCACCCCGACCTGGCGCATCAGAACCACGTCGCGGGCAAAGCTTTCCATTGCTTCGTCACTGCCCATGGCGTGGCCGCCCAGCTTAATGACGACAATCGCGCCGTCATAACGCTGCAGGTAGGGCAGGGCGCTGTTCAAGGTGGCTGCTGTGGCGATCCAGTCCCGATTCATATCTCGTGTCTTCATGGCTAAAGTCCCTCTGACACACCGTGTTAGGGCCTTTGCCCGGCGCTGCCAAGGGCGAAGCTATTCCAGATGCGCGATGATCGAGCGCAAGGTCGGAATCCCGTCGCCTTTCTCGGACGAGGTCAGCACGATTTCAGGGAATGCCGCAGGGTGTTTCGACAATGCGCTGCGCACCTGTTCCAGAACCTTCTCGCGATCTTTGGCCTTGACCTTGTCGGCCTTGGTCAGCACGCATTGAAAGGTTACGGCGCTGGTGTCCAGCAGCTTCATGATCTCGGCATCGACCGGTTTCACCCCATGGCGCGAGTCGATCAGCACAAAGGCACGGCGCAGGGTTTGACGACCGCTCAGGTATTGCTTCAGCAACCGTTGCCACTTCTCAACCACCTTGACCGGTGCGTTGGCATAGCCATAGCCGGGAAGGTCCACCAGATAGAGCTCTGGGCCTTGGGTAAAAAAGTTGATCTCTTGTGTGCGGCCCGGTGTGTTGGAGGCACGTGCGAGACCTTTGGTGCCGGTCAGTGCGTTGATCAGGCTGGACTTGCCCACATTCGAACGCCCGGCGAAGCAGACTTCCAGCCGGTCAGGGGCAGGCAATCCGTCCATAGCGACGACGCCTTTGACAAACTCTGAAGGTCCGGCAAACAGCTTGCGCCCGATTTCCGCTGCAAACTCGTCGGGCGTCTCGGCCAGTGGGAATGGCAGCGCGGTCATAGCAGTTGAACCTTGTCACCGGCGCGGATGATGCCACCTTCCCGCACCTCTGCGTAGACACCGAAATCCTGATGATCCCAGCTGTTCAACGCACCCAGCGTGTCGGCATCCCGCTCGCCCGTTTCAGGGTTGGCGGTGGTCGCCATGCAGCGTGTAATACGCTCGCGGACGTGAAAGACCACCTCACCAATGCGGATATCGCGGTCAATCCAGTCGAACTCTTCCCACAGCGGGAGCCCATCGAACCAGATATTGCCGCGCCAACGGGTGATGGATAGGTCGCGACCCAGCTTCTGTTCGACTGCTCGATGCGAGGCCATGCTGCACAGGCTGATTGATGGATAATCGCTGTCCGTCATGCCGCGACCGGGAACGCGGATAATACGAGCGGATGCAGCGCGATCGGCAGGCATCAACGGCTTGACCCACTCCAGAAACGCTTGCTGTTGCGTATCAGGCTCAAAGCTCAGGTCGGGCCTGTTTGGATGGCGCAGCGTGACGGTGTTGCCGTGCAATTGCGCCGAGATTGCCATCAATTGAGGTGCCTTCGAACCTCGGCTGAAATTGGTGCAGGGCACCCATTCCGACCCGTCTGCCTTGGAAACCTCATGCGCCACTGCCCAAACACGATCCCCGGGCATGGTCTGCCCGGGGGTCATGGTGACTTGATCAAGGCTTTCACGCCCGTGGCTTTTGATCGGATGCCGCCACAGCGCGGTAACTGCGCCGCTCATTTATCGTCCGTTTTTGGCGTGCGCTTGAAGCCGGATTTGATGTTGCCGAACACATCAGGCGTATAGCCCTGGCTGCGCATGATCAGATATTGTTGGGTAAAGGTGATCGTGTTGTTTGCAATCCAGTAGACAACCAGACCGCTTGCAAAGCCACCCAGCATGAACATGAACACCCACGGCATCCAGGCAAAGATCATCGCCTGCGTCGCGTCGGTTGGTGCCGGGTTCAGCTTCTGCTGCAGCCACATCGAGATACCCAGCAACAGCGGCAGGATACCGATGAAGATCAGCGCCATGAAGCTCTCGGGCTGCGGCGCTGCCCAAGGCAGCCAGCCAAAGAAGTTGTAGATCGAGGTTGGATCCGGCGCGCTGAGATCCTGGAACGGGCCAAACCAGGGCGCTTGACGCAGTTCGATGGTGACGAAGATCACCTTATACAGCGAGAAGAAGATCGGGATCTGCAGCAGGATCGGCAAACAGCCCGCGGCGGGGTTCACCTTTTCCTTCTTGTAGAGCTCCATCATGCCCTGTTGCATCTTCTGGCGGTCATCGCCAGCAGCCTCTTTCAGGGCCTCCATCTGTGGCTGGAGTTCTTTCATCTTCGCCATCGAGACATAGGATTTGAATGCCAGCGGGAACAGGATCGCCTTGATGATCAGCGTCAGACCGATGATCGACCAGCCCATATTGCCGATCAGAAGGTTGATATTATGAAGCAACCAGAAGATCGGTTTGGTCAGGAAGAAGAACCAGCCCCAATCGATGCTGTCGATGAATTTCTGCACGCCTTCGGACTGATACTCGCGAATGGCTTCCCATTCCTTGGCACCCGCGAACAGACGCGTGCTGACCTCTTCGGTCGCGCCAGCGGCAACGGTCAGCGTCGGCAATACGGTTTCCGTCTGATAGATCTTGCGGCGCGAGTCGTATTTGGCCGCGGCTTTGAACGCCGATCCGGGGTCGGGGATCAAGGTGGTCATCCAGTAATGGTCGGTAAAGCCGATCCAGCCGTCCTGTTTGACCTGATACACCTCGGCCTGTGCGCGCTCAGTGGAGTCGATGTCAAAATCGCGCACATCGCCATAATCGACCTCGGACAATGTGCCGTCCGCCATGCCGATCACGCCTTCATGTAGGATGAAGAAGTTCTTGAGACCCGGCAGATCGCCATCTTCGCCGATACCGTGACGCGCCAGAATGCCGTAAGGAGCCATGCTGACCTCGGACGCAGTGGCGTTTTCGACCGACTGGGTCACCGAGAACATGTAGTTTTCATCTACCGAAATGGTGCGTCGGAAGGTTAGGCCGTTGCCATTGTCCCAAGCCAGGGTGATCGGAGTGTCCACACCCAGCGCGTCGCCCTGCTCAAGCGTCCAGAGGGTGTTGGGACCGGGAACATCAGTGCCGGATACGCCAGAACCCGGGGCCCAACCGTAGAGGGCGTAGTAGGCGGATTCAGAGCCTACAGGGGACAGCAGCTCGACAATGGGAGCACCTTCGTCGATGGAAACTTTGTAGTCTTTCAGGAACAGCTCATCAATGCGGCCGCCCGACAGTGACAGGCTGCCTTTCAGACGCGGTGTGTCGATCTCTACGCGCGGGGCTTGTTCTTCGGGCAGTGTTTCGTCAGCGGCGGCGCTTGCCTCACCAACAGTGCCGGAGGCACTGGGCGTTTGAACCTCGTCACCTTCAAGAGCAGCGATCGTGGCCTCTTCCTCTGTCGCCGTCGGTTCCGGAGGTGGGAACAGTACGAACCAGACAAGGATCACCAGAAAGCTGAGCGCGGTTGCGAGGATAAGATTCTTATTCTGATCGTCCATCGGGGACAGCCACCTTAAGCAGTGAAACACACCCGGTGGGTTCAACAGAGTGCAGGCCCAAAGGTCAAGCGGAATCGCCAGCCAATTCGCCGCAATGGCGGATTCAATCCACCAGTTACATCGAATTCATCCCATTTTGCGCCCGATCTTGGGGGTGCCCTTGATCTTGGCCCGGTGCGCGGCGATCCACTCTTGCGTCTGTTCATAAGGCATGGGTTTGGCGATGCCGAACCCCTGTACGTGATCACTGCCCAATTGCGCCATCAATGCGTGCTCACCAGCCGTCTCGATACCTTCAGCAAGGGTTTCCAGGTTCAGCCGCTCTGCCATCGTCAGAATGGCGCTGACCAGTTGTTGTTGACTAGGGTCCTGATCTGCCCTGGTCACGAAAGAACGGTCAATCTTGATGCGTGAAACGTCAAAGCGCTTGATGGATGCGATCGAGGCATGGCCGGTTCCGAAATCATCCAGATCGATGCAGCAACCCAGGGCCGCTAAGGCGGTTACATTTCGGGTGATCACGTCGTCGGGACGGCGGGAAAAGACAGTCTCTAACACTTCGACGGCCAGCCTGTCAGGGGTCAGGTCAAACTGATCCAATTCCCATCTCAGCCGATCAACAAGGCTGGGATTGCGCAGCTCGTCTGACGAGAAATTGATGCCGATCCGAGGCACCACGAGGCCGGCGCGATCCCAGTTTCGCATTGCATCAAAAGCGTGATGCCGCAAGACCTGCCCCAGTTGCTCCATCAGGTCGGCCTGCTCGGCGAAAGGTAGAAAGACCTGAGGACCGAGGACTCCTTTGCTTGGGTGTTCCCATCGGGCAAGCGCTTCGAACCCGGTGATGTTGCCCGTATCCGTGGAGATCTGTGGTTGGAACCAAGGGCGTATCTCACCATGGTCCAGCGCGGCCTCGAAATCCCGCCGCAGGTTGGCGCGAACCAGGGACCGCCGCCGAGTCTCGGTAGAATAAGCGCGGATCGTCGAAGGCCCGCTGCGCTGGGCCTCGGTGAGCGCGGAGCAGGCGGCTTCGATCCATTCCCCGGCATCTGCATCCAGCATATCGGAACGCAGACAAAAACCCACTGAACAGGACAGATAAACGCTGGCACCGTTGAGCAGAACAGGATCTTCGATCGCGGTCTGAAGACGACCTGACATCTGAATACAGGCCTCAAGATCGAGGTGGGGCGAGGGTTGCAGCCCGATCAGATACCGATTCTGGTAAATGTGGGTAAAGACATCGTGGCTTCGGATGATGGCAAGGATGCGATCACTGAATTGCAGTGTGATATGGTTCGCTGCGGCCTGACCATGGGCATCCATCAGATCGGCGAAGTCATCCAATGCCACCGCGATACAGGCAGCATTGTCGCCGCTACCTTTTGCGGTGTCGCTCAGAACCTGCATCTCGGCCTGGAACACGTCGTTCGCAACCAATCCGGAGGGGCGAGCCCCCGGGCTTGTTGCCCGATGCAGCTGGCGACCCCAACCGCTCGCGGCGCTCAGCAGCGGCAAACCAAGCGCCGTGAGCAGCAAAGCGACCTCTCCACCCAGCCAGAAGGCAGCGAGGCAGGCGGCAGGTACAAATGCAAGCGCCTGCGGCCCGCTGAGGCCGGTGCGCAGCAACTCAAGGATTCGGTCAACAGAGACAATATTCCGCATCGGTTTCGACGGCCTTCGGCTTGTGCATGGGTCGCGCAGGCCGAGCGTAGGAAACCAATCTGAGTCAGTCGTTAACGCAGCTGTGGAATTTCGTCCGAATTTTTGTCTTTTTGAATCGGATCAAGCGAAAGATTTGCAAAATCAAAGAGTTTTGGATCCAACAGGTGCGACGGACGCGCGTTGGTCAGCGCCCGGAACATCACCTGCCGCCGTCCAGGGTTGTTCTTTTCCCATTGATCCAGAATCTGTTTGACCTGTTGGCGTTGCAAACCATCCTGACTGCCACACAGGTCACAGGGGATGATGGGATAGTTCATCGCCTTGGCGAATTTCTCGCAATCGGCCTCGGCCACATGGGCGAGGGGGCGATAGACGAACAGGTCGCCCTCTTCATTCACCAGCTTGGGCGGCATGGTTGCCAGACGCCCGCCATGGAACAGGTTCATGAAAAAGGTTTCAAGGATATCGTCACGGTGATGGCCCAGAACAACCGCCGAACAGCCTTCCTCTCGTGCAATCCGGTAGAGGTTGCCTCTGCGCAGGCGTGAACACAGCGCGCAATACGTGCGCCCTTGCGGGACCTTGTCCATCACGATGGAATAGGTGTCCTGGTATTCGATGCGATGGGGTACGCCCATGCGGTCCAGAAACTCGGGCAGCACAGTCGCGGGAAATCCGGGCTGTCCTTGATCGAGGTTGCAGGCCAGCAGATCGACAGGCAGCAAGCCCCGCCATTTCAACTCGTATAGCACCGCCAATAGGGTATAGCTGTCCTTGCCTCCGGACAGACAGACCAGCCAGCGTGGGGGCTTACCGTCTTTGTCATGCGCGGACGGGTCGACCATCCCATAATGTTCGATGGCTTCGCGTGTCTGGCGCACGATGCGTTTGCGCAGTTTCTTGAACTCGGTGGTCGAGGGCGCACCGGCAAAGAGCGGATGGATATCGTCGGCTTCATCAAACATGGGCGGGGCCTATCGCAGATGGGTGAACCGGGCAAGGGTCAGGGTTTTTCGTCTGGCACTGGGTCATAGCCATCGCCGCCCCATGGATGACAGCGCCCGATGCGTCGGGCGGCCAGCAATGTGCCCTTGACGGGGCCGTGCTTCTCCAGCGCCTCCAGCGCGTAGGCTGAACAGGTGGGTTGATAGCGGCAGTTGAAACCGACCCACGGGCTGAAGATCAGCCGATACGCCCGGACGGGCAGGGCGAGGATATGCGCAAGCAGTGTCATTTGCCGCCATGCAATTTGCGCAACGCATAGCGCAGATCGTCTAGCAGCGCGTCGAAGGGGCGGGCAGCTGTGACCTCGGCACGTCCGATGAGAATGTAATCCCAACCCTCGCGACCCTGAACGGGCAGAACGGCACGCGCAACCTCGCGCAGGCGGCGCTTGGCGCGGTTGCGGGCCACCGCATTGCCAACTTTCTTGGAACAGGTGAACCCGACGCGAATGCCGGACGCTTCGTCGGAACTGCGTTTGCGCGCTTGCACCATCATCGAGGCCGTACCCTGACGTTTCGCCCGCGCGGCCTTCAGAAAGTCCGAGCGATTCTGCAATACGGTCAACGTTTCGGGCGCGCAAACGGACGCCGCCGGGGGCTTCACCCTCGGCTGGTTGCTACCATCCTCAGGGGCCTCCGGCGGCGTCATGTTCATAACCTGATCAGTGAGCGGTTTACGCGCTCAGCGACTTGCGGCCACGTGCGCGGCGCGCGTTCAGGATTTTGCGGCCGGCTTTGGTGGCCATGCGCGCGCGGAAACCGTGGCGGCGTTTGCGAACCAGGTTCGAAGGCTGATAGGTGCGTTTCATCGCTCCGTCTCCAATCTATAGCGGTGGGTGCGGCGCGGATTCGCCTGGCCCTAATGTTCGAAGCCCGTCCTCTACTGGGTCACGGGTGCTAAGTCAAACCCCTAGGTGGGGGTTTTGCGGCCTTTTGCAACAATTCTGTAACCGGTACCAGCAAAAGGTTTCAAATCGCGGCTTATAGTGCCTGAATCCCTCACATTCCCTGCCATAAACATCAACGCCGCGTGAGGTCTCTGTTGCGCGACCCGCATGCGTCGCATGTTATAGCCAGAATGAAACGTACAAAACCGGACAACCTGATGAGTGATGCAACTCAGGCCCCGCGCAGCGGGCTTGCGCGCCATATTCCATTGCTGGTGATTCTCGCCGTAGCTGCGGTGGGGTTTTTCACCTTAGGTGATTACCTGACGTTTGAGACCCTGCGCGACAACCGCGAGGCGTTGTTGGAATGGCGTGACGCCAATTACTGGGCCATGGCTGCTGCATTTGTTGCGATCTACATCGTGATCGTCGCCTTTTCGCTGCCCGGAGCGGCAGTGGCCTCGATGACCGGAGGGTTCCTGTTCGGTCTCTTCGCCGGGACCGTATTCAACGTTGTTGCCGCGACCATCGGCGCATCGGCCATCTTCCTGGCAGCACGCTGGGGGTTGGGTGCATCGCTGACAGCGCGGCTGGAATCCTCGGAAGGTGCGGTCAAGAAGCTTAAGGACGGGCTGCGTGAGAACGAAATCTCGGTTCTGTTCTTGCTACGTCTGGTGCCCGTCGTGCCGTTCTTTGTGGCCAATCTGGTGCCTGCGCTGGTGGGGGTGAAGTTTCGTAATTTCCTGATCACGACCGCGCTGGGCATCATCCCGGGCGGCATTGTCTACACCTGGATCGGTGTCGGGCTGGGTGGCGTGTTCGACCGGGGCGAGACGCCGGATGTCTCGCTACTGTGGGAACCGTTTGTCATTGGCCCCATCATTGGCTTGTGTGTTCTGGCCGCTTTGCCGATTGTCATCAAATCCCTCCGTGGCCGAAAGGACGCCTGACCCATGCAAGAGTTGAAGACCGATATCCTGGTGATCGGCGCCGGGTCGGGCGGGCTGTCCGTGGCTGCCGGGGCCAGTCAGATGGGTGCGGATGTCGTCCTTCTGGAAGGGCACAAGATGGGCGGCGATTGTCTGAATTTCGGCTGCGTCCCCTCAAAGGCTCTGATCGCCAGTGGCAAGGTAGCCTATGGTCAGGCGCATGCGTCCGCTTATGGTATCTCGGATGTGGTGCCGCAGATCGACTATGCCGCTGTCAAGGATCACGTTCATGATGTGATCGCTCAGATCGAGCCGATGGACAGTCAGGAACGTTTCGAAGGCTTTGGCGTCAAAGTGATCCGGGAATATGGCAGCTTTGTCTCGCCTACGCAGGTGCAGGCCGGAGACCATCTGATCACCGCCCGCCGTGTCGTGGTGGCCACCGGCTCTGCGCCTTTGGTGCCGCCTCTGCCCGGGTTGGATCAGGTGCCATATTACACCAACGAGACCTTATTCGACCTGCGCGACAAGCCCGAACACCTGCTGATCATCGGCGGCGGCCCCATCGGCATGGAGATGGCGCAGGCGCATATCCGGCTGGGGTGCAAAGTCACAGTCATCGAGGGCATGAAAGCGCTGGGCAAGGACGACCCCGAGGCAGCTTCAGTTGTGTTGGACAGCCTGAAGGCTGAGGGTGTTGCGATCCACGAAAACGCCATGGTCGCTCAGATTCGTGGCAATGCGGATTCTATCGAGGTCGTCACCGAGAACGGAGAAATCTATGCAGGCTCTCACCTGCTGCTGGCGGTTGGGCGTAAGGCCAATATCGACAGGCTGAACCTTGAAGCTGCCGGGATTGATCGGACACGCACAGGCATCAAGGTCAATGAGTCTCTGCGAACATCCAATCGCAAAGTCTACGCAATCGGTGATGTGGCTGGCGGGCTGCAATTCACTCATGTGGCAGGATATCAGGCCGGGGTCATTATCCGCTCGGCCCTATTCGGACTGCCGTCAAAGGCGAAAACGGCGCATATTCCTTGGGCCACATATACCGACCCAGAACTGGCGCAGGTCGGTCTGAGCGAGGCGCAGGCCCGCGCACAGCACGGCGACAGGCTGGAAATCGCGCGCTTTGACTTTCATCACAATGATCGCGCCATTTCCGAGCGGAAGACGAAGGGTTTCATTAAGGTGATGGTCGTAAAAGGCCGACCCGTCGGCGCAACAATCGTAGGGCATCAGGCCGGAGAATTGATCAACTTGTGGTCGCTGGCCTTGGCCAATAACCTCAAGATGGGTCAGATTGCTGCAATGGTCTCACCCTATCCGACGATCGGAGAGCTTAACAAACGGGTGGCGGGCGCTTATTTCTCGCCAAGGCTGTTTGAGAATCAAACGGTTAAAAGAGTGGTCAGATTTATCCAGCGCTGGATTCCCTGACCCGAGGAGGAGCGCAAAGTGAACTCGCTGTCGGGCCGATTTCTGATCCTGACGACGGTCTTCGTCATGTTGGCCGAAATCTTGATCTTTGTGCCCTCAATCGCGCGCTTCCGTGAGGATTTCCTGCTCAACCGATTGGAGCGGGCCCAGATAGCATCGCTCGCACTGCTGGCCGATGATATGCTGGCCGATGATCTTGAGGCTGAATTGCTGGCCAATGCCGGCGTCTACAACGTTGTATTGCGTCGCGATGAGGTGCGCCAATTGATGCTGTCGTCGCCCATACCAGACCGGATCACCAAGACCTATGACCTGCGCGATGCCAGTGCCTGGGTATTGATCCGTGACGCCACTTCGCGGCTCTTTACGCCTGAGAATGAGGTCGTCCGTGTGATTGGCGCCCCGGTGAAAGACGCAGGCCTGCTGATCGAAGTGACCATGGACAGCGATCCCCTGCGCATGGCGATGACGGATTACGGCTTGCGCATTCTCGGGCTATCTTTCGTAATTTCGATTATCACGGCATCGCTCTTGTTTCTCGCCGTGCGCGTGGTGCTGGTTCGTCCGATCAAAGGCGTGGTCGGCTATATGCAGCGCTATGCAACCGCACCAGAGGACGCGCGCGGTATCATCTCCCCCAGCTCCAAAGTGACCGAACTGCGTGAGGCGGAAGAGGCGCTCCAGACGCTTCAAACCGATCTAACGCAGGCCCTGAAGCAACGCGAGCGGTTGGCACAACTGGGCGGGGCGGTCGCCAAGGTCAGCCATGATCTTCGCAACATCCTGACATCGGCACAGCTGTTCACTGACCGGATCGAGACCAGTGACGACCCGCTGGTGCGTCGCTTGGCGCCCAAGCTGGTCAACTCAATTACCCGTGCGGTGTCTTTATGCGAAAGCACGCTGGCTTTCGGTCGCGCCGAAGAGCCGGCCCCGACCCTGACCATGGTGCACCTGCAGGACGTTGCCGCTGATGTTGTTGCCAGCGAACAGCTTGCTATCGCCGATGCCTGTGTCGAAATCGTCAATGACGTCCCCAAGGAGTTGGTGATCCGCGCCGATCCCGAACAGATTTACCGTGTTATTCTGAACCTCGTACGCAATGCCCGTCAGGCTCTTATTGCTGCGGGCAAGCCGGGTCGGATCACCGTCTCCGCTGTGGAACAGGACACCGAGTGGTGTATCGAAATCAGCGATACAGGACCTGGCCTACCACCCAAAGCACGTGAGAATTTGTTCACGCCATTTCAGGGTGGGGTTCGAAAGGGTGGATCCGGTCTTGGCCTTGCAATATCGCAGGAATTGGTGCGTGGCCATGGTGGCGATCTATTCCTGAAGGATACCGGAGCGCAGGGAACTGTCTTTGAAATAAGGCTTCCCCGGGGCGGCGTGACTTTTTGAAGATTTTTTTGCAGAATCCGCTTGCACGCGCTCAGCCCCGGGTCTACATAGCGCCTCACCAACGCGGACCGATAGCTCAGCTGGATAGAGTACTTGACTACGAATCAAGGGGTCGGGGGTTCGAATCCTCCTCGGTCCGCCACTTAAACCCTTGAAAAAATAACTAAAAAACAACAACTTAGATAGAGAATTCGCGATTCTCTGAACGTGTCATTATTGATGACAATGCCAGAATCCCTGACATTTCAGCCTATTTCGGGTTACTTCGAGTGCCAAAAGGGGTGACAGGGGGGTGACAAATTTAAGCTTGAAACTCGAACAGAGCACGCTCGTTGAGAGTGATACGGCTTGAACCGACGCTAGGTTTTATCGGTTGATCGCCAACCATACTCTCATTGTTTGTTAAGCGAAGGTAGTAGCCGCAACAAGCCCAACCAAACCATCCAACCGCATCATTTGGGGTGGAGGCAGCAAAGCAAGCTGTGTGTACTACAGGTAAGTACGGAATTTGATCTAACGCCTCCCGAAGCAAGCCGGATGCTTGATCTTCTTTTGGCTGAACACCCGAAACGTCCTCTTTAGGCAGTAGAAGATATTTTGAGTCCAATCACTTCAAACTCTAGTTGCAAGCGGCAGTATGCCACGGAACAGTCTAAGCTCTGAGCACCAATGCTACGAAGGACCAATCGGGGTTATTCACTTAATTGCTTCGAACTAGCAAAGCAGAGAAATAGGAATGGCCACACATCCCACCCGATAATGTCGCTATTCTTGTCAAACTATATAGTTCAAATCCGTCGAGCGCCTTCTCATCTATCGCCCTCTCAACGGCATCTTCTACCGATGACGCATCCATACAAGTCAAACGGATATCGATCGCATCACTAGGCGGCGAGTCTCCAACGTAAACTGTTAGCTGCTCGAATTGTGCGACGCCGTCGGATGCGGTTTGACTGACCGTCGCTTGAGCGGCGGACAGTTCATCCACTAACAGCTCTAATTCAAAAATGGCTTGTTGTGCGAGGTGGCGTTCCATTTCCGCGTGTGCCTGAGCTTCCAGCGCAATTTCACTTTGCTCCTTGGCTTCCCTCAAAGCAGTTTCTGATTCTAAAAGAGCCATTCGAGACGTATATAGGGCAACCGTTAGACCGAGAAATGAGAGGGTGGCAAAGATAGCAAACCAATAAACTCTATTCAGCGATCGACCTCTTTGAGATTCGATCGCTTCCAAGCGTGCGGCGATATCGTGTTCTTCAGTCAAGGGTCTAACCAATCGAGGATTTTTTCTCGTATATCAGGAACAAGTTCATCGGGTGGAGGACCCAAAGCAGCCTCATATAGCATTAGCCACTCTTGACCCGTCCTGATCTCTTGTCGCAACGAAATAACTCTAGTTACGAATGCTCCACCAACCCCAGCAGTGACAAGAGTAGTGGCCAAGCTTGCGAACTGAGCGATGACTTCGGTCTCATCCGTGCGAAATCTGAGCCAAAGTACTGCAAAAATTGCAGCCCCTAAAATTACCGCAGCGAAACCGAGGGCAACAAACAACGAAAGATCTTTACTATGGCCTTTAAGCCGCCGCTGCACAGCCTCTTCTAGCATTCTTCAATCCTGAAAACCGAAACAGCTCTCCAAAAATATTATTCTAGAGTAGCGAATAACAGCCACATGTGAAGCTGTTTGTCTCAAGTCATGCAAGTACTTGAAAACATAATATCTTTGTGTGAAGGAATTTGACTGCCAACATTCGCGAGCTCTTCTGTCTTTAGGATTGATTGGACAGTCAGTTTAGTAACTTGTCCTCTTGGAGGCGTTCATAGGCAGTGCGTATAGCCCTCTCGCTGAAGGAGTTACGCTTTCCTTCATTCCAGCTCAGCATTTCCTCGACGATTTTCTCTACGGGATAATGCCCTTCGTGATGGCTCAGCCAGTGTACCGAAGACAGAAGTTCCAATCCATAAGGGCTTTCGTATCCCTGAATAAGCTTACTTAACCGGTCAATGATTTGGTCACTTCCGTCGGAAGATATGCTTAGGTATTCGTCAGCAACTGCACAGCCACTGTTGGTTACGTGAGCTTGTCGATCACCGCCTATAAAGCCGCTGATCATCCCGTTCTCCTCGAGGGCAACGTAAGCCTTCTTCAAGGTTTCCGAGTAAGGACCATGCAAATTGCGGGCAAACTTCAGCCTAAAGTCCACACCCAAAGCTTGAAGGAAATAGGCAATCTTCTGCAGAGAGATTCTGTCGAACGAGCCATCAAAGAACCTCTCTAGATCATTCAGGCTTCTCAGAAGAAGGGCACGCGGATAAGTCATTGGGAAACCAGAATGCACATATTCGGGCTCGTCGTCTGCCTCCGTCGGAGTAAAGACAATTATATCCACGGCCTCTACCTCTGAGAGCTTCGAAACAATCAAAGGCTTCACCTCGGCCCAGTCGAGGCCTCCATTGCCGCACCCCAAAGGAGGGATGGCTATGGATTCAATCCCATAGGAGTGAATTGTTTCGGCGAGAGCATCCAGTCCGTCTTCAACGTACGAAATCTTGGATTTTGATCTCCAGTGGGCCTTTGTTGGGAAGTTGATTAGATACCGTGGCCCTTCGGAAGAAAAGAGCTCACTGGTGTCAAAAACGAACATTTGGCCCGGCTTTAAGTCACCAGAGTCACAGAGTTTCTTGTATGCCTTGAAGTTGGCAGGCCACCGGTTCTTAAACTCAAGAGCTACGCCTTTACCCATGACTCCAACGCAATTTACAGTGTTCACAATCGCCTGAACCGGCTCGTCGAACATGTTTCCCTTTTTGAAGACAATTGGCATTAGAAGTAACATCCTGGTTTCGAAAGGATTGGGATATTCCAATTGGAAGCTTCCATCTCCATTTGTAGTTTATCACGCATGTGAACAGATTTGGCAACGATGCAGGAGACATAGTTCAATGGCAGCGCTCCACGAACAAGAAACTCTGCCATCCGCTTCTGACTGCGAAGCTGCCACTCTGGCGGATTATCCCAGTTCTTGAAATATTTACACACGCCCCCATAACCTATCTCCTGAATACTGGCCACTCGCGGACTGTCATCAAAGACGCCCCAATGCACGTGTTGCTCCAACCTATCTAGGCTTTGTTCAATGCAGGGTTGAGGGACTTGAGAGTTCAGCGGGAAATCGCTGAAGCAGAAATCTAACCCGCTGTTACGCAGATGCTCCAAGCTACAAACAAAAAATATACGTTCATCATCTCGAGCGACACCCAAGAAAGCACCATTTGGAGAACGAAGAGGCACGTTGCCTCGATGAATCGTGTAGGTGAAGGACGTCAGAGGTGAAAAGTAGAATGGAACGTAGTCGTTCACGACTCCACCACACGGCATGACAAACTCTGCTGTGCCGCGGCGATCAACAATATCTTGGTACGATGTTTGATGGCAGGGCTGAGGTAGCGCGTAGTTTTTGGCTCGTATCTCACCGTCGACAAGAAATCTACTCAAGTCACCAGCATAGACCTGCCTAAAAATGAACCTGTTTGGCATGAAATTTCCGTTAGTGTCTCAACTCGCCTCAAAGGACATTGTTTTAGCAGGACTTTCAACTAAGAAGAGGAAAACTTCAAGCTTTGGGACTGTCGTAATTATTGATGCTCGTTGTTGGGCCATCAGCTTAGGGAGAGAGCCTAGAACCCGCTCGACATGCAAATCTGTTCTGTTCACGCGGACTGTCCGCAACCTATCAAAATGGTTGCGCAGAAAGGCAACCTCGATCCTTCGATGTGGGAGTGGCTCAAAACAGTGGAGGGCTACAAAGCACTGCGACACTGCGTGAAGTTCTAAACCGAGAAGACAATAATATTGTCATAAGTGGATTTGAGCTGTAGAGATTCAACGTGAAATATTTGAGAGAGGTTAATCAATGAGACGAAAAGCGCCGCTTACAAAGCTACTTACAGCGGATCAAGTTGTTGAAAAGTTTGAAGAAGCAGGTTTGACTGATGTGGGGAAAAGTTGGTTGAAAAATCAAGCAGATAGGGGGGAGTTGCCATACGTGGTGATCGCTAGGAAGCGAAGGTTTAGGCAGGATTTGATAGAAGAAATCATCTACCAATGGTGCGAGGAGGCCAAATAATGCACGAATATGCAATGTAAGGCAAGAATATTGACATCGATGCCATGCTGTGCTGTAAGTGGCTGTGAGCAACTATTAATAGGAGGCAGTGCATCCATGGAGCAAATTGTGGCGCGTTTTCCGGAGTTTATGACGGACGACATTGTGGCCGAACTTTTGAACGAGTTGGGTTTTGTCGACTTGAACGCAAAATGGGTCAAAGGCCAAGCCGATGCCAAGCGGCTTGGCTACGTTGTCGTCGCAAAGAAGCGTCGTTATCGGAAAGATATGGTGCTCGAGATGGTCAATGGTTGGATGAACGTCGCAGAAAGTCCGAATGCGGGACTAACTCTCAGCGGACCTGATGCGGCCAACAACCTTTCCCAAGACGATGACGCTGCCGAGCGGCATATCGATACTTTGGCTGCCTAACACGACGCGAACGGTGACCTCAGTTTCGCTTGGGTTCGCATGGACCCGAGCGACACATGCAGCAACTTTGTTCCAAATCAAAAAGAGACCGCCATCAATAACGGACTGCCCTCTATCAACTATTACTCTATCTCCGGAAGTGAGCTCTGGAGCCATTGCGTTGTTAGATACCCTGAAAATGATCGGGGATGAATCCGATATCATTAGCTCGTGAGCGACAAAACCAAAGGGTAGCTTCCAAACCTGTTTCGGGAACACTTCGTTGTGCGACTGCCCGAACTCTACTTCGTCGACTTCTACAAAATCCGCTTCGCTTGAGTCTGGCGTATCTGAAACGCCGAATGCAACCCACTCCGGCTTGACGTTTAGAATTCGAGAAATTTCATCGAGCCTTTCGAGGCTCGGTTGAACTCCGTTGAGTTCCCACTGTCCAATGGCTGTTCTGCTTACACCAATTGCGGACGCCAGTTCGCCCTGTGAGATTCCTTTTGCCAATCTAGCTAGGCGAAGCCGTTCTCCAAGTGATTGTCTCATAAGTGTTCGATACTCGGGTTCTAACTTACTGCCCTATAAGCGCAAAAACAGCTAAACACCACTATATGCGGCTCTGTATGAATCTGCGATGCCGATCCTACCCTTGATCGCGCATAAGCTTTTGTGACGGGCGCACTCGCGGGGCAAGACTGCATTGCCAGCTTGGAGCGTTGGAGTACTTGACTGTCAACCTGTAATGTCACGCAAAGTGACCTTTGGGGGGTGACGACTTTGACCTCATTCAGCGGGTTCCAGTGTTTTTAAGGGGTTTTGAGCCGTTTTGAGCGGTATTGAGCTACTTAGCTACGAATCAAGGGGTCGGGGGTTCGAATCCTCCTCGGTCCGCCACTTTTACCGTGTGTCAGGCGACACATAGTTCTGCCACCAGCGACAGAACCTTGCCATTTTCGCCACACTTCCTTCATCCAGCACCTAGACCGATTTCAATGATCCTGACTTCCCTTTCGGGAAAATCAGGGCTGATTTGCAGATCAGACGCCGAAGGCGCTTGTTCCTGCTGATCTGCCACGTGGCGAACGCGGATGGGGGCGAGGCAATGCTATTCGACAATAGTGGTGCGGCCCGCAGGCGCAGCCGAGGACACGGTGTTGTCTAATAGGGTTGCCCGAGGGGGAAGGCAGCGTCTTACCCCTGATGGACAGGGGCGTTTGGCTTGTCCAAATCCCACTGTCCCCAAAAGATGTGCGGCGGTGTGGGCTGCGCGAGTACTGTTTGCGCGAGGCAGCCTTTTGTACTCGTTCCACTGAATGGCCACTACTCAACCAGAGATCGCTTCACATAAAACCGCTTCAGTGAGATGCGCGGTTTATTACGACGCTGTCAATCATCCGTTGGTTGCGAAAATCTGCCTTTCGAGGTCCGGATCGACGAAGACTGCAATGCGGACAAACCGGACTTGTGCGATTGCGGCAATTGCTGACGCGGCATTGATTTGCTGTCGCAGCACATTCATCGCTGCGTTGCAGCTGTTGTCGCCAGACCGGTCATTCAAAGCTATGATGATGCGATACTATCAAACTGTAGTTTCGAGGCACATAGGATCAGCAACTTAGACGCCGAACAAAGCCAACGTTTGCGTTGTCGCAGGCAGTGCAGCAGGACAGGCCATGCGGGCCTTCAGCCAGTAAGAAAATTCTCGTTGTGGCTCATGCAGGTGGCGGGGAAGAGGGAGTAATTCGCGGTCGTGGAATTTTTCATTAAGTTGAGATATTGCAGAGATTGGATCTTTGGTTCTTGCTTCGTGTTTGAATTGATCGGGAACGAAGCACCAATAGTGCTTCTATTTGTTGTTATGCTTTTTTGACGAGCGTATTCTTGTTTTTCTGACAGGAAATTAACGTTACTGCCGAACGCGATAGCCGGAAGCAATGATCTTGTTTATCAGAACAGCGGCGGCCTGGTGCATGTCCTTTTCATCGTTATTGCCGACCGCTGTTTCGTGGACAGCAGCTGCGTCATGCAGAACTCCCACAATTTCATGTTCGGGCAGAAGCTCACGATCTTTAATTGCAAGCAAAAGCGCTTCACAAATTGAGAGTGCGGCCATTCCTGAGTGGTCTTGCCGGTCAGCCATGGTAGACGTCCTTTTTTAACAGGCGTCCAAGCAAGGAAGCGCCACAATGAATTGCATCATACTGGCATAGATTGCTGTATACTTAACTGATCGAAAGCAGTCTTGGCGTCGGATAGTTTCGCGGGCTGCTCATCGATGAAGGAAGAACACTTGCGCACTATCAAAAACAGTCCACTCACCCGAAAGCTTTCAAACTTCGTCGCTCTGACTGAGGTTGAACTTGCGGCATTGGCACGCCTGCACAAGCGTCGCAGAACCTTTGAAGCCGGACGTGACCTTGTGCATCAAGGGCAATCAGAGCAGGCTGCCTACATTCTGGCCTCGGGCTGGGTTTGTTCCTACAAAACCCAGACTGACGGGTCGCGTCAGATCGTCGATTTCCAAATACCGGGTGACTTTCTGGGCTTGCGAAGCGTTCTGCTGCACACCTCGGATCACAGCATAGAACCAATCATGGAAATCCAAGCCATTGAAGTAGTAGTGGATGATCTCCTGGAAGCATTTGCGCAGACGCCCCGGCTGGCGACAGCAATTCTTTGGGCGGTCTCCCGAGATGAAGCGATGGTGGTTGAGCACCTGGTCAACATAGGACGGCGCGATGCGGGTGAGCGCATGGCGCATTTTCTTTTGGAACTTGGTGTGAGGCTGACTCAGGTCGGGATGGCAAACAAGACCGGATACACTTGCCCCCTGACACAATACCACCTTGCCGATGCGCTGGGACTGAGTGCCGTGCATGTTAATCGTGTCCTACGGCAACTGCGGGAGAAGGGGTTGGTTACTTTTCAATCCGGGCAAGTGGTATTTGATGATTATGAAGGACTGGTGACGTTGGCCGGTTTTGACCCCACTTATCTGGATCAGGCCGGGCCACTGTTGAAGCAATAAGTTCACCCCTACAGCGATGCCGGGATTTTGATGATCGTTGCCTGTTAGAGACGGAATTCGCTTCGGCAGATTTGGGATTTCACCGAAAAAGAAGCGCAAGATAAATACAGTCCGATTGCGGTACTGGATTTCCTGCGCTTCTTAAATACTCGTTAAGAACACGCTAGCAAATATCCCGCCAACACACATCACGTTGCCGGAATCCAAACATCGTTGCACTGACGCAGGTTAGTTCGTTTTCGGCGTCACCTGATCCTCGGACACCAAATGCATTTGAGATTCCAATAAAATCTCAGGTCATTGGCCGCCGACTAACATCGATCAGCGCGCGCCTGCCATTTGCACATTATTCTAAATTACAACGCCAGTACTACCGCGGCGCTTACGAGCGTGTACCGCGGCAGACTGCGCGGGGAAGATCCAACAAACTAAATGGAGGACAAAGGTGAGCACAAGATCGTCCAGTTCTTTGGTGACGTTTTCAAATCCGTTCTCTTTGTCCGGCTACCCGGATGTACTTCCTGCAGGCGAGTATGAAGTAGTTGTCGAAGAAGAGCTACTGCAGGGCCTGAGTTTCGAAGCATATCGCAGAACCGGAACCTACCTGACAGTTCGGGGCAAAGGCAGCAAGCCAGGTCGCACGGAAATGCGCCCAATTGACCCAGAAGATTTTGAACTGGCGCTCAAGCACGACCAGACCTTGGCCACATCTAACAATGACAGCGATGCGGCGCTTTCCCCGCAGGAGGAATAGATTATGAACACGCCCGAATGGCTTAAACCCGGAATCTACGGTGCTCTGATCGGCGGGGTTTTCGTAGGCGTCGTTGGATTTTCATGGGGTGGATGGATGACCGGCGGTAGCGCGGACAAGATGGCCAACGCCATGTCCCGCGATAATGTAATCGCTGCGTTGGTTCCGGTCTGCGTCGACATGGCGAGAACTGACGCCCAACGCGCCGAAAAAATAACGACGATCAAAGAGGCTTCTTCTTTCAAGCAGAAGGATGCCGTCATGGCGGCTGGCTGGGCAACGGTGCCGGGATCCCAAACTCCTAACAAAGACCTGGCGCAGGCCTGTATCGAGGGGCTGAACCTGGATGGATCGTAACTCAATCACTCAACATTCGGACAACGCCGTTTGCATCAGGGCAAATCGAAAAAATCAGCACCGGTTTTGCGCTCACTTAATGGCTGCGTTGTTTGTTGTCGTCTTCAGCAGTTTGGCGGGCTCCTTTATCTCATCAAGTCCCGCATCGGCCGAAACAAATTCGATCCCGGATAACGCGCATCCCAAAAAGTATGGCGACGGTTGGGAATGCGATTTGTCCTATCGGTTGAAAGGCGAAGAATGCGTGGCCATTGTCGTGCCGGGAAATGCCTACCCCACAAACAGAACCTATGGCTCAGGGTGGGCATGTATGCATGGCTTTGTTGAAGTTGGCGGCACCTCATGCACTGAAGTGATTGTGCCTGAGGGTGGATATCTCGATCCATCAGGTGAGAGGTGGCGGTGCCTGCGTGGATACACAAGAGTAGACGATAGCTGCCAGAAAATCGTGGTGCCGGATAATGCTTACCTAACGAATAGCACTTATGGATCTGCATGGCGTTGCAACCGTGGCTACGAAAAAGACGGAGAAGCATGCGTGGCAGTAGCGGTGCCGGAAAACGCTTTTCTGAACGCATCAACCAGCGGGCGTCCCTGGACGTGCGAGCGTGGGTATTTTGAGCGCGACGGACAGTGCGATGCCGTGTTTGTGCCTGAAAATGCTTTCTACGATGACGCGATCCATGGAGTTGGATGGAAATGCGAACGTGGTTACGAGGCGTCCGGTGATCGCTGCAATGCAATCGAGTTACCAGAAAATGCCCATATCGACCGATCCGGTAATAGGTGGGAATGCCACAGAAATTATCATCAGTCAGAAGGTCAGTGTGTTCTGAACAATTGAGGTTTCAGGCAGAGAGCCCATTTTTCCAAACTTCACAATTTGTGCCCGTTCTTACCAAGGACGGCGCGTTTCACACTCCCAAAAGGAACAGATATGAAACCCCTACCCATTGCGTCGGATGACAGGAAGTTCATTGCCAGCAATGCGCAAAAGCTGCCGCCTGAACAAGCAGTTTTTCCAGAGCTTCACCGCAAGACACTTGTGACAGATACACCGACTGCAATTGTGTATTGCGAAGGAAACTTCGCAAAGATCGATGGCAAGACGGCTAATGGTCTCGTTCGACATTCACAGGCCTATCGCGTTCTTTCGGTGATCGACAGCACGTATGGCGGTTGTGACAGTGGCAAAGTGCTTGATAATGTCGCAAATCAGGTTCCCATCTTCGATGATCTTGATGCCGCCGTCGCTAATGAAGCTACTATCCCCGACACGTTTATTTACGGAATGGCGCCGGCCAGCGGCAGAATGTCCCTTGAAGATCGCGAAGCTGTTGTGGATGCGATAACGCTCGGAATGAACATCGTCAGTGGGCTGCATGAATTTCTTTGCGATGACAAAGAGCTCGCCGGATTTGCCAAAATTCACGATGTCACGATACGCGACATTCGCAAGC
The DNA here is from genome assembly GCF_056537345.1 of Ruegeria sp. CF4. NCBI lineage: Bacteria > Pseudomonadati > Pseudomonadota > Alphaproteobacteria > Rhodobacterales > Roseobacteraceae > Ruegeria > Ruegeria sp. CF4. The sequence continues at coordinate 62,453 of NZ_JBQFRJ010000013.1, read as the reverse complement.
CGCGGCCTAATCGCGACCTGCGCCTGTTAGATGGCAGTGTTGGAGACGTCCAGGCGATCCGCATCGCGGTGTTCGGCACCGATTGTGCAATTGGAAAGCGTACAACCGCGACAATCCTGACAAGTGCCCTTAACGCGCATGGGATCAAAACAGTTTTGGTCGGTACCGGCCAGACAGGATTGATGCAGGGCGCCAAGTATGGTGTCGCGATGGATTCGGTGCCGCCGCAATTTTGCTGTGGCGAGCTTGAGCGCGCTGTTGTTGCAGCATCTGAAGATGAACACCCGGATGTCATAGTGATCGAGGGCCAGGGCGCGCTAAGCCATCCGGCCTTTTGCACATCAGCCTTCATTCTGCGAGGCAGTCAGCCACATGCAGTTATTCTTCAACACGCGCCCAAACGAAAACGTCGATGTGATTTCCCCAACATGACAATGCCCGACCCTTGCGATGAAATCACCCTGATCGAGGCTTTTGCGAACACAGAGGTAATTGGCATGACGATCAACCATGAAGGAATGAATGATATTGAGATTTCAAAGGCCATCACAGACTATAACCGCAAATTGTATCTCCCGGTCACTGACGCATTGAACCGTCCTCCAAAAAACTTGGTGAATATGGTTCTATCTGCCTTTCCGCGCTTGCAATCCGTACGTGCTACGACGATTGAATGAGCAAGCTGCGTATTGACGTTGATCTGGACAAAATTCGGTACAACACACGGTTCCTGGTCGACCACCTTAGACCCCGCGGAATTACGGTGACAGGTGTGACAAAAGCCGTTTGCGGTCATCCTGAGATTGCGAATGCTATGCCTGAAGGTGGCGCGACAGGGCTGGCGGACGCGCGGATCAGCAATATCATACGTATGCGCGATGCTGGGATCTCGTGCTCCATATCCTTGATCCGAACGCCCATGCTGAGCCAGGTCGCGCAAGTTGTTGATAACTGCAATGTCAGCTTCAACACAGAAATGGACATTATCGCAAGCCTGGCCGTGAGTGCGCTGGGAAAGAACATTACTCACAGTATTATCCTGATGGTGGAAATGGGGGATATGCGGGATGGCATCTTGCCTGAACACCTTGAGCGCACTGTGTCTCAAATTCTTAGAATGGAAGGGATTTCTCTGAAGGGGATTGGTGCAAATTTTGCCTGTCTGGGTCATGTGGCACCCTCTGCAGGAGCAATGGCATTGCTTTCGTCGCTTGCCGTCGATACCGAACTTGCAAGTGGACCCGCTCTGGAAACAGTGTCAGGCGGCGGTTCTGCCAGTTTGCCATGGGCGCTTGGCAAGGGGGCGACCGGAAAGATCAACAACCTGCGTCTGGGTGAGGCCATCCTGTTAGGTACCGATCCCGTTTCGGGATACGCGATCGACGGGCTTTACACAGATGTTTTTACGCTTTGGGCGGAAGTGATCGAAACGAAGACCAAATCAAATCCAAATCCCTTGCAATTGAATTATCCCATACCTTCAATGCAGTGTGTGACTTTAGACAGTCCTTCGAACACTCGGTCGATCCTTGCCATTGGACTCCAGGACACCGATGCGGCGGGTCTAATTTTCCCTGCTGGCGTCACGTTCGTCGGAGCCACCAGTGATCATATCGTTGTTGAAAACACCAATTGTCTGCTTCGCCCTGGTGGCGAGGTGAAGCTGAAATTGAACTATAGCGCGCTCTCGCGCGGCATGGCTGCATCCGATGTAGCAAAAGTCTTCCATGGTGATGGCGCATTGGTTGACTGCACCGCAGCGAACACTGATCGCCCATATTCGAAGCGAAAGTAGCGCGCCAGGGTTGCCGCCGCCTCGGTTCTGCTTCATCCACCCGTCCTATTCTACGGCTTTACGTAGTAAATTGGGCCACCAATACCTATATTGGTGGTACCCGCATTCACTTTTCACACCCTATCTGGGCTCGTGAGTGTTGCGGACAATCAAAGGATCAAAATGATGTCTTTCAAAGACCTTACGACCAGAGCGGCTGCCGCACTGAAGGAAAACGATGCGGACGCGTCAAAAAAAGAAGTGACGTCGAAAGGGCAGGACGCCGTCCCCGAAAAATCAAAGCCTAAACCTCAAAACTGATAATACCCTGCCGGGAGCGGGTGGCTTGTTCTTGTTTACATCTCCGAGCGAGCGGTATCAGCAAAGGAGAACTACCCAAATGAACCAACTAATCAGCAAGACAATCGCAGTCTTTTCCAGGCCGTTTACTTTCCCTGGCTTTGACGAATTACTCCCGGCGGGCGAATACGACATAGAAACTGAGCTTTCCGCACCACCAGATTATTTGGATCCAGAAGCCTGGAAAGCATCGGTGTTAATCTGTCTGCATCCACGGAAATCTCACCCCGGTCTGGCGCGTACCTTGACCGTTTCTCTTACTGATTTGGAGAGAGCCCGCGCGAAGGATAAACTGTCTTCAAAGCAGTTGTCGCAGTTCTTGCTCGACCAACTTTTGGCCGATCCCATGGTGCAATTGATTATGGAAGCGGATGGTGTGTCTGAGACTCAACTTCGGCACCTCTACTCTGAGTCGCTCATTTCTGAGGCAGACGACGGATCATCAGATCAACGAGCCATACCACGAGGATGCGCAAGCGGTTCTCGGTATGCTTTCGCTGTCCAAGCTGCTGAGAACGAAGGAATGCCAGTTCGTCCTATTAAAACCCCTCGGATTACAGGCCGTCCCATCGGACAGTCTGAACCAGGCAGCTCCTTCAATCTCAAGGCTTAGGGCTCGGAACTTTCTTTTCCAGTCGCTGTCTAAACCAAAACAGAAATCGAGGCTAAGAACTGATGGAAGACTTCGACAACGACGCAGATACGATCATGGCTCGCGCCCACAATGACGTGCCGCAAGAACGCCCGTGTCTTCGTTGCAGAACGCCATTCTGGAGCGAAGGGTTCGGAGAGCGGATTTGTCGACGCTGCAAGGGGTTGAGCGCGTGGCGAAATGGCGTATCAGTAAGCCCTGGGTTAGCTCGGCGTCGCTGATAACCTGACGCCGGTCTTACCAGCTTTTCTGATCATATCTCATTTTATCTTATTGGTGCTGACCCGGGCCTTTTAACGTGGAACCCGATCGGTAATCGGTGCTGAAGACGAAGCGTACGCGCGGTTTGGACTCGAACCGTTCTTATGCGTAGTGATATGGGCTCAAGCCGCCTAATGCACACACTTAAACCATGCCAGTATTCATAATCGGACAGCAGGCATTCACGCCGCTTGTACTACTCGGTGGTCAGCGCGGTGCTGTTGCTTGGGTGCGGAGGGTGGATCGGAGTGCAAAATATGCCAAGAGTCCAACTACCTGCAGTCACCCCAAAACCCAGAGCTTGGAACAAGGGGCGGATCATCGGTCAGAAACGACCGCTACTCCCAAAACAGGTCTGGGCGATCCGTGCCCGGCTCGAACTTTCTGGAAATCTGCGTGATCTCACAATGTTCAACGTCGCGATTGATAGCAAGCTACGCGGCTGCGATCTGGTCAAACTCGCTGTGACCGATCTTGTCAAAGACGATCGCGTCCGTGAGCGTGTTTCGGTGATCCAGAGCAAAACCAAGCGATCTGTTCAATTCGAACTGACGGAAAACACGCGAGAAACTGTATTGGTATGGGTAAAATCACCGGAAATGTTTGCTAGCCGGTTCATGTTTCCAAGCCGATTCCATGATCGACCACACATCTCGACGCGCCAGTATGGCAGGCTGGTTCGAGACTGGGTGACCGCAATCGGATTGGAACCGAGCGGATATGGCACGCATTCGCTTCGCCGAACCAAAGTAGCTGAGATCTACCGCAAGACAGGAAATCTCCGCGCGGTCCAACTTCTGCTTGGGCACACTAAGGTCGATAGCACCGTGCGATACCTGGGCGTTGAATTGGAAGACGCGCTAAGCATTGCAGAGCGCATAGACATCTGAGACAGTTTGGCGAGCGGCGCTGTCGGTCGCCAATCCATAGTGGTTCTAGTTCTTTTACGCAGGAGTGGGACGTAGCGTGCCCTGAGCGGAAGTGTCAAAATCTTGTTGCGTACGCTCGCAGCACAGTTTTCTCGGCTCAGGCGCAATTTACAGGGTGCGGGACCGAGCGGCCATTTGATCACGCCGCGAGTACTTGTGCAGAAGCCGCGCGAAAATCGCTGCGTTGCAGCCAATGTTATCAGGCCAGTCATTCATAGTCACGGGGAAGCCTTGATCACATACTCCTCTTTCGCCGCACTCAGGCCAGACAATTTCTTTCGGTAGTTCACCAAGGATCTTGGTCACCGGCAGTTTCAAAAACTACCTGCCCTGGCGGTACTTGCATTGCGACAAGGGAAACTTCCTTGACTCTATTCTGGCTAAGGACCACAAAAGTGCATTGGTGAAAGTTACTCGTCGCCGCGATGCTGCCGGCTTCGATGATCCAATGGCCTTCAGAATAACTGTAGCATGTGCCCCAGCATAGGAACGGGTTTCGCTGGGGTCTTCGCTATGAGCTCGTTCCTCGCAAGCATTCGCAACTGTCACCTGACAAGCCCCAGTCATCGCGTGAACCATGAAAGAAGGCGCCGTATGAACTGCACATGGCTTATGAATTGCGTGTTTGATGCCCGATAGATCAGGTCTCAGGCTCTTTTTCAATCAGTCATTCATCGTGTTTACGCGCTGCATTCTTTGTTTGATCCCGACACTCTTGGTGTTGCTCTCCGGAACGCAGCTTCCTGCCCAAGTCACAGGCAATGCTGATGGATCGGTCTGTGACGAAGGCTTCGAAAACAAGAACGGATCGTGTCAAAGAACAGACGTACCAAAAAACGCATATTTGACGGGTAGCTCCTATGGCAGCGGCTGGGAATGCAATCATGGTTTTCAAAACGTTGGAGAACTCTGTGAGGAAATAAGAGTTCCGGAAAATGCCTATCTTGCCTCAACCGGAGATCGGTGGGAATGCAACCGGTTGTTCCAGCGTATCGGGGACGAGTGTGAAGAGGTGATTTCACCTCAAAATGGGTACGTCGAAACTAGGTTTGGCGTACAAGAAATACACTGCAACTGGGGATTTCGTAAGGAGGATCAGGATTGTGTTGCGATTAATGTCCCGAGCAACGGCCGCCTGACTGACAAAAACAGCGCGGATGGTTGGGTGTGCCTCAGAGGTTACAGGGCAGCGGAGAGTAGCTGTGAACCTGTGGCAATTCCACAGCATGCATATCTTGCGCCTGAAACCTTTTCTGGATGGAAATGCAAACGAGGTTATCGCGCAAACCGGGACAGATGCATTGCGATCCTTGTCCCTTCAAATGCTCACTTGAATCGGAGAGGTGACGGTTGGGAATGCAATCGGCCGTTTACACGACAGAACGATAAGTGCACCGAAAATGTGCCGCGACAATAGGTTGGTGGGAACCAATACCTCCTTACATATCCGGAAGGACGAATCCGTGAACCATAACTCGATTGACGAAAACCTGGGTAAAATACTCAAAGCCGAAAAGGCGCAACGCTGGTCCTACAGCATAAAGATGTTTGTCGCATCGGCGGTGATTGTTGCGGCCATAATTGTGGTGGTGTTTCTCTGATGCGTAAAAGCACCCCTCAGGTTAGCCTCCGACACCCAAAATCGGCAATTCGCGACCTAGAACAAAGAGCATTTCAGGAACGCAGTGTTCGTAAGTCGCGGAACGCTGACGTAGCCGGTGTGATTGAGGAACAGTTTGGCAAGTACTTGATTAAGGCCGGCATTCTGAGCGGTAACAGCGTTGCGCGCGCATTCCCCAAGCCACCAGCTAAAACGCAGGCAATGATTGCCGATGCAGTTGGTGAAACACCAGAGTTGGCCATTGAAGCCTTAAAAGGAATTCTCGAAGAACGAGACAGGAAACGTAGCGGTCAACGACGTTTGGAAGGAAACTCCGGCACGCTCGTTCCCAGTGCAAGAGAATATGCAGAGGCATTGCGCCAGATCAGGCTCACCCCTGCGCAGGTCACAATGCTCAAAGCACTTACTATCGCAGGTAGGGAAGGTCTGACCATTGGTCACTTGTCTCAGGCAGCCGGTTACAAATCACGCGAGGCCTCCATCAAGGTTTTCAAGAAAATCGGACTATTGATCGCAGAATATCTGGAACTGGACCTACCCGAAGCCGGATCGGTACAGAATGATGGCGCCACTCAGGTCCTGGCATTTTCTCACATCGAAAGTGACGATGAGCCAGCAACTTGGATTATGCATCAGGAACTGCGCGACGCTGTTCGTTCGGTTCTATGACGTACGTTCCAGCCCCCGCTTTTGTAGAGAACTCTGAACCGGAACAAATGCACGAAAGGTTGCACACGTAGCTTATGCTGGAGAAGAAACCATACCCGCTCGACCTGATCTATGTACCTGTGAAGCGTGCAAAAACACTTGATCAGCAAAAAGTCCTGACGCTGGCCGAAGATATCCTGAAGAACGGCCAGAAGACCCCGATTCAGATACGCGCGGACAACAAGAGGTTCGTGCTGATTGAAGGCCTTCACCGACTAGAGGCCATTCGCGCCCTCGGCGGTGATACTGTCGACGCCTTTTTGGTGCGCGCCAGATTACACTAAACTCTTGTTGGGATTGGCGTTCGACAAAGCCTGAGAAAACGTCAGCAGGCGCTGACTTTCTTCATCCCAAAGATGCAATCGTGCGCAATGAAGGCTCTCATATAGAGTAATACGCTGGCAATTTTCCAACTCGGAATGGTCACGCAAAACCTCGTTTAGCCGATAAAACGGTATGCGGCTGGCAAGGTGGTGAACATGGTGCACACCGATATTGGCAGAGAACCACCGCAGGATGCCTGGCAGGGCGTAGTGAGAACTTCCATAGAATGCGGCGTTCTGAAGATTCCACACTTCTTCCCGCTCCCAAGTCGTGTGTTCAAACTGGTGTTGAATATAGAATAGCCAAATACCAATCGATGCGGCGACGATCATGGTTGGAAGGAATACAAAAACCAGTACATCCAGGCCTCCGGTCCAAAAAATCAGAGCCAGGACCACCGCAATCGCGGCGTTTGTTCCCATTGCACTTGCCCAATTCAGCCAGCCTGACCGCATGAAACCAAAGGGCAAGCGATTTTAAAAAAAGAACGTGTAGACCGGTACTATACAGAACAGGAAGAAGGGGTTCCGGATTAACCTGTAAGCGGCACGCCCCAACCAATTCCGTTTCAGGTATTCCTCAATGGTCAATGTAGGAATGTCACCCGTACCACGCCGATCAAGGTTACCGGTTGAGGCATGGTGAATCGCATGGCTTTGCCGCCAGACGTCATAGGGTGTCAGGGCGAGAACACCCAGAACCCGGCGAGTCCAATTGCAAACGGTGCGGCTTCTAAAGAAAGATCCGTGACCACAATCATGCATGATGATGAAGATACGCACCAGAAATGCGGCGTTCAGGATGGCCAGTAGAACAGTGACCCAGATACTAAGGGATAGCGCAAACCACGCAGCGCCCCATAGCGCGAAAAAGGGGATGACAGTGATTGCCAGTTCAAAAACGCTACGCTTCGTATCGGGCACATGGTATTGCGCGAGCGCCCGGGTCAATTCCTGCTGTTGCAACTGACTTGTTCTCCAACGGCTCTTAGGTAGGAGCCCTCTGAGCAAACGGGCACCCCAGAAGGGTGCCCCCAGCAGGCTATGCGAGTGCCAGGTTGGCGGCGTTGTCGCGTCCGTCACGGCCAGCTTCAACGTCGAAGGTAACCTTCTGGCCGTCCTTCAATTCGCTAATGCCGGAACGTTCAAGTGCTGAAATATGCACGAACACGTCGCGCTTGCCATCTTCGGGTTCGATAAAGCCAAAACCTTTGGTCGAGTTGAACCATTTTACTGTGCCATTTGCCATGGTCGAAGTCTCCTAATACTTGCCGCCCGCATTATTGCGGCGACTCGGCGTGGTCGGTCTGAATCGAAAGACTGAACGCCGAATTTGGGAGACAGCAGGTCGAAAAAGAAAAACGTAAGCCGTGTGTATATGGCCTTCGAGTACACACGATACAAGCCTTGATACAATGGAGGACCACAGAATATCTGAATCCGCCTAGCCCAAGTTAGAACAAGGATAAGCAGAACCTTTGCTCTGTAGTTCGGAAATCAGAGGTCGGCTTCCGATAAAACCTGCCGAATACGTATGCAGCAAATTGATTGCTCGGGCACGGCAGGTAGGGCTGTCTGTCCGAATTCACCGCGCGCTACAAGAACACCGTGGCGATGCACAAATGTTCATTGATTGATGGAAACATTGCTAAATCAACGAGTTGACCTCTCTAACGAACGGTAGATTTTGTGCGGCCCGAATCTTGGGTCATGCTGCGTTGGCATAGGGCGACTGCGAGCCTCAAAGTGCCATTAGTAGGTCCGTATCTGCGCAAGCATCGGGCAAGAAACATTTCCGATGTTACAGTTGGCCGTAAGTTCATTCAGAGCGGCCTCCAATCGCTTAAGTTCGATTATCTTCATACGCACATTGGAGATATGAAGCTCGGCCAGTTCCTTAACGGATTGGCAATCCTCGCTATCACCTTCGGACAGGTTGAGAAGCACCTTTGCATCGGCAAGCGCAAAACCCAAGTCTCGGCACTTCCTTAGAAAACAAAGCCGTCCCACATCGTGCGCAGAGTACATGCGTCGATTATTCGATGCCCTTTCTGGTTTCGGCACGATCCCTTCGCGTTCGTAGTAGCGGATAGTTTCAATTCCGACACCGCTTTGCCGGGATGCCTCCCCAATCGCAAACATGTGAGATTTCCTGTCTTGATCCTGTAGTGGCTACAGAAGTTATACGAGAGGTTGTTGTCTCTACAACTCCGCGCGACGTAGTCCATCAGGGAAACAGAATGCAGAAGTACCTTAGCCTCAGCTATTTGGGATCGCTATCAGCGCTTGGCGTCGCGACTTGCTGCGTTTTGCCCATGATGATGATGTTACTGGGGCTGGGCGGCAGTTGGTTGGCAATCTTTGGGAAGGTTGCGGCAGCGAGTTACTATGTGCTGACGATTTCAACGGCACTCGTCGCGATATCATGGCTGGTATCTTATCGGCGCGGTTCCTTACCGACGTTAAAATGGCGGCTTGCAGGAACAACTCTAATCACCGGCGTGGCTTGGGTCGTTGTGTTTAACGAGGCACGGATTAACGATTACCTGATCATGCAGATGTGAGACTATGACAAAACAAACTGTAGTCCTAGAAAGCACCCTGATTTGCCCGAAGTGCGGCCACAGCGAAACCGAGCAAATGCCAACGGATGCTTGCCAGTGGTTCTATGAATGCAAGTCGTGCAAAACAGTTTTGAAGCCGTTGGAAGGCGACTGTTGTGTTTACTGTTCATATGCGACGGTCCCGTGTCCACCAATTCAGCTAGGCGATAGCTGTTGCGGATGAAGTGAAGGACGGCTTTGTTGAGCAAACTGTGAACTGCCGCCGCGAGCATCGCTGCTATTTGCATGAATGACAGTTCTTTCCGCTGCTTGGCCGCACAAGATATTCGGCAGTTGCAATGTTGTTACTGCTACAAGCGCATGCAGCAATAAAATCCAGGGTACAGGTTGGGCTCTTTCTGGGCTTTCTCTGCACCTGAGACGAATGGCTGATATCACTCTGCTCCAACGCAATGGAAAACCTTTGAGTCGCAAAAGGCAAAACTAGTGCATCGAGGAAAATCCAGTTGATTCAAAATCAATGACTTGGCCGCGTGCCAATGGCAAAACTATGAGTCGCCCGACACCGTGTTGAACGTCACACGAACCTGACCCAACCGTCATAGTTGGACCAGAAGCAAGGTGAACGTTCGACATCGGAAGGCGCCCCCGATGTTGGACATCAGTTGAATTGTGACCTTTGAGTCATAAACTGGGTTCGAGGTTTTGAAGAATGGACCGGAAACCCTGAAATCCGAGTTGGAACGTGCAAGGCGTCGGTCTTCCACCAAGCGGTCATATTTCACAACAGATATGGGCGAATTCTATACCTGGCTGAAAGAAACTGAAGAGGACCCGGCAACAGCGGAGCTCAGGGCTTGCGTGCAGGATTTTGTACGGGAGAACTATCCGCTGCAGACCGGCGCGAAAGTTCTGGGTACGGAAATTTCAGCACCCAAACTCATCACGCTTGAACGCGTGCGGGAGCTACATGGGGTTCATACAGGATCAAATGGCGTGGGCATCCGTAGTGAAAAAGAACGAAGATCGCCACGACCTCATGACCGAGGGCAATAACTTGCTGCGGTTCATAGTGAGAAAAGACGCGGGACTCGGTTCGTGATCTAACGATGGCCGCAACGGGCCAAACTGCTTCGGTCGTCTCAACGGCCACCTGAGCCAAAGTGCGCGGCGGAGTTATGGAATGCTTCCGCCGCACATACTCACCAATAATAGTGGTGGGGCTTGCGCCCATCGGGCCAGACTAGGTCGTCAGGATCAGCGCCTTTCAGGATGCCGGACGCAAGAGCCTTGGATTTGCGTCTCGTTGGACGCGTGTGACAGGTGATGTCGTGATAGCGTGGCCAATTGCCAAGCCACCGGACCTCATCCGGGTCTTTTCCGAGACGACGGCTCAGACCTAGGCGTGAGTACCCGTTCCCAAGCACGGTACGGGGACGTTTGCGTTTGTAGTGGGCCATGTCATTGGCCTTTCATGCAGTTTCTGAACTACATGGCACCCTCCATCGGTTGGCTCGTTGGTTCGGGCTGGGCTCGGATAGACGGCCGAAAACGCAGCCCGTCTGAATATCGGACTGGGCGAACAAGATCAATGGGGCGGGAAAAAGCCGCTCAATGTGGTGTTAGGTGATTGGGCCGGTAGGCTGTGGACGGACGGACCACTCAACCAGAGATTGCTTCACATAACACCCGTCACGGATGATTGCGGTTTGTTGCGCTTGGCACTTTCAAGCTTTGGTTGTTCTAAGCGACCAGTAGGCCGACACTGTGTTAGGTGTATCTTGAGATCCGCTTGGCCCAACAATGCACCAATTCGCTGCGTTTGCTCGAATGTCGACAATTTCGCCAGTGCTTGGACTAGAATCGAGCTCTCAGCGAGGCCTCCGAATTTTGCCGGTCATTCGCAAGCCATCGCGAATGTTCAATCCCATCATCGCGAGGTTGGCTGCGCCAGCGATCAACTCAATCACCTGAACTGTGTAAAAGGTGCTGTCGAACTCGCCAGCAGCGGCTTTGCCAGCCAGAAACCAAGCAGCCGGTACGAGGATCAGCAAGCCGTTCAGCGCAATGACAGGCATGCGGCTTTTCTTGGCCTTCGTAAGTGCATCCTTGCGTTTCCGGCCCATTGCCATGCCTGACCCGCCAGCGATGGCCATTGCCGGGATGAGGATGAACATGCCTTTCAAGATCAATGCCTTGACGGTTGCGACTGTTTCATGGCTCGCAAAGAGCTCGCTGGAGGCTGTTGATGTCCAGAAGAGGAGGATCATCACAAAGCCGATGCCGCCCGTGATGGCGTGAATCTTTGTTTTCATAGCGGTCCACTCAAATTGGCTTTTGGAAAAGATTTCGTCAGGCCGTGCAGCAATTTTGCACCGCAACCTTCTCGAACAGATGGGGGGCGGTCACAGCGCTTGAGGGATAGTGGCTGAGCTGCCGCTGAAACTCGGGGTTTGAAAACGCGGCGCGGAAGTCCGCAACAGAGTCCCAGACCGCGTAGTTCAGGTACATGCTGCCGTCACCAATAGCCTTATGCAGTTGAGTGCTGATGTAACCCGGCTGCTTTTTCATCCATTGGGCATCGCTCTTCCAAGCTTCAACCAAGGCGGTTTGGTCACCGGGATCGACTGTGAAGAGATTGACAAGAACGACGGGTCCAGCGTCGATGCCCAATTGCCGCTCAATAGGAAACTCGGGGTCGAGGGGTTTGAAGCTGACCATTTCGGTACTCCTTGAAAGTAGTTTCATTTTGGTGTCATGTTGTCATATTTAGGAAGCTTCAAGCATAATGACAACACGTTGTCAAATAAAATGAGGAATCGACATGCCGGATGCGCGAAGGACCGAAGAAGGAGAAGCCGTGACAGCATTGATACTGGATGTGTTTCGGCTGAACGGTCGATTGCAGCTTGCCGGTGATCGCCTCGTATCAGAACTCGGTCTAACAAGTGCCCGATGGCAGATTCTTGGTGCCATCGCCTATTCTGATCGACCGGAATCCGTTGCCTGGCATGCACGGACGATGGGCGTTCACCGGCAGGGCGTACAACGGATCATCAATGAATTGAGCAAAGAAGGCATGGTGGAGTTTCAGCCGAACCCACACCACAAGCGGGCGCACTTGGTTGTCATGACTCGAAAGGGGCAGGAGTTTTACGAAGCCGCGATTGCGAAGCAAATCCCATGGGTGAATGAACTCTCGAAAGGTCTGTCGCCAGATGATATTGCGACAACGCAAGAAGTTGTGGGCCGTCTCAAAACACGCCTTGAAGAAACCTCAACGCGACAAGATCAGAGTTCGACCCAAAGCTGACATTCGTACAGAGTGCAGCATCGGACGTTCTGGGCTCTATGTTTGAATCCGCCGCGCTTGGAACAAACGGCAGCTCAGCCAAATTTTGCTAGAAAAAGGATTTAGCACTCAGGCGCGCTCGACCCCTAAAACGACTAGGCATAGATGGGTTTTTTGTTTTGCCTATGTCTCTGCAATAGCTTTCTGGCTTTTTTTCCAACAGCAAAGGTTCTGGCATCAGTCATGGCGGAATTTCCAGATGAAGGAAACGCATTCGGGAAAATCATCTCCAACTCCCGGCACTGCTCTTCGCCCAGAATTTTCTCGGCCTGTTCCCGCCCTGGGTGCTGTTTCCAGGACCTCCAGACCTCATGTACCGTGGCAGTTCTTTAAAACTAGGCAACCAGCCAACTGGGCTGAGAGCCAATTGCAAAACCGCCAGTTTTGGTAAAAGTTGCGCTCTTACTCGACAAAAGTTGCGTTTCAAGCCGGACAAGTTCCGATTCATACCGGACGACACAGAGGAAAATCATGGCTGGGGTGGTAGGATTCTGATTTTCTCAAAAAACATTTAATTTCAATAAGTTGCAACTGGTTTGGCGAGAAAATGTTGCGGGATTTGTTGCGGGAATTTCTGCAACGCAGAAACCTGTCATTTCTTATCGCGTCTTTGAATCGCGTCCAATTGGGACTGGGGCAAAGTTGCATAGACTTCGTCGACATGCTTCGGTTCTGAGATCATCTTCTCTGCGACAAGGTTTAACAACCGGAACAGGGTTTCGGCGGTCGCTCGGTCGTCTCGAAGGTCAATTTGGCCCGGGTGGACGGCATTGTTTCCTATGACGCGCACAGCATCCAGCGCCTTTTGAACACGAGTGTCCAAACCATTCTGAACAAGGGACTTAATGTCTTCATTTATGTTCTTGCCCGACTGCCCAAGCTCCACACATAGCTTTTGTATTGCCAGACGGATTAGCGCCGCAGCACCTCGAGGTGACACATCAAGAATCGCACTTGCCTCGTCGTAGTCACGCCTAATTTCGGCTGGTAGATCAGAATTCGCTACTGGGGCACTCCCAACAACAGGATAAACTAAACGATTGTAAATCCAAACCGAAAGCTGATCGCAGTTATAGCAGCGGCTCAACCAGAGGTTCCCAATGTGAGAATTTACGTACTTTTCATCCTTTTCAAAAAAAGGAGCACCGGTTGCGCAACGCTCGACCAATCTTCGCATATCCTCGCGTACTTCGTCCTTAAACTGATCAAAGTCGAAGTTGTCGACTCGTTCGCGCGTCCAGATTTGAGGTGTCGCGTCTTTGTCCATTGGATGCGCGTAGGCTGACCGCCAAAACTGTTTGGCCAGCGCGCCACAATGTGGGCAGTTGAATGCGGTTTCTTCAGTCGACGGTGGAACGTATTTCATCTTGCCTCAAACAAAAAGGGACTCCCCAATTATTTCAAAGCCTTAGTGAAAGCGCCAGATGCAGGCAACTTCAAAAATGTTGCGGGATTTCTCCTCATCCCGCAACATTTACGGAACGAGATTATAAAACCTTGTTCAAAATCAATATGTTACGGGAAAATCATGGCTGGGGTGGTAGGATTCGAACCTACGATACACGGTACCAAAAACCGCTGCCTTACCACTTGGCTACACCCCAACGGTGAGCGGCTATCTACGACTGTTGGTTGCGGGGTTCAAGAGCTTTTTAGGACAAAAGTGTCATCAATCTGGAAATAATTTTGAATGACACTTGCGGTGGATGTGATCCGATAATTCAACACCATATCGGCGTCTTCATTGCTTACCTGTTATGCCCGCGCGCGAAGAGTTTGAGGGGAAGATCAATGCCCGAGATAAGACGGCCGATGCAGTTGCAGGTGAAACTCAGCTACAGAAGGAAAATTGTAAGGTATTGTTTATTATTATAAAATAAGAAGCCTCGCCATTGAGGATATCAATCCCTGATACTATCTTCCAACCACACGCCACTGAGTTGGAAGGAGCACGCGATGAATCTGAACCCAAAAGTCGCCGAGGCGCTGAACAAGCAGATCAATAATGAGTTGAACGCTTCCTACAGCTATCTTGCAATGTCGGCTTATTTCGAGGCTCAGGATTTGCCAGGATTTGCCAGTTGGTTCCGGGGCCATTCGGCCGAAGAGGAAACACACGCGATGCGGATCTTCGATTTTGTCGCCAAGCGAGGCGCGCGAATTGAGTTGGAAGGGATTGCGAAACCGCACTCGGATTATGCGTCGCCGGTCGACGTGCTGGAGCAGGCCTTATCGCAGGAACAGACTGTAACGGGACAGATCAACGCTTTGTTCGAATTGGCTCAGGCTGAAAAGGAATATAGCACGCAAAACATGCTGAACTGGTTTTTGGCCGAACAGATCGAGGAAGAGGACTTGTTTACCTCCATTCTCGATAAGGTGAAGGCGGCAGGTACGGATCGCTGGAATCTGCTGCTTCTGGATCAGGAGCTGGCTCAGCGTGGCGGGGGTGAGGCTGCGGAATAGCTATTCGCGGATTTCGGCAGCATCAACGCCCCAAAGGTTGCTTTTGAGCGTCCACCCACGAAACCCCCCGGCAGAGATACGGCACCAGTCGGGGGTGCAGGTTCCCAGCCGCGCCACTACGCCTGTTTCGAAATGGGCGTTGACCTGTGAATTAGGGTCCGGTGTTGCGTAGACAGGCAGCAAGTCCGCTTCAACCAGGACTGTCCGCACTCCGGACAGAAGGGCATAATGAACCCAGCCTCCAGCACCGTCGCGGTCCTGTACCTTCCGCCAGTTTCCATATTCTGCGGTGATCTGCAGCGGCATGTCGCGGCGTTTGAATACCCAGTCGATTCGGTGGGTCAGGGATGGGCCACGGCGGACATTACCCTCGGCAGCTTTCATCGAGACATAGCGTGGCAGCGGCAGATTCGTGACCGGGCCGCGTTTGTCCTGCGCGGACACAGCGCCGGCGACAAACGCAAAAACAAATGCGGCAATCACCGTTATCACACGGCGTTTCACTGAAAACCTCGCACTCACTGCCTGCCTGCTCTTATTGCCTGTTGACCGTGTTTCGAAAAAAGCTCGGGTCTGTGCCCAAGGGGTTCTTGTGCCCCGTGTCATCCTGCGCCACGATGCCATGGCGCGCGGCGATTTGCAAAGCGGTAGGAGGGCTGAGGTGCCAAGAGAACGTCTGAGTGTTGTCGTTACGCGACGATTGCCCGAAGCAGTGGAAACCCGGTTGAGTGAACTGTTCGATGTGCGGTTGCGCGACGATGACTCGCCGATGACACGCGATCAGCTGGTTGCGGCGGTGAAAGAGGCCGATGTGCTGGTACCGACCATCACCGACACAATCGACGGAGGCATTCTGGGCCAAGCGGGCGAAAATTTGCGCCTGATTGCGAATTATGGAGCCGGTGTCGACAATATCGATGTGGCAACCGCCCGGCAGCGCGGCATTCTGGTCTCGAATACGCCCGGAGTGCTGACTGATGATACAGCGGACATGACGATGACGCTGATCCTTTCTGTAACGCGACGCATCCCGGAGGGGCTGAGCGTGATGCAAAAAGGCGATTGGGAGGGCTGGGCACCAACAGCTTTGCTTGGCGGCCGAGTCGGTGGCCGCCGCCTGGGGATTCTCGGCATGGGTCGGATCGGGCAGGCCGTTGCCCGGCGAGCTAGCGCATTCGGGATGCAGGTGCATTACCATAACCGCCGCCGCCTGCGCCCTGAGATCGAGCAGGAGCTTGAAGCAACCTATTGGGACAGTCTGGATCAGATGGTTGCCCGGATGGACGTCATCTCGATCAACTGCCCATCGACTCCTTCGACTTTCCACCTGATGAACGCGCGGCGGCTGAAGCTGATGAAACCTTCGGCGGTGATCGTGAACACCTCGCGTGGCGAGGTGATCGACGAAAACGCCCTGACCCGCATGATCCGTGCAGGTGAGATCGCTGGCGCCGGATTGGACGTGTATGAGCACGGCACCGATGTGAACCCGCGACTGCGGCAACTGCCCAACGTGGTGTTGCTGCCGCATATGGGCTCGGCAACCCTGGAAGGGCGGATCGAGATGGGCGAGAAGGTGATCATCAACATCAAGACCTTCGAGGATGGTCACCGTCCGCCAGATCAGGTCCTGCCCGCAATGCTGTAAGCGTCAGGCGTAAAAGGGGAACATGATGGTGCAGGCACCCACTCTGCCACGCAACGAGGTCGGGATTGAGACGGCGTTGGGGATATTGAAGCAACGCTTCGGGGATCGATTGCAAACCGGTGCGGCGATCCGAGAACAGCACGGCCACACAACCACATGGATCGAGAACCAGAGCCCCGATGCAGTAGTGTTTCCGCAATCCACCGAAGAAGTGGCCGAGATTGTCCGAACCTGTGCCGCGCATAAGGTGCCGGTGATCCCGTTTGGCACGGGCACCTCTCTTGAAGGGCATGTGAATGCGCCTGCAGGTGGAGTGTCGGTTGATCTGAGCCAGATGAACAGAATTCTGTCGGTCAATGCGGGCGATCTGGATTGCACCGTACAACCCGGCGTGACCCGTGCCGACCTGAACACATATCTGCGTGATCAGGGACTGTTCTTTCCTATCGATCCGGGCGCCAATGCTTCGCTGGGCGGGATGGCGGCCACCCGAGCCTCGGGTACAAACGCGGTGCGTTATGGGACGATGAAGGATAACGTGCTGAGTCTTGAGGCGGTAATGCCCGACGGGCAGGTCATTCGCACAGGCCACAGGGCACGTAAGTCTTCGGCGGGATATGACCTGACGCGCCTGTTGATTGGGGCTGAAGGGACACTGGGGATCATCACCGAGATCACTCTGCGCCTGCAGGGCATTCCCGAGGCAATCAGCTCGGCCCGTTGTTCTTTCCCGACCGTGGATGCGGCTTGTCAGGCGGTGATGATGACCATCCAGTACGGCATACCTGTGGCTCGTATTGAACTACTGGACCAGATGTCTGTACGTGCGGCCAATGGCTATTCCGGGCTAGACCTGCCTGAAACCCCAATGCTGTTGCTTGAGTTCCACGGATCAGACAGTGGTGCCGCGGAACAGGCCGACAGCTTCGGTCAGATCGCTGAGGATTTCGGTGGCACGGATTTCGCCTCGACCTCGACGACCGAAGAACGCAACAAGCTTTGGCAGGCGCGGCACGATATGTACTGGGCCTGCCTGCAACTTCGCCCGGGCGCGAGCGGCATTTCAACCGATGTCTGCGTTCCGATTTCGCGACTGGCCGAATGTGTGACGGCGGCTCAGGACAAGGCGGAGGAACTTGGCTTGCAGGCTCCGATCGTTGGTCATGTCGGTGACGGGAACTTTCACACTTTGGTGCTGCTTGACATGGACAGCCCGAAAGAAGTGTCTGCTGCCGAAGCTTTCGTCGGTTGGCTGAACGATCTGGCGATCTCGATGGACGGCACCTGCACCGGAGAACACGGGATCGGGCAGGGCAAACGCCCCTATCTGGTCAAGGAACTTGGCGCAGCGACGGGCTACATGTCAGCGATCAAATCAGCACTGGATCCCGATAACATCATGAATCCCGGCAAGATTCTCTGACCCCACTTGCGAGGGTTGGTCATAACAACGCCTCAATTTTATGTGAGTGGTTCGGGCAAGAGCAGTATTTGATTCCGAGGTTATTCATGGGTGTATTGCGGTTCATCGGATTCCTGTTGATCGCCGTCATAGTTGTTGCAGGTCTGGACTATTTCCAACAGGACAAGAAAACCGAAGGCAGATTGTCGTTTGGCGGGTATGTGGACACCATCAATCAACGGTTCAACTTGTATCAGGCCGAACTCGCTGCTGAAGAAATTGAGCGTGAGCGGCAGAAACGTTGGAAAGAAGGACCCAGAGGCCATCTCCCCGCATCGGCTGACGGTTGGGTCCGTCGCGCTATCGCCGATGCTGACTATGCTCGTGATGCTCGCGAGGGGGTTCTGCAGGATAACATAAGCGAGGCCGCCCGACCGCTGGCCAAGAAACTCGCGGTTCAAGAAGTCGAACAACTGGCCATCAAGCTTGATCGTACCAGTGCAGTTTACGAAGACGGCGTTCATACCGTTTGGCTTCAGATGCGGTTCAGAGCAAACGCAAAGTCCAACACCTTGGCTGGTAACATCGCCATGTCCATGGAAGGGTTGGGCACGGGTGCGCGGGATTACACGCCGTTCGGCATCATAGGCGGCGTGGCATATTTTCAGTTTGCGCAAAACAGATACAGTGTGATCACCGTAGATGATCGGTCATTCTGGTCGATGGTCACCGCCGGGATCACGGATTTGGAAGCTGACCCCGGGTTTGATATCTATAAGGCGACCATTGGTCTGGGGGAAGAAATCCGTCTGCAAATCTATTCAGATGCGCCCGCGCCGAAGCTGCGCGGGTTTCTGGAGCAGTTGGATTATGACGAATTGAACGCTTTGCTCAGTCAACCGGTGCCCGGTGTCGGCAACGGGTCGAAATCCGATCCGGAACGCGAGGGCGATGTGGCGGCCGAGATGGCTGCATTGCGCAAGGAATTCGTCAAACTGCGCAATGAACTGGCGCGGTTGCGGCTTGAAAACATTGATGAGCTTTCGTTGATGGCCAACACACTGGCCAGCCAATATGGCTTGCCTAACGATGCTTTCGACCTCACGGCAAATAGAATCGAATCGTCAGAAGACCTGGTTCAGGTTGGATACCGCAAGGGGCTGGCGGATATCCTGGATGGCGAAATTCAGAAGGCTGAGACAGGCGGCGGGAATGTCTTTGGAAAGCTGTTTGCCAAATTCAGTGGAGATTCCGCTTCGGAGGAGGCTGAACCCGAGGCCACCGGTGGCGGGTTTCTGAGCGGTTTGATGTCGGCTTTTGGCAAATCCGATTCTGACAAGGAAACTGTGGTCCGTGTAAACAAAGGCGGATCAGGTACAAGCAGCGATTGCCTGACCAAGGGCGCATTCAAGCACTGCACTCTCGGCGGCGGATAGCGACCCTTCATAAGACACAAAAACGACCCGGCTCATCGCGTGGGTCGTTTTTCTTATATCACTGGTCGGATGAATGTCGCGCCGGGGCGCGCAAATGCGCCATATGGTGTCAACTGAATTCAAGGGGAGACACCCGGCTATGAAAACCCAAGTCAAAGCACTGGTCGTTGGCGGCGGCGCCGTCGGGACCTCGATCGCCTATCACCTGGCCAAAGCGGGCTGGGACGATGTGATGTTGATCGAACGGGACGAACTGACGTCCGGATCAACATGGCACGCGGCCGGTCTGCTGCCGCTGTTCAACATGTCCTATGCGACAACCCACATCCACAAATACTCGGTCGACTTTTACAAGACGCTTGAGGAAGAAACCGGCCTGAACGCCGGCTTTGCTGTCGTGGGCAACTTGCGCATGGCACAGACGCAAGAGCGTATGGATGAATACATGCTCTATGCGTCCACCGCCGAGACATGTGACGTTGCTTATGAATGGCTGACGCCCGATCAGATCAAGGAACGCTGGCCGCTGATCGAAACCAGCGATCTGAAGGGCGCGATCTATCACACCGAGGACGGCTACATTAACCCCGCCGACGTCACCCAGGCGATGGCCAAAGGTGCGCGTCAGCGCGGTGTCGACATTGTTCGCAAGATGCAGGCCGATGCGTTCCACTGGAACGGCACCCATTGGGAAGTTACCTGCACCAAGATGGTCGAGAAGGGTGGCAATCTCGTTCCTTCAGATGAGCAGGTTGTGATCACTGCCGAGCATGTCGTGACTGCATCAGGTAACCACGCACAGCGGACCGCCAAGATGCTGGGTATCAAGATGCCTGCGATCCCGGTTGAACACACCTTCATCGTCATGGACAAAGACCCCGAGCTGGTCAAATGGCGCGAAGCGGGCAACCCCGAACACCCCGTTGTGCGCGACGCCGACAACGAATCCTACGCGCGTGAGGAACGCGGTGGCTGGATTCTGGGTATCTACGAACATGGCGCTCCTGCGCAGTTCGAACATGGCGTGCCGGACAGCTTCCGCGCCGACCTGTTCCCGCTGGATCTGGACCGGATCGCGGATCAGTACATGGCGATGGCCGAACGCGTTCCCTCCTGCGCTGAATCCGGCCTGAAGGACGATTTCAACGGCCCAATCTGCTACACTCCTGACGGCAACCCGTTGGTTGGTCCGGCGCCGGGCCTGCGCAACATGTGGCTGGCCGAGGGTTTCTCGTTCGGCATCACCGCTGCTGGCGGCACCGGCTACTATCTGGCGCAGATGATGGTCGACGGCGAAGCCGAGATCGACATGGCCTCGCTAGACCCCAAACGCTACAGCAGCAACTGGATGACCACCGAATTCGCGGCGCGCAAGAACGAAGAGTGCTATGAGCACGTCTACATCCTGCACCACCCCGACGAAGAGCGTGAGGCCTGCCGTCCGCTGCGCACCGTTCCGGCCTATGACAGGCAGAAGGCGCGCGGAGCTCAGTTCGGCTGGGTGAACGGCTGGGAACGTCCGAACTATTTCGGCCCGCTGGACGCGTCGGACAATTTTGACAAGGAAAGCCGCTCGTTCCGTCGTGGTGGCTGGTGGCAGTATGCCGTCGAAGAAGCCAAGGCGATCCGAGAAGGCGTTGGCCTGATCGACGCGTCGGCCTTCACCAAGCATGTCGTCAAAGGCCCCGGTGCGACCCAGTTCCTGGATTGGTTTACGTGCAACAAGCTGCCCAAGGTCGGTCGTATCAACCTGACCTACGCGCTGACCTCGCACGGCACCACCCGCACCGAATACACCATCGTCCGCTATGGCGAGAACAACTACTACATCGTCTCCGCCGGTGCCTGGACCGAATATGACGCCGACTATCTGCGCAAGGCGGCCGAAGAGAAGATGGAGGAGTTCGGTTACATCGAAATCCAGGACGTGACCACGCAGTGGGGCGTCTTCGCCATCGCCGGACCCAAGTCGCGCGACGTTTTGAAAGAGGTCATCAAAGACGCTGACCCGGATACCGCGCTGTCCAACAAGCGCTTCCCGTGGCTATCGGCGCGTCAGATCGAACTGGGCATGTGCCCTGTGAACGCGATCCGCGTGGCCTATACCGGTGAGTTGGGCTGGGAACTTCACCACCCGATCGAGATGCAGAACTACCTGTTCGACCTGCTGGAAAAAGCCGGTGAGAAGCACGGTATGAAGCTGGTCGGTGCGCGCGCCCAGAACTGGCTGCGTCAGGAGAAATCCTATCGCGCCTTCGGTACCGAACTGGGCCGCGACGCGACCCCGCTTGAGGCTGATCTGCCGCGCTTTGTCGATCTGTCCAAGGATTTCCACGGCAAGGCCAAGCTGGAAGAAACCGGCGTGCGCGTGAAGTGCTGCACTCTGCTGATCGACGGACCGGACGATGCTGATCCATGGGGCCGCGAAGTGCTCTATACGCCGGAAGGTGAGCGCGTTGGCCGTTTGACATCGGGCGGTTACTCGGTCGCGTTCGAGAAATCCATCGGTATGGGCTATGTGAAGCCCGAACTGGCGGTCGAAGGCACCAAGCTGCAGGTCAAGATGCAGGACAAGCTGTGGGATGCAGTTGTCACCTGCGACAGCCCTTACGATCCGAAGAATGAGGTCATCCGCAAGGACGGATAAATCAAAAGGCCCCGGTTTTGACCGGGGCCTTTTTTGTTAGGATTGCTGGAAATCGGCCAAGCTGACCTGCCCATCCTTGTTGCGATCCAGCGCTTTCAGCCAGATGTCAGTTCCGGTGATGAACTCGTCATGGCTGATCTGCCCGTCCTGGTTTGAGTCGTTGAATTCACGTTTCAGCGTATCGACTGCCTGCATCGCTTTGCTGCGCTCCGCTCCGGTTTCAGTCGCGGCGGCGCGGGTTGTGTCGAAAAGGTCATATTCTGCAGTGTCGAGAACACCATTCTCGTCAGCATCGAACATGTAGAAAATGCCTTCGCGCTGCTCGGTCGCCTCTGGCAGGCTGATAACCCCGTCACTGTTCAGGTCCCAACTTTCGAAGAAATGTTCCAGCCCCTCATCCGCATGGCTGGCGGCGAATGCGGCACTTGCTGAAAAAGTCGCGATGAGAGCGGCAAAGATTGGTTTCATTTCATTTTCTCCATCGTTGTCTGTGTGAAACGTGCAGCAGATCTCGATCCGTCAGGGACAAGGTGACGCAGTTAGCTGCCGGACAGCTCGTCGAAACAGTCCAAGGCCTTGGCGGCATACATCATCGACGGTCCGCCCCCCATCTGGATGGCCATAGCCAAAACATCCGACACTTCTTCGCGTGAGGCACCAGCTTTGATCAAAGCTTCGGTGTGCAGGGAAATGCAGGGTTCACAGCGTACGGCTATGGACATACCCAAGGCGATGAATTCCTTGGTTTTATAATCCAGCGTACCGCCTTCCTTGACCGATTTCCCCAATGCGCCAAAAGCACGCGCGGTATCAGGGATGGTGCTGTTCAAGTTACGCAAGCCCTTGCGGGTTTCATCCAGCGCGTTTTGCCAGGTCATAGCAAAGCTCCTCTTTATACATATCAAAAATAGCATATGAAGCGGAGCAGCAAACTCGACTTTGATCTTGATCAGTTCGCCGGTTTTTTTGCGACGAAGGCAAGATTGTTCGCTGGCATCTCGGCGATTTCCAGCAACACAAGCCCGTTGGCGCGCAAAAGTTCCTGCATTTGGGTATCGTCCTTATAGCCGATATCCGGGTCTTGCTGGATCAGAGCGTCATGGAATCGTTTGTCGCCGTCACTTGTCAGCGCGCCTGCGCGCATAAATGGCCCATAGAGAACCAGACGCCCTTTGGGTCGCAAGGTCAAAGCCGCTTCGGATACCAAAGCCGTCACCTCGGCCCAGCTGATCAGATGCAGAAGATTGATCAGAACGATAAGGTCTTTCTGGTCGAAACTCTGGCTCCAACCAAGGACAGTCGCGTCCAGATGAACCGGAGGCGCAACATTGGCCAATCCCGCAGAATAGGCGCTTATACTGGCCCGGCGTTCTGCTGAGATTTCACTGGGTTGCCAGTTCAGGCCGGGCAGGCGCTGGGCAAAGGCAAGAACATGCTGACCTGTTCCGCTTGCAAGCTCCAGCGCATCACCCGATTGGGGGGCAACGCGATCTAGCAAATCGCACAGGACGTCTGAATTCCGACTGGCTGCAGGGGCGACCAATCTGCCACCATCCCCTTCGTTGGCGACGCTGGCATTTGAGGGCAACTTACGCTTGCTCATCGGCGGAGCCTTTCGGGTTTCAGCGCCGCAACTGCATCGGGATCAATCGTCGGTGCAGAACCTGACACCAGATCGCTAACCAGTTGTGAAGCCCCCGGCGCTGTCTGAAAGCCATAGCCGCCCTGAGCGGCAGACCAGATGAATGACCGATCCGCAGGGTCCGGCCCCAAAACCAGCGTGCCGTCCGGGGCAAAGCTGCGCAAACCGGCCCAGTTGCTTTCCAGACGTGTGACGGGCTCGGTCACCATTGCTTCATAGCGGGCCAGACCTTCGGCCAATACCATATCGTCTGCATAGGCATCGTGGGGCGTGGTCGGGTCCGCCTCGGCAGGTGAGACCAGCAGCTTTCCTGCATCCGGTTTGGCATACCAGCTTTCCCCGACACCCAGCATCATGGGCCAGTTGCGAACATCGTGACCACCGGGCGCAGGAATACGTGCCATTGATCTGCGGCACGGACTGATCCCGATTGGCTCAATTCCGGCCATCAGCGCGACCTCATCCACCCAGGCGCCAGCAGCGTTTACGATCTGACGTGCCTCGAACGTATCTTGCGCCTCGACGGTCCAGTGTCCGGACTTGCGAATGCGCGTCACCCTCTGACGGGTGAGGACTTTGCCTCCGCCCGCTCGGATTCTGCGCGCGAAATCCTGCAAGACACGATCGGTGTCGACATCCCGAGCGCTGTTACTGAGCGCGGTAAACCCCACCGTCGAAAGATTCAGGATCGGAATGCGCTGCAGTGCATCCTCCAAATCTATCGGCTGAACGCCAAGGTCTGCCACGTCTTTCTCAAATTGATCCTGTTGATGCTTTGCCGCTACCAGCATCAATCCGCGCGGGGTGAGATAATCGTTGTCCTCAAAATAGGCGGCGCTGGCTTTGGACAGCGCCACAACCGAATCCGGCCCATACTCCTGTTCGAACAGGGCGGCAGATCGGCCTGACGTATGGTAGCCCAACGCGTCCTCAGCTTCGAGAACGATTACTTCACCATGTGCGGATAAGCGTGCAGCGGTGCTGAGACCGGCAATACCGCCTCCGATCACTAGAAAATCGATCATTCGCGCCTTTCTGATCCGGATATCCCGAACCGAACGGGTTGTATTTGAGTCTGAGCGGACCATTGCATGGGCGTCGTCGCCCGAAAAGACGCAAGTTCAAGGTATCGGACACTTGATCGCACGCTTCCAGACTGGTTTTAGTGCACATATCAGAAGATTTGGAGACAGACGTGGACATGGCAAACCTTCATCCAATGGCAACGGGCCATATCCCCGCTTATGTCACGCAGGCAGATGGCAGTGATTATCTTTTTACCTTCATGCTGATTTTCACCGTTGCCATGGTTGTTCTGATCGGCGTGGCGTATTTTACCCTGCATTCGATACCGGAAAAGATGGCGCATGAGACAAATCATCCGCAATTCCAACTGGTTGGGATTCTGGCGCTTCTGGCTCTGTTCACGCATAATGGCATCTTCTGGGTTGCTGCGGTACTGGTCGCTGGCTTCCAGTTTCCTGACTTTGCAGCGCCATTGCGCTCAATCGCTGACGCGATCCGGTCGTTGGCACCGGGGCAGACGCCGGCTCCGGAGCCCGAGCCAGAACCAAGCAAACCAGAAGTGCAGGGGCATTGAACCATGATTGAGACGATGCTGTGCGCACTGATTACCGTGCTTCCCGACTATCTGTTCCGTCGTTTTGTGCAAGGCAAGCGGATCGGGCATGAGATCACCCTGTTCACCATGTGGTACGAGCTGCGCTGGGGCCTCACGACCTGTGCCATTCTGGCGCTGACGGTGATTACGACGCTGTTTTACTTCCACCCATCCAGCAAAACTGCGGCGTCCTATTTCCGCACCGTGACGATCCTGCCGCAACTGGGGGGGCGCGTGTCCGAGGTTTATGTGCGCAACAATGAACAGGTCACCGCAGGTCAACCGATCTTCCGGATCGAGGATTTCGCCCAGACCGCTCAGGTTGAGGCCGCCAATGCGCAGATCGCACAGGTTCAAGCCTCGTTGAAAGTGGCCCAGACCGATCTGGCCGAGGCTGAGGCAGGGATCGCGGGCGCGCGTGCCGCCCTTGATCAGGCGCTGGAGGATCTGGAGCGTAACACAACCCTACGCGATGAAGGATCCAGCGCAGTGCGTCTGGCTGAAATCGACCGGCTCGAAAATCTGGTTGCCGAACGCGAGGCCCAGGTCAACGCAGCGGTCTCGCAGCGCGCAGCCGTCGTGCAACAGATCGAAGAGCTGATCCCTGCGCAACTGGCCAGCGCCAACGCGCAGCTGGATGCGGCGCTCACGGAACTCGAAAAAACCGTGGTCAGTGCGGGCGTGAGTGGTCGGGTTGAACAATTCGGTTTGCAGGTTGGCGATTATGTCAGCCCGCTTCTGCGCCCTGCGGGTATTCTTGTGCCATCCAACTCGGGTCACAACCGGTTTCAGGCCGCGTTTAACCAGTTGTCCGCGCAGGTCATCAAACCCGGCATGATCGGAGAGCTGGGCTGCATGACCAAACCTTTCACCGTGATCCCCGTGGTGGTGGTCGAGGTGCAGGATGTGATCCCCTCGGGCCAGATCCGCCCCACGGATGAGCTGCGGGACGTGCAGAACAACACCAACCCAGGCTCGATCCTTGTCTATCTTGAGCCGCTCTATGAGAGCATGGCCGACGATGTACCACCGGGCAGCAATTGTCTGGCGAATGTCTATACCGACAATCACGAACGGTTAGAGCATGAGGATCTGGGTTTCTGGAAAAAGTCATTCCTGCATGTGGTGGATACGATTGGCGTCGTTCATGCAGCGGGCCTGCGGTTGCGCTTGATACTGATGCCAGTGAACACGCTGGTTCTGAGCGGGCATTGAGCGGGAATAAACCGGTTCCAGCTTTTTGCTGAGACAAGGCATTCAGGTAAGCTACATGACCGGTCCCAACCGCTCTTCCGAATATGCGTGCGCCATTATCATGCAGGACGAAAAAGTGCTGCTCGGGCGGCGCGCGCATTTTCGGGCGTCCTATCCGAATTGCTGGGATTTCGTTGGTGAAAAATCGAAATCGGAGAAACGCCTGAGCAGGCTCTTATCCGTGAACTGAACGAGGAAATCGCCATTTCACCCATCGAACCCCGCTATTTCGATCAAATCGTCGATACCGGGGTCAATGCTGAAACGCCGCCGGTTTACCGGTTTTTTCTGGTCCAGAAATGGCAGGGCGGGGCTCCCGTTATCAACAACCATGAACACTCGCATCTTGAGTGGTTCAGCTTGCAGCAAGCCTGAGACTTGTCGAATCTGGCCTTGCCCGAATACCGCCCGCTGCTTCGCGCCGCTTTTGATCACGCAGGGTGATCCGGTAATCTGAATCAAAAAAAGGCCCGCCTGATGTGCGGGCCTTTGGTTAGTCAGCTTGTCTCGATCTTACTGCGGAATTTCATCTTACTGTGGAATTTCGCCTTCCAGCCCTTCGACGTAGAAGTTCATGCCCGCAAGTGTGCCGTCATCGGCCACTTCGCCCTCAGCCAGCCAGTCGCTGCCATCCTGCTTTTTCAGCGGTCCGGTGAAGGGGTGGTACTCACCCGCAGCCATGGAGGCTTTCATCGCCAGCGCTTCTTCCTTGACGTCGGCGGGAACCGCATCTGAAATCTCGCCGATCTCAACCATGCCTTCGCGGATGCCGTCCCATGTGTTCACGGTCTCCCACGAGCCATCCATCACCGCTTGGGTGCGCGCGATGTAGTAAGGCGCCCAGTTGTCGATGATCGAGCTGACGCGCGGGAACGGAGCGTATTCGCTCATGTCCGAGGCCTGACCGAAGGTAACGACGTTGCCCGCCTCTTGCGCAGCCGCCTGTGGCGCGGTCGAGTCGGTGTGTTGCAGGATCACGTCCGCGCCCTGTTCGATCAGAACGGTGGCGGCATCGGCCTCTTTCGCTGGGTCGAACCAGGTGTAGGCCCAGACGATCTTGAACTCGACATCCGGGTTCACCTTCTTGGCGTGGATATAGGCCGAGTTGATGCCGCGGATCACTTCGGGGATCGGGTAGGAACCGATGTAACCGATGATGTTCGACTTGGTCATCTTGCCTGCGATATGGCCCTGAACGGCGCGACCTTCGTAGAAACGGGCCGAGTAGACCGAGACGTTGTCGGCGGTCTTGTAACCGGTCGCGTGCTCGAACTTCACGTTCGGGAATTTCTTGGCCACGTTGATCGTCGGGTCCATGTAACCAAACGATGTGGTGAAGATCAGATCAGCGCCTTCCAGTGCCATCTGGGTCATCACGCGTTCGGCGTCCGGACCTTCGGGAACGGATTCGACGAAGACGGTTTCAACCTTGTCGCCAAACTCTTCCTCTACGGCCAAGCGGCCCTTGTTATGTTCATAGGTCCAACCGCCGTCGCCCACCGGGCCGACATAGACGAAACCGACCTTGGTCTTGTCTTGAGCCATGGCCCCCGAGGCCAGACCCAGCGCCATGGCGGCGCTTGCCAGAAGTGTAGTGAATTTCATGTGTTACTCCCCAAGTTGGTTTAGTTAGCCCCTAGTGTGAGGCATGGAAGGTCCGGCCCAATGCGGCAGGTGCGCTGCTCTTGTCGGCCGAAAGGATCACAAGCACAAGGATCGTGATGATATAGGGCGACATTGCCAGATACTCGACAGGAATGGCAACGCCCGCTGCCTGTAAATTAAGCTGCAACACGGTGATGCCGCCGAACAAATAGGCGCCCAGCAAGGCCCGCCATGGTTTCCAGCTGGCGAAGACCACCAGCGCAAGAGCGATCCAACCAACGCCGGCGGTCATACCTTCGGTCCATTGAGGGACGCGGATCAGGCTGATGTAAGCCCCACCAAGGCCCGCGCAAGCGCCACCGAACAGGATCGCCATGATGCGGATTTTGATGACTTTGTATCCAAGCGCGTGTGCCGCATCGTGGTTTTCACCCACCGCGCGCAGGATCAGACCGACACGGGTGTATTTCAGCGTGGCCCAAACGGCCGCCGTCAACGCGATGCCGACATAGAGGATTGGGTCATGCTGGAACAGGATCGGGCCGATCACCGGGATATCGCTGATCAATGGGATGTGGATATCGGCCATGTCCGGGGGTTTGACGCCCACATAGCTCTGGCCCATCAGGGCGCTGAAGCCGAGGCCGAAGAGGGTCAAGGCAAGGCCACTTGCCACTTGGTTGGCCAATGCCACCTGCGTCAGCAATACGAACAGTAGCGACAGAACCGCACCGCCTATGGCAGCCGCGATAAAGCCCAACCAGGGTGAGCCGGTTTCGACCGAGATCGCAAAGCCGCTGATTGCGCCGACGATCATCATGCCTTCGACGCCGAGGTTCAGGACGCCTGCCTTTTCGACGACCAGCTCTCCGATCGCGGCCAGCAGCAGGGGGGTTGCGGCCACCATCAGCGAGGCGACCAGAAGGACGGGGTTAATTTCACCAAGGTCCATATTACGCTACCTCGCTACGGGCCGCACGGATGCGGTAGTTTGTCAGAAGATCGAAAGCCAGCAGGAAGAACAGAAGCATGCCCTGAAACACCTGAATGGCAGCGGCAGGCAGACCCAGCTGCGACTGCGCGATTTCACCGCCGATATAGGTCAGCGCCATCAGCCCACCAGCCAGCAGGATGCCCACCGGGTGCAGGCGGCCCAGGAAGGCCACGATAATCGCGGTAAAGCCATAGCCGACGTTAAAGTCGATGCTGACCACGCCAGAGGGGCCCGAGACTTCAAACATCCCCGCCAGACCAGCGAGAGCGCCGGACAGACCCAAACAGAACAGGATCAGGCGAGCAGGGTTCACACCGGCAAACTTCGCGGCCCGAGGCGCTTCGCCTGTCAGGCGGATGTGGAAGCCCAGCATGTGTCGGTTCAGCAGCACATAGGCGAAGATCACAGCGATCAAAGCCGTGACGACACCCCAATGCATCCCTGATCCTGCAATCAGCTCGGCATTATGAGCGCTGTCATAGGACTGCAGATTACGCGAGCCCGGAAAACCGAACCCTTCGGGATTTTTCAACAGACCCAGCGAAACCGAGGCCAGCATCTGCTCGGCCACATAGACCAGCATCAGCGACACAAGGATTTCGTTGGTACCAAAGCGCACCTTCAGGAAGGCCGGGATCATCGCCCACAGCCAGCCGCCAAACGCGCCCGCAATCACCATGATCGGAAAGATGTAGAACGCATCCAGAGGGTAGAAGGCCAGACCAGCACCGGCGCCAAAGATGGCACCCATGATGTACTGCCCCTCGGCCCCGATATTCCAAATACCGGCGCGGAAGCCCAGTGACAGACCGATGGCGATCAGCACCAGCGGCGCGCCTTTAACCAGCAATTGCGGGCGGTAATAGAACGCGAACTCACCAAACAGCGGTTCCCAGAAAATGGTGCCGATGGCCTCGACCGGGTTCTTGCCCAGAATGGCGAACAGGATGCCGCCAAAAACCATCGTTGCCAGCACCGCGACCAATGGGGTGGAATAAGACCACGCCTTGGACGGCTGAGGCCGTTTCTCCAACACAATCATCTGCTCATACCCCCGTGTTTCTCTTTTCTTTTAACTGTTTAGACATGGGCCACCTCCATGCCATGCGCACCGCCCATCATCAGCCCGATCTCGTCAACGGTCAGGCCCGTGGTTTCGCGCGGGGCGCTTAGTCGTCCTTCGTTCAGTGCGGCAAAGCTGTCGGAGATTTCCATCAGTTCATCGAGGTCTTGCGAGATGCAGATGACCGCAGTTCCCTTGGCCGCCAGATCCAGAATGGCCTGCCGGATCGAGGCCGCCGCCGCCGCATCCACGCCCCATGTCGGCTGGTTCACCACCAGAACATCCGGGTTCTGCAACACTTCGCGACCGATCACGAACTTCTGCAGGTTCCCTCCCGACAGCGAGCGCGCCGCGTTCTCAGGGCCCGGCGTCCGGACGTCAAAAGCGCTGATGATCTTCTCAGCAAAGCTCTTTGTTTCGGTCCATTTAAGGAAGCCGTTACTCTCAAGCCCTTCGCGGACCGAACCGGTCAGCAGGGCGTTTTCGATCAGGCTCATATCCGGCGCCGCCGCGTGACCCAGCCGTTCTTCGGGCGCGGTCAGCACGCCTAGTTTCCGCCTGGCAGTCGGGCCGAGTTTACCAATACGCTGGCCGTTGAATTTGATCGCGTCGGCGGCCGTCTGAATTTCACCTGACAGCACACCCAGCAGTTCGTCCTGGCCGTTCCCAGCGACGCCACCAATGCCCAGAACCTCGCCCTTGCGGACGGTCATGTGGATATTCTTCAGCGCCGTACCGAACTCTGATGGCGACGGCACCGACAACCCACTGACATCCAGCGCAACATCCCCGAACTCACGCCCCGATCGCTCCGGTGTCTGCAGGGTCGAGCCCACCATCATCTCGGCCATGTCACGCGCCGAGGTCTCAGCCGGGACACACTCGCCCACGTTCTTGCCCAGACGCAGGATCGTGGCGTGATCACACAGAGTGCGGATCTCTTCCAACTTGTGCGAGATATAGAGGATCGAGGTGCCCTCGGACCGCAATTTGTTCAGCGTCTCAAAAAGGATATCAACCTCTTGCGGAGTTAGAACCGAGGTTGGCTCGTCCATGATCAGCAGCTTCGGATCTTGGAGCAGGCAGCGGATGATCTCGACCCGCTGACGCTCGCCGGCGGACAGGTCTCCAACGGTTCGGTAGGGGTCGAGAGGCAAGCCGTAGGTCTCGGATACTTCGCGGATTCGCGAGGCCAGATCACCCATCGGGGGCGGGTTCTCCATCCCCAGCGCGATGTTCTCGGCCACGTTCAGTGCGTCAAACAGCGAGAAGTGCTGGAACACCATCGCGATCCCATCGCCGCGCGCCGCGCGCGGTTCTGGCGGCGCAAAAGGTTGGCCGCGCAGCAGCATCGTACCGCTGTCGGGTTTCACCAATCCGTAGATCATCTTCACCAGCGTGGATTTGCCCGCGCCGTTTTCTCCCAGCAAGGCGTGAACCTCGCCTTCGCCGATGTCAAACGACACCTGATCATTGGCCACGACGCCGGGATAGGCCTTGGTCAGCCCTTGCAAGCTCAAAAGTGGAGTGGTCACGCGCTCAGGTCCTTCTTCAACTCGGTTTGTCGGGCCGGACGCAACAGTTGCGCGGCAACGCCGACGGCGATCATTTGCGGGTGTTTGCCCAAGCCGGGATCGCCGATTGGACAAGTGATCCGGCTGATCCGCTCGGGCGAATGCCCAAGGGCTGCCAACCGCGACCGGAATCGCGCCCATTTCGTAGCCGAGCCGATCAGCCCCGCAAAGCGGAAATCGTGCAAAAGCAGCCGGTTGCACAATTCCAGATCCAGATTGTGTGAATAAGTAAGCACAAGGTGCTCGGCATTGGGTGGTGCATGGCGAACCAGCTCGGTCGGTTTGGCGGCTGGAACTGTAGTGACACCAGCTGGGACCGAGGCCGGGAAGCGCTCGGGTCCGGTGTCGACCCAGGTGATCGCAATGCCGGGCAAGGGGGACAGAACATCCACCAGTGCCCGTCCGACATGGCCTGCGCCCCATATCCATAGGTTCCAGGTCGGCTTGTGCAACGGCTCAACCATCCAGCCGTCGATCAGTTGCGGTTCGGGGGCAATCCCCTGACCGCGCGCAGTTGCCAGCAACCTTTTCACGGACAGAGGCATTTCGCCTTCCGAGGCAGACCGCACTATGATCGTGTCGTCGAGCGCTTCAACCGCCTTTAGATCAAAGACTTCGCTAAAAAGTGAAACTGCACCGCCGCAGCATTGACCCATATCGGGGCCGAGCGCGTGGTGGGTCAGGCGGGATTGGGCTGTTTGTTTCCGCGCGATCTCTGCCGCCTGAAATTCCAGTGCCCCACCACCAATTGTGCCGCTTTGCCCGTGTTCCCAAACCAGCATTGCAGCGCCGACTTCGCGCGGGGATGACCCCTTGATCGCAGCAATGACCACCCGGGTGACTTTCCCGTGGGTTTTGACCGCCTCCCTCAAAGCCTCTCGATCAAATCCCATCAGATGCCTCCCTTCATCCTTTGGACGCCGTGCCAGACTTCCTCTGCCGTGGCAGGAGCATTCAGCGCCGAGTAGCTCTCGCCGCAGGCTGTAACCGCATTCGACAAGGCCAGCCACGCCGATATGCCCAGCATGAACGGCGGCTCTCCGACGGCTTTGGAACGATAGATCGTGTCCTCGCGGTTCTCGCCGTCCCAAAGTGCGACGTTGAAGATGTCAGGTCGGTCCGAGCAGGCCGGGATTTTGTAGGTCGAGGGCGCGTGCGTGCGCAGATTGCCCTTGCCGTCCCAGACCAGTTCCTCGGTCGTCAGCCAGCCGGCACCTTGCACATAACCGCCCTCAACCTGTCCGATATCCAGCGCTGGGTTCAGCGAGGCACCGGCATCATGCAGAATATCGGTGCGCAGGATGCGGTTCTCGCCGGTCAGTGTGTCGACGGCGACCTCGGTGATTGAGGCTCCGTAGGCAAAGTAAAAGAACGGACGACCGCGCCCGGCGATCCGGTCCCATTCGATTTTGGGTGTTTTGTAGAACCCGGTTGCCGACAGGCTGATACGACCCTGATAGGCCAACGCAGCAGCTTCGGCGAAGGTATAGCGTTCTTCGCCGACCGAAACGTGGCCGTCCGAGAAGGTAACAGTTGACGGATCGGCTTGGTGCCGCTCGGCCAGATAGTCAGCCATCCGGTCGCGGATCGTGTCGCAGGCGGCTTTCACTGCCATACCGTTCAGGTCACTGCCCGAAGACGCTGCTGTGGCCGAGGTGTTCGGCACCTTGGCGGTATCTGTGGCAGTAATCTTGACCATCTCCAGCGGAATGCCAAAGCGGGATGCTGCGACTTGAGCGACCTTCTGGAACAGACCCTGCCCCATCTCGGTGCCGCCATGGTTCAGGTGGACCGAGCCGTCCTGATAGACATGCACCAGTGCGCCCGCCTGATTCAGATGAGTCAGCGTGAAGGAAATCCCGAATTTGACCGGAGAGAAGGCGATGCCCTTCTTGATCACGCTGTTCTCGGCATTCCATTTTTCTATCGCTGCCTTGCGCGCGGCATAGTCGCTGGATTTCAGCAGAGCTTCGGTCATGCCGTGCAGTTCGAAATCGCTGACCTCCATCCCGTAGGGCGTGGTGTTGCCGCCTGCGGGCAGGGGGCGCACAGGGGTGTCCCCCATCTCAACTGCGCCCCGGCTTGTCAGGTCTTCATGCGGGTCGGGGTGACCCAGTGGTTTCTCTGCCGGCGCAGCCTCAGCAACCTTGTGCGCTGGTTCATAATAGTTGCGACGGCGTAGTTCGACTGGGTCCAGCCCCAACTCATACGCCGCATGATCCATAACGCGTTCGATGCCGACCATGCCCTGAGGGCCTCCGAACCCGCGATAGGCGGTGGCGGATTGGGTGTTCGTCTTCAGCCGGTGGCTCTCGATCCGGGCATTTGGCAGCAGATAGGCATTGTCTGAATGCAGCATCGCTCGGTCCGCGACGGGCAGAGATAGGTCCTGTGCCCAGCCGCAGATTGCGTGGTGTAGGAACGAGACGCCCTGAATGTGCCCGTTCGCATCGAACCCGGCCTTGTAGGAAATGCGGAATGCGTGGCGCTTGCCGGTGATGATCATGTCGTCATCGCGGTCATAGCGCATCTTGCAGGCTTTGCCGGTTGCACGCGCTGCAACAGCACAAGCCACTGCCAGAGCATTGCCTTGGCTTTCCTTGCCGCCAAAGCCTCCGCCCATCCGGCGGGTTTCAACCCGGACCGCGTGCATGGGAACACCCAAAGCGTCGGCTACTTTGTGCTGAATCTCGGTCGGGTGTTGGGTCGAACTGTGCACCAACATGTCCGCGCCTTCATTCGGCACGGCCAATGCAGCTTGACCTTCGAGGTAGAAGTGCTCTTGTCCGCCAAGTTCGAAAGACCCTTCGATCACGAGGGTCGCGCCAGAGATAGCCGCATCTGCATCACCCTTGGCGTAAATGCGCGGGCCACCTTCGAACCGGCTGTCAGCGGCTAGAGCCTCTTCGACTGTCAGGATCGGGGTTTCTTCCGCGTAGTCGATCTTCCCAAGCCGTGCGGCTTTGCGAGCGGCCAGATGGCTGGTTGCGACAACCAGAAATACAGGCTGGCCGATATAGTGAATGGTGCCGTCTGACAGCAGAGGCTCATCATGGATCGACGGAGAGACATCGTTTGCGAAGGGCAAATCCTCAGCAGTCATCACCATGACAACGCCTTCGGCAGCTTTCACAGCTGACAGGTCGATCGATGTGATCTTGCCCTTGGCGATCGGGCTCAGCCCAAAGGCCAGATGCAGAGAACTCTTTGGCGTCGGTATATCGTCCACATAACGGGCCGAGCCGGACACATGCAAAGGGGCCGCATCGTGGGGGAGGGGTTTGGTCACGCTCATGCCGACACCTCCAATACGTTGGTCACCTCGCCCTGATCTTCGAAGTAATACCTCTCGAGCATCGCTTTGGCGGTTTCCAGACGATAGGTGGCCGAGGCGCGCATGTCCGTGAGTGGTGAGTAATCGTCGGCAAAGGCAGGAAGCGCGGCGCCAATCGTCTCGCGCGACCAGGGTTTGCCGATCAGTGCGGCCTCGACATGGGATGCCCGTTTCGGAGTACCAGCCATGCCACCAAACGCGATGCGCGCTTCGGTGACTGCTCCGTCCGTAACGGTGATATTGAAACACCCGCACACAGCTGAAATGTCCTGATCGAACCGTTTGCTGAGTTTGTAGGCTTTCAGGCGATCTGTCTGACGCGGGAAGCTGACGGCTTCGACAAACTCACCGGGTGCGCGATCTTGCTTGCCGTAGTCGATAAAGAACTCTTCCAAAGGAAGGGACCGGCGGGCTTCGCCTTTGCGAAGGTGTAAAGTTGCGCCCAAAGCAATAAGCGCAGGCGGGTTGTCCCCGATGGGCGAGCCATTGGCGATGTTGCCACCGACGGTCGCGGCGTGGCGCACCTGAACGCTGGCGTAGCGGCGGATCATTTCGGCATAAGAGGGGTGCAGGTCAGCAAGCGCCTCCCCTATACGGTTCATATCGACCATGGCGCCGAAACGGATTTCTTTGTCGGTGATGGTGATCTCTTTCAGATCTTCGCAGCGATTGAGGAAGATCACTGGGTCCAGATCACGCAACTGCTTGGTGACCCACAGACCCACATCGGTCGCTCCGGCCACCAGAGTGGCATCGGGGTTTTCGGCATAGACAGCCGCAAGCTCGTCGGACGATCCCGGCAGCATCGGCGACGCGGCAGGGCTTGCGACGGGTTTGTCTTTGACCCAAACCGGTACAGGTTGCTCCTCGGCGGCTTTCGCTGCTCGGATAATGGGCGCATAGCCGGTGCAGCGACACAGGTTTCCGGCAAGCTGAGTGTCATGATCCGTCGCGCCAGTCGCGTGACCGGCAACCATCGACATGACAAAACCGGGGGTGCAGAAGCCGCATTGCGAGCCATGCAGGTCTACCATCGCCTGTTGCACCGGGTGCGTCTCGCCATTCGGGCCGCTTGCGCCTTCGACGGTGCGCACGGCTTTGCCATGTAGCTGAGGCAGGAACAGGATGCAGGAGTTCAACGCCTTGTGGCCACCGTCATCCGTCACCATGACGGTGCAAGCACCGCAATCGCCCTCGTTGCAGCCTTCCTTGGTGCCGGTCAGGCTGCGATCCTCGCGCAGCCAGTCCAGTAGGGTAGCCGTCGGATCAACGTCGGTCAACTCCACTGTCTCTCCGTTCAGAAGAAACGTGATATTCATTCGAGAAACCCGTCGCGTTACCCGGTTGCGCCCGTTTGGCCCTCCTTCGATGCGACGTAGAAAGAGTGGCGGGCGTTAGCTTGCCATCAGATGTTAGAAACAGCGCACCTTATCTGGCAAGAAAAACTGCCTATATGATACACCATTGGACCCGCGCGGCTTATAAATATCGCGTTTGTTTAAAAGTCAGTCGCTTGTAAATAAAGCGCTTTTTGAACTCGGCCCCAGATCAATCCCGAAGCACCTTCTAGAAAAGCCAAATAATCAACGTCGATTTTTTAAGCATTCAAAAGCGTCGGTTCCCGCTTTTGCAGCGCCGCTGGCTGGGATAGCGTAGGGGTCATGAGCAGTACCCCTCGATTCATTCACCTCCGCGTTCACACCGAATATTCACTGCTGGAAGGCGCCGTGCGACTGAAGAAGTTGCCGGGCTTGTGCGAGCAGATGGACATGCCCGCCGTTGCGGTGACAGACACCAATTCGATGTTCTCAGCCCTCGAGTTCTCGGTAACCGCAAGCGGGGCTGGCATCCAGCCCATCATGGGGTGCCAGATTGATCTCACATACGTTCGGGTGCAGCCGGGTGAAAAGACCAAACCTCCTGCGCCATTGGTTCTGCTGGCACAGTCAGAGGTGGGATATGAGAACCTGATGAAGCTGAGCTCCTGTCTCTATGTAGACAAGGGTGGTCAGTTGCCGCAGGTCACTTTGGATGAGCTGGCGGAGCGATCAGACGGTCTGATCTGTCTGACCGGTGGCCCCGACGGGCCGGTGGGGATGCTGTTGCAGCAAGGGCAACGCCCGGCAGCAGAGGCATTGGTGGATCGGCTGGCAGAGATGTTCCCGGACCGCCTGTATATCGAACTACAGCGGCACCCCGGGGAGGACGGTCAGCCCGAGGCCGAGCGTCTGTCCGAGCGTGGCCATGTCGAGATGGCCTATACCAAGAACCTTCCGCTGGTCGCCACCAACGATGTCTATTTCCCGACCTCGAATATGTATGAGGCGCATGACGCGCTGATCTGTATCGCCGAGGGGGCCTATGTCGACCAGCAGGAAGGCCGCCGCCGCCTGACCGCGCAGCATTATTTTAAGTCGCAGCAAGAGATGGTGACACTGTTCGCCGACCTGCCCGAAGCGATTGAGAACACGGTCGAGATCGCCAGACGCTGCGCCTTCATGGCCTATCGCCGCGATCCGATCCTACCGAAATTCGCGGATGATGAGGTGGCAGAACTGCGCCGCATCGCCAATGAGGGTTTGCAGAAACGTCTGGCCGTTGTTCCGCATGCGGTAACGCCCGAAGAATATCAGGAACGGCTGGATTTCGAACTCGGCATCATCGAAGGTATGGGCTTTCCCGGGTATTTCCTGATCGTTGCGGACTTTATCCAATGGGCAAAGGATCATGACATTCCAGTGGGGCCGGGGCGGGGCTCAGGTGCCGGATCTCTGGTGGCTTACGCGTTGACAATCACCGACCTTGACCCGTTGCGTTACAGCCTGCTGTTCGAGCGGTTCCTGAATCCCGAACGGGTCTCGATGCCCGACTTCGATATCGATTTCTGCATGGATCGCCGCGAAGAGGTGATCCGTTATGTTCAGCAGAAATACGGGCGCGACAAGGTGGGGCAGATCATCACCTTTGGTGCGTTGCTGTCGAAGGCTGCAGTCCGCGATATCGGGCGAGTCTTGCAGATGCCATACGGGCAGGTGGATCGCCTGTCCAAGATGATCCCGGTAGAGGGCGTCAAACCGGTTTCCATCGAAAAGGCGCTAAAAGACGAGCCGCGTCTGCGGGAAGAGGCGCGAAACGAAGAGGTGGTGGAGCGTCTGCTTACCTATGGCCAACAAGTCGAAGGCCTATTGCGGAACGCTTCGACCCACGCGGCGGGGGTTGTGATCGGAGATCGCCCTCTGGATGCGCTGGTGCCGCTCTATCAGGACCCTCGGTCCGACATGCCCGCGACACAGTTCAACATGAAATGGGTGGAGCAGGCCGGGCTGGTCAAGTTCGACTTTCTTGGCCTGAAAACGCTGACTGTGATCCAGAACGCAATGGATCTGATCTTCAAATCCGGGCGTGACCTTCACATAGCGCCCGATGGCACGGAACTCTACGAACCCGCTGACGGAGCTGTGAACCAGATCAACGCCATCCCGCTGGATGATGAAGCGACGTACAGGCTCTATTCAGCGGCCAAAACGGTTGCGGTGTTCCAGGTGGAAAGCTCGGGCATGATGGATGCGCTCAAGCGTATGAAGCCCGACTGCATCGAAGATATCATCGCGCTGGTCGCGCTCTACCGTCCCGGCCCTATGGAGAACATCCCCAAGTTCTGCGAGGTTAAGAACAAGCTGAGCCAGCGGGACACATTACATCCCTCCATCGACCATATTCTGGACGAAACCCAAGGCATTATCGTTTATCAGGAACAGGTGATGCAGATCGCCCAGGAAATGGCGGGCTACAGCCTCGGCGGCGCGGACCTGTTGCGCCGCGCGATGGGTAAGAAAATCCAGGAGGCGATGGATGCTGAACGGCCCAAATTCCTCAAGGGCGCTGCTGAGAACAATGTGGACGAGGCCAAGGCGACCGAGGTCTGGAACCTGCTGGACAAGTTCGCCAACTACGGCTTCAACAAATCTCACGCCGCTGCTTACGCGGTGGTCAGTTATCAGACCGGTTGGCTGAAGGCGAACCATCCGGTCGAGTTCATGGCGGGTGTCATGAACTGCGATATTCATCTGACCGACAAGTTGGCGGTGTACTTTGAGGAGGTCCGCAAAGGATTGGACCTGCCTTATGTGCCGCCCTGCGTAAACCGTTCGCTTGCAACGTTCGACGTGGTGGATGGAGAACTTGTCTACGCGCTGGGCGCGCTCAAGAACGTAGGTGTTGAAGCGATGAATCTCGTGGTTGCGGGGCGAGACGATAAGCCCTTTGTCAACCTGTTCGACTTTGCCCGCCGGGTTGACCTGAAGAAGGTTGGCAAACGTCCGCTTGAGATGATGGCGCGTGCCGGAGCGTTCGATCAACTGGACGGCAATCGACGTCGCGTGTTCGAAAGCCTCGATGCGCTTGTGAGCTATTCGAGTGCGATCCACGAGCAGAGAAACTCCAACCAGGTCTCGCTGTTTGG
This sequence comes from Ruegeria sp. CF4, assembly GCF_056537345.1. Lineage (NCBI taxonomy): Bacteria > Pseudomonadati > Pseudomonadota > Alphaproteobacteria > Rhodobacterales > Roseobacteraceae > Ruegeria > Ruegeria sp. CF4. The sequence goes on along the minus strand of NZ_JBQFRJ010000013.1, from coordinate 22,761 downwards.
CGAAGCAGGGGACGACCTGCCCGAGCCGCGCCTTTCGCCCAGCCCCGACTGGCTGCCAGCTGAACGTCTGAGCGAAGAGTTCAAAGCGATCGGGTTCTACCTGTCCGGCCACCCGCTCGACGACTACATGCCAGCGCTCAAGCGCAAACAGGTACTGACGCTGGATGAGGTGATCGAAAAGGCCCGCTCAGGCCCATTGATTGCCAAAATGGCAGGCGTCGTCGCCGGACGGCAAGAGAGGAAATCGGCCCGCGGCAACCGCTTTGCTTTTGCGCAGCTCTCCGATCCGACAGGAGCTTACGAGGTCACGCTGTTCTCGGAGACGCTTGAGAAATCGCGCGAGTTTCTGGAGACCGGCGCGCAGGTGGTTCTGACCGCCGAAGCAACCATGGAGGCCGATCAGCTCAAGCTTCTGGGCCGATCTGTCGGCCCGGTCGATGCGGTCGTGGCCGAGGCCGGAGCAACAGGTTTGCGTATCTATCTGGATCAGCCAGAGGTCTTGCCGACCGTGGCAAAGGTGCTGGAAGATGCGAGCACTGCGGCCAAGGGTGCCAGTAAGGGGCCGATCCAGCTGTGTCTGCTGGACCCCGCCCTGCCGGGGGATGTCGAAATGGACCTGGGCCAGGATTTCCCCATCAACCCGCAGATCAAAGGGGCGATCAAATCGCTGGACGGTGTCATGTCGGTCGAAGAGATTTAGAAGCCGGTTTTATTGCCACAGCGTTTTCGCGCAGATAGGCTGCCTTTGCACACTCTTTACGCGTGAAACAGGAGGGCATTGGTTTGGCATTTTCAGGTATTGGCTCCAGAGCGATGGTTTTGGCGGGTGCAATCTCGCTTACCGTGGCGACCGCGGCATTTGCGGATGATAAAAAGAAGAAAAAGACTATCGAAGGCGCGCTGATTGGTGCCGGTGTTGGTGCGCTGATCGGTGACGGCAAGGGCGCGGCGATCGGTGGTGTAGCCGGGGCGATTATCGGACATAACTGGAAATGACTGCCATGCGTATGACCTCATTCAGAAGTGTTTTTGCAGGGATTTGCGTGTTACTGCCGGGTTGGTCGATAGCTGACGAGGCTGCAGATCAGATGGTGCAGGATGCGTTGCCTGTGATGCACTACACATGCGCCTCGATTGCTCAAGAAGCGGATGGTGACGAAGCCTTTGTTGTGGCCGTTGTTGAAAAGATGACGGCCCTGTCGCTCTACAATCGCCAGATCAATATCGAAGATTATGCGACGACCGACGAAGAAAAAGCCCAACTGCGCGAAACCTTCATCGCTGCATTGTCCGAGGGTTGCGCAGCGGACAAAGATGCCCTGTTGGGAGGAGTGGTCGATAACGCGGTGAAATCTACGCTGGGGTTATGACCGCTTAGTAATGCGGTGGGCGTTCGTCGCCGAACACGACCCCGCCTGATCCTTCCTGTGCCCGTTCGGCCTCGCGCTGTAGCAGCATCTCGATCCGGCGGGTGAGGCGGTCGATTTCGCTCTGTTGTTTGGTCACAACCGCGTTCAACTCGTCCACGGTGCGAGTCAGATGGGCGATCTGTTCTTCCAGATGCTGCATAGAGTTCTCCTTACACGCGTCTCATAGCGACCCTGTGACGCCGTGGCCAGTGAAACCCCGCCTTGCCCCGATGCAGGCCATGGGATAGACCGCGCGCGGAACACTAAGCCCCAAGGACGCCCCATATGGCCAAGCCCAAGAAACAGCCCCGCCCCAAGGCCGTCACGCCAAAAGGGTTCCGCGACTATTTCGGCCAGGAAGTCTCGCAGCGCACCGAGATGCTGCGGACGATTGCGGGCGTCTATCATCGCTATGGGTTCGACGCTTTGGAGAGCAGCGCGGTCGAGACGGTTGAGGCGCTGGGCAAGTTCCTGCCCGACGTGGACCGCCCGAACGAAGGTGTGTTTGCGTGGCAGGAGTTTGACGAAGGCGGCAACGGCGACTGGATGGCCCTGCGCTATGATCTGACCGCGCCTCTGGCCCGCGTCTATGCGCAGCACCGAAACGATCTGCCGACGCCCTATCGTCGCTATGCGATGGGTCCGGTTTGGCGCAACGAAAAGCCGGGGCCGGGGCGGTATCGCCAGTTTTATCAGTGCGATGCGGATACGGTCGGCACGGCCTCGATGGCTGCGGATGCCGAGATCTGTGCCATGCTTTCGGACACCTTGGAGACTGTGGGCATTCCACGCGGCGACTATCTGGTGCGCGTGAACAACCGCAAGGTTCTGAATGGCGTGCTTGAGGCGATGGGACTGGGTGAAGACGCCGCCGCCCGTGACAATGTCCTGCGCACCATCGACAAGTTCGACAAGGTGGGCGAGGCCGGTGTCCGCGAGCTGCTGACCAAGGGCCGACTGGATGCGTCTGGCGCGTTTATCGACGGCGTGGGCCTTAGCGACGATCAGGCCGAGCCTGTGATCGCCTTCCTGACCTCCAAAGCTGCAGATACTGCCGGGACGCTGGCCAATCTGCGCGTTGCCGTAGGCGACAGCAAGATCGGCGCGGATGGTATTGCCGAGCTGGAACAAATTGGTGCTCTGCTGGATGCGGGCGGATATGGCGCGGATCGGATCGAGATTGATCCTTCGGTCGTACGTGGCCTCGGCTACTATACCGGGCCGGTTTATGAGGCCGAACTGACCTTTGAGATATTCGATGAGAAAGGCCGCAAGCGGCAGTTTGGATCGGTGTCAGGCGGCGGGCGTTATGACGATCTGGTCAAACGCTTCACCGGGCAGGAAGTGCCTGCAACTGGTATCTCGATTGGCGTGGACCGCCTGCTGGCCGCTCTGCGCGAGAAGGGCCGGATCACCGCGCAGGCGACAGGCCCCGTGGTTGTCACAGTGATGGACCGCGACCGCATGGCCGACTATCAGGCGATGGTGGCCGAGTTGCGCAATGCCGGTATTCGGGCCGAGGTCTATCTGGGCAACCCCAAGAACTTCGGCAATCAGCTGAAATATGCGGATAAACGGAACTCTCCGGTTGCGGTGATCGAAGGCGGCGATGAGAAGGCGAATGGTATTGTGCAGATCAAGGACCTGATCCTTGGGGCCAAGATCGCCGAGAGCGCCACGCTGGAGGAATGGAAAGAACGCCCCAGCCAGTTCGAAGTGCCACGTGGCGATCTGGTCGCCAAAGTGCGTGAAATTCTGGACAGTCAGGACTAACCCATGGCGAACCGTTCCCAGATACAGGCCCGCGCCTCCATGATGCGTGTCCGGTTCGAGGCGGCGGGCGCGCAGGTGGTGGACACGCCCCTGCTGCAACCGGCCGGGACGCTGTTGGATCTTTACGGGGAAGATATCCGCGCGCGTGCCTACGTGACCTCGGACGCGCTGCGGGGTGAGCAGATGCTGCGCCCGGATTTCACTCTGCCGGTGGTCCAGATGCACATGTCCGAAGGAGCTGAGCCCGCGCGTTATACTTATTCCGGCGAAGTGTTTCGCCGTCAGGAGCACGACCCGGACCGGGCCAACGAGTATATTCAGGTCGGTTACGAAGTCTTTGACCGCGAAGATCCCGCCGGGGCCGATGCCGAAGTGTTCTCGTTGTTTGCCCTGCAGCTGCGTGGGTTGCCGCTGCGGGCAGCGACCGGCGATATCGGCATTCTGACCGCTGCCGTTGCCGGGCTGAAAACAACCGACCGTCGCAAAGCCGCGCTTATGCGGCACCTCTGGCGGCCACGCCGGTTCCGCGTTTTGTTGGACAGATACGCCGGACGCAAATCAGGGCCCGAGGGCCGGGATGCGCTGCTGGACGCTGCCGACCCATTGGTGATGGATACGCCCATGATCGGCAAGCGCCGCGCTCCGGAGATACTTGAACGGATCGAAGCTTTGCGCGAAGACCGAGCCGCGCCGCCGATCTCGGACAATGAACTGGCCGGGCTGGAAACGCTGCTGAACGTGCGCGAGACCATGCCATTCGCGCTGGAACAGTTGCGCGACGTAGCGGTCGACCTGCCTCAGATTACACCCGCTCTGGATCGGCTCGAGGCCCGGATCGCTGCCCTGCAGGCGCGGGGTGTGAATGTTGATCGGCTAGATTTTGAGGCATCCTACGGCCGGACATCGATGGAGTATTACGACGGTTTTGTCTTTGGCTTCTACGCCGAAGGCCGCCCTGATCTGCCGCCGGTCGCAACTGGCGGGCGCTATGACGCGCTGACCCGGCAGTTGGGTGACGGCTCGGAGATCCCTGCCATCGGCGGTGTGATCCGCCCCGATCTGATGCTGGAAGTCGAGGAGGGCGCGCAATGAGCCTGAAACTGGGCGTGCCTTCGAAGGGCCGGTTGATGGATAAAACCTTCGCATGGTTCGAAAAGCGCGGCATCACCCTGTCGCGCAGCGGATCGGATCGCGAATATGCGGGTAAGGTCGAGGGGATCGACGGTGTCTCGCTGATCCTGCTCTCCGCCGGAGAAATCCCCCGTGAACTGGCCGCCGGGCGCATTCATCTGGGCGTCACCGGCGTCGATCTGGTGCAAGAGAAGCTGCCGCGCTGGGAACAGCAGGTCGAAGAGGTCGTGCCGCTGGGCTTTGGCAAGGCGGATCTGATCATTGCGGCGCCTGCCTGCTGGGTCGACGTTGATACTCTGGATGATCTGGACGCGGCAGCGGCGGGTTTCCGTAAAGCCCATGGTCACCGGCTGCGCATCGCCACGAAGTATCATCGCTTGGTTCGGGAATTCCTGACCGACGCAGGCGTCGCAGATTACACGCTGGTCGATAGCCAGGGCGCGACAGAGGGCACTGTGGTCAACGAAACCGCCGAGGCGATTGCGGACATCACCTCGACCGGCGAGACGCTGCGGGCGAACCACCTGAAAATTCTGTCGGACGGGTTGATCCTGCAGTCACAGGCGACGTTGTGGCGCAGCCGGGTTGCGAAATGCGACGCGGACGAAAAAGCAATACTGAACGATCTGCTCGATCGCCTGCGCTAAAGTACGCCGATATCCGCCAGTGCGCGGTTCAGATCGTCGGGTAGGGTGTCGTCCTGCTCGCGAGTTTCCGGCAGGTCGGCAGGCGTATCCTCGGGTTTCAGATACCGCCAGCCTTGGAAAGGACGTTTCAGGGCATTTTGCGTGCGGTGCACCTCGGGGTCCAGTACGATGGCGCAACGGCGGATACCGTCCTCGCCGCGCACCTCATCCAGCCTGAGGATGCGCTGGCGGCATTGCACGACGCCCTTGATCACCCAATAGATTGAACCGCCATTCAGAATCTCAGCCTCGCGCTTGGGCCACATGCGGGTGACGTGGCGCGGGAAACCGTCTTCATAGAGCGGCTTTCGGCTGTCCTGCCACGCCATCAACGTGTCGACGCTTTCCGATCCGACCGAAAGTTTGATGAGGTTTACATACTTATCCACAGCTTTCCCACAGAGTCGTCCCAAGACTAATCCTTATATTGTAGCTCACTGCGCAGTGTCATCAAGGTGTTGTGGTGAAGGTGTGATCTAGGATAGTCTGAATGCCTCTTTCAGCACAGGGAATCACCAATGAGCCGCTTTGCCGCCCCCATCGCCGAGCAGATCTGGGACATGAAATACCGCTTCAAGCAGGCGGATGGTGCACCCATCGATCAGACGGTTGAGGACAGTTGGCGACGCATCGCCCGCGACCTGACGCGGGTGGAAAAGGACCCGGCGCATTGGGAGCAGAAATTCTTTGAGGCGCTGGAGGACTTCAAATACCTCCCCGCTGGCCGTATCACCGCCGGGGCGGGCACCGCGCGGCAGGTGACCCTATTCAACTGCTTTGTCATGGGCACGATCCCCGATAGCATGGGCGGTATCTTCGACATGCTGAAAGAGGCCGCGCTGACAATGCAGCAGGGTGGGGGGATCGGCTATGATTTCTCGACCATCCGCCCGCGTGGCGCGGATGTGAAAGGGGTCGCGGCAGATGCCTCTGGCCCGCTGAGCTTCATGGATGTCTGGGACGCCATGTGCCGTACGATCATGTCCGCAGGCTCGCGCCGCGGGGCGATGATGGCGACTATGCGTTGCGATCACCCGGATATCGAGCAGTTCATTACTGCCAAGTCCGACCCGGCCCGTTTGCGCATGTTTAACATGTCGGTGCTGGTGACCGATCCTTTCATGGAGGCCGTCAAGGCTGATGGCCCGTGGGAGCTGGTGTTCGATGGCAAGATCTATCACACTGTTCAGGCGCGTGATCTGTGGAACAAGATCATGCAGGCCACCTATGACTATGCTGAACCCGGTGTGATCTTCATCGACCGCATCAATCAGGCCAACAACCTCAGCTACGTCGAGACCATCGCCGCGACTAACCCGTGCGGCGAGCAGCCCCTGCCGCCATATGGTGCCTGCCTGCTTGGCTCGATCAACCTGGCACGACTGGTTGCGGAACCTTTCGAGGAGGCCGCCCATCTGGATGAGGACGCGCTAAAGGAACTGGTCGCCACCGCTGTCCGCATGATGGACAATGTGGTTGACGCGTCGAAATTCCCGCTGGCCGAACAAGAGGCCGAAGCGCAGGACAAGCGCCGCATCGGGCTGGGCGTGACGGGTCTGGCCGATGCTCTGTTGATGATGGGCCTGCGTTATGGCTCGGACAAGGCGGCGCGTCAGACCGAGCGCTGGTTGCACGCGATCGCCCGCGCCGCGTATCTGGCGTCGGTCGATTTGGCGAAGGAAAAAGGCGCGTTCCCGTTGTTTGACGCCGAGAAATACCTTGCCAGTGGTACTATGCAGCAGATGGACGAGGATGTGCGTGACGCGATCCGCGAGCATGGCATCCGCAATGCCCTGCTGACTTCTATTGCACCAACGGGGACGATTTCGCTTTATGCAGGCAATGTCTCCTCGGGGATCGAGCCTGTCTTTGCCTATGCCTATACGCGAAAGGTGCTGCAAAAGGATGGTTCGCGCACCGAGGAAGAGGTTGTGGACTACGCCGTGCAGATGTGGCGTGATAAGTTTGGCGACACCGAGCTGCCAGAATATTTCGTGAATGCGCAGACGCTGTCCCCGTCTGACCACGTCAAGATGCAGGCGGCAGCGCAGAAATGGATCGACAGCTCGATTTCGAAGACCATCAACTGCCCCGAAGATATCAGCTTTGATGCCTTCAAGGATGTCTACATGCAGGCCTGGGATCAGGGCTGCAAGGGGTGCACCACCTATCGTCCGAATGATGTTACGGGCTCAGTTCTGACCGTATCCGAAAGCGCTGACAAGGCCCCGGGCGAAAGCGCCGATGCGCCGCATCAGGTCGACGGTGGCGAGGTAGTCTACATGTCCGAACCGTTAGACCGCCCGCAATCGCTGGAGGGCTCAACTTACAAGTTGAAATGGCCTGACAGCGAGCACGCAATCTATCTGACGATCAACGACATCGTTCATGGCGGTCGCCGCCGACCGTTTGAAGTGTTCATTAACTCCAAAAACATGGAGCACTATGCCTGGACGTTGGCCCTGACCCGGATGATCTCGGCGGTGTTCCGGCGCGGAGGCGATGTGTCCTTCGTTGTTGAAGAGTTGAAGGCGGTGTTTGATCCACGCGGCGGGGCTTGGGTCAAAGGTAAGTATATCCCCTCGATTCTGGCTGCGATTGGTGGAGTGATCGAACAGCACATGGTCAATATTGGTTTCCTTGAAGGCGAAGGGATGGGCCTGAAATCCGATCCTCAGGCGCAAGTGGTCAACATGGATGCCCCACGCGGCAAAGCTTGCCCGTCCTGCGGCCAGTTTGACATGGTGATGATCGAAGGATGCATGACGTGCCGCAGCTGCGGTCATTCGAAATGTGGTTAGCAGATCTAGATTGAAGTTTGTGTGGCGTTTCACGTGACATGACCTAAACGTTTCAATAGGTCATTTTAGGCTGGTGATATGAGAAAACGGCCTCGGATTTCTTCCGGGGCCGTTCGCAAGTCTGACAGGGACAAACGATTGAGATTTCGCTGGGCTGAAGACATTATCAGGCGTTGATACGGGTGGAAAGTGGACGTCGCTGCAGTTGCAAACCTATCCGGTAGCGCATGCGAAAGCCGACCTTCGCGGGCGACGTCTACGGCTGGATTCTAAGATACAAAGAATCCTTGTGATTTCGTAAGCGGAGATGGCTTGGACATGCGTGACGAAACTAAACAGGCGCTCCCATGTTCAGGCAGTCAGTTTGAAGAGGCTGTTAAGAACCAACATTTGATTAAGCAATACGGCCATTCGTTGTTTCAGAACCTTATGGAAGCTGTGAGTTCTCCGACAACGCTGGATCCACCACCAAAGGTTGATTGAAACTCGCCGCTGAAGCCTATCGATCGGTTTCCATCTGCAGATGTATGTTCAAGCGTAAAGCCAAGAAACCCTGCAGCTGCATCTTCTGTGGAAGCTACGAAAGAAAAGGGTGTCGCTGCCACGATTGCGTCCACATCGTCGGATCCTGCATCGAAAGATGCATCTACTCCAACGGCCCAGTTCACGTAGGTGCTCGATCCATTTGCGGCCTCGTAGAGGCGGGGCAAGTTCATTTGCACCCTCGTGTTGAAGATCGAAACGTTCCGATCCTCGACCGTCAGCGGATACGCGGTTCCTGTTTCGGTATACTCATCAAGTTTCAGGAAGACATAGCTTGCGCGTGCACTGAAGAAGGCAGGAATTGGCAAGGCGTTGATGGGTGCCGAGATCGAGAGCGATGGCGAAACGAACGTGCCGTCAAAATCGCCTTTCGATTCGCCGCCATCAACGTTTCGGGTCGCTTCATTGTCGGTTACGCCAGCAAGAAGCGCCGCGTTGATGCTGTATCGTCCGTAGTCCCTTTCGAGGTAAACGCCCCCAAAATATGACCTGATATCGGTATCGCCTGCGTCTTGATCGAGCGAGATATGGCTGTTGTCATATCCGACAAGAACACCAAAATCGCTATTATCGATGAGTTCATTCGTTTCGGCTCCAACTACGAAACCGTACATACGATGGCTGAACCCAAGATTTGAACCGTCTTCTTCAACATCGCGATCTCCGCCAAAGGCCGTAGCCCAGACATATGGACCGTTATCCTGTTCGACATACCCGAAAGGACCCAGGTTTCTGCTGACCTGACCGTCCGATGACCCGGACGCATAGGGGCTGGCGGTTTCAATCGTGTTGAATACTGCGTCTGTCAGATCGCTGATGAAGGTACCTTGGGCCGCAAATCCTGTCGTATCTACCGATACCGCCGTGAGGCCGTTGTTGGCCAAAACGCCGGCCCCTCCAAAATTGACGACTTCAGGGGCGGACGCGAGGTCATTGTCGTCACCCGATGCATCAGCAAAATTGACAACCGCATTCATCCCGTGCGCAAAGTTCAACGTGTCGATGTCATTCGGGTTCGTGCCCCCCATGCCATCGTTGCCATTGCCGAAATCGACCGAACCGTTCAGAATCGAGCCGGGCTCGAGATTCAACGTGTCGTTCCCGTCGCCGCCATATACGATGGAAAAGCCTTCGCGACTGGTGATACGGGCCGAGTTTGTGATGGTTGCGGCGGCATTGTTATCACGATCTTCGATCTCGATACCGTATTCGAACGCATCAATACTTCCGGTGTTCACAATGGTGATCGAACCGGCTCCGTCCACGTCCACTTCTATCCCGTTATTGTCCAGCGAACGCAACGCTCCGCTGTTGGTTACACGAGCATCGCCGTCACCGTTTAGTTCGATATCGATCGCGTCGGAATCGGCGGTAAGCCGGGCAGAGTTCACAATGCTGACGTCGCCGCTTCCCTCGACATCCACTTCGATCGCATCGTCTTCGCGAGAGGTTATCCGCCCCGAGTTTCTAATGAAGACATCGCCATCTCCGTAGATTTCGGCGTCAATTCCCTCGTCGTTTCTTGCGGTTATGGATGCAGCGTTTGTTAGGCTTATGTTGCCATTCTCTGTCACATGGGCGAAGATTCCGTCAACTTCGGCATTAATGGTACCGGTTGCCGTAATGGTTATATCACCGTTTCCGTCTATTTCAGCGTTGATGCCATCAATGCTTTCAGCCGCTATGTCACCCGACGCTTCAACCGAGATGTTTCCGTCACCAGCAACAAAGCTGCGGATCCCGTGCTCGCTTGCTTCGATATCACCGTTCATCGTGATCGAGATGTCGCCATCACCGTCAACTTCGGCTTCGATGCCGTCATCCGAACCGGCGCGGATATCACCTGTGACCTGAATGGTGATATCACCGGAATCCTCGGCATCAGCGTCAATTCCGATTGCACCGCCAGTGATATTGCCCACCACAGTGACGTCAATCACGCCTCCGGGGCTGCCGGTTTCCACATCAATCGCATCGCTGTCGCGCGATTGGACGTCGCCCGTCACATTGACGGTCACATTCCCGTCCTCCGCGTCAGCAAAGATCGCATGTTCTTCGTCAGCAGAAATGTTGCCATTGGAATTGATGGTTACGTTGCCTGTTCCATTGGCCGCGCCGTAGATCCCGTATTCTCTGCCAGTAATATCCCCGATGCTGTCGATGACGACATCACCCGCGCCATTCACTATTGCGTTGATACCATCGCCCGCTGCTTCACCGCTGACATCGCCCCGGTTTGTAATGTTAATGTCGCCATCATTGGTCACAAGCGCGCGGATGCTGTCCCTTGCGGACGAAATATTGCCCGACGAAGTGACGCTGATATCTCCGTCTCCGCCCCTTTGGCGGGCAAATATGCCATCAGCGTTGTTGCCTTCTGTCGTGATATTTCCGGTCGAGCGGATCGTGATATCGCCGTCACCGTCGTCTTGCCGGGCAAAGATCCCACGAGCGTTGTTTCCGGTAGTCGAGAGGTTGCCCTCGGATTCAACCGTGATATCCCCATCGCCGCCATTTTGACGCGCCAAGATGGCGTTCGCGTTGTTTCCTTCTGTAGTAATATTTCCGGTCGATTGGATCGCGATATCGCCATCGTCATCGCTTTGCTGTCCAAGTACACCGCCAGAGTTGTTTCCGGCCGTCGAGATATTGCCATCCGAGACCACCGAGACATCCCCTTCGCCGCCACTCTGAAGCGCGGTGATGCCTGTTGATCGATTTCCAGCTGTGCTGATGTCGCCCGCTGAGCTGACCGATACCACGCCGTCTCCACCGTCCTGATTGGCGTAAATTCCGTCTGAACGGCTGCCCGATGTGCTTATACGACCCGCTGAAACCACTGACACATCGCCATCACCACCTTGTTGAGTAGCGCCGATACCGGCGCTTCTGCTGCGTCCGGATGTCGTTATATTGCCCGTCGAGTTAACCGAAATTGCACCGTCACCCTCAAGGTCGGATCGAATTCCAAAGGATCGACGTCCGTCGGTTGCAATGTCGCCCGTCGATGTGATCGAAACATCCCCGTCGCCGTCTGCATCCACAACAAGCCCATCGGCGCCGTTCCCCGTCGTGACAATGCCTCCGGTTCCATTCGTCTGGACGTTAAGGGTTGCGTTACCTGTTGGTGTGCTGAAAGCCACGCCGTCTGTACCACCGCCTGGTGCAATTCCCGGAGCTGTCACGTTATTGATATTGAGCGTTTCGAGCGTTGGCCCGTTTGCCTGAACACCCGTTGAAACATCTCCCGTACAGGTGGCGAGGACACCCGCAACAGTACAAGGACCATTTGGCGGAGGAACAACCGTTTGAGCAACCAAAGGAGTTGCCACTCCAATCGATGCGCCAAGACCTATCGCACCGGCTGTAACTGGAGCGGCGAAAGCGCGATATGCAGCGGATTTTCCTTGATGGTATTTGTTCGTCTGTACTTTAGAAAGTGCTGCTGCACGACGGCGCGCTTTGCGGTTCAAACCGCTTACTCGAAACATCTTGTTCACCCCTTAAGAGTGGTCTGGAAACCACCGCAACTTTTTTTGCGCGGAAACCTCCGCGTATTTGTTAGCAGCAAAAAAATGATGGCTTTTTGATGTTCCGATTAATGATATATTAACGAATTTCTGAGCGGTCTGTTGAATGATGCAAATTGATCACATCCATGCTCTGAAAAAACCGATCGACTGTAGCTCCCTACTTGGATCCCGTGGAAAGATAGAATTGTTCAAATAACATCCATCTGTCTGCATGAATGCCAAACGGTTTCAGAATTCGCGCCCACTCGAATTTCTGCAGAGCGCTCTTAGCACAAAACTTCGGATACGCGCCGAATGTCTGCAACGGGCCGACCACATCTTAGTCTGGGACATTTATGCTTCGGTTGCTGCGCAGAAGTTGAATGTCCGCTCGGTTGTGCAAACTCTTATCGGAATCAGTCAAGTTCCAGCCGGGCGATGCCAATGATTTGGGGCAACGTAGTGGTCTGCGCATGCCAGCGTTTCCGTGCCTTTGACCCGCTTTGAGACATGCTTGTTGAGAACATTGAACCTAAGATATATTTTGACTGGATTGCGAACAAAAGGGAATGTTCATGATCAGGACTATTGCACCAGGGCTCTTTGCGCTCCTCTCGGCAACCTCGGCATTCGCAACTGTTGAGTTGTATTGCGAAGCCCCTGATGGATCGGGCACAGTTGTTGGTGTCGGATTGGGAACTGTCCCTGGTCTCGCAGTCGTGAGTGCGACCATACACGCAGACGGCAAACACTGGAGCCTATCAGAGGTCGAAGGCGCGATACCAATCATCGTGGCGCAGGGGGCCGATGTCGATATGCATACCGTAATCGACTTCGCCGATCCCGAGTACAGCCGGATCGTTGCCTCGGTTCGATTGATAACAGCCGTTGAAGGTGATGATTCCGTCACCGTGGGCACGCTCACGATACCAGATATCGGTGCCTTCCCGCTGGTTTGCGAAGGGTCTTAACCGTCCAATTTTGCGTAGTGCACGGAGGTCACTCGGCGGAAGCAGTCATCTCAAATTTTGTTTTGTTCAAATGGCTGAAATGGACCGCTTTCGAAGGCACCGCAAATCCTTGCGCGCTTGAAAGAGTTGTGCAAAGCCCCGTTGCCGCTTGGTGTCAAATTGTTGGGGCGTGTGCAGAGGTCTCTGGCGATTACCCGCCCTCAGTACTCAAGTTCGGCTTGATCTGACGGGCCTCTGATCTTCCTGATAGCACAGCGTTTTCAGACTGGCTGAGAAATACAGCCGCTGGATAACGACGAACACGCACGGATGTTGATTGCGAATAGAGAGCAGGCTAAAAATTGAATAATTCGCAAATGTTGCGCAAACCGTTACACTATAGATGTCTTCGCGCGGAAATGTGCAGACAGTAAATTGAGGTCAGGCGGGTGGGTTCAAGCTGCTTAGGTAATCGCGGCGAAGAACTGGCCTGAACAAGGGTTATGGCAAATATCTTCGGTGCATTTCGGACGGATACGACGCTGACCACGGCTCAGGCCCAATTCGGCGGTGTTGGTACCACATTTCAGATCTCCTCATACAGTACGATCACCATCACTGATGGCGTTGACCCTAACATCATCGAGGGAGATGGAGTAACCAATGAGGTCCCCGATGACATCACGCAAACCTATCTGGGGAATGCAATTGCTTGGGATTATAATTACGAAGTCACAGATGGCACCAACACCTATACGATTGGCGTTTTCGACTATGATTCCAGCGGCAACAATGCGTTCGGCGGCGGAGCCGAACAAGGGTTCTTCATCGGCTTCATAGGAGATATCCCACCCCTCGACACATTGCTTACGATCACGGCGCTGGGTGAAGGAGCGTTTGCGAGCCCAATCGTGAATTTGCCTGTTCCCGACTTTGTTCCGTGTTTCGTCGGCGGAACGAATGTTCGCTTAAGAGACGGTCAAAAGGTAGTCGAGGATCTAAAAGCCGGCGATCAGGTCGAAGTTTTTGATCCCACGAATGAGGGAGCCGGTTTTGCTACGCTGCTGCGCGTGTTTCGTCGCGGAATTTCTGCTTCGGGACTAGTTGCAAACCCCAAGTTGCGTCCGGTTCGTATCAGTGCTGGAGCCTTGGGTAACGGCTTGCCCCGACGTGATCTTGTTGTGTCTCGACAGCACCGGATGTTGGTGTCTTCAAAGATTGTCGAGCGTATGTTTGGGATTTCCGAGGTTTTGGTGCCTGCGGTCAATTTAACTGCTCTGCCCGGTATTTTCGTCGATCAAGATGTGGATAGCGTCGAGTATTTTCACCTTCTTTTTGATCAACACGAGGTGATCTATGCCGAGGGCGCACCGTCGGAAAGCCTGTTTACCGGACCCGAGGTGCTCAAGGCTATCAGTACGGAGGCACGTTCAGAAATCCTGAGCATCTTTCCTGAACTTGCCGAATTCGAATACGCCCCGAAACCCGCACGCCCAATCCCATCCGCGAAGCTGCAAAAGCAATTGATCGCACGTCACATCAAGAATGAAAAATCGCTTCTTTCCGGCCACCACGCATTCTAGAAGCAGAGGTTCTCGCAGGATAGTTCAGCTTCCAATGTCTCGCAATATCCTTACCTTGATGCCTTTCTGAGAGCATTACCGATGTGCGATGCTAATGCAGCATGTTGTGTCGGTTTGTTCCCACAGCGAACGACAGCTTCGGCGGGCGGTGTCGCAGCGTCACCAACTGGCAGCCAACGGCAGGAATGAGCCGAGTATCGCTCGACCGTGTTTGATTTTTGCAGGTAATTGGTTGTGTTCCGCAGGCTTGCGAGCCACGTGCAGTTTCGTAAGTTAAGTGCCAGCATCAGAGAGGGCATGGAATGAGCTGGACCGAATATCTCGACATACACCAATCGCGCTTTGTCGAAGAGCTATGCGACTTCATCCGTATTCCATCGGTTTCAGCCAAACCCGAAAACGCGGGCGATGTTCGAAAGGCCGGGCAGTGGGTGGTTGATCGGTTGGTCACGGCGGGAATGGAAAACGTTCAGATGATGGAGACAGCAGGCCATCCGGTGGTCTGCGCTGATTGGCTGCACGCCGGACCGGAAGCACCTACAATCCTGATCTATGGCCATTTTGACGTGCAACCTGCCGAACCTTTCGAGCTCTGGTCCTCACCTCCGTTCGAGCCGACGATCCGTGGGGATCGGATCTATGGGCGTGGGGCGACCGACGACAAGGGCGCCATGTTTATCCCGATCCTAGCGGCCGAGGCTTTGCTGGCGGAGACTGGGAAGCTGCCTGTCAACGTCCGGTTTTTCTTTGAAGGCCAGGAAGAAATCGGATCCCCCGACCTTCCCCCCTTTATCGAGGCAAATCTCGACCGGCTTCAGGCCGATATGATCTTTTCCGCCGATGGCAGCCAGTGGGATACCGAGACACCGCAACTGGTGCTGGGTCTGAAAGGGCTCACCTCGCTTGAGATCTCGGTTCAGGGCGCGAAATCGGACTTGCACTCTGGTATGCATGGCGGCGGCGTCGCAAACCCGGCAATGGCCTTGGCCCAGTTGCTGGCCAGCATGAAATCGCCCGATGGTCGGATCACGGTGGATGGCTTCTATGACGATGTCGTCGATTTGACGGACGAAGACCGCGCCGCAATTGCGCGAGTGCCTTGGGATGAGGCGGCCTATCTGGCTCAGACCGGAGCCCCGGCCACGTTGGGCGAACCGGGGTATACGACACGTGAAAATTTGTGGGCACGTCCGACACTTGAGGTCAACGGGCTGACCAGCGGTTGGCAAGGGGAAGGCACAAAGACCGTTTTGCCTGCGTTGGCCTCGGCCAAAATCACTTGCCGACTGGTCGCCAATCAAAATCCCGAAAAGGTCTTTGACCTGATCTCGGCCCATGTCGAAGCTCATTGCCCGCCGGGTGTGACGGCACAGGTATCTCGCAATCCCGGTCGTGCGGACCCTTTCCTCGTACCGGCCGGACACAACGCAACCGCGATCGCGGGACAGGTCCTCGAAGAGGTTTATGGCAAACCCGCGTACAGAACCCGCGTTGGAGGCTCGATCCCTGTGATGTCGACCTTGCTGGACGAACTGGGTTTACATGCGGTCATGTTTGCGTTCGGACATGAGGATGAAAACCAACACGCCCCGGACGAGTTCTTCCGTCTGCCAACATTCCGGCGCGGCCAGACAGCATATGCGAGGTTGATGGAACGGTTGGGTGAATAGGCATCTGCAGCCTCGGTTCACCCGTTTTCACAAGCTTCCGACATCACGGCATGGGTGCGGTCAATGACATGCCGCACCTCTGGAAGAAATCGGTCTTCATGATGTGTGACCAACCACTGATCATGTTCCAGATCATCAATCAGGGGTGAGACTGGTTTCAAACCCGGCTGCGTGTTTCCGATGAAGGTGGGCAGAACTGCCCGGGCCAGCCCTGCATTTGCAAGCTCCAGCGCATTTTGCGGCGCCGTCACTTCGATGGCGTCGTCTTTTTGCGAATGCGCCTTCAACCATTTTGCCGAAGGTGTATTGGACATGACCCGCGCCCAGGTCAAAACGCTTGCGTCCGCGGCATAGACCGCAAACCGAACGCGCCCGATCTTGCGACCCGCCAGGTTGATCTCTTCTGGTCGGTGGTTTCGAATGCCGATCGCGGCCTCCCGGTGTCCGATCTTCAACACCTCTTCTGACGAGATGAAGCGCAGCCGAACCGGCATTGATCCGGTAAGCTTTCCGACTGTGCCGATCAAAACCCGTGTTACCCATGTCCCGGCCGAGATTTTGACCAAAGGTGGTGCGCTGGCGAGGCTGCTGTCAGTGACAGGTATGACGCGCGCCTCGATGCTTTCCACCTTTTTCAACAGCGTTTGACCGTCTTCGGTCAGGTCATACCCTCGCGGTTTGCGGTGAAACAGCTCAGTTCCGAGGTTACGCTCAAGCTCGATCATGCGCCGACCCAGTGTGGGTGCGCTCTTGCCGGTCTGTTCGGCCGCTGGCCCAAGCCCGCCTGCTCTGGCAACCGCAAGGAAAAGCCGCAGGTTGTCCCAGTCAAAGTTGCTTTCATTCATGAAATAAAGCTTACATTCTGTGTTGTTGATGAAAAGACTGTGATGGCTTTTTTTCTGAAGGATCAGTCACGAGGTCCACAGATGAACTTTCTCGAATCCGAAATATCTCCCCTTGGCATGGGATGCTGGCCGATCGGTGGCAAGATGTATTGGGGCGAACAGTCGCTGGGTTATACCCGATCAGACGACGAAACCTCGATTCGTACGATCCACGCCGCATTGGATGGTGGGATCACATTGTTTGACACTGCTGTCGCCTATGGCGCGGGGCATTCGGAACGTTTGTTAGGCAAAGCGTTAAAGCATCGGCCCGACGCCCTGATTGTCACAAAGATCGGGGTTGGGATCGATGAGGCAAGCAGGCAGATTTCGTTTGACCCTTTCACCCCGGATCAAGTTGGCCCTGCCGTTGATGGGTGCCTGTCGCGGCTGGAACGGGATCGGATTGATCTCTTGCTGTTGCATGTGAACGATATGCCAGTTTCCCGGGCCGAGGCAGTGTTTGACGAACTGGACCGGTTGAAAGAGGCCGGCAAGTTGCGTGCCTATGGTTGGAGCACCGACCATTCCGAAAGCGCCCGGGTAGCCTCATCCAGGGATGGATTCAGCGCAGTGGAATACGTGTTGAACGTCTTTTTCGACGCGCCCCGGATGCAACAAGTTGTCCAAGAGGAAGGGCTATTATCGCTAATCCGCTCACCCCTTGCGATGGGGTTGCTATCTGGCAAATACGATCAGAACAGCGTCATGGCGCCGGACGATGTGCGCGCATCCGGTGAAAGCTGGATGGAGTACTACAAGGATGGCAAAGCAAACCCGGATCTCATGCAACAACTTGATGCGGTTCGGGATTTACTGACTTCAAATGACCGAACTCTTGTGCAAGGGGCTCTTGGGTGGATATGGGGCCAATCTGAAACATACGTACCGATTCCGGGCGCTCGGACAGAAGAACAAATTGAGGTTATTTCAGCAGCACTGACCTTCGGTGCCTTGCCGGTTGAAGCAATGAGCGAAATACAAAGCTTGATTACACGCAACCCCAACGAACCAGACCGCCCCCGGTAACTTTAAGAACTGTATCAAAGCTTTGCACACGCAGCGAATGTCTCCTTTGACGGGCTCGCCGCTGCGACGAAGCCCACCGATCAACGGCAGCTAATGGGCCGCCCTAAACTGTTCGGGCAGGCACTGGTGACTGCGAGCACCGGCCTTAAGCACCCAACTCGTCATCTTCCGGAGAACTTCCTATACTGTCCTCAATTATGGTGCGAGGGATCGGTTTGGTTCAGGAGGTGCTTCAACGCCGGTTGGCGGCCATCGTTGCGATTGACATGGTCGGCTACAGCCGCCTCGTTCAATTGGACGAGGCTGGCACCTTAGCGCGCCAAAAGGCGATCCGTACCGATCTGATTGACCCCGCGGTGCGGGGCTTCGGGGGGCGAATTGTCAAGACGACGGGCGACGGTGCGCTGCTTGAGTTCGCAAGTGTGGTCAGCGCCGTCGAATGGGCCGTCGCGGTGCAGCGCGAGATGCCCGACTTCGAAATGGACATCCCCGAAGACCGCCGCATCGCCTACCGGATCGGTATCAACCTCGGCGAGATCGTGCATGATGGCGACGATATCTTCGGTGACGGGGTGAATATCGCGTCCCGCCTGGAAGGTTGCGCTGACCCCGGAGGGATCTGCATATCAGAGCCGGTCTTTCTGAACGTCCACGGTAAGCTCGATCTCGGCTTCGCGGATCTTGGCCCGCAACAGGTCAAGAACATACAAGATCCAATCACTGCCTTTGCGGTGCTTCCAAACCCCGAAGATGCCGGTACCGTCGTCACGGCCCACCGCACTCGCAAGCCGAACATGCGCTTCGGGATTTTTGCGTTTGCCTTGGTGCTTCTTGCTACAGGGTATCTCGCCTGGTTCTGGTTGGCACCGCCCCAGCCGGGGGGCGACTGCCTGCTGATCGTACCGTTTGCCGCTGCTACGGCCGGGGACCGACAGATCGCCGACGCCGCGACCGAGGATTTCATCGCCTCGCTGTCCCGGCTCGAGGGTCTGCAAACCGTCCCCCATGCCGTGTCCCTAGGATACAAGGGGATCGCGCCCGAGCCTGGTGAGATCGACCCAGAGACCGGCATACGCTACGTGCTCGGCGGAACGGCGGGCCGGGCGGGCGACCGGATTGAGCTGGCCGTAAACCTCCGAGATTTCGGCGACGACGGCGCGGTGATCTGGGAGGATAGCGCCCACGGGGCGCCGGCAGACGTCTTCGACTTTCTGGCCGGGCTCAAACAAGGGGCCGCCGCCAAACTCATAGGCCCCCTGTCGGCGCCGGAACGCGCCGTGTTGCGGGCGCCGTCCACAACCGATACCGGCGCGTTCATGGCCTATGCCGAGGCCGAAAGGTTCCTTGCCAGCGGGAACTTCTTCGAGATGGAACAATCTCTCCCTCTCTACGAATACGCGATCGAGCGGGATCCCGAATTTCTGGCCGCGCATGCAGGTTATGCCACCGTAAACTTCATCATCTGGAGCCGCAGCTATAACACCATCCGATATACGCTCGACGCGCTCAAGGAAGCGGAACGGACAGTCCGCTATATCCTCGACGTCGACGACACCCATCCAGATGCCCTCGGGTTTCAGATCGGCATCAAAATCGAGAAACGCCAATGGAATGCTGCCTTGACCGAGGCCCGGGGTGCCGTCTTCCTGCAACCTGATGAACCCCGGCTGCGGTACGTGTTAGGCCAGGCTCTTCTCGCGGCCGGGCTTTATGACGAAGCGCGCACCGAATTCACAGCCTACCAAGACCTTTCGCCCCGGCTCAATGCTTCGGAAATGCGAGAGCTCGCCTTTCATCGATTTCTCCTGGACGAAACCGACCTGGCGCTTGCGCTTCTGAATCGTGTACCGCCCGAAGAAAGCGATCGGATCGACCAGTACATATTGGCAGCGGCGGCACATGCCCGGAAAGGAGACATCGAGATCGGGAAACAGTTCATGGACCTGTTTTTGAAGGAAACAGTCTGGAACAACCTCCTTTGGCAACAGGGTTACTTCGGACGGTACTCGGACCCGGCTCTCTTTGCGTTGTGGGCCGAAGCGCTTTCCGCCGCCGGAATGCCAGCCTCGCCATTTGATTTCGAGAAGGGACGGGAAGCCGACAGATTGAGGCATGACGAATTGGTCGCGCTCTTCTCGGATGAGTACGAGGAAATTGTCGACACCGGCCCCTTCGGTACACCCTACCGGCAGGATCGCCCGTCCAAGGGGGTGACCGTTATGTTTTTCGGCTGGATGGATGGCCAGCCAATCACGTCGCGTTGGGTGATCCGGGACGGTCAGTACTGCCATCGCACGAAGGCGGTCCATGTCGACCGCGAAGAGTGTAACAACGTCTACATCGATCGGGAAAAATCGACTGACGCAGTCAAATACGTCGCAAATGTCTATTCCTTCGGTGTATTCGAGTCCGAATTCCGGCGCCGGGTAGACTAGACGGCGCTAAGCATATGTTGCATGGTCCTGTGCAAAATAGAACTGCTGTGAGTTCATCCAGCTTCTTATTTTGCGTTTGCCGCGAATGTCCGCAAGGCGGGCTGCACTCGCGGCATTCCAAGGCTCCGGCCAAGGTCTGATCTGGGCCGTGATAATGCGTTTTCAAGCCGGGCGCTCATCAGTTTGAACATAATTGAACCATGTGGAAATTCTTATCGTTCTTCCCTAACCTTCCTTAAGGGGGAGTCATTAGTGAAACGTCGACTCACGGTCATTCTTGCTATCGATGTAGTCGGCTATTCCCGCCTCATGAGAGACGACGAGGCGGGAACACTAAGAACTCTCAAAAGGCATCGTTCGGAACTAATTGACCCCAAGGCTATTCAATACGGAGGGCGAACCATCAAACTGATGGGCGACGGGGCGTTGATGGAATTTACCAGCGTTGTGGATGCGGTTCGTTTTGCAGTCGAAATACAGTGCGGCATGCCCGAAAGGAACTCTGGTGTTCCCGCTGGCGACCGAATTGAGTTCCGCATCGGAATCAACGTTGGAGACGTGATTGATGAGGGCGGGGACATTTACGGGGACGGTGTAAACCTTGCTGCAAGGATCGAAAGCCTTGCTCAACCCGGTGGAGTTTGTGTTCACCGCAACGTCTTTAGCCAGGTTCGCGGAAAACTGGATCTGGACTTCGAAGATTTGGGCCGAGTGAAGGTCAAGAATATTGAACTGGCTGTACCGGTCTTTAACGTAGAGCTGAATGAAAAAGCGACGCGGCTGGTATCTTCTGTCAAGATCACTAAGCCAAACCGAATTCCGTCCGCTGCCCGGGCGGCTGGTGTTGTCTTTGTTGCTCTAATCCTTGTTGTCGGACTAGTCGTGTGGCGCTTCAACGCACCTGATTTTCAGCCGGTGAAGATAGCAGAAATGGAACGTCCGCTGCCGGATAAGCCGTCGATTGCCGTGTTGCCATTCAGTGACCTGAGCCAGGGTAGCGACAAGGGCTACCTCAGCGACGCGATCAGTGAAGAGATCATTGCCAAACTTTCCCGCTTTCCTGAGTTTTTCGTAATCGCCCGAAACTCTAGCTTCTTCTACAGAGACAAGTCGGCAGATCTTCGCGATATCGCCAAGGAACTGGGCGTGCGGTATGTATTGGAAGGCAGTCAGCAAAAGTCAGGTGACAAGCTTCGCGTGAATGCGACCCTCATAGACGCGGCGGCCGGGAATGCGATTTGGACTGATACGTATGATCGCGACATGGTGGACATCTTTGCGCTGCAGGATGAAATCACCCGAACGATTGTCGCGACACTGGAACAGAATATCGACCTCGCTGAATACGACCGATTGCTGCGTCAACCCACTCAAAGCCCTGGGGCATATGAGCTTGTTTATCTGAGCCGCGCGGAACGGTTGAAGTTCACACCGGCAGGCAATCAAGAAGCCAAACGGTTGGCTGAAGAGGCTATCGAGCTGGATCCGGCCTATTCGGTTGCCTATTTCAGCCTCGCCTGGGTGCATATCAACTGTGATCGCTGGGGATGGTGTGCCGATCGACCGCGAAAACAAGCCCTCGACCTTGCCTTCGCGGCGGCTCGCAATGCTGTTGAGCTCGATCCTGACAGTTCTTTGGCGCATTGGGTTCTCGCTCACACGTTCATGCAGGCCAATAACCTTGAGCAAGCCGAAAAAGAGTATGACCGCGCCATCGCGCTTAACCCCAACTCGGCAGGTGTATTGGCGGGTTCCGTTGAAACGCTGGTTTACCTTGGCCGCGCGAACGAGGCTGTTGAAAGACTCCAAACCGCGATCCGTCTGAACCCCCATCATCCAGATTGGTACCTTTGGAGCCTCGCCTGGGCGCTGTATTTCACCGGTGAATATGAAGCTGGTCTCGAAGCGATAGACCGGATGACGAAAATACCTAACTTGGCGCGCCGTACGCAGGCGGCACTGTACGTACGATCGGGGCGGCTTGAGGAAGCCAAAGGCTCGATAGACAAATTGCTGGAAAATCAGCCTAACTATACGATTGAGGACCAACGACACAGTCTCAGCGGAAAGTTCTTAGATAAAAGCGTTCCTGACGGCTTTATTGACGATTTACGTGCTGCTGGATTGCCGGATCGGCGCGCTGATTGATGGTTTTGATACGGACTAATTGTAACTTGAATGATTATTATGCATCGCGTGGATTTGCATCACGGTATAATCCGCGACCTCAACGAGACACGCTTATTGAGAACTGTGAACCTAAGATATATTTTGACCGGATTGCGAACGAAGGGAAATGCTCATGATCAGGACTTCTGCGCTGATGCTCTTTGCTCTCTTCTCGGCAACCTCGGC
>NZ_JBQFRJ010000012.1:0-125623 GCF_056537345.1 Ruegeria sp. CF4 | reverse complement strand
ACCGAAATACTTGGTGATTGCTGCGGTCAGCGTCGTCTTGCCGTGGTCAACGTGGCCAATCGTGCCGATGTTGACGTGCGGTTTTGTACGCTCAAACTTTTCCTTTGCCATTCCTCAGGCGCCCTTTTGCGTTTTGGGGACCCTCGGTCCCGTGGTTACATCTGCGCGCGCGAGATATTTGGTTCAGGGACGAAAATCAAGCACATCCTGAGGGAAAAGCGGATCAGGACGCCGGATTTTGCGTGACCTGCTCGGATTCGAGTGGCTGGATCAAGCCGGGCCGCTTGTCGAACCAACCATCGCCCTTGTGTTCTTCGGCCAGCCATTCCTCAACCCGGTCGGCAACTTTCAGGGCCAGGCCGTTCATCTGCTCTTCTCGGGTTCGTGCATTTCCCGACCCGGCCAAGGCACTTTCACCAGTGGTATCTTCAAGCACCTGGAACTGCTTACCTTTGGCAAGGAACTCTTTCTTCTCGACGTCATAGACGTTGACCAGAACGATCGCTGTGCTTTTGGGATTGTAGATGACGGGCACGCCCGGAGGTGCCAGCATGTAGCCTTCGAGGCTGATACCGATATCGTATTCCTGGGTTCCCTCATAGCGGCCAAGCCGGATATCAACCGCATTTTGGATGGCATCTTCCCATTCCTTGGGCGTGGCATCCCGGGAAATCGGCCCCTGCTTGGCCTTCTCGGCAAATGCGTAATTTACGCGAAGTTTGAATTCGCCCAGCGACTCGGGTTCTTCGTAAACCTGTGTCTGGGTGCATGCGCCCATCAGGGCCAGCCCGGTGATCAGTGTCAGAATGCGCAGCATGTTTCTCGTCTCGATAGGCCTGTTTTCTTTGGATGTAGCGCACCGACACGGGTTGTGCCAAGCCGTATCGGCATAATTTCACCAAACGGGCGCGCAGATCACGAGAACTTATAATTCCGCGGGAAGCCGTAGGGCGGTTTTTTACCGACGCCTGCACGCTTGGCCAGCCATTGGGACATATCGGCCTCGTGCCGGGTCTTGTCGCCGCCCATGGACCATTTCAGGCCCTCTTCCCAGTTGAAAGTGGTGATATCGGACAGGCCGCCATCCAGTTCCAGCGTGCCCTGCCGCCCCCGCGCCATATTGTATTTCTGCAAGCGGACGCCTTTACCTCGGGTCATCTCGGGCAGTTCCTCGGTCGGGAAGACCAGGAATTTGCCGTTCTGGGACACCACGGCCACATGGTCGCCCTCGACCGGCTTACAGATCATTGCCGTCTCGTCGCCTTTGACGTTCAGTACCTGCTTGCCGTTTCGGGTTTGGGCCAGCACGTCATCCTCGGGCACCATGAAGCCGTTGCCCGCATCCGAGGCCACCAGCAGCTTGCGCCCCGGCTTGTGGATCAGGATGTCGATGATCTGTGCCTCGTTCGGCAGATCAACCATCAAGCGCAGCGGTTCACCCATGCCCCGCCCACCAGGCAGGTTGGCGGCGCTGACCGTATAGATGCGTCCGTTGGAGGCAAAGACCAGCAGGCGGTCGGTCGTCTCCGCATGGAAGATGAACCGCGGACCGTCGCCGTCCTTGAACTTCAACTCACGTTTCAGGTCGATATGGCCGGTCATGGCGCGAATCCATCCCATCTGTGAGCAGACGACCGTGATTGGCTCCTTGTCGATCATCGCCTCAAGCGGCACTTCCTCGACCTGTCCAGCTTCAGCAAATTGCGTGCGACGCGCGCCGCCTTCGTAGTCTTTGCCGAAGGTCTTCTTGGTCTCTTTCAACTGCTCGGCGATCTTGGCCCATTGCAGCGCGGGATCGGCCAGCAGGTCTTCGAGATTGGCGCGTTCCAGCATCAGCTCGTCGCGCTCGCGCACCAGTTCCATCTCTTCCAGACGGCGCAGACTGCGCAGGCGCATGTTGAGGATAGCGTCGACCTGAACCTCGGACAGTTCGCCCTCGCCCGGTTTGGGCGAGACATAGTCGGACTCGTCCGTGGCGCGGACGTGATCGATGCCCCAATCTTCGCGCATCAGCGCGGCTTTGGGGTCGTCGTCGTAGCGGATGATGTCGATCACACGGTCGAGGTTGAGGAAGGCGACGATAAAGCCCTCCAAGACCTCCAAACGATGGTCGATCTTGCCCAAACGATGGCGTGAGCGGCGGATCAGCACCTCTTGCCGATGATCGAGGAAAGCGCGCAGCACTTCCTTCATTGAGCAGACCTTGGGTGTCACGCCATCGATCAGCACGTTCATGTTCAGGCTGAACCGCACCTCAAGGTCCGAGTTGCGATAGAGCATGCCCATCAGCACCTCAGGGTCCACGTTCTTGGAGCGCGGCTCAAGGATCAGGCGGATATCATCAGCGGATTCGTCGCGTACATCGGCGAGGATCGGGATTTTCTTGGTCTGGATCAGTTCCGCGATCTTTTCGATCAGCTTCGATTTCTGAACCTGGTATGGAATCTCGGTAACCACGATCTGCCATTGGCCACGGCCCAGGTCCTCGACCTCGAACTTGCAGCGCAGGCGGAAGGACCCGCGCCCGGTGCGATAGGCTTGTGCGATGTTCTCGGGCGGCTCAACGATCACGCCGCCGGTCGGGAAGTCCGGACCGGGAACGTAATTCAATAGCGTATCATCGCGCGCATCCGGCGTTTTGATCAGATGCAGACAGGCGTCGCAAAGCTCGGAAATATTATGCGGCGGGATATTCGTCGCCATGCCCACCGCGATACCGCTTGCACCGTTGGCCAGCAGGTTAGGGAACTGCGCGGGCAGCACGACCGGTTCGGTCAGCGTGCCATCATAGTTGTCGCGGAAATCGACGGCATCCTCGTTCAGACCCTCAAGCAGCGCTTCGGCCACGATGGTCATCCGCGCCTCGGTGTAACGCGAGGCCGCCGGGTTATCGCCGTCGATGTTGCCGAAGTTCCCTTGCCCGTCGACCAGCGGATACCGGACGTTGAAGTCCTGCGCCAGACGCGCCATCGCGTCATAGATCGCAGCGTCGCCATGAGGGTGGTAGTTGCCCATCACGTCGCCGGAAATTTTCGCCGACTTCCTAAACCCGCCGGTTGCACTGAGTCGTAGCTCGCGCATCGCGTAGAGGATTCGCCGGTGAACCGGCTTCAACCCGTCCCGTGCATCGGGCAGAGCCCGGTGCATGATGGTGGACAATGCATAGGTCAGATAGCGTTCGCCAATCGCGCGGCGCAGCGGTTCGGCTATCTCGCCCCCACCTTCGGGGGCCTCCATATTGGGGTCGTCGATCGTGTCGTTCATACATGATGTGATACGACGCAAGCGCGCGCGGGTAAAGCAATCGGCAGATATTTTACTGGGGGCAAGTCGGGCTTTTTGCAACAGGGGGAGGCAAGTATCGGATTTCCCCCATTTTTCGACTCAACGCCCGATTTATGGTAACCTCTCAAACATTAAGACTGCTGCCTTTTATTGTTGTTACGATTGCCAGGGGGTGCGCCATGACGCGCGTTATTATTATCACTTTCGCCGCTCTCGGTTGGAGCTTCTACGTGATGAGTGGTGGACCGGAATTCGAGCCGCGCGGCACTCGCGCCGAACAGCCCGTTCGTATCGCGTCAACACCCACACCATCGCAAACGGCCCAAGCCGAAGAGCTGGTCACCAATGTCGCCTCCCGCGCGGTTCAGGCACGGGTTCAGCCAGAACCCCAGTCCGAGGGCGACCCTATCGTCGTTCTGACACAAGTCGCAGCCGATCCGCTGGATCAACCCACCGCGTTTGACGATCAGGGCGCAAGCTTCACTCTGGCCTCGCTGGAAGATGGGCTCGCCGGGCTGCAGCAGGCCTCGACCGAGGTGCAGGACGACGTCACCCCTGAATCGCAAATCATTGAACCCGAAAAAGACATCCGTGAAATCGCAGGTACCCGTGTGAACATGCGCGATGGCCCCGGCACGATCTATCCGATCATCGCCAAAGGGGTAATCGGTCAACGGGTCGAGGTTCTGGGCGAATCGGGCACCGGCTGGTTACGCCTGCGCCTGCTGCCCGAACAACGGGTCGGGTGGATCGCCTCATCGCTGGTTCGAAAGCCAACAAACTGACGCAACTGTGTCATTGTCCTGACCAGAACCACGCCGTAGCTATGGGCGAGGTACACAGGCGGGGACGATATGCAGAAATCGATTCTGATCACAGGCTGCTCATCCGGAATAGGACTGGACTCGGCGCATGGGATGCGTGCACGGGGCTGGCGTGTCTTTGCCTCATGCCGACAGCAGCGCGACTGTGACAGGTTGCGCGCGCAGGGTTTCGACAGCCCCCTGATCGATTATACGAATGCCGAAACCATCACCTCGGGCCTGCGTCAGGTGCTCGAGGAGACAGGCGGCACCCTGGATGCGCTGTTCAACAACGGTGCACATGGTTTGCCCGGCGCGGTTGAAGATGTACCGACCGACGGTCTGAGGCAGATTTTCGAAACCAATGTCTTCGGATGGCATGAACTGACCCGCCAGGTGATTCCGGTCATGCGCGCGCAAGGTCATGGCAGAATCGTTCAGAATTCATCCGTTCTGGGACTCGTCGCGTTTCCATGGCGTGGGGCTTATGTCGCCACCAAATACGCGATTGAAGGGCTTTCGGATACGCTTCGGCTGGAGTTGCGCGATACAGACATCAAAGTCATCCTGATCGAACCCGGCCCGATCACCTCGAAAATCCGCCAAAACGCCATTCCGATCTTCGAACGTTTTATCGATTGGGAAAAGTCGGCTTTGCGCAAACGATACGAGGAATCGCTGCTCAAACGGCTTTACGAATCCTCGGGGCCCGACAAGTTCGAACTACCCGCCTCGGCCGTGACCACCAAGCTGGCCCATGCGGTTGAAGCCAAACGCCCGCGCACCCGGTACTATGTCACCACACCTACCTATATCGCTGGCTATCTGCGCCGTATCCTGCCGACGCGCACAATCGACCGCATCCTATCGGACATCTGAGGCGAAATTACCCGTTCGCTTTTGCGAGCGATGAGGCTAGATCAGGCGCAACGAAACAAAACACGGACGGTGATCTTATGGACCTGTTGATGGTCGTACTGCTTCTGGCCATGGCGGCGGTGGTCGCCGTGCTGGTTATGGGCATCGCCAATTTTGGAAAACCCGGCAAAGATGCTGCGATGAAAAGCAACAAAATGATGCGGCTGCGTATCCTGTTTCAGTTCATTGCCGTGGTGTTGATCGTGCTCTACGTCTACCTGCGCGGACAAGGAGGCTAAGAGATGGTCGTACTCAACAAAATTTATACCCGCACCGGTGATGACGGCAAAACCGCACTCGGCAACGGGGAACGGGTTGCCAAGTATTCCGGGCGTGTTGCGGCTTATGGCACCGTGGATGAGCTGAATTCCTTCGTCGGCGTGGCACGCACCGAAGCCGAGGGTGAGGTCGAGGCCGCTCTGTCCCGCATTCAGAATGACCTGTTCGATCTGGGCGCCGATTTCTGCCGCCCCGACATGGACAAGGACGCCGAGGCCGACTACCCGCCCCTTCGCATCATCGCCGCCCAGATCGATCGGCTTGAGGCCGAGATCGATGCGATGAACGAAACGCTTGAGCCCTTGCGCAGTT
The DNA here is from genome assembly GCF_056537345.1 of Ruegeria sp. CF4. Taxonomy (NCBI): domain Bacteria; kingdom Pseudomonadati; phylum Pseudomonadota; class Alphaproteobacteria; order Rhodobacterales; family Roseobacteraceae; genus Ruegeria; species Ruegeria sp. CF4. The sequence goes on along the minus strand of NZ_JBQFRJ010000012.1, from coordinate 120,026 downwards.
TCATCCTGCCCGGCGGCTCGCGTCTGGCCGCGCATTTGCACGTGTGCCGCACTGTCTCGCGCCGGGCTGAACGGCTGGCGGTTGAACTGACCAATATGGAACCGGTGAACGAGGTTGCGGTCAAATACCTCAACCGCCTCAGCGACTGGTTCTTTGTCGCCGCGCGCTGCGCCAACGACGGCGGGCGTGACGATGTGCTCTGGATTCCGGGCGCGAACCGCTGAGCGCACCCGTCGCGGGGAAATTAAATTTCGTTTCTTGTCGAAAAAATGACAAAACGCGACGTCTCGAACCCATGACGTGACGATTTTGCTCTGTTGCCGGACATCGCGACCCGCTATCTAGGCCGCGAGAGCATTGGTGGAGTCGCTGCGCGGCTTGCCGTTTTTGTAAGGAGCATACGCAAAAATGAAGGTACTTGTGCCTGTCAAGCGCGTGATCGACTACAACGTGAAAGTTCGCGTCAAAGCGGACGGCAGCGGTGTTGATCTCGCCAATGTCAAAATGTCGATGAACCCGTTCGACGAGATTGCAGTAGAGGAGGCGATCCGCCTGAAAGAAGCGGGCAAGGCCGACGAGGTCGTTGCTGTTTCGATCGGCGTCAAGCAGGCGCAGGAAACCCTGCGTACCGCGCTCGCCATGGGTGCTGACCGCGCGATTCTGGTTGTTGCAGCCGATGATGTTCACACCGATATCGAACCGCTGGCCGTCGCCAAGATCCTGGCCAAAGTGGTCGAGGAAGAGCAGCCGGGCATCGTTCTGGCAGGCAAGCAGGCGATCGACAACGACATGAACGCCACCGGCCAGATGCTGTCGGCTCTGCTGGGTTGGTCGCAGGGCACCTTCGCGTCCGAGCTGGACATCGAAGGCGACACCGCAAAGATCACCCGCGAGGTGGATGGCGGCCTGCAGACAATCAGCGTCAAGATGCCAACCATCGTGACCGTTGACCTGCGCCTGAACGAGCCGCGCTATGCGTCGCTGCCCAACATCATGAAGGCAAAGAAAAAGCCGCTGGACGAGAAAACCGCCGCCGATTACGGCGTCGACGTCACTCCACGCCTGGAAATCGTCAAGACCGATGAACCCCCGGCGCGCGCTGCGGGCATCGTGGTCGGCTCGGTTGACGAGCTGGTCGAGAAACTCAAAGAAGCGGGGGCTGTGTAATGGCTGTACTTCTGCTTGCCGAAGTCAACAATGGCGAACTGAGCTTCGACGCCACCGCCAAAACCGTTGCCGCCACCAAATCGCTGGGTGACATCACCGTTCTGGCCGCCGGCGGCTCTGCCGCTGCTGCAGGTGAAGCTGCTGCGAAAATTGACGGTGTGTCCAAAGTGCTGGTTGCCGAAGATGCCTCGCTGGGTCACCGCCTGGCGGAATCGACCGCAGCCCTGATCGTAGGTCTGGCCGATGGGTACGAGCACATCGTTGCCCCTGCGACCACCGACGCCAAGAATGTGATGCCGCGCGTAGCCGCGCTGCTGGACGTGATGGTGATCTCGGATGCGTCCGGCGTGGTTGACGGTTCGACCTTCGAGCGCCCGATCTATGCGGGCAACGCGATCCAGACCGTGAAATCGAACGACGCCAAGAAAGTCGTCACCATCCGTACTGCCAGCTTCGATGCTGCGGGTGAAGGTGGTTCGGCTGCTGTCGAGACCATCTCGGTCGGTGAGAACCCCGGGCTGTCCGAGTGGGTTGAGGACAAGGTTGCCGAAAGCGACCGTCCGGAACTGACTTCGGCTGGCGTTGTTGTCTCGGGCGGTCGTGGTGTCGGTTCGGAAGAGGACTTCAAACTGATAGAGACCCTGGCCGACAAGCTGGGTGCCGCCGTAGGCGCATCGCGTGCCGCAGTCGACTCGGGTTATGCCCCGAACGACTGGCAGGTGGGTCAGACCGGTAAGGTTGTTGCACCGGATCTGTATGTCGCTGTCGGCATCTCGGGTGCGATCCAGCACCTTGCGGGTATGAAAGACTCGAAAATCATCGTCGCGATCAACAAAGACGAAGAAGCGCCGATCTTTCAGGTTGCCGATTTCGGTCTGGTTGCTGACCTGTTCCAGGCAGTGCCGGAACTGACCGAGAAACTCGGCTGAGTTTAGGAGAAGATTTTTCGTCGAAAATCTTACGAGGCCCGCCAATGGCGGGCCTTTTTTTTGTTATAGGTCGCCATTCTGAATGGAGGAGGACAACACCTCGGCAATTCGCCGGTGTGTCGCCGGGCCGATCATGTGCTCGGCCATAGGCTGCTGTAGCGTGCCGAACAACGCATCCTCAAGATCATCGGAAACCCCCGAAACCTGAGCATGTATTTGCACCACTTCCGCGCAGAATGAACTCAATGCGCCAAGCATCATTGCCTCGATTTTGAGGCGTTCATGACAGTTGTGACCACTGTCGCCTTCATCTACCTCAAGCGCCAACAGCACCACAGGTGAAGCGAACCCCTTCAAGACCGTTTGCAGATGACTGAGCCAGCTCTGACGCAATCCATCCGCGACGATGTCGAAGCGCGAATCAGGATGCGCTTGAAGTCGCGCGAGCAAATGACCCACAAAGTGGATATCCGTAAAATCTTCTTCGGGATAAAGCCGCACCAGCTCTGGCGTCGGGGCAACAAAACGGTCATTGCGGCGTGGATGCACGCGATAGAAGCGATTGGTGTGGCCCGTCAAATCGGGCGCTTGCAACACACACAGCTCTGACGCGTTGGCGAGGCTTATCAGGCTCCTGTCCCGCAATAAGGTTTCGGCCCCGCAATAAAGGCTGCCGAAATTGATGCAGCGGCGACCAAGGCGCTGCTGCAGAATCGTCGGATAGGGGCGATCCACGAATCGACCGAAAGTCTCTTTTCCCCCGATACAAGCGACATAAGGCCGGTCCAAAGCCCGTTTGGGGCCTCGGAACCGCAGTTTCGACGCCGTATAACTGCACGTAAGTTCAGCGAGATCCCTCACGCCGATCGGTTGATAGCTCATCTCACTCACCCAAATTTTCACCCGGTTACCATCTTGCCGCCGCAGGTGTTGAGAAAGCCCTAATGCGCGCATTTGAAGCGAATTTGACCTGTCCGATCCCCTTGCCGCCCACCCGGAACTGCCGATAATGTCGCCATAACCTGCGAGCAAAGGCACCAGAACATGGATGTAAAATCAGTCGGAGTGATCGGCGCCGGTCAAATGGGCAACGGTATCGCTCATGTGATGGCCCTGGCGGAGTATGATGTTCTGCTTAATGACATCAGCCAGGACGCTCTGGACAGCGCACTGGCGACGATCGAGGCCAATCTGGCGCGGCAAGCCTCGCGCGGGAAGATCTCCGATGAGGCGCTTCAGGCTGCAATGGGCCGGATTACGACAACACTGAACCTGCCCGATATCGGACAGACCGATCTGGTGATCGAGGCCGCGACCGAACGGGAAACGGTCAAACAAGCCATTTTCGAAGATCTGCTGCCGCATCTGCAGCCGCATACGATACTGACTTCAAACACCTCGTCCATCTCGATCACGCGTCTGGCCAGCCGCACAGACCGGCCGGAGCGATTCATGGGGTTCCATTTCATGAATCCTGTCCCAGTCATGCAGTTGGTCGAACTGATCCGGGGCATTGCCACGGATGAAGAGACGTTCAAGGCCTGTAAGGCAGTCGTAGACCGGCTGGGCAAAACCTCGGCCAGTGCAGAGGATTTCCCTGCCTTTATCGTCAACCGTATCTTGATGCCGATGATTAATGAGGCGGTTTACACGCTCTATGAAGGCGTTGGGAATGTGCAGTCTATCGATCAGTCCATGAAGTTGGGGGCCAACCATCCGATGGGGCCGCTGGAACTGGCGGATTTCATTGGGCTGGACACCTGCCTGGCGATTATGAACGTGCTGCATGACGGGTTGGCGGACACCAAGTACCGCCCTTGCCCGTTGCTGACGAAATATGTCGAGGCCGGATGGCTGGGGCGCAAAACCGAGCGCGGGTTTTATGATTATCGCGGTGAGGTTCCGGTACCGACACGATAGAGATTGAGAGGGCCAGCCCTCTCTTGAGCCTGTGGCTCAATTCACTCCCGGGATACTTTTGGCCAGATGAAGAGGGGTTCAGCGCTTGCCGAGGGCGAGTGTGTGATCGCGGAGCCACGCCATGAAGCCACGCGGGTCACGTTCCAGCAGCGCCATGTCTTCGTCTGAAATCGGGTCGCCGATCACCGGGGACTGGGGTTTGTTGCAGGAACGGACGATTTCATGCAGCAGCAGACCTTGGCGCAGGATCGGCGAAATCTGATTGGCGACTTGATACCAGCGCGAGTTACTGCCGGGGAAGAAGATCGGGACCACCTTGGCGCCCGAGCGGCGGATCATTTTTGCTGTGAAGACGTTCCATTCCCGCTCGATTGCCGGGCCGAACCAATCATCGGACGACATCACCACGCCCGACGGGAACAGCGCCACAACGCCGCCGTCGGCCAGATGTTTCATCGCCTTGCTGCGCATCTCGAGCATTTTGGCCTGAGCCTCGGGATCGTGCGGGAACGGCACCGGGATCATGAACGAGGTCGCGGCCTCATCCAGGCCGGTCAGGACCGAGCGGGTCAGGATGCGATAGTCACTACGGACCCGACCGATGAGTTCGGCGAAGATCATACCGTCGACCATGCCGTGCGGATGGTTGGCAACAACCACCACTGGACCATCTTTCGGGATGCGGGCGATCTGCTCGGCCGGAGTCGTCAGATCGATACCCATGGTCTTGAGCGCGCCGCCCCAGAATTTCTGGCCGCGATAATGCTCATTTTGCTTTTCGAACTTGTTGACCATGCGCAGGATGGTCAGTTTGCCCGTGCACCATTCAATGGCGCGAATGGCCGTAGACGTCCAGGCATCGTCAAACGAGTTGGCGTAGGTCAGGGTTCTGCGGTCGTAAATCTCACCTTGATCAGTGTCGTGATCTACTACAGGACCTGTCTTGGTATCGTGCGTGGTTTCCGCCAATTGCCTGGTCTTTCCGTCCTTGGTGTCGTAGCCGTCAGAACCCTTCGCCGAACTTATCGTTCACCAGAGTTTCCAAAGCTTCTGCCAACGCCTCAGCATCCGGGCCGGACGTCTCGACGTCAATAGTGGTTCCGCGCGACGCTGCCAACATCAAAAGGCCCATGATACTGTCGCCCGAGGCAGAAAGCCCGTCGCGAGACACCTCGGCACGTGCATCAAAGCCTTCAACCACCTCGACCAGCTTGGCAGAGGCGCGGGCATGCAGGCCCTTTTCATTTATGATTTTCAAACTCTTGTTCGTCATATGAATGTATCCGGTATCAATCCAGCGTCACATTTTGCGCATTGATGTATTTTCGTCCAGCTTCCAACGCCAAACGCACCGCTTCGGCCAGCGGTAGGTGGCGGCTTTTGGCCAGTTTGATCAGCATGGGCAGGTTGGCGCCGTACAGGATTCGCCGATCCTGCGGCGCACAGGCTCGTAGGCTGAGATTCGACGGGCTGCCACCAAACAGATCGGTTACGACGACCACGCCATCGCCCTGATCGACAGTATCGGCGGCACGACAGATTTCAGCCTGTTTTTCTTCGCGGTCATGGTCAGCCTCAATCGGAATGGCGATCAATCCGGGCTGTTTACCAACCACATGCTGCGTGGCGGACAGATATTCCTGCGCCAACCCCCCATGTGCAACAATTACGATCCCGATCAACCCGGCCTCACATTCAAAGAACGACGCTCCATTTCGCGGTGCCTAATTGACACCTGCTGGCCCGCTTCTGCAAGGGCCTTTGCAACAGCTTCCGCAACCGCGACCGACCGATGCTGGCCGCCCGTACAACCGAAGGCCACCGACAAATGCGTCTTGCCCTCGGCCCGGAACGCAGGGAGCAATTCGATCAGCAGATCGACAACCCGGTCAAAGAAAGCGCTATAGTTCATATCCGACTGAACATAGGTCGCGACATCCGGGTTTCGACCATCTGCGGAACGCAATTCCGGTTGCCAATAGGGATTGGCCAGAAACCGGCAATCAAACACCATGTCCAGACCGCGCGGCAGGCCACGCTTGTAAGAAAAGGATTCGATTGAAACCGCCAGATGACGCCCGCCTTCGGGGGCGAACCAACGCTCAACTTCTTCTCGCAGCTGGTGGACGTTCAGGGCGGTGGTGTCGATCAGGGTATCAGCAATCTCTCGGATCGGAGCCAGCAGTTCCTTTTCCTGGCGCACGCCGGTTTCCGGGCTTGCATCACTGGCGACCGGGTGGCGACGGCGGGTCTCCGAGAAGCGTCTCAACAACACTTCGTCACTGCAATCCAGATAGAGAATGGTCAGGTCCACCTGCTCCATTCGCCCCAGTTTCGCGGCCAGTTCGATGAAACCGATTGTCGAAAAATCGCGGTTACGCGCATCGATACCCAGCGCCATCGGGCTGCCCGGGTCTGAACCGTCCATAAGCCGCGACAGAAGACCCATCGGCAGATTGTCGATCGCCTCGAAACCGAGGTCTTCAAGGACGTGAATAGCGGTCGAACGACCCGCGCCAGAAGGCCCTGTTACCAATACGGTACGGCGTTGAGCGGTCATGTGTTCGGCCATTCGGGGCTCACGCGTCCCATTTTCAGAAGCTGCAGCAATGCTGCCGGTAAATTGGGTACGGTGGCGGCGCGAAGCAAGGGAACAGTTTGTTTTAATATTCTCACTTTGGTCGGTTCAGGCAGGCGCGCCGGCTCAGCCCGATCCAGATCGATCACATATGACAGCGGGACAGACCTGACAGCTTCGGCCTGTAGCAGGCCCACTCCACGCGCTTCGATCAGTCCGCTTAGATGCGGGACGGCGGTGGCCATGACCTGTGCACCTTGCATGGTCAGTTCAGTGCGATCATCGGCCACAAGCTGCGCGCCCAAGGCCATCATCTGCAAGGCCAGTGCCGATTTCCCCGCACCTGATGCGCCCACGATCAGCAAGCCCGCATCCCCGACAGCCACGCAAGAGGCATGGATGCATGCGCTTTCTTGCTCTGCGATGTCGGTAAAAAGCCCGCCGCCCATGACCTAGACGGGCAGTCCGACCACAAACCGCGCGCCCAGCGGTTCGGAGGTGGCATCCGCCTCGGTCGGGCGAATGTTCTCGGCCCAGATCACACCGCCATGAGCCTCGACGATCTGCTTCGAGATAGCCAGACCAAGGCCTGAGTTATTGCCGAAATGCTCTTCCGGGCGTTGCGAATAGAAACGCTTGAAAATCTTGGTAAGGGCCTGATCCGGGATACCCGGGCCGGTGTCTTCGACCACAACAAGCACGCGGTTATCACGGCGGCGCACCCAAACGCGGATCGCGTCCTGATCCTCGCAGAAGGAAATGGCGTTGGTGATCAGGTTGACGAAGACCTGAGCCAAACGCGCTTCAAGCCCGTTGACCACGATGGGGTCGGACGGCAGGTCCGTGATATAGTCGATACCTTTGGTGCGCGCCTCTTCCCCCAAATACTGGCCGATATTGTTCAGCAGTTTCAGCAGATCGAAGGGCTGTTCCTCTTCCTTTACCAGCTCCGCATCCAGCCGTGATGCGTTCGAGATGTCACTGACCAGACGATCCAGCCGCCGCACGTCATGCTCGATCACGCCCAACAGTTTTTCGCGCTGATCATCGCGCTTGACCATGCGCATGGTGCCGACAGCGGATTGCAAACTGGCCAGAGGGTTCTTGATCTCATGCGCCACATCTGCGGCGAACTGCTCGTTCGCATCGATGCGATTATAAAGCGCGGTGACCATACCGCGCAGCGCCTGGCTGAGGCGGCCGATCTCATCCGGACGTGCGCTGAGATCGGGTATGCGAATCCGTCCCGGATTGACGCCGGTGCCGCGATCCTTGCCCATCTCGGCTGCTGCCGCCAGATCGGCAAGCGGGTTGGCGATCGTCGAAGCAAGAACGAGGCTGAGACCAATGGACACCAGCAGGGCCACGACGAACATCTGCAGGATGCGCTCTTGCTCCTTGCGGGCCAAAGCATCAATTTCACCTGCAGGGCCTGCCATGGCAACCGCACCCACAGGCGCATCATCCAGCAGAATCGGGGCGACCGCGACGATCACGGTCTGGCCGACGCCATCCTTAACAGCCTGAACCTGCATCCCGCCATCAAGCGCCTGCGGAATCATCTCTTGTACACGCTGTGCCAAAGTGGGCAGATCGACGTCAGCAGAACTGCTGAAAACCGCTGAGATGCCGTTCCAGACCGCATTCAACGCATCGCTGATCAGTGTGCCTCCGGTCGCGTTGTCTGCATTCTGGCGCAACAGGCTGGGCAATTCGGTAGAAGCTGAGGCGCCCCGCGTCCATCCGATCAGCGTGCCGGTGCCGTCATAGACAAAGACCTCGCCACCTTCCGGTAGGCTGAGGCCGGCCAGCGTGTCCCGCACATCCAGCGCAGCTGCGCCTGCGGGGGCGGGCTGACGCAGCTGGGTTTCAAACACGTTGCTGACAAGCTGTGCATCGCCAACCAGATTGCGCGCCGTTTGCTGCACACGCTGCTTGCGCGAGTCGTCGAGATAGAGAAGCCCGGCAACCAAAATGACCAAAGCCACTAGGTTGAATGTAATGATCCGGCGCGCCAGTGCTGAATGGCGCAGGCTGAACAGGTTGCGGCGCGAGCGTTTGGCCCGCAGCTCGGCAGACTCGGGGTCCAGGGGGATGACCCAATCATCCCCAAGAACGACGTCCGCGTCGCGCACTTGATTGGCGTGTTCAGTATCGCGCACGAGACCCTTTTACCCCTTAAAAACGGCCGCGCCTATTCTTCGTTGTACCGATATCCGATACCATAGAGCGTTTCGATGGCCGAGAATTCAGAGTCTGCGGCCCGCATCTTTTTACGCAGGCGTTTGATGTGGCTGTCGATCGTCCGGTCATCTACATAAACCTGATCGTCATAGGCCACATCCATCAGCTGATCGCGGCTTTTGACAAAACCCGGACGCTGCGCCAAGGCTTGCAGCAACAGGAACTCGGTCACGGTCAACGAGACGTCATTGCCTTTCCAGCTGACTGCGTGGCGTAGAGGGTCCATCCGCAGATCGCCCCGCTCCATCACTTTGGTATCACCTGTGGCCACACTGCCAGCGTCGCCTTCGATCGCTTCCTGACGGCGCAGCAGCGCGCGGATCCGTTCAACCAACAGGCGCTGCGAAAACGGTTTCTTGACGTAGTCGTCGGCGCCCATGCGCAGGCCCAGAACCTCGTCAATCTCATCATCCTTTGAAGTCAGGAAAATGACCGGCATCTGGGTCTTCTGCCGCAAGCGCTGCAACAGATCCATGCCATCCATGCGCGGCATCTTGATGTCCAGCACAGCCATATCCGGCAATTTCTTGTTGAATGCGTCCAGCGCAGCCTGACCATCATTATAAGTTTCGACTTCGAAGCCTTCAGCTTCGAGTGTCATGGATACGGACGTCAGAATGTTTCTGTCATCATCCACCAGTGCAATCTTTGACATCGGGTTGGCCCCTCATTCCTGCTCACATACGCGGTATTCCGCTTATTAGTAGGGTATTTTTGTCTTTTTTAAGGCCGCGAATCAAACTGTATCTGCGAATCGTGAGATAGTTGCCACACAGTTGCGACAAAAAAGCCGTATCGTTTCCCAGAAAACGGCCCGCATATTCATCACGAAATACTTGGTTGCGCTAAACTTTTACTTGGTTGCGCTAACTGCGTCAAACCCACCTGTTCATGCCTTGAACGACCATGATAAGACCCGCCTGACCGCCGGTCTTAGATCGGCATCTGCCCCAATGGCGCAATTGGCCCGAATGCCTCCGCGCCGCCACAGGAGAAGACACACATGACATCTGGACGGGTTAACCCGCAATTCCGCCTCGAGGATCAGGGCATCGAGGGTCTGGGCAATGTCTATTACAACTTCATGGAACCGGCGCTGATCGAAGAAGCGCTGAAGCGCGGCGAAGGCACCCTTGGCAACGGCGGCGCCTTTCTGGTGACCACCGGCAAATTCACCGGCCGTTCGCCCAAGGACAAGCATGTCGTCAAGACCGACAGCGTGGCCGACAGCATCTGGTGGGAAAACAACGCCGCCATGAGCCCCGAAGGCTTTGACGCGCTCTACGAAGACATGCTGGCCCATATGAAAGGCCGCGACTATTTCGTGCAGGACCTCGTCGGCGGGGCCGACCCAAGCTATTCGATCAATGTGCGCATGGTGACTGAGCTGGCCTGGCACAACCTGTTCATCCGTCACCTGCTGCGTCGTCCGGATCGTGAGGACTTGGACGATTTCACCGCAGATTTCACCATCATCAACTGCCCCAGCTTCCAGGCCGACCCGGCCAAGCATAACTGCCGCAGCGAAACAGTGATCGCGCTGAACTTCGACCGCAAACTGATCCTGATCGGCGGCACCGAGTATGCGGGTGAGAACAAGAAATCCGTCTTCACCCTGCTGAACTACATGCTGCCCGAGAAAGGCGTGATGCCGATGCACTGTTCGGCCAACCACGCGGTCGGCAACCCGGTCGACACTGCCGTCTTCTTCGGCCTGTCGGGCACAGGTAAAACCACCCTTTCCGCCGACCCGGCCCGCGTGCTGATCGGCGATGACGAACATGGCTGGTCGGATCGCGGCACCTTCAATTTTGAGGGCGGCTGCTATGCCAAGACCATCAACCTGAATGCCGAGGCCGAGCCGGAAATCTATGCGACAACCAGCAAATTCGGCACCGTGATCGAGAACATGGTCTTCGATCCCGAAACCAAGGAACTGGATTTCGACGACGATTCGCTGACCGCAAATATGCGCTGCGCCTATCCGTTGGAATACATCTCGAACGCGTCCAAAAGCGCACTGGGTGGGCATCCGAAGAACATCATCATGCTAACCTGTGACGCGTTCGGCGTTCTGCCTCCGATCGCGCGACTGACACCGGCGCAAGCGATGTACCACTTCCTGTCGGGCTTCACCTCGAAGGTTGCGGGAACCGAGCGTGGTGTCACTGAGCCACAGCCCACCTTCTCGACCTGTTTCGGAGCACCTTTCATGCCCCGCCGCCCCGAGGCTTACGGCAACCTGCTGCGCGACAAAATCGCCCAGCACGGCGCCACCTGCTGGCTGGTCAATACCGGCTGGACCGGCGGTGCCTATGGCGTAGGCAGCCGGATGCCGATCAAGGCCACCCGTGCGCTGCTGACCGCCGCGCTCGAGGGATCGCTGGCTGATGCGGAATACCGCAAGGATGCCAATTTCGGCTTCGACGTGCCCGTCTCGGTGCCTGGCGTGCCCGAGGTTCTGCTGGATCCGCGCCGCACCTGGGACGATCAGGCGGCCTTCGACAAGCAGGCCGACAAGCTGGTGCAGATGTTTGCAGAAAACTTTGAACAGTATCTGCCTTTCATCGACGAAGACATCAAAGCCGTGGCCATCGGCTGATTGAAATTGGGGGCTGTTCCGGCCCCCAATTCACTGCATGCTTACGTTGCGGAAACCGCATGCACACGGACAAGTGCATTGCCTGTAAGCTCAACTTGAGCTATCCCAGCCTATCATCAGAAAACCGGTTGATCCGAGCGTCCTCACTCACACCAGCGCTTGGGCGACCCGACAAAGTAACGATTAAATCCACTTGGGGATGGTGTCGGACCGACAATAACAAAAGGGCTCGACCCTTTCACAATACTCAGTCCGATGCAGAACATGACAGGTAGACCATGACCGAAATTTCAAAGCTCACCGAATTACGCAAATTGATGCAGAGTATGGAACGCACCCTTGGGCTCGAAGAGCTATCTCCGGTCGAGCGTGACATTTATTATGCTGCGGAAGAGCTGTCAAAAGACGACAAAGAGGTGCGTACGTTTGGTCTGATCGAGCATACCCTGGTCCAGAGCGTCTCGCGCCCGACTTTCTTCCGCGCACTGAAATCGCTGGTGCAGAAAGGCTATCTGTCCCAAAGCGGCAGCGCCAACCGCGGGCGGTATCTGGTTCATGCGCCCAGGTGATTTTCGCCCACCTGTCGACAACGGCTGAACCCCGTGCGCAGATGGGCCTCTGACACATTTTTTGCCTCTTTGGCCTATGTGGCGGCATCGTTTCTCACATTCGAGGTTCTGATGCCCCTGCAAAACGTGTTCTTTCCAGAATATCCCAGCCACGCCAGCCTGCTGTTCCTGCCACATGGCGTTCGTGTATTGGCAGCATGGTTATTGGGCTGGCGCGCGATCTTCGCACTGCTGCCCGGCGTCTTCATCGTCTTTGCCATGATCGGCGGCTGGGATGTCTTCATGCCCAGCAGACTGCTGGCAATCGCCATAGCGGTCACCACGGTTCCGGCAGCATTCTATGCCTGCAAAGCGCTGGGATGGGATCTGTTCCCCCGCGCAGACCGGAGCCCGTGCTGGTCGTGCATCATGGGCATCGGTGTCGTGACTTCATTTCTGGTCTCGGGCCTAACCAACATGGCGTTCGGCAGCGCCACCGCCGAATACATCGCTTATCTGATCGGAGATATCTCGGGCTTGTTCTTCCTGATGCTGGGCCTACACTTCGCTTTCCGTTTTGCCGAGAGACGCAGCTAACCCATAATGCCGCGCCTCAGCAGGTTCATCCCGGCAATCAGCAGAACCAGCAATGTGAGCCGTCGGAATTGCGCCTGATCAATGCGGTCCTGCAGAAACTGGCCGCCGCGCATTCCGGCCAGTGCCGGTACAATCAGCAACGCAGAAAACACCGCCGTCTCGGTCCGCAGAATTCCTGAACCCAGATGCGCCACGACAAGCGCCACGGCTCCCAAACCATAGATCACACCCTGAACCCGCATCTGATCCTTTTTCGGCGTATTCAGCGCCGTCAGATAGGCCACGGTTGGCGGCCCCCACACGCCTGAGATGCCACCGACGGCGCCAGCCACTGCGCCGACCATGGCTTCAACCCGCAGGGAAGGTCCCTGCAGCGTCAGCTTCAGACCAAGCAGTTGCACTAGGGCGAAGAACGAGACCGGCGCGCCGAGGATCAGCAGAAAAGCCTTGGGAGACAGTAGGTTGATCAGCTGAGCACTGGCCAGAAGGCACACCAGCCCGACGCCGAGAAACACCCTGAATTTTCGGACCGATGCCACAGCGGCAGGTACACCTTCGCGCAGGGCTTGCACCCCGTTGGTCACCAACGTGGGCAGGATCAGACCCGCCAGCGCCAGTTCGGGCGGCAGCATCATGCTGAGCCCCGACACCAGCACCATCGGCATGGCAAAGCCAACCATGCCTTTGACCCAGCCAGCGACGAAAGCCACGACCAAAGCAAGGTAAAATTCCTGCGGGGACATCAGCGAAAACAGTTCCATCGGCCCTTCATATCAGCCCAAGATTTTTCTGCATTGCAAAATTAACTGAGAAATATTTGAACTTTTCACCGGCTATTTGCGTATTTTTGTTGCGCTGCACGTGCAGCATGATATGACCAGACGACCCAGCAGAGGACGTGATTCATGGCCCATGACGGACAGGATATGACGAACATGACGCAGCCAGCGGTTTTGCCCGACCTTCTGACACTCAGCGCGGCTGCATTACCCGCTGTTGAAACGGTGTTCGACAAAGCGCTCGTTTCCGTGCGCGCGATGGTGACCAGCGAAGGCCGCATCTCGGGCGCGTTGATCGAAGCACACCAGACGGCTGCGCATGGGCTGGCATGGCTGGCGACCTATCACCAGTCGCTGCAGCAGATGCAACGCTGGGCCGAAGCGCTTCAGGCCGAAGGCAAATTCGGCGAGATGGAGCAATTGCTGCACCAGATCGCATTCGGCGAATATCTGCACCAGATCGCCGGTGGTATCCCGATGAACCAAGGGGAAGTTGTGCGTTTGCAAGACCTTGGCCTCGGCTGGGACGCATTGTCGGGCTTCCAGTGCAGCGAAGTGCAGACCCTGATGGCGCAGGCCAATTCTCAGGCCGCCCGCATCCGTCTGGTTGAGCTGATGCAGGACCAGTCCGGCGCCACCATGTTTGGCGCTTCGGGTCTGGACGAAGAACTAGAAATGATCCGCGACCAGTTCCGCCGCTATGCCGTTGAAAAAGTTGAGCCAAATGCTCATGACTGGCATCTGAAGGACGAGCTGATCCCGATCGAGATCATCGAAGAACTTGCCGAAATGGGCGTGTTCGGCCTGACCATCCCCGAGGAATTCGGTGGGTTTGGCCTGTCCAAAGCCTCAATGTGCGTGGTGTCCGAGGAACTGTCGCGCGGCTATATCGGTGTGGGCTCTCTGGGCACCCGCTCTGAGATTGCTGCAGAGTTGATTATCGCGGGTGGCACGGATGAGCAAAAGGCCAACTGGCTGCCCAAGCTGGCCAGCGCCGAAATTCTACCGACTGCCGTTTTCACTGAGCCCAACACAGGCTCGGATCTGGGCAGCCTGCGCACGCGGGCCGTCAAGGACGAAGACGGTAACTATAAGATAACAGGCAATAAAACATGGATCACGCACGCGGCGCGCACCCATGTGATGACCTTGTTGGCGCGGACTAATCCCGACAGTACCGATCACCGTGGGCTGTCCATGTTCCTGGCTGAAAAGACACCTGGAACCGACGAGAACCCCTTCCCCACGCCCGGCATGACTGGTGGTGAGATTGAGGTGTTGGGTTATCGTGGCATGAAGGAATACGAGCTGGGATTTGACGGCTTCGAAGTGAAGGGTGAAAACCTGCTGGGCGGCGAAGAAGGCAAAGGTTTCAAGCAGTTAATGGAAACCTTCGAGTCTGCCCGCATCCAAACGGCTGCCCGCGCCATCGGCGTGGCGCAGAGCGCTTTGGACATTGCCATGCAATACGCGCAAGACCGCAAGCAGTTCGGCAAATCGCTGATCAACTTCCCCCGGGTCTCGGGCAAGCTGGCGATGATGGCGGTCGAGATCATGATCGCCCGACAGTTAACCTATTATTCTGCATGGGAAAAAGACCACGGCCAGCGCTGTGATCTTGAGGCCGGGATGGCCAAGTTGCTGGGCGCTCGGGTTGCCTGGGCGGCTGCAGATAACGGGTTGCAGATCCATGGCGGCAACGGCTTTGCGCTGGAGTACAAGATCAGCCGCGTGCTATGTGACGCACGTATCCTGAACATCTTTGAAGGCGCCGCAGAAATTCAGGCGCAAGTCATCGCGCGTCGATTGCTGGGCTGACGCCCTATCCGACGCGGTTTCCCCAACTGAACCCGGCCTCGCGCCGGGTTTTCTTTTTCTTCCGTGTTGTACAGGCCCCCAAGCGGCAATCTTCCGAGTTGTACAACTTGGTTTTGCGGTCACATGAGCAGAACTTCCCCCTCGGATCGGGTGCAGAAATCGGGTAAAGGGCGTCAACCAACCCAGCGCCCAAGCTGGCCAGAGGAGAATCGAGCGTGAAGATCATCATCGCAGTTTTGGCCACCTGCCTGACCCTTGCCGGATGCGCCATGGCACCGAGCACCGGGTCCGATGACGTGGACCAGCTGGCACAGGCAATCCAGCAGCTTGACGCCAAGGTTGATCCGGCTGAGGCGCGGCGTGCGGCCGAGATATCCTATGCCTATTCCAGCCAGCTGAAACAGGAATGGAACGTCACCGATTCGGCCATCATTCACAACGCGAAGATCATCAACGGGTTTCGTGAAAAAGGCCTGTGTAACGACTGGGCGCAGGCCATGACCACACGCCTGAAGCAAGAGAACTTTCAGACGCTGGACCTGCATTGGGCTACCTCTCCCCCAACCGCGTTCCGGATCATCCACCATTCGGCCCTAATCAGTGCCAAGGGAGATTCGATGTATGAGGGCATCATCCTCGACCCGTGGCGCAACAGCGGTGTGTTGTATTGGGATCAGGTGCGCGAGGATACCAAATACAATTGGCGACCCCGCCTTGAGGTGCGCGAAGAGCTGATCAGCGGCGCGAACCCCTACTGACAGGATACTGCGATGTTACGTCTGACCTTGCTCCTGCCCTTGCTGACCTTGTTCCAATGTAAAGAGGATGAGACGGTTGCCGCCTATGGCGCGGCGGATCAGACATGGGCGCTGCAGGAGATCGACGGACAGCCTTTTGAGGCCAGCGCCCTGCTGCGCTTTCCCGAGGAAGGGCGGATCGAGGGCAACGCCCCCTGCAACACCTATTCGGGCAAGCTGAACGCGCCGTATCCGTGGTTCGAGATCGCTGATCTGGCCGCCACCCGTGCGGCTTGTGCCGGGCTTGAGGCCGAAGGGTTCTATTTCGCCGCGCTGATGGCGATGACGCAATCCGAAGTGTCCGGCGATGTGCTGATCCTGCGCAACGAGGACGGGCACGAGATGGTGTTCAAAGCCGTCGAGTAAACTGCGCCACAAAGCGCGCGCGCGCCTCTGGCAGCGGAGTGTGGCCCAGCGACGGGGCCAGATGGTTTTCCAGAAAATACCCAGTCGTGCGCAGCGCATCGGCAATCTCGTCATCCGGTGCAGCGCCTTCGCCGCGCAAACAGGGTGGCAACGGCAGCAGCTTGTCGGCCCACTCCCCTGCCCCCGCCGCACTGACAGCGCGGCCTGTTTTCGGAGAGACATAGACCAGCCCCTCGGTCGCGCCCGTCACTGCGCAGCTTGAGAGGTCGAGGCCAAAGCCCAGCTCTTCCAGCAGGGCCAGTTCCCAGCGCAGATAGGCCAGTGGCCAGACCTCATCCTGCCCCAGCAAATCCATCAGCTGTTCGGTTTGCTTGTAGATCGCAGGGTGCGGTTCGCGTTCGGGCAGGCAGAAAGACAGAAGCGCCACCACCGCGTTCAGACCCGCCAGCGCCAGCCGCCCCGAAAACGCGGCCGCCGCGCGCGAGCGCAGGGGTTCGACCTGAAAGGTGCCCAGATGTTCCTCAAGCCGCGCGCGCCAGAGCACGTCCAGCTGCGCGCCGGGTTGCAGAATCGGTGCAATCTTGCGGCTGGTTCCCCCGCGCACGACACCCGCGTGACGACCGTGGGCTTCGGTGAAGACCTCGATAATCGCCGCCGTCTCACCATGGCGGCGAGAGGTCAGAAGTATGCCGTGATCACGCCAGTCCAAGCTTGGCCTCGTTCAGTCCCAGATATGTCCGCAGGAAATCTTATGGCCGTTACAGGTGCAAGGTACAAACGGGTCAGGTCAGCTTTGTGGAAGATCTTTTAAACACGTTGCGGTTCTGTGCTTCAGCTGTTAATGTTCACTTTATGTTCTTATCAATGGGATTTCAGAAATGTCACTCAACTATGTCATGATCGGTTCAAACGACGTCGCCAAAGCACGCACTTACTATGACGCGGTTGTGCCCCGGATTGGTGGGAAAGTTATCGCCGAATACATGCCGCACGCTGTCTGTTATGGGCTGCGCGACGGCGGATCGATGTGGGTTGCAACGCCGTTTGACAAAGAAGCGGCCACCGTCGGGAACGGCAATATGGTTGGCCTGTTGTGCCAAAGCGAAGCGGAAGTGCGAGAAGCGCATGCGGCGGCGCTCGCCAATGGCGGAACGAATGAAGGTGATCCGGGCGATCGCCCCCAATATGGCCCGAACTTCTTTGGGGCCTATGCGCGCGACCCGGATGGCAACAAGATGAGTTTTGTCTATCTCGGCGACGAAGGGTGAAGCTGTTCTTCAGAACGTCATACCTGCGTGGATCAGAATTCCGATGACCATCAGCAGGTTCAGCACCATCGAGATCCCGTTGCCCACATAGATGGGCAACTTTCCCACCACCAATCCGTAGGCGAACCACAGAAACGACAGTGCGGCATAGAGCGACCACGAGAGCAGCGACTGACCCGTCGCGTGTTGCGAGTGGGTAAAGTAGAGCTTGATCAGCTGCGGAAGCGTGGCGAATGGACCGACGACGCCGACAAAGACCATGAAACCCTCGAACCGCTGCATCCAGTGGCCAAGTTCCGATTTTTCCAGTTTCTCAGCAATCGTTTCAGCCACGCAAATACCTCATCGTCTTGCGCCATACTAAGGTCAGGCCTGTTCTGACCGCCCGGGTTCTGCATCAAAATAGCCGCTTTGATCCGCGCGTAAAAGGCCCATCCAGCGGGGCTTATTCAAGCCCTTCTTCACCCAGCAGGTGCCGCCCCTGACGGTCTTCGACCTCAATCACCCAGAGATCGGGGTCAAAGCTGCGTTGTCTGGTAACGGCGGCATCCACATCAGCCTCGGGGCCGCTGGAGAGTTCCACCCATTTTCGTTCGCCGCTCATCAGGTCGAAACTGCGTTGGAATGCTATTGCCCGACCATCGAGCGTATTGAGTTTGACCAGCACCGCGCCCGCAGTGTCATCGCCATGGGCCACGACGAAGGCCGGGATTTCCTGAAACCGCAGCCGTGCGAGATAGGCATGCACCCAGAATTCCGCCGTCAGCCGGGTCATCGCACGGACCTCGCCACCAGGTATAAGAATTTTCGGCGAAAATTCTTGGCCTCAGTCATGCGTTGCCGTCTTTGAAATCCAGACCCATTTCCGAGTAACGCTCGGATTCCTCCAGCCAGTTGGGCCGGACTTTCACCTGCAGGAACAGGTGGATCTTACGGTCGAGGAACTCTTCGAGTTCGGCCCGCGCCGCCTGACTGACCGCCTTGATAGTCTCGCCCCGTTTGCCCAACACGATGCCTTTGTGGCCGTCACGCATGACATAGATGACCTGATCAATCTTGGCCGAACCGTCTTTGCGCTCTTCCCAGTTCTCGGTCTCGACCGTCAGCTGATAGGGCAGTTCCTGATGCAGGCGCAGCGTGAGCTTCTCGCGCGTCATCTCGGCGGCGATCATGCGCATTGGCAGATCAGCGATCTGGTCTTCGGGGTAGAGCCACGGACCTTCGGGTAGTTCCGAGGCGAGCCATTTACGCAGGTCGTCGACGCCGTGGCCTTTTTCGGCCGAGATCATAAAGGTTTCGGCAAAGGGATAGCGTGCGTTCAGGTCGCTGGTGAGGGCCAGCAGCTTCTCAGACGGAACCTTGTCGATCTTGTTGATCGCCAGCGCGATGGTGCGGCCCTGCCCGATCTCTTCGAGCCCTTCGAGGATGCGTTCGACCCCTTCGGTGATGCCGCGATGGGCCTCGACCATCAGCACGACCACATCCGCATCAGCCGCCCCGCCCCAAGCGGCGGCGACCATCGCACGGTCCAGACGGCGGCGGGGTTTGAAGAGGCCCGGGGTGTCGACAAAGACTAGTTGCGCGTCACCTTCCATCGCCACGCCCCGGATGCGGGCACGGGTGGTTTGCACCTTGTGGGTCACGATCGAAACCTTGGCCCCGACCATGCGGTTCAGAAGGGTGGATTTGCCTGCGTTGGGCTCTCCGATCAGGGCGATAAATCCGGCGCGTGTGGTCATGTGTTCTGCGATCCTGTTTGCAAGTGCGCACCCCTATAGCAGAATGCCCGGGCGGGCCAGAGGGATTTGTCGCATTGCGACCCGGCCTGTGGATTGGGTCAAGGTGGTGCGCCGCGCCAAAGCCAGCCAAGCGATCATCCTTTCAGTGAGGCAAGACGTGAGACGTCACGGGTTTCTCCCGGGCAGCGAAACTGCTGCGGGAGTGCTTGACCTGATGACGGATACGATGTTGCCGTCGAAGGGTAAGACGGTCGAGATCGGCCTGGTCGCGGACAATCCCGGTGGCTGGGCGTTTCATTGTCATGTGATTGAACGCCAGAAAACGGGTCTGACCGGATTTCTTCGGGTTGCTTGAAGATCGAACTGGCTGCGCCAACCCGATCGATTGGGGGGCCAGCCCCCTAACCCCCTGAGATATTCTTGGCCAAATGAAGGAGGGATCCGGTACCGGGGTGGATGGTGTTGCTATTGCGTCAGCGAATCCAGAAGTGCTTTGGCCGCCGCCTGTTCAGCCTGACGTTTAGAGCCTGCGGTGGCTTGCGCTTCGGTGCCGTCCTGCAGGCGGGCGGCGATGGTGAAGATGGGGGCGTGGTCGGGGCCGGTGCGTTTGACCTCAACATAAGCAGGCGGTTTCTGGCCGCGTGCTTGCGCCCATTCCTGTAGAGCGGTTTTGGCGTCGCGCGCGTCGGCCTCGACCTTGTGGATGCGGTCGCCCCAGAGGGCGAGGATGACGTCTCGGGCCGCCTCGAAGCCTGCGTCGCGGTAGATGGCGGCGATGACCGCTTCCATCGCGTCGCCCAGCAGAGCCTGTTTGCGGCGGCCTCCAGACAGCATCTCGGACCGGCCCAGTTTCAGAACTGCTCCGAGGTCGATCTGGCGGGCGACATCGGCGCAGGCCTCTTTGCGGACCAGCGCGTTGAAACGGGGGGCAAGTTGGCCTTCGGAGGCCTTCTTGTCGGCTTCGAGCAGGGCCGTGGCCATGACAAGGCCCAGTACGCGATCACCCAGAAATTCGAGCCGCTGATTGTCAGGGCGCGTGGGCGAAGACACCGACCCGTGGGTCAGCGCGCGCACCAGCAGTTCGGGGTCGGAGAATTCGTACCCCAATCGCTGCTGGAATGCCTTTATATCGGCCGATAACTTCAATTGACCGCCTTGAAGAAGCGATCACCGCGCCATGTCCAGAAGAACAGCATCGACCGGCCTGCAGAGGAGAACATGATGCGGTCGGCGCGACCGATCAGGTTTTCGTATGGGACGTAACCGACCCCGCCAGCAGATTGCGGCAGGCGGCTGTCGGCCGAGTTGTCGCGGTTGTCGCCCATGAAGAAATAGTGACCTTCGGGCACGGTGTAGATGCCGGTATTGTCGGACCCCTGATTGCCGATGTTCAGTACATCGTATGACACGTCATTGGGCAGGGTTTCGATCAGGCGGGTCTTTTCGCATTCTCCACCAAAGCCTACGGGGCCGTTTTCGCAGCGCGGGCGCAGGCCTTGCGGGCCTTGTGGTTCGGCCAATTCACTAAAGACGCCATCGGGTTGTTGCGGCACAGGGGTGCCATTCAGGATGATCTGGCCCTGACGCACCTGAACCCGGTCACCCGGCATGCCGATCAGGCGCTTGATATAGTCGCGGCCCGTGACCGGGTGGCGGAAAACGATGACGTCGCCGCGTTCAGGCTCGCCGCCCAGAATGCGGGTGTTGTCGCCTTTCATCCAGCCGCAGATATCTTCTGCGTCGATGTTCAGTCCGACGCTGGGGATGATCAGGCTGGGGCAGGACGCGTAGGAATAGCCATAGGCCATCTTGTTGACGAACAGGAAATCCCCGATCAGCAGGGTCTGCTTCATCGAGCCGGACGGAATCCAGAACGGCTGAAAGAACAGGGTGCGGAAAACGCCCGCGATCAGCAGGGCGTAGACGATGGTTTTGATCGTCTCCCAGACGGCGTTTCCGGATTTGGCTTCCTCGGCCATACTGCTCTCTCCAGTCTGTGCGTGGTTGGGGTGCTACATGCGGGTCGGTTGGGGGCAAGTCAAGGCTGCGCGGGCGCTTCGTGAAGCGGGCGGGCCTCGATCACCACAAAGGCCTGCGCCCAGGGGTGATCGTCGGTCAGGGTGACGTGGATGATTGCCTCATGACCTTCGGGGGTCATCTCGTTCAGGCGTTCGGCGGCCCAGCCGGTGACATGCATGACGGGTTGGCCGGTGCGCAGATTGGTCACCGCCATATCCTTCCACGCGATGCCCATGCGCAAGCCGGTGCCCAGCGCCTTGGAACACGCCTCTTTCGCGGCCCAGCGCTTGGCGTAGGTGCCTGCGGTGTCGTGGCGGCGTTCGGCCTTTCGCTGTTCGGTTTCGGTAAAGACGCGGTTGCGAAACCGGTCGCCGAAGCGGTCGAGCGTGCCTTGAATGCGGTCAATATTGGCGAGGTCGGTGCCGATGCCCAGGATCATGCGTTTCTCAAGTCTAAGGTGGTGCCAATCAACTTTAAATGAGACCCAATGGCAAGCAGATCGCGGGACATGTGCTACAGTCGACCTGTTTTGTGTAGTCTGGTGGAGCTGGCCATGTTGAGAAAGGCGTTCATTTCAATCCTTGCACTCACCATTGGCCCAGTTGTCCCTGTGCTGGCCGAGCCTCAGCCTTGTGGCTCCGAGGCAGATCCCTGCCGCGTCGACGCGCTGAGCTATCGGGTGGTTTTACCTGAAAATCCCGAGAACGCGCCGAGTGTCATCTTCTTGCACGGCTATGCAGCGACGGCAAACGCAGCCGTCAATCGCGCCGCACTGGTCGATGCCTTTACCAGCCGTGGCATCGCATTCATCGCCCCCGACGGACAGGTTGATGTCGGCAATCCAAAAATCCTGGATTGGGGTGTGCACGATGGGCACCGCTGGCCTAGGGATGATTTGATTGCTCTGCAAAAGATCAAAGAAGATGCTCTGGCACGGTTTAATCTCGATCCGGGCAGAATCCTGTTGGCAGGTTATTCGCGCGGCGGGTCTATGGTATGGGACAAGGCTTGCACCGATCACGAGTTTGCGGCCGCCTACGCCTCGGCCTCTGGCGCGTTCTGGGAACCGATGTGGCGGCGCTGCAGCGGCCCCGTGCATATGCATCACAGCCATGGCTTTGCGGATCGCACCGTCCCCTTCGAAGGGCGCGAGGCAGTCTTTGGCGGCCTGCATTTCGAGCAAGGCAGCGTCATGAAATCCGTCGGCATTCTGAACCGCACAAACGGCTGCGGGCAGATGGCAAACAAGGTAAAAACCGAAGGGCCAAACTGGGACAAGCACTGGTCCAACTGCACAGCCGGATCAGTCGTTCTGTCGCTTGGCCCACATGGTCACGGGCGGCAGAGCGATTGGCCAGATCGGGTCGCCGACTGGTTCCTGGCCCTGCCAATTGGTCAATAGTATCAGACCTCCAGCACCACGGTGCCGAGCTTTTGCCCGGCCTCGACCATTGCGTGGGCTTTGGCCGCATCCGCCAATCCTCCGCCCGGGACGACGGCGTGGGTTAATGCGCCCTGCTCCAACCATGCGCCCAATTGTGCCTCGCCGCGGCGGCGGGCAATGGCGTCCAACTGATAGACGATCAGCATATGCAGACGGATGTTCTTGAACATGAAGCCGTAGAAATCCAACTCGGGCTTCATTTGTGAGGCCGAGGCATAGCTGGCGATCGTGCCACAAGGGCGGATCATCGCAAGCGAGGCCGTCTGGTTGGCGGCGAAATCAACCTCGACGATGCGGTCGACGCCGGCACCATCCGTCAGGTCCATCACCGCCTCGGTCACGTCTTGGGTGCGGTAGTTGATCCATTCGGAAGCGCCAGAATGGGCGGCTTTCTCGTCAGAACTGACGGTAGTGATCACCCGTGCCCCGCCCAGCGCAGCCATCTGGCAGGCGTAGCGCCCGACGGTGCCAGCACCTCCGGTGACAAGCACGGTCTGATCGGTGATCGGGCCATCGGCGAAAAGCGCATACCACGCGGTCATGGCGGGGATGCCGAAACAGGCACCTTCGGCAAAGCTGGTGGTGTCGGGCAGATGCACCGCCTGATCGGAGGGGAGCGCGATATATTCGGCCCCGGTGCCAAATGCGCGTTGCCATTGGCCGTTCCAGATCCACACACGCTCACCCACGCGGGCCGGATCGACACCTTCGCCAACCGCCTCGATCACCCCTGCCCCGTCCGAGTGGGGGGTGATCACCGGGAATTGCATCACCGCGCCCAGACGCGCACCGCCGCGCAGCTTGACGTCAGAGGGGTTGATACCGCTGGCATGGACGCGCACCAACACCTCGCCCGGAGCGGGGTCGGGCGTGGGCATGTCGGTTAGTTCGAGAACGTCGGATGCGGGACCAAAGCCGCGATATGTAATTGCCTTCATGACAACCTCACCGTGAAAATTTTGTAGCTGGCCACGCCGAAGAAACCGGCGAAGGCAAAATCGAACCAGCGGCGGGCGCGGTGATAGGCGTTGACCATCCGCGCAGACGAAAACAGGAAGGCGTAGCCGATGAAGACCAACAATGAGCCCGCATAGAGCATGGCGAAATAGCCCAGCAGCATGGCAAGGCTGGCATCGTTGGGGGCGACGATGGCATAGATCGACCCCCAGCTGAGGATCGCCTTCGGGTTGGTCAGGTGGATGGCTGCGCCTTTGGCAAAGATCGTGGGCAAGGAACCGGTAACCGGCTTGCCAAGCGCGACCTCATCCGAGGACAGCGCACGACGCAGGGCCTTGAACGCCAGCCAACCCAGATAAGCGACGCCGATATAGCGGATCACCTCGAACACCCAGACATTGGCCAGCATGATCGCCGACAGCCCCAACGCTGCGGCTATGCCCCACGCAGCAGAGCCCGCGCAGATGCCCAGCGCAAAGGCCAGACCGGCAGTACGGCCCTCGTTCATGGCGGTTCCGGCGATGCCCATGGTGGCGGGGCCTGGTGACCCTCCAGCCATCAGCCAGGCGATCCAGATTGCTATGAAACCAGTGGTGATCATCGCGTGAAGGCCGATCTGATCAATCCCAGACCCGCAACGGCGAACAACCCGGCGACAACTCCGTCGATCCAACGACGGAAGCGGCGATATCCGGCCATCATGCCGCTTATCGAGAACAACATCGAATAGAGGAAATTGTTGAGAAAACCTGCAAGCATGCAAATCAGCGTCGCGACGACGACCGAGAGCAGCCCGTCCTCAGGCCCGAGGCCTACTGACAAGGCCGCCATCCATGCGACAACCGATTTCGGGTTGGAGAGGTTGAGGAAAAGCCCGCGCCAGAACCATTTGCCCTTGGCGGGGATGGAAACTCTGGCCGCGTCAGATTGCAGAGCAGAGCGTCCCGACTGCCATGCAAGCCACAATAGATACAACCCACCCAGCACCTTGAGCATCATCAGAACATAAAGCGAGCTTTGTAGAACCGCGCCCATTCCGCTTGCAGCAACCAGCCCCCAGAATACCAGACCGCAGGACAGGCCCAGGCCATAAACAAGGCTGGTCTTACGCCCGAAGCTCATCGCCACTGCGGCGTTGGAAATGTTTGCAGGGCCGGGTGAGACTGCGACGACGAAAAAAGCAAGTGCAGTGATCGCCAGTGAAGTAAGGTCGATCATTCCCGCGCCTCGTCCATCAGGCGGCGCATTTCGTGGACCGCTGGAGTGAGGCCGCGGAAGATGGCTTCGCCGATAAGGAAGTGGCCGATGTTCAACTCGCGCACTTCGGGGAAGGCCGCCACCGGTTGCACGGTGTCGTAGGTCAGGCCGTGGCCGGCGTGGACTTCCAACCCAAGCGAATGGGCATAGGCAGACATTTCGCGCAGGGCTTCCAGTTCGCGCGCGGCATCATCCAGTTTGCCCTCGGCATGGAAGTCGCAATAGGCGCCGGTGTGCAGTTCAATCACTTCGGCCCCGATGCGGTGGGCGGCGTCGATCTGGCGTCGGTCTGCGGCGATGAAGATCGAGACGCGGCAGCCCACATCGCGCAGGGGCGCAATGAAATGGGCCAGCTTGTTTTCCTCGCGCGCGACTTCGAGCCCACCTTCGGTGGTGCGTTCCTCGCGCTTTTCGGGGACGATGCAGACGGCGTGCGGCTTGTGACGCAGTGCGATTTTCTGCATCTCATCCGTCGCGGCCATCTCGAAGTTCAGCGGCACGGTCAGCGCCTCCATCAGCCCTTCGATATCGGCGTCCAGGATATGGCGGCGATCTTCGCGCAGGTGGGCGGTAATACCGTCGGCCCCGGCCTCTTCAGCCAGTTTCGCGGCGCGGATCGGATCAGGGTATGCCCCGCCACGGGCGTTGCGGATGGTGGCCACGTGGTCGATATTCACGCCCAGACGCAAATGGTTGTCAGACATCTTTCGAATCCTTCATTGTCCCTGAGGTCGAGCCTAGTGGTTTTGTTGGAGGAACGTCAGCCTCTGCCTGTGCAAGGCGTTTGATTTGTTCAAACTTCGCCTTGATCTTGGCGCGGCGGCGCTGCTGATAGGTGCGGATCAGCGGCAGGCTGAGATAGGCGCAGATCACCCCGGCCACGATGCCCGGAATGACGCCGCCGATCATGTAGGGAAAGAACACATCGTCATAGAACCGGCTGAGCCCGTGCCAGTCGGCCTCACGATCCGTGAACATGGCGATGCAATTGTCTTTGAGGTCGCCCATCGCATCGGCAAACTTCCCCATCAGCCCGTCCGTGTCATGCTTGCGGAACTTGGTGCCCAGCATGAAATGCCCGGTTTGCAGGCTGATGACCGCTATCGGCACATAGGTCAGGGGATTGCCGAAGAACGTGCCGCTGAGCGCGGCCAGAATGTTGCCGTTCAGCAGGCGGGCCAGGACTGCGGCGACCAGGAAATGCAAGCCGTAGAAAGGCGTGAACGAGGCGAATACCCCTGCCCCGATGCCGCGCGCGATGCGTTCGGGGCTGTCAGGCAGGCGGCGAACCCGGTGTTTGACATAGTGAAAGGCGCGGGTCCATCCACCGCGCGGATAGACGAACTCGGACGCAATCTGAACGGCTGAGCGGCGATCTCGGCGCTTGAAAACCACTCGTGATCACCCCTTCTCAGCCAGCCGCGACAGCGGGTTTCGCGCTTTCCCGGTACCGCTCGACCGCGGCAACATCGCTTTCGGCCTCAAGCATCAGCATCAGCGAATGCAGCTGTTCAAGGTCACGCAGTTCGACATTGATCATCAGGCGGTAAAAATCCGGTTTGCGGTCGACGAATTCGAGGTTCGAGATATTGGCCTTTTTCTCGCCGATCAATGTGCAAATGCGCCCCAGCACCCCGGCATCGTTGCCGATGGTCAGATCGAGCGTCGCGCCATAGACCGCCGGGTGGGTGCCCGAATGCCAGTGCAGATCGACCCAGCGGTCAGGTTCGTTTTCATATTCGGACAGACGATCGCAGTCGATGGCGTGTACTACAACGCCCTTACCGCGAAAGGTGATGCCGACGATCCGCTCACCCGGCAGCGGCTGGCAACAAGGCGCGCGGTCGAATTTCTGGCCCGGTTCAAGCCCGATCACCGCACGACGGGGAGAAATCGCATCTCCGTCATCCTTGGTAAGCTCGGGATATACCGCCTCGACCACCTCATGGGCGGTAAGCTCGGCGCTGCCCAGACGGGCCAGCAATTCATGACGATCTTTCAGGCGCAGGTGTTTGGCGGCGGTGTCCAGCGCCTTGTCGGTGGCCTTGCGACCGAGATTTTCGAACCCGGCGCGGGCGAGTTCCTTGCCCAGCTTGATAAAGCGTTCGCGGTCCACCTCGCGCAGGGCCCGGCGGATGGCGGTGCGCGCCTTGCCGGTGACCGCAATCTCCAGCCATGTGACTTGGGGCATCTGGCCGTCGGCGGTGATGATGTCCACCGACTGCCCGTTCTTGAGGCGCGTCCACAGCGGCACGCGGATCGTATCGACCTTGGCGCCGACGCAGGCATGGCCGATGCGGGTATGGATCGCGTAGGCGAAATCAATCGGCGTCGCCCCGCGCGGCAGTTTCACCACATCGCCTTTGGGGGTGAAGCAGAAAACCTGGTCCGAGTACATCTCGAGCTTGACTGCTTCGAGGAAATCCTCGTGATCATCTTCGCTGTCGAACTGTTCGGTGAGGTTGGAAATCCACTTGGCCGGATCGACCGCAAACGGGTTTTCCGAGCGCACACCGTCACGATAGGACCAATGCGCCGCAACGCCGGTTTCGGCCACGTCATGCATCTGACGGGTGCGGATCTGAACCTCGACCCGTTTGCCGTCGCGGCCCGATACAGTGGTGTGGATCGAGCGGTATCCGTTCGATTTCGGCTGGCTGATGTAGTCCTTGAACCGCCCGGGCACCGCGCGCCAACGCTGGTGGATCGCGCCGAGGGTGCGATAGCAGTCTTCCTCGGTCCGGGTGATGATGCGGAATCCGTAGATGTCGGAAAGGCGCGAGAAGCCCTGATCCTTCTCCTGCATCTTGCGCCAGATCGAATAGGGTTTCTTGGCGCGGCCAAAGACCTCGGCCTCGATCCCCGCCTTTTCCAATTCGTGGCGCATGTCGCCGGTGATGCGATGGATCACATCGCCGGTTTCGCGTTGCAGAGTGATAAAGCGGCGGATGATCGACTGGCGGCCTTCGGGGTTCAGCACGCGGAAGGCAAGGTCTTCGAGTTCCTCGCGCATCCATTGCATCCCCATGCGGCCCGCAAGCGGCGCGTAAATATCCATTGTCTCACGCGCTTTTTGCACCTGCTTTTCAGGGCGCATCGCCTTGATCGTGCGCATGTTGTGCAGGCGGTCGGCGAGTTTGACCAGAATAACCCGAAGGTCCTTGGACATGGCCATGAACAGCTTGCGGAAATTCTCGGCCTGTTTGGTCTCACGGCTGGACAGCTGCAGGTTGGTCAGCTTGGTGACGCCATCGACCAGCTTGGCGACCTCTTCCCCGAACAGTTCGGAGACCTTGCCATAGCTGGCCTTAGTGTCCTCGATCGTGTCGTGCAGCAGGGCCGTGATGATGGTCGCATCATCCAGACGCTGTTCGGTCAGGATGGCGGCAACGGCAACGGGGTGCGAGAAATAGGGCTCGCCGGAATGGCGGAACTGCCCCTCATGCATCTGCATCCCGAACTCATAGGCCCGAGCGATGCGTTCAGCATTTGTCTTGGGATTGTAATTGCGGACCAGCGCAATCAGGTCTTCTGCTGAAATCATCCGGTCCGCACCTTTGTCGCTGGGATTTACCCCTGGCCCTGAGCCTCCATCAGAGCGCGCAGGAGCTTTTCTTCGGACATGTCGTCATCCGCGGGCTTGTCGGATTCCGCACCCATCAGCAGCGCCATCTGATCTTCTTCGGGCTCATCAACCTCGATCTGAGTCTGGTTGGCCTCGATCAGACGCTCGCGCAATTCATCGGCGCTCTGGGTTTCGTCGGCGATTTCGCGCAGCGAGACAACGGGGTTCTTGTCGTTGTCGCGGTCAACGGTGATCGGGCCACCGGCAGAAATCTCGCGCGCCCGGTGGGCTGCAAGCATCACCAGTTCGAACCGGTTCGGGACCTTGTCTACACAATCTTCGACCGTAACGCGGGCCATGGGGCGCTCTCCGTAAATGAATCCGTGGCAGGAAGGGGTTTATCTAAGCGCGAATCCCCGCCTTGACAAGCAGGAAATGCCGCAAATGCGAGGATCACAGAGGCTTGACCTCGGCCACATCCCCGGGCGGCAAGGCGGCAACCATCTGCGTCACGGTCCGGCCCAGCACGGGATGGCACCAATCGGGAGCAACATCCGCCATCGGAACAAGCACAAAAGCGCGGTCCTGCAGGCGGGGATGCGGCAGGATCAGCTGATCCGGCGCGGATTTGGCCTGATCCTCGGGCGGCAGGGTCAGCCAGCGGTGATATTCGGCCTGATCGGGCAGCACCAGATCGCCCCAGCAGACCAGATCGAGGTCCAGCGTGCGCATCCCCCAGCGCTGTTCGCGGGCGCGGCCAAACTCATGTTCGATACGGTGCAGCAGGTCCAGAGCCGCCTGCGGCGTGAGGTCCGTTTCGATCAAAACCGCAGCGTTGAGATAATCCGGCCCTGCCCCCGCCGGAAAGCAGGGGGTGGCAAAAAACCGGCTTTGGGCGCGAATCACTAACCCCACGTTAACCATTGCGCGCAAAGACTGCTTGAGTGTCACCTCGGGCTCATTATCACTCAGAGTGAGATTTGCGCCCAGCGCGATGACTGCTTTTGACAATGATTTGACCACTTCGGACCCCACATTCGGACCAGAGAATACTTGCGATGTAAGCCAAAAGGCCTATTTTAAGCGCACCATTGCACTGACCAATTAATTTACACTCACGGAGCTCACGGTGCGGTGGCTTATACCGGAAGGACCATTTTTATGTTTTACAAGGACGAACGGCTAGCGCTGTTCATCGACGGCTCGAATCTTTATGCAGCCGCAAAGGCACTGGGGTTTGACATCGACTACAAGTTGCTGCGTCAGGAATTCATGCGCAGAGGCAAACTGCTTAGAGCTTTCTACTACACAGCGCTACTGGAAAACGACGAGTATTCCCCGATCCGGCCCCTGGTGGACTGGCTGCACTATAACGGCTTCACCATGGTCACCAAACCGGCCAAGGAATACACCGACAGCATGGGGCGTCGGAAAGTCAAAGGAAATATGGATATCGAACTGACGGTCGATGCCATGGAACTGGCACCGCGCGTGGATCATATCGTGCTGTTCTCGGGCGATGGGGATTTCCGCCCGCTGATTGCCAGCCTGCAACGTCAGGGCGTCCGCGTTTCGGTCGTCTCGACCATTCGCAGCCAACCGCCGATGATTTCAGACGAGCTGCGCCGCCAGGCGGACAACTTCATCGAGCTGGAGGACCTGCGCGACGTGATCGGCCGACCTCCGCGTGAAATGCCGACCGAGCCGCGCAGCATTGCGGCTGCCGGCGGTCAGTAACTCCACCAAACCCCACCACTCACTCACCCATGGGGTTTGACGGATTATGTGCGGCCAGGGCCAGAAGCCCTGGCCGCACCACTTTTAAAGGGATAGGTGCTGAAAACACCCCTTTGCTAACAGTGATTCATGTCAGGTAAATGACGCGCTCCTGTCTGGACCATGGCAATGAAAAGACCTAGGTGTTCGGTCGAGGAGAACGCCGAATGAAAAAGCCGCCGCTGACATTGTATCTGGCCGCCCCGCGCGGGTTCTGCGCCGGTGTGGATCGCGCCATCAAGATCGTGGAAATGGCCCTGCAGAAATGGGGGGCTCCGGTCTATGTGCGGCATGAAATCGTGCACAACAAATTCGTCGTTGACGGTCTGCGCGCCAAGGGTGCGGTGTTTGTCGAGGAGCTGGATGAGTGCCCCGATGACCGCCCGGTGATTTTCTCGGCTCATGGGGTGCCGAAGTCGGTGCCTGCCACTGCTCAGCAGCGCGAAATGATTTATGTCGACGCGACCTGCCCGCTGGTCTCAAAGGTGCATGTCGAGGCGCAGCGCCATGCGGATGCCGGGCTGCAGATGATCATGATCGGCCACAAGGGCCACCCCGAAACCGTCGGCACCATGGGGCAACTGCCCGAGGGTGAGGTGTTGCTGGTCGAAACGGTCGAGGATGTGGCACAGGTGAATGTGCGCGACGCCAACAAGCTGGCCTTTGTCACCCAGACGACACTTTCGGTCGACGACACCAAGGATATCATCGCTGCGCTTGAGGCGCGCTTCCCGGCCATCGTCAGCCCGCATAAGGAAGACATCTGCTATGCCACCACCAACCGGCAGGAAGCGGTGAAGGCGGTTGCGCCGAAATCCGATGCGTTGCTGGTGGTCGGCGCACCGAACT
Source organism: Ruegeria sp. CF4 (assembly GCF_056537345.1). NCBI lineage: Bacteria > Pseudomonadati > Pseudomonadota > Alphaproteobacteria > Rhodobacterales > Roseobacteraceae > Ruegeria > Ruegeria sp. CF4. The sequence goes on along the minus strand of NZ_JBQFRJ010000012.1, from coordinate 88,807 downwards.
CGTCGAACTCGCGCCGTCTGGTCGAGGTCGCCTCGCGCGCGGGCTGCGAGTATGCGCAGCTGGTACAGCGCGCGACCGAGATCGACTGGCGGGCGCTGGAGGGGATTTCGAGCATTGCCATCACCGCCGGGGCATCCGCCCCCGAGGTGCTGGTCAATGAGGTGATCGATGCGTTCCGCGACCACTACGAGGTCACTGTCGAACTGGTCGAGACCGCCGTCGAGAATGTCGAGTTCAAGGTCCCCCGCGTATTGCGGGAGCCAGCATGAGCGGTATCCCCCGCGCGCCACTGTTTCTTGGTTTGGCCGGGCTGATCCCGTTTGTCTGGGGGGCGCTGACCTATCTGAGTGGTGATCTGAACGATTGGGGCCGACAAGCGCTGGGCTCGCGGTTCGTGGGGCCCTATGTTCAGCTGTTCTATGGTTCGGTGATCCTGAGCTTCATGTCCGGCGTTCTGTGGGGGTTCGCCACCAAGACCTCGGGCAGCAAGGCGGCGACCTGTTACACGCTCTCGGTCCTGCCCGCGCTTTGGGCTTTCCTCAAGACCGGCGGAGGCCCGATTAGTGCGGGCACCAACCTTATGTATGGCTTTGCGGGCTTGCTTTTGCTGGACGTACTGTTTTCTTACTGGCGACTGACCCCGGTCTGGTGGATGCGGCTGCGCATCCTGCTCACCGCCATCGTGCTCGCCTGTCTTGCCGTGGGAGTTTACCTATGAGTGATGACCGGACAATCAATGCCTACACCAACCGGGTGTCGGACTATCTTAGTATGCCCCTGCCCGCCGAGCAGCTTGAGGCGCGGCAGGCTTTTGCCGATGCTGTTGGCGAAGGTGGATATGTGCTGGATCTGGGATCAGGACCCGGATCGGACAGCGCATTTCTGATGCGGCAGGGGCTGAAGGTGCGGGCGCTGGATGCCACGCCCGCCTTTGTCCAGCATGCGCGCGGCAACGGCGTGGACGCGCATCTGGGCACGTTCGACGATGTCACCGAAGTGGCGGAATATGACGGTGTTTATGCCAGCTTTTCGCTGCTGCACGCGCCGCGCGCGGATTTCCCGCGTCATCTGAGCGCCATCCACCGTGCGCTGAAACCCGGCGGCCAGTTGTTTCTGGGAATGAAACTAGGCACGGGTGAACATCGCGACGAGTTGGATCGTTACTACACCTATTATACCGAGGCCCAGATCGAGGACGCTCTGACCACCGCCGGATTTGCCATTGACCGTGCCGTGCAGGGTGTGGGCAAGGGGCTGGCCGGGTCTTATGACGGGTTCATTCTGGTGTTTGCCCATGCCTGATTTATTTGCCTATACCGATGGAGCCTGCTCCGGCAATCCCGGCCCAGGCGGCTGGGGCGTGCTGCTGCGCGCGATGGACGGTGAGACCGTTCTGAAAGAGCGCGAGCTGAACGGCGGAGAAGCCGAGACCACCAACAACCGGATGGAACTGCTGGCCGCGATCAGCGCTCTGGAGACGCTGGAGCGCGCCTCGGAGATCACCATTGTCACCGACAGCGCCTATGTGAAGAACGGTGTTACGGGGTGGATTTTCGGATGGAAGCGGAACGGCTGGAAGACCTCGAACAAGAAGCCGGTCAAGAATGTCGACCTGTGGCAGCGGCTGGATGAGGCGCAAGAGCGCCATCGGGTGACCTGGGAGTGGGTCAAGGGCCATGCGGGCCATCCCGAGAACGAACGCGCCGACGAATTGGCCCGCGCGGGCATGGCCCCCTTCAAACCCAAGAAGGCGCAGGCGTGAACGGGCTTGCCCTGCTGGACTATGCTTCGGTTCTGGTCTTTGCGCTGACCGGAGCGCTGGTCGCCAGCCGGGCGCAGCTGGATCTGGTCGGGTTTGCCTTCATCGCCTGCCTGACAGCGGTTGGCGGTGGCACCATGCGGGACCTTCTGCTGAATCGGCATCCGGTGTTCTGGGTTGGTCAGCCCGACTACATCCTGATCGCCTGCGGGGCGGCGGTGCTTGTGTTCTTCACCGCGCATCTGGTGGAAAGCCGGTACAACTGGCTGGTCTGGCTCGACAGTTTCGCCCTGTCCATCGCAGTGGCCGCCGGTACCGGTGCGGCTCTGTCGCTGGGTCAGTCCGGTGTCATCGTCGTGCTGATGGGCGTCACCACCGGCTGTCTGGGCGGGTTGATGCGCGACGTGGTCTGCAACGAGGTGCCGCTGGTGCTGAAACAGGGCCAGCTCTATGTCTCCTGCGCTTTTGCTGGGGCCCTGGCCGCAGTGTTGGCGACCCGCATTGGGCTGGAGGGGCTGATTGCGCTGGGTCTGTGCGCATTGGTTTGCTGGGCGCTGCGCGCCGGTTCACTGTTGTTTGGCTGGCAATTGCCGGTTTACAAGGCCCGACCACCCCGGCGATGAGGTAAAGGACACACGCGATGGTTCTCAGATATTTCCACCTGTTCGCCGCATTGTCGTTACTTGCAGCCTGCGCGGACCCGTATAACCCGGTCAGCTTCACAACCGAGGGAGAGCAGATCGTTGCCAGCGGCACAATCGACCACACAACGCTCAGCGCATTTGAAGATGTGATCGCGGAAAACCCCGGGATCAAGACGCTGGTGCTGCAGAATATCGAAGGCTCGGTCGATGATGACGCGAACGTGGTCTTCAGCCGTGTCGTGCGCGAGGAAGGGTTCGATACGGTGGTGCCGTCGGACGGGCTGGTCGCCTCGGGCGGGACAGATCTGTTTCTGGCGGGCAATCGACGGGTGCTGGAGCCCGGCGCCTGCGTGGGTGTTCACAGCTGGGGCGGCGGCGGGTATGTGGCCGCAGACCTGCCTGAGGATCACCCGGAACATGACCGCTATTTGGACTATTTCCAGGATATCGGCATCGATCCCGGTTTCTACTGGTTCACGCTGGATGTGGCGTCGGAGGACGAAATGCACTGGATGACCGCTACCGAGGCGAACCGGTTCGACATGACCTCGCGCGAGGCCCCGCGTCTGGGGTCGACTGCCACCTGCGAGGCGCGTTAGCGCCGCAGGTATGTCTGCCAGAGCCAGATCACCAGAAGCGCGCCCAGCACGGCCCCAACAAAACCCGACAGCCACCCCATTACTGTGATGAGCGTGCGCAGGATCAGCCCGCCGACCAAAGCGCCGATGATACCGATGAACATCGTGGTGGGGATATCAGCCTCGATCCGCATCAGGCGGGTGGCGAGGAAGCCTGCGGCGGCTCCGATGATGATCAGGGCGACGATGGGCATGTCACTTCCTCCAATGGGTGGGCACGATGATCAGCGCGCCAATCGAGGACAGCACCGCGTCCAGTCCGGGCGGGCCAAAGCTGATGCCGAACATGATGCGGACGAAATAGAACAGGAAGGCCCCGCCGACACAGATGATGATCGACTGCAGATAGCCGTTATGGGTGAAGCCGGTCTTTTCCGACAGGTAGCCCACAATCCCGGCGATCACGACGGTGCCCATCAGGATCATGAACATCTGGCTTTACTCCGATGACAGGCGGGTGCCGACCGGGATGGGCCAGCCCCGCAGAAACGTTTCCCTATCCTGCGCGCCTTTGCCCGCCCGTTGCAAGCGCAGCAGTTCGACCGCGCCGTCGCCACAGGCCAAGCGCAGCTGGTCGTCCAGCACCTCGCCCGGTGTGCCCTGCCCTTCGGCCAGCCGCGAAGCGAGCAGCTTGATCCGGTCACCTTCGATTTCGGTCCACGCGCCCGGGAACGGAGAGAGGCCGCGAATTTTTCTATCAACTTCGACGGCGGGGGCGGACCAGTCGATCCGCGCCTCGGATTTGTCGATCTTGGCGGCGTAGGTGACGCCGCCCTCGGGTTGTGGTTCGGGGGTCAGGCTTGGCAGCTTTTCCAGTGCTTCAACAATCAGCGCCGCGCCCATGTCCGACAGGCGGTCATGCAGTTGCGCCGTGGTTTCCTCGATCCCGATATCGGTGGCTTCGCGCAGCAGAACGGGGCCGGTGTCCAGCCCGGCCTCCATCTGCATGATGCAGATGCCGGTCTGCGGATCACCCGCCATGATCGCGCGATGGATCGGAGCGGCACCGCGCCAGCGCGGCAAGAGGCTTGCGTGGATGTTCAGGCAACCATGGGCCGGGGCGTCCAGAATGGCCTGCGGCAGGATCAGGCCATAGGCGACGACGACCGCGATATCGGCGTTCAGCGCGGCAAAACGTACCTGCTCTTCTTGTGACTTCAGCGAGGTCGGGTGGCGCACCTCCAGACCCAGCGCCTCGGCGCGGGCATGCACCGGGGTTGGGCGGTCTTTCTTACCGCGGCCAGCGGGGCGCGGGGGCTGGCAATAGACAGCGGCGATCTCGTGCCCGGCCTTGACCAGCGCATCCAGCACCGGGACCGAGAAATCGGGGGTTCCCATGAAGATGACGCGCATCGCTACCCCTGTTTTTTTGCCTTACGCAACAGCATGTCGCGTTTGACCTTGCTGAGCCGGTCGAAATACATCCGTCCGTTCAGGTGGTCGATCTGGTGCTGCACACTGGTGGCCTCGATGCCAACGAAATCGCGGCGGTCGATCTGGCCCTGCTCGTTGAGAAACTTCACCGTGACCGCTCGCGGGCGTTTCACCTTGGCCGAGACGCCGGGCAGGTTGGGGCTTGCTTCTTCATGCTCGCGCAGCTCGATGGAACTGTGAAGGATTTCCGGGTTGGCCAGACGCACGGCGCGGCCCCGCTCGGTTGAGCCATCCACGACAGCCAACCGCAGCATCACTCCGATCTGAGGCGCGGCGAGGCCGACGCCGGGCATCGCCTCCATCGTGTCGATCATGTCGTCCCAGATGGCGTGGATGTCGTCGGTGATCTCAGAGACGTCCTCGGCCTTGGTGCGTAGGCGTTTGTCGGGCCATGGCAGGCAGGTGCGCACCGTCATGTACGGGCCTTTTCGCGTTTGAGCTTCTGCATCTTGCGGGTGATCATCTGGCGCTTGAGCGGTTTGAGATAGTCGATGAACAGCTTGCCGTTCAGGTGGTCGATCTCGTGCTGCACACAAGTCGCCCAGAGATCATCGAAGGTTTCCTGCTGCAGATTGCCATCACGGTCCAGCCACGTCACGTCCACGGTCTTGGGGCGCGTGACCTCGGCATATTGGTCGGGGATCGACAGGCAGCCTTCTTCATAGACATTGGTCTCGTCCGAGGACGCAATGACCTCGGGGTTGAACATGACCAGCGGGCGCGGGGCCTCGCCCTCTTCCTTGATGCAATCCACCACGATCAGCCGATCCAGCACACCGATCTGCGGTGCCGCGAGGCCGATACCGGGCGCGTCATACATCGTCTCCAGCATGTCATCGGCCAGTTTGCGCAGATCGTCGGTAATGTCGGCCACCGGCGCGCAGACCTTTTTCAGGCGGGGATCGGGATGGATCAGGATATTGCGTTTCATGAGGCTGATTTAGGCCATCGCGCCCGCCACCGCAACGGCCCCCTTGCACATGGCGGATTTGAGGTTAGCTTTCGCCTCGACAGATGGAGATGACATGACTTTCAACGACCTGATCGACCGCCGGGGCACCAACAGCTCGAAATGGGACAAGATGGAGAAGCTATACGGCGTCTCGCCCGAGGATGGGCTGGCCATGTGGACGGCAGATTCCGACTATGCCACGGCCCCTTGCGTGATCGAGGCGGTACGGAAAGCGGCTGATCACGGCGCATTTGGCTATTCGTGGATGCATCCTGAATATCTGAATGCGGTCCAGTGGTGGATGAAGACTCGCCATAGTTGGGAGATCGACACCGATTGGATTCTGACATCGCAAGGACTGGGCAACGCGATTGCCCTATGTCTGGATGTCTGGAGCAAGCCCGATGATGGCGTGGTGATCTTCACGCCCGTTTACCATGAGTTTGCGCACAAGGTGAACAAATCCGGCCGCCGTGTGGTTGAATGCCCGTTGGTGCGTGAGGGTGAAACTTACGCACTTGATCTGGACGATGCGCAGTCGCGGCTGGACGGGTCGGAAAAGCTGTTGCTGTGGTGCTCGCCGCAGAACCCCTCGGGCCGAATTTGGACACCGGAGGAGCTGCGCGCTGTAGCCGCGTTTGCCGAGCGTAACGGGCTGATCCTGGTCTCGGACGAGATTCACCATGATCTGGTCTATCCGGGCAATACCTTCGTGCCGATGGATGTGGCTGCTCCGGATGCGCGCCCGTGGACCGTGACCCTGACCGCTGCGTCGAAGACGTTCAATATCGCGGGCCAGCGTACGGGCAACATGATCATCCCGGCTGCCAAGCTACGGGCCGAGATGCGGCACCGGATCACCACGCTGGATTACGACCCAAGCGCCTTGGGCGTCGCGATGATCACCGCCGCTTATTCGCCGGAAGGTGCGAAATGGGTCGATGCGCAGGTCGCGCATCTGGATGCGAACCGGAAACTGTTCGATGCCACCATCGCCGAGATACCCGGCCTGTGGTCGATGCCCTTGCAGGCGACCTATCTGGCGTGGGTCGATTTCTCGGGCACCGGGATGAATCACGATGAATTCGTAAAGCGGCTGCGCGAAGACGCGCGGATCGCCACATCCTCAGGTCCCGGTTTCGGCACCGGCGGAGAAACCTTCGAGCGCTTCAATCTGGCCACGCAACGCGCGCGGGTGGAAGAAGCCTGCGCGCGGTTGAAAGCTGCTTTTGGCGATTTGCAATAAACCCCGTCTGAGACCGAACGGAGGCCCATCATGCCCAATCCCCTTTTTACGCTTCCGGACATCCCAGACATCCCGGTACAAGGGGAACAGGCGACCTATCCGATAGGGCGAATTTTCTGCGTGGGCCGCAATTATGCCGCCCATGCCGCCGAAATGGGGCATGAGGTGGATCGGCAAGCTCCATTCTATTTCACAAAATCAGCGCCCAACGCGGTTTTGACCGGGGCACATGTGCCTTATCCGGCGGGCACCGAGAATTATCATCATGAAATGGAACTGGCCGTTGCAATCGGAAAGCCGGTCTTCCAGGCCACATTCGCGCAGGCCCACGCGGCGATCTTTGGCTATGGGTGTGCCCTGGACATGACGCGCCGCGACTTGCAGATCCGCGAACGCAACAAACAGCGCCCCTGGGATCTGGGCAAGGATGTGGAAAACGGCGCGGTCTTTGCCCCGCTGACCCGCGCCGATGACTGGAGCCCATCGGGTGACAAGCGCATCTATCTGAGCGTCAATGGGCAGATGAAACAGGATGCCACCTTGTCAGAGCTGGTCTGGAAGATCGACGAACTGATCTGCCATCTGTCGGGTTTCTATCATTTGCGTCTCGGCGATCTGATTCTGACCGGAACACCCGCCGGGGTCGGGCCCGTGGTCGTCGGAGACCGAATCGAAGGCGGCATTGATGGTCTGGCCCCCGTGCACCTGACCCTGACGGCCCCCGAATAAACCGTCCGACCCGATACCTGAGAATCCTGTGGCACCAAAGCTTCCGGACCGCCGAAGGCGCGGCGGGGTGTTCGTGCCACGGGTCAAGAGCTGCGCTTCAGTCGCGGGATTCAAGCAATGCGATCGGCGCATCCGGCGCGCGGTAGAAATCCAGCGGTGCCTTATCGGCGGCCACGGTGTTGCGCTTGAATTCATAGCGCATCTCACCCGCCGCTTCCTCATCCGCGATGATCAAGCATTGGTAGAGGTGGTTGGCCCCGTCATAGATATCGACCAGCCCGCGCAGACGCGGCGTGGTTTCGGCCTCGACCGTGAAGCCATCCTTCCACAATGTCAGAATTTTGAAGGTATTGTCGCCCACTTCCACCCGCAAACGGCTGGATTTCTTCAACGTAGCGATTCGGGCGGCGTCCAATTCGGCGCGAATTTCCTTGGAAACATAGGTACTCATAATAAACTTCCCCCCTTAACTCTCTCTATTCTGGACCAGATTGTGTAAAAATCCAGTGAACTGCGTCACTTGGGGCAGAGGATTCGTGATCTGTTGCGCAGTCGTCCCGCCTCTGCCTGTGCACGCATGCAGGCCAGATGCGCGCATGGTGAAATAGGAACGCGGCACGGGACGGCCTATCTTTGCCTCAATCGCAATGCGGAGGAATGATGATGGGCCTGCTTGTCGACGGCAAATGGCATGACACCTGGTATGACACCAAATCCACCGGCGGGGCGTTCAAACGCTCAGCCGCACAGTTTCGCAACTGGATCACTGCCGATGGCGCGCCCGGCCCCTCGGGGCGCGGCGGGTTCGAGGCGGAAAGCGGGCGCTATCACCTCTATGTCTCGCACGCCTGCCCCTGGGCGCATCGCACGCTGATCTTTCGTGAGTTGAAGGGGCTGAGCGACCATATCTCGGTCTCGGTCGTACATCCTGACATGCTGGACAAGGGCTGGACCTTTGAGACGGATACGCATGGTGCAACGGGGGACAAGCTGTTCGGACATGATTTCGCCCATCAGATCTATACCCGCGCCGATCCCAACTATTCAGGCCGCGTGACGGTGCCGATCCTGTGGGACAAGGTGGAGAAGACCATCGTGTCGAACGAAAGCTCGGAAATCATCCGCATGTTCAATTCGGCCTTCAACGGGATCACCGGCAACACCGATGATTACTGGCCTACAGCGATGCGCGACGAGATCGAAGAGGTCAACGCACGCATCTATTCCGACATCAACAATGGTGTCTACAAATGCGGTTTCGCCACCTCGCAAGAGGCATATGACGCCGCTATCGGCCCGCTGTTCGACACGCTGGACTGGCTTGAGGATCGTCTGTCCCGGAACCGCTATCTCATGGGTGATCGCGTGACCGAGGCCGATTGGCGGCTGTTCACCACTCTGATCCGGTTCGATCCGGTTTATCACCTGCATTTCAAATGCAACAAGCGGCGGCTGGTGGATTACCCGAACCTCTGGGCCTATACGCGCGAGCTGTATCAGTGGCCTGGCGTGGCGGAGACAGTGAACATGAACCACATCGTGCGCCACTATCACTACAGCCATGACAGCATCAATCCGCACCGGATCATTCCGGTGAACCCGGCGCTGGATTATTCAGAACCGCATGGGCGGGATCAGCGCCCGGCGGCGTAGTGTTCCACCATGGCCGCCAGATCCTCGGGCGGGGTTGAGCTTTGGACATAGGCGCAGGCATTGGCGCTGTGGGCAAAGATCGACCCGTCCGAGAAGAAGGTGGTGTTGGTGACAAAGATCACCCGCGCGTCCGGGCGGCGATAGCTGGCGAAATCCGCCACTGCCAATGCGCTGCCGGTTTCCAGAACCAGATCCAACACGATGATATCAAAGTCGGTGCCATAGAGCGCGAGTATCGCGGCCTCTTGCGTTTCGACCAAAGTGACATCGGCCCCCTGCCTTTGCAGATGCCGTTGCCAAACCCGACCAAGGTCGGGGTTACTCTCAACAATCAGTACTTTCATTTGCAACAACCTCGGCACGTGATATGGGTGAGTGGTGCCGACCCCTATGGTCCGTGATCACGCGATTTCCTTAACAAAGTGTTAACAACGCCTGCGCAGGGCTGTGATCCGGCGGATTCACTTGTGTGAACGGCAAAAATCCGCTTGAAGCAGCGCAACACGGCGATTCCGGCAGGGGCAGATGGCTGAACAGGATGACAGATTGAACCCTCGGGCCGCACGCGATCATGGCGGCGGGCTGGACGGAGCCATGGCCCGCTATGGTGGCGCGCGGGGCGACTGGATCGACCTGTCAACCGGGATCAACCCGCACCCCTACGCGGTGACCGGCCTACAGCCATCGGACTGGATGGAACTGCCTGACCATGGTGCGTTCGAGCGGCTGACAGATGCAGCGCGCGCCTTCTGGGGCGTGCCGGACGGGGCGGCGATTTTGCCAGCCCCCGGAGCCTCGGCAGTGATTGCGCGCATTCCTGCGTTGGCCGAAACGGGTCGTGTGCAGATCACCCAGCCAACCTACAACGAACACGCGGCGGCCTTTGCCGCGCAGGGCTGGACAGTGCAGGACAGCGGGCCAGCCGACGCGCGCGTGATCGTCCACCCCAACAACCCCGATGGGCGTATCTGGCAGGACGCTGACGCCAATGCGCCGCTGACCGTTATCGATGAGAGCTTCTGCGATATCGCCCCGGAGGCGTCGCTGATCCAGCTCTCGGATCAGCCCGGAATGGTTGTGCTGAAGAGCTTTGGTAAGTTCTGGGGCCTAGCCGGTCTGCGGCTGGGATTCGCTATTGGTCAGCCGGACCTGATCGCACGACTGAATGACCTGACCGGCCCGTGGGCGGTGTCCGGCCCTGCCCTGCGGATCGGCGCGCAGGCGTTGCGCGATACCATGTGGGCCGAGGCCACCCGCGTTCGTCTGGCTGACGAAGCGGCGCGGTTGGACCAGCTTGTCACGGCCAATGGCGCGCGGCTGGTCGGAGGCACCAGCCTGTTTCGCCTCTATGATGTGGATGACGCCGCTGCGTGGCAGGATCGGCTGGCCCGTGCGCATATCTGGAGCCGCATTTTCCCCTACTCCGACACCTACCTGCGCCTCGGGCTGCCGCCTGCGGATGGCTGGGCACGGTTGGAGGCGGCGCTGTGAGCACCGCCTTCGTATTGGTGTGCGCGCTGTGCCTGGACGCCGCATTGGGCGAACCCGATTGGCTGTGGTCACGCATCCGCCACCCGGCGGTGATGATCGGCAACGTGATCGGCTGGCTGGACAAACGCCTGAACCATGGCGCGCACCGGCGGATCAAGGGCGTTGCCGTTGTTCTGTTGCTGGTGATGGGGGCCTACCTGCTGGGCCGGGGCCTCGCGCTGCTCGGTCCCGTCGTCGAGATAGTGATCTGCGCAATCCTGCTGGCCCAGAAATCTCTGGTCGAGCATGTGTGCGCCGTGGGCGACGGCCTGCGCGCCTCGCTGGCCGAGGGGCGGACGCAGGTTGCGATGATCGTCTCGCGTGACACACGGGATATGACCGAGGCTCAGATCGCCCGCTCTGCCACCGAAAGTGCCGCCGAAAACCTGAGCGACGGGGTGATTGCCCCGGCATTCTGGTTTCTGGTCGCAGGCTTGCCCGGGCTACTGATCTACAAGGCCGTCAACACCGCCGACAGCATGATCGGTTATCGCAGCGAGACATACCGCGCTTTCGGCTGGGCGGCTGCGCGACTGGATGATGTGCTGAACCTGATCCCGGCACGGCTGACATTCCTGATGATCGTGGCGCTGTCCGGTCAATGGGCGCGGTGGGGCGAGATGGTGCAGGATGCACGCCGCCATATCTCGCCCAACGCGGGCTGGCCCGAGGCCGCGATGGCGCGCGCGCTGAACGTCGCGCTGGCCGGGCCGCGCAGCTATGACGGGCAGATGCGCGATCTGGCCTGGGTCAACGGCAATGCCCCGCGTGAGATCGGCGCGGCGGAGGTTTTCCGCGCATGTGACATGCTGTGGCGCGTCTGGGGGCTTGCGCTTGGCGTCGTGTCGGTGTGGGTTGGGCTGAACTTTATCTTTTGAAGGACGCCGCATGCGTTTTCTCTCTGCCCTCGTGGCCACCGCCCTGCTGACCTCTCCCGTTTTCGCGCAATGTGGAGGAGGCTTCAATGGTTTCGTGAAAGGCCTGAAATCCGAAGCGGCGCAGCGGGGGTTCGACACATCCACCGTCAACGCCTTCTTCAAGGGCGTGCAGCAGGATGGCGCAGTGCTGAAAGCCGACCGGGCGCAGGGGGTGTTTCAGAAACCGTTCATCGATTTTTCACGCCGCCTGATCTCGCAAAACCGGATCGACCGGGGCAAGGCGATGTCGCGCAAACACGACGCGGTGTTCGACCGGATCGAGCAGGAATACGGCATCTCACGCGGTGTTCTGCTGGCTTTTTGGGCTTTCGAGACCGATTACGGCGCGTTTCAGGGTGATTTCAACACCCGCAACGCGCTGGTGACGCTGGCCCATGACTGCCGCCGACCCGAGCTGTTCCGCCCGCAGGTTTTCGCGGCGATCGAGCTGTACAGCCAGGGCAATTTCGACCCTGCCCGCACCACCGGCGCATGGGCCGGAGAGATCGGCATGGTGCAGATGCTGCCGCAGGACATTCTGGACAACGGTGTTGACGGCGATGGGGATGGACAGGTCTCGCTGAAAACTTCTGCGCCCGACGCGCTGATGTCCGGGGCCAAGATGCTGTCGCATCTGGGTTGGCAACCGGGTCAACCCTGGCTGCAGGAGGTGACGGTGCCCGCGCAGATAGACTGGTCGCTGTCCGGTCCGGGCAAACCGCGGTCGATCTCTGACTGGCAGGCCATGGGCGTCAAGGCGCGCAACGGATCACTGGCCAACCTGCCTGCCTCGTTGATTCTGCCGCAGGGGCACAAGGGGCCTGCCTTTCTCGCCTATCCGAATTTCGACGTCTATTTCGAATGGAACCAGAGCTTCGTTTACGTCCTGACCGCCGCCTACTTCGGCACGCGATTGGAGGGTGCGCAGATCTATGACGCAGGCAATCCTGCCCCGGGACTGTCAGGCGCGCAGATGAAACAGCTGCAGAGCAAGCTGCAGGCGCGCGGCTATGACGTGGGTAAGATCGACGGCATTCTGGGCGCGGGGACGCGGGCAGCGGTGCAGGCCGAACAACAGCGTCTAGGACTGCCTGCGGATGCGTGGCCGACGGCGGAGTTGTTGGAGCGGTTGTGACGCGGTGTCTGCATTGAGCCCAAAGTTCCAAATGCGGCGATTGCTTTAAATGACTGCTTTGACGTTGGTGTAGCTCAATACACGCTTTGAAAAATCTTGGACGTATTGACGCTACTCTTGGTGCGATCCTGAGACCACAATTCATAACGAATACCATGCTTTGCAAGTTCCAGAAAAACCCGATGGGGGTTGATGCCTGCTGCTTCGCGATCAAAGGTCAGGACTCGGTCATCGGTCAAATGAAGCTCGAAGCGTTCCCTGGTTTCGGTGTACTCACCATCGCTGTCTTTGCCTGTACAGAGAGTTTCCAGCCTTAATGCCTTTGCAATATCCCCAAGTGCAATGTCCAAAGGTAAATTCTCACAAGGTATGGCTGCGTCCCACTTTAGCCTGCCAGCACCTATTGTGGCTTTCCAGTCTCCCGGTGTGTTTAAAACACGCCATGTTCTTCGTCCCTCGCTCAATGCAAAAGCCCCTCCTACCAAAGCGCAAAGAGCAAAAAGCACTTTGAAAACTCCCCCGATATGATCAGTCGGGTGAATAGAGAATAGGTATAGTACAGGCCATATCAGCCCGACGCAGACCCACAAAATATGTATGCTGGCGACGCGTAGCCTCGATGATCGGATAACGGACTGTTTTATCATAATTGATCGTTAGCACGGAACGGTACCAGAAATATGGCGACAGCTGCGTCAGAGTATGGATCGATCGTTTTCACCGAGTCGCATTCCGGTCAATCAACGCATTATCGGAATCGAGATTTTTCTCGGCATAGTGGGCATTGGAGGAAATGGTTGACGGTGCATTTCCGCTTCATTCCGGCCGCACCGGATAGCGATCTCCTTTCTCGTCGATCAGGATCAGCCTCTCGCCGCTGTGCACATAAAGATCGCACCGCCCGAATCCGTTGCGATAGGCGATGCAGACGCTGCCGTCTTCGGCGATGGAATAGGTTCCAAAGGCGGATTCTCCGCTGGCGTAGGTGTAGGAATAGGCACCCCCGGCCGAGAATCTGGACTGACCGTCGTCGTAGAAGGTCAGTGTCTGACCGGCCAGCGCCTCCAGCTCTTGCGGGCTAAGGGGCACGTCGCCCGGTTTAGTGGACCATTCGGCAGCTGCCAATGGCGTAGCAGTCATGAGGGCGAGGATGAGGTAACGGGTCATGCAGACAGCTTAACCCAAGACGGATAAAACAGCTCATAACGTTGAGGTGAAAAGTCAGGCGACCATCTGTTCAGCCTTCTTCAGATCAACCGAGACCAGTTGGCTGACGCCCTGTTCCTGCATGGTCACACCGAACAGACGATCCATCCGCGCCATGGTCACCGCGTGGTGGGTGATGATCAGGAAGCGGGTGTCGGTCTGGCGGCACATCTCGTCCAGCAGGTCGCAGAAGCGGGTGACGTTGGCGTCATCAAGCGGTGCGTCGACCTCATCAAGCACACAGATCGGCGCGGGATTGGCGAGGAAGACGCCAAAGATCAGCGCGGTCGCGGTCAGGGTCTGTTCGCCGCCCGACAGCAGGCTGAGGGTCGAGAGTTTCTTGCCCGGTGGCTGGCACATGATCTCAAGGCCCGCATCCAGCGGATCGTCGCTTTCGACCATGACCAGATTGGCCTCGCCACCGCCAAAGAGGTGCTTGAACAGCATCGCGAAGTTCGAGTTCACCTGTTCAAACGCGGTCAGCAGGCGTTCACGACCCTCGCGGTTGAGGCTGGCGATGCCGCTGCGCAGCGCCTTGATCGCCTCTTCCAGATCGGCCTTTTCGCCGTTCAGCGTGTCGAACTCTTCCTGAACTTCCTTGCTGTCCTCTTCTGCCCGCAGGTTCACCGCGCCCATCGCGTCGCGCTGGCGCTTGTGGCGATTGACCTCGGCCTCGAGCGCGTCGGCGGCGGGCATCTGGTCGGGGTTGGTGTCGAGCTGGTTCAGCAACTGGTTGGGCGTCAGTTGCTGATCCTCGGCAATCCGCTCAGCTGCCGCAACCACGCTTTCCTTGGCCGCATCACAGCGCGCCTCGGCCGCTGCGCGGGTTTCGCGGGCTTCCGAGGCCAGACGTTCTGCTTCGCGTTCCGCCAGCACGACCTCGCGCTGCGCTGTTTCGGCCTCGGCCAGCTTGTCGGCGGCCTCGGCCCGGCGGGCTTCGGCGGTTTCGATCAACTCGTTCAGTTCTTCCCGCGCCTCGGCAATCTCGCCGGGGGCCGCCATGGCGTCCGAGAGCTCATCCTCAGAGCTTTCCTTGCGTTCGGCCAGTTCGGAGATCCGCTTTTCCGCCGTCTCCAACCGGTGCCGCCAACCGCTGAGGTCCTTGGTGACCTCTTGCGAGCGGCGAGTGCGGGCCTCGCCTTCACGGCGCAACTCATCATGGGTCGAGCGGTGGGTCAGCATGGTGATCCGCGCGGCCTCGACCGTCTGCTTGATGTCTTCGACCTGCGCGCGGGCGCTGTCGAGGTCGCCCAACCCGGTCAACGCACCCTCTGCCTCACGCAGCTGGGCGCGGGCGGACATGGCGTCTTCCTTGTGGCGGTCGACGGCGAGGGTCAGGGTTTCCAGCTTGCCCTGCGCCAGATTGCGGTCGGCCTCGGCCCGGCTGAGCATCCGTGCGGTTTCAGCCATGCGCTGATCGGCAGCGCGACGGGCTTCGCGGGCGCGGCGGTCGGCTTCGGTGACGTCGGCCAGTTGCTGCGAGAGTGTTTCATGCGCGGCGCGGGCGCCATCGGCTTGTGCCTCGGTGCGGGCCAGTTCTTGTTTCAGCGCTTCCAGCTTGTTGAGCTGTTCCAGACGCAGGGCGGCGGCGCTTGGCGCATCCTCGGCCCAGGCGCGGAACCCGTCCCAGCGCCACAGATCACCCGATCGCGAAACCAGTCGTTGCCCCGGTTTCAGCGACGCCTGCAGACGCGCGCCCTGATCCGCATCAACCAACCCGATCTGCGCAATGCGGCGGCTGAGGCGGTCGGGGCCAGAGACATGCAGGGCCAGCGGTTCAGCCCCATCCGGCAAAGGTTGGTCACTGTCATAACCAGCAACCTGCACCCAACCCGACGGCCCGTCGCCTTCGACCAGCGGCGCACGCAGATCATCGGCCAACGCCGCGCCCAGTGCCTTTTCATAGCCCGCTGCCACGCGCAGCAGGTCGAGCACCTGCCCGCCCTCAGCCGTGTCGCGTTCCACCAGCTTGGCAAGCGCGGTGGTTTCGGCGCGGATTGCGCCCAACTCGCCTTCAGCCTCGGAGCGCTTTGCTCGCGCCTCAGCCTCACGCGCCTGCGTGTCGTTGCGCAGCTCATCCGCAGCGGCGAGTGCTTCCTCGGCAGCCTCGGCGGCTTCGCGGGCTTCTTCCTCGCCCTCTTGCGCCGTCTCAAAGGCCTCACTGGCGCGGGCCAGCGCATTGCGCGCCTCGTCCACAGCGGCGCGGGCCCTTTCCTCTTCACCCTCGGACCGAGCCAGGGTCTTGCGGCTGTCTTCTACCAGTCGTTGCGCCGATTGGTGGCGGGCCACCAGACGGGCCATGTCTTCGGTTTCCTGCGACAGGTGATCTTCGCGATCCTGCAGCACCGACGCGGCCTCGCGCGCAACTTCTGCAGCTTCAGCGACCTTCTCGTCATAACCCTCAGCGGCTTTGGCCAGCTCGCGCGCCTCCCATTCCAGCCGTTCGATCATCTCGCCCGCATCGCGGTTCAGGCCGGATTCGCGTTCGATGTCGTTGCCCAATTGCTGGATCCGGTTGGTCAGAGTCTCGATGGTCTGGCGCGCGCGGGTTTCCTGATCCGACAGCTGATCGCGCTGCACCTGCTGGCGCTGCAGGACTGCGGCGGCAATGGCCTCTTCCTCGCGCAGGGGCGGCAGGGTTTCCTCGATCTCGGCCCGTTTGGCAGCGGATTCGCGTGCGGCGGCCTCGGCGCGCGAGGCTTCGGTGATCCGGTCGCGTAGCTTTTCCTCGGCCGCCTGACGGGCCATGTCGGCCTCTTTCCAACGGCGATAGAGCAGCATCCCTTCGGCCTGACGCAACAGCTCGCCGATCTCACGATAACGCGCAGCCTGACGGGCCTGGCGGGCGAGTTGTGCCAACTGCCCGCCCAATTGTTCCAGCACGTCATCCACGCGGGTCAGGTTGGCCTCGGTGCCTTTCAGTTTCAGTTCAGCCTCGTGGCGGCGTTGATAGAGGCCTGAGATGCCCGCAGCCTCTTCCAGAATGCGGCGGCGCGCGCGGGGCTTGGCGTTGATCAACTCGGCAATACGGTTCTGCCCCACCAGTGCGGGCGAATGCGCCCCGGTCGAGGCATCGGCGAACAGCATCTGCACGTCGCGGGCGCGGACATCCTTGCCGTTGGTCTTGTAGGCGCTGCCCACGTCGCGGGTGATACGGCGGACAATCTCAAGTTGGTCGCTGTCGTTGAAACCCGAAGGCGCCAGACGTTCCGAGTTGTCCATGGTCAGAACGACCTCGGCAAAATTGCGCGCGGGCCGGGTTGCGGCACCGGCAAAGATCACATCCTCCATCGCGCCGCCGCGCATGGATTTGGGGCGGTTTTCGCCCATCACCCAGCGCAGCGCTTCCAGAAGGTTGGATTTGCCGCAGCCATTGGGACCGACGACTCCGGTCAGCCCGTCCGCGATGATCAGATCGGTCGGGTCAACGAAGCTTTTGAAGCCGGTCAGTTTGAGTTTGCTAAAGCGCAATGGCTGCTCTTGGTATGATTCCTATGGTTCGGAAGTCTGCGCAAGGGATGGGGGAGGTGTCAACGTGAATGCGCAGGATATGGGACATCTGGTCGAGTTATCCACAATATCTTGGCAAAACTACGCAGGGTTTCGCGCATCTCAGTAAGGTGTGCATTCGAAAACCTGATATCCGTAGTCGCCGGAATAGCCATAATTGACGCATTCATAAGACCGCATCATGAGCGCCCCGAAAACCAGCTTTTCCCCCAGTTCGCGGTCGCAGCCCAGCACCCCCACGGTGACCGCCGCGTCGCCCAGAACGTCCAGGAGCGGGCAGCCTGAAACCTGCGCCATGGCCAGCGCGGCCCGGTCGCGTATCGGCCCCAGACGTGGGGCGTATTGCGGGTTCACGCGGACGGCCTCGGCCAGCTCATTGCGGACGCGGACGTCGAAGACGCTGCCATTCACCGCGACGCGCGTTGCGGGCAGGTCGCGAAAATAAGGCGTGCCGCCCGAGCAGGCGGCAAGGAGCAGGAAAGCGAGCAGGCGGATCATGCCGCTGTTTTAGCGGCAATATGGTTAATGAAACCTTTCCTGCCTCAGGTGCGCAGCACCTCGCCCAGACGGCGGATACCCTCGCGGATCGTGTCCTCATCCGAGTTGGAAAAGCTCAGCCGGATCGTGTTGGCCCCAGTGTCGTCGGGGTAGAAGGCTTGCCCGGGGACAAAGGCCAGTTTGACCGTTTCAAGCGCGCGGGCCAACAGGTCAGCCCCGTCCACATCCTTGGGCAGGGTGACCCAGATGAACATGCCGCCCTCGGGCCGGGTCCAGTCGACGCCATCGGGCATATGCTGGACCAGGGCCTCCAGCATCGCATCGCGGCGGGCAGCGTAGGTGCGGCGCAGCATGGGGACATGCGTGTCGAAACAGTCCCGTGCCACCTGACATACGGCCATCTGGTTGATGGTCGAGGAATGCAGATCAGCGGCCTGTTTCAGCAGCACCAGTTGCGAGATCACCGGTTTCGCGGCAACCACCCAACCAACGCGCAACCCGGGCGACAGGGTTTTCGAGAAACTGCCGCAATAAATCGTCCGGCAGCTTTCAATCGAGCCTTTGCGGGCCTGTTCCAAAGCCAGAATCGGCGGGATCGGGTCGCCGTCATATCGCAGCGCCTGATAGGCGCCGTCTTCGATCATCGCACAACCCAGATCATCGGTAAGATCCAGCAGAGCCTCTCTGCCCCGTAGATCGACCGTCTCACCCGTCGGGTTGGCGAAGTCGGCGGAGAGATAGGCGAATTTGATCGGGCTGCCCTCGGCAGCCTCCCGGTATTCGGCGGCCCTGCGATTACCGTTGACGCTAAGCTGGTCAAAGCGTGGCTCATAGGCGTCGAACGCGTTGAGCGCGCCCAGATAGGTGGGCCAGCCAACCAGAGCCGTATCGCCCGGAGACAGGAACAGTTTGCCGAGATAATCCAGCGCCTGCTGCGAGCCGGAGGTGATCAGGATGTTGTCGATGTCGCAGTCCACACCGATCCCACGCATGTAGCCGACCAGCCAGTCGCGCAGCGGCGCATAACCTTCGCTGACTGAATATTGCAGCGCCTGTGCCTGCTGATCGGGTCCGAGCGCATTCTGGAACGCTTCAGCAAAAGCCTCTGCCGGAAACAGGGCCGGATCAGGAATACCGCCTGCGAAGGAAATGATACCGGGCTCGCCCAGCAGTTTCAGCAACTCGCGGATTTCAGATGCCTTCATCCGGGATGCGCGGGTGGCATAGAGTTGATCCATCGCTACGGGCCTCCTCTGCCCTTGTGGTGAAGATTAGGCAAAACACCCCTTATGTCAATAATGCTGACCTAATGTTTCAATCCCTGTGAGCCGCTTGAACACCCGGCCCAGACATGGTCATGTGAGTTGACCAATTTCCAGTGTAGACCTCATGCCCTTTCACAAAGTTCAGACCGAAAAACTGTCTCTGGCCGTCATGCGCCAGATCGAGCTGCTGATCCTGCGCGGCATTCTGCGCCCCGGCGAACGCCTGCCCTCGGAACGGGAACTGGCCGAACGGATGGGCGTGTCGCGCCCGTCGCTGCGCGAGGCGATATCAAACCTGCAGGAGCAGGGGTTGCTGACCGCCAAGGCCGGATCGGGCATCTATGTGGCCGAGGTTCTGGGATCAGCCTTTTCTCCCGCGCTGATCCGGCTGTTTGGAAATCATGATGAGGCGGTGTTCGACTATCTCTCGTTCCGGCGTGATATGGAGGGGCTGGCGGCCGAGCGGGCCGCCCGGATGGGTTCGGACAGCGACCTGAAAGTGGTGCAGACCATTCTGGACAAGATGGAAGCCGCCCATGCGCGTAATGCTACCGATGAAGAGGCACATCTGGACGCCCAGTTCCACATGGCGATCATTGAGGCCAGCCATAACGTGGTGATGCTGCACATGATGCGCTCGATGTTTGATCTGCTGCGGCAGGGCGTGTTCTACAACCGTCAGGTCATGTTCCATCAGCGCACCACTCGGGAAGCTATTTTGGATCAACACCGTGCCATCAACACGGCCCTGCAGGACCGTGACCCAAAGGGCGCCCGGCAGGCGGTCGAGGATCATCTGAACTTTGTCAAAGGCTGCATGGCCGATCAGCAGAAGGCCCTGCACAATGAAGAGATCGCACAGCAGCGGTTGAAGCACGAGACCGGCGAGGTCTGATCACTCACGATCGACACGTTAACAAACAAAAAAACCCGAGCGTCTGAGACCCTCGGGTTTTTTTCAAATCATATGATCCAGGCGATCAGTGCAGCTTTTCACCGACATCCGCGATGGACGCATCGATCAGCTTGTTCGCCTGAGCGGCAGTCATCTGCTTGGCCAGCACGGCGTTGGCTGCCGAAACAGCAACGGTGATGGCCTGATCGCGAACTTCCTTCACGGCAGACGCCTCAGCCGATGCGATCTGATCCTGTGCAGCGGCCAGACGGCGTGCAATGGACTTCTCCAGATCAACCTTGGCCTGCTCAGCTGCCAGAACCGCGTCTTCTTTGGCGGCGGCGACAATGGCATCGGCCTGACCCTGAACTTCGCGCTGCTTGCGCTCATACGAGGCCAGCAGGCTGCGTGCTTCTTCATGCAGGGCGCGAGCTTCGTCCAGTTCGGCCTGAATGCCGTCGGCCCGGTTGTCCAGCGCACCACCGATCATGCCGGGGACCTTGAAGTAGAACAGGACCGCGATGAAGACGATGAAGCCGAGAGTGACCACAAAGTCGGTGTTGGCAAGCGAGAAGAACGGGCCGCTTGCGGCCAACGCGGGGCTGGCGATGCCGAGGGTCAGGATAAGGGCAAGAGTGTTTCGCATGTCACTTATCCTTTCATCTGCGCGTCAATGGCACTGTCGATGGCTTTGGCATCCGCCTCGCCGCCGAGTGCTGTGACCAGTTCAGCCGCCGTATCCTTGGCAACCACTTGAATGCTTTCCAGCGCACCGGCACGGATGTCGGCAATTGCCTTTTCCGATTCAGCCGCTTTTGCAGCGATTTCCGCATCCGCCTTTGCAATCGCGTCATCCAGACCAGACTGGATTTCGGCGCGGGCTTCCGCTGCGATACGCTGTGCCTCAGAACGGGCATCGGCCAGCGCCTTGTTATAGGCCTCTTCGGCCTCGACCGCCTTGGCCTTCAGATCTTCGGCCGCAGCCAGGTCATTTGTAATGGTCCCCTGACGTTCCGCCAGAATTGCCGCGATGCGGGGCAGAGCCACGCGAGACAGGACCAGAAAGATGACGACCAGCGTAATGACCAGCCAGAAAATCTGGTTGGGGAACCAATCGAAGCAGAGCTGCGGCATCCCGACGGCGTAGCCGCTGGAATCAACGCATGTGCCTACTACTTCTTCAGCAATGGGTTCAGTCGCCATGATGTCCTCCGTCGAAACGTTGTCTTTACAACAGATGGGCCGCTATGGCTTGGGCCCATCTGCGCGTAAGGATCAGGTTCCGCAGATTATACGGCGAACATCAGCAGCAGCGAGACCAGGAATGCGAAGATGCCCAGCGCTTCTGCGAACGCGATACCGATGAACAGGGTTGCGGTCTGCGAAGCAGCCGCCGAAGGGTTGCGCAGGGCGCCGGCCAGGAAGTTGCCTGCAACGTTGCCCACCCCGATTGCGGCTGCGCCGGAACCGATTGCTGCCAGGCCTGCGCCGATGTGTGCGAGATCGCCTTCCATGATGTGTCTCCTTACGAATTGGAAGTTTCGATGTTGGGGTATCGGACCTTAGTGCGAAGGATGCAGCGCATCTTTCAGATAAACACAGGTCAGAATGGTGAATACGTAGGCCTGGATGAAGGACACGAGGACCTCGAGGCCATACATTGCAGTGATCGCCAGAACGGACACGGGCGAGATCACGGCAATCGCAGCAAAGCCTGCGAACACCTTGATCACGGCGTGGCCTGCCATGACGTTACCGGCAAGACGAATGGAGTGGCTGACGGGACGTACGAAGTACGAGATCAGCTCGATTATCGCGAGAACCGGACGCAGCGCCAGAGGCGCGCTGGAGACCCAGAACAGGCCCAGAAAGCCTGCGCCGTTCTTGACGAAACCCAATACGGTCACGGTCAGGAACACGGCCAGCGCCAGCGGGATGGTCACGGCGAAATGCGATGTAGTTGTGAAGGACATGGGCAACATGCCCAAGAAGTTCGCGCAGACGATGAACATGAACAGGGTCATGACATAGGGGAAGTACTTAACGCCTTCCTTACCGCAGATGTCTTCCAGCATCTTGTAGATGAAACCGTAGGCCAGCTCGGCCACCGACTGCATCCGCGTCGGAACAATCGCGCGCTTCGAGGTGCTGAGCACCAGCAGGGCAAAGATCGCCGCAATCGCCAGGAACAGCCACAGGGTCACGTTGGTGGGCGTGTACCAGGCAATCGCACCGTCGCCAAAGAGCGGCTTGACGATGAACTGGTCCATCGGATGGAAAGCCAGGCTGCTGCCTTTTTCTGCGGTGGTCTCGGTTGCCACGTTCAGTCCCTCTCGTCCTTCTCGGTCGCGCTTGCGGCCGCTTGTTTCTCTTGAACCTCTTTCGCGCTGCGGAGCATAACCTTCACGCCCGCGACAAGGCCCAGCAATGTGAATAGCACCAGAAAGATCGGGATCGTCCCGAGCAGGCTGTCCAGCCCGTATCCGATGCCAAATCCGATCCCCAGACCGGATACCATTTCGATGACCATCCTCCAGGCAAGCTCGCCCCCGGATACGTCAGCATCTGCGCGGGGCTTAGGCTGTTTCGCCTTTTTCGCCGCTTCGATCTTGGCCTCAAGCTGCGCCATACGCTGCTTTTGGTCGTCATCGGTCACGGGCGGTTTCCTCGCACTGTCTTGAGGCTAGGTGCTAAGGCGGTGCGCGCGCAGAGTCAACGGCGTATAAGTCGCACCTTCGCCGCCGCTAAGTATAAGATTTTTATGCTAAAAATCTTGCACACACAAAGCCCGATAGAGGCTCGGGACAACCTCAGCACGCAGACCGGGGCGAATTCGCATATTCAACCAAATGGTTGACCAAACTCAAAGGCTATGGTTCAGCGGGACCATGCCCAGTGATCTCGACACCGTATTCGCGGCCCTTGCCGATCCGACCCGACGCACCATCCTTGCGATGCTGCTTGAGGATGACATGGCCGTCACCGACGTGGCTGAACCGTTCGAGATGTCACTGGCCGCGATTTCGAAACATCTGGTGATCCTGACCAAGGCAGGTCTGATTTCTCAGGAGAAACGCGGGCGGGTCAAATGGTGCAAGCTGGAACCCGATGCGCTGCGCGCCGCCTCGGTCTGGATGCAGGGGTTCGGACAATTCGAACCGGTCAATCTGGATGCGTTCGAGCGGTTTCTTGAGGTCGAACTGCCCTCGGAAGAGCCCTAGGCGTCAGCGCACGACAAAGACAGACATACTGGCATGTTTGGCCAGATAGCCGGCATGGCTGGAAAACAGATAATCGGTGATGCGCGGCGCGTGGGTTCCCACGACAATCAGATCGGCATCGATTTCTTCTGCGGTCCGGGTCAGGTCTCCGTCGACTTCCACCGCGACATCGACCGAATGGATATTGCGCGTATGAACCTCGGCCCCGCTTTGTTCGGCGATTTCGCGGGCGCAGGCGTTCAGCTTTTCCTCTATCGTGTCTTTCTTCAGGGCAACGTCGCCGGGCTGCGTTCCGGTCACGCTGACAATGGTGATCCTGGCACCCTGCCATTTGGCCAATTGCGAGGCGACCGCAACCGCCTTTTCGATCTCAGGCGGCATATGAAGGTCAATCGGGATCATGATATGTTTGAACATTACGTCTTCCTCCTCTGCTCAATGCATAGAGAAATTCGAATGTAATGGCTTTGACCTGCCTCAAAAGGGATCAGATACGGGCAGAGAGGGCTATTCCTGAATGGGGGCGGTATTGGCCGGGGCGTCCTCGCCCTTCAGCAGCAACAACAGGGCCACGGCGGTCAGGACCGCGCCGACCAGAACCAGCGCGGTCGGCGCAGGCCGGCCCAGCGAGATCTCCCACAGGATCACCCAGCTGGGGATCAGGTAGGTATAGGCCATGACCTTGGCGGCGGGCAGGCACAGTGCCGCAAATTGCACGAGAACAAAGCTGGCGGCTGTCGCAAACAGCGAGATGTAGATCAGAGTCAGCCAGACGATCCCCGGCAGGTTCGCCCAATCGGTGGCCCGGATATCGGACCAGCCCCACAGGGTCAGGATCAGGCACCCGGCCAGCAGCGTGCCGAAGGCGAAGACAACCGCGGGTTCACCTCGGTTCAGTCGCCGCACCATCGGTGTATAGATCGCATGCGCGGCGCAGCCCCAGAAATAGATGATTTCTCCGACCCCGATCTCGAAAGCCTGAAAGGCCTGCCAATCGGCCCGGAAGATGACCCAAAGCGCCCCGACCGCGCCGACCGACAGGGCCAGTGCCATGCGCGGGGTGGTGATCTGGCGCAGCAGCACCCATCCGGCCAGTGCCGACATGACCGGGGTCAGCGTAAAGACCGCCGCCGCACTGACCGGCGGTGCGGTTTTCAAGCCATAGAACATCAAAACGAAATAACTACCAAAGAGTGCGCCCAGCACCAGATAGCGCCAGGGCGCCTGTGCCGCGCTGCGCGAAATGCCCGTCGTGGCAAGCGCCGCGACGCCGATCACCACCGCCGCAATTGCAAAGCGCGCCGCCGTGATCGCCGAGGGTGCAATCTCGTTGGCTACCATCGAGCCCAGCGAGAAGCTGCCCGCCACCAGCGCCGAGAATACCAGCATGGCCAGATGGCCGCGTGCCTGCGGTGTCACGGCAGCCAGCCCTTGGACTGATCTTTCAGGAAAGACAGGAAGGATTGTACCTTGGTGGTGCGATGCAGATCTACATGGGTCACCAGCCACAGCTTGCCCGACCACTCGGGCAGAGGCTCCATCACCTCGACCAGATCGGGGTCGCGCGCGGCCTCCCACCGGGCCATGAAACCGATGCCGGCCCCGGCCAGAACGGCTTCGCGCATGCAGAAGTTGTTGGTGCAGCGGAAGGTGATCGATTGCTCGGGCGCATTGGCGCGCAGCCAGCGGGAAAACGGCGCGCGGCTGTTTTCGTCATCGTTGCCGACGAAGTGGTGGTTGCCGAAATCCTCGACACCGGTGGGTTTGCCGTGGCGGGCGATATAGGTCTTGCTGGCAAACAAGCCGATCTCTTGCGGGATAAAGGGCTGCACCACGTTATCTGGCTGATCCGGCGCGGCCCCGGCGCGGATGGCCACATGCGCTTCGCCATATTCGAGACGGAACAGCCGGTCGCCGGTCAGGTAGCGCACGATCAAACCCGGATGTGTCCGTTGGAATTCGCTGAGCGTCGGTACGATCAAAGGGGCCAGCGAGGCCAGCGACGTCACCACCAGCTCGCCCGAGACATCATCGCCGCGCCCTTTCATGCGGCCAACCAGTTGGTTGAACTGATCCTCGGTCGCCTGAGCCACGCGCAGCAGATCCTCACCAGCCTCGGTTGGCGTGTAGCCGCGCGCGTGGCGCTGGAAAAGTTTGACGCCCAGCCGTGCCTCAATCG
Source organism: Ruegeria sp. CF4 (assembly GCF_056537345.1). Taxonomy (NCBI): domain Bacteria; kingdom Pseudomonadati; phylum Pseudomonadota; class Alphaproteobacteria; order Rhodobacterales; family Roseobacteraceae; genus Ruegeria; species Ruegeria sp. CF4. The sequence goes on along the minus strand of NZ_JBQFRJ010000012.1, from coordinate 63,396 downwards.
CGTCGATATGGCGGATCACGGTGGCGTGGTGAACGCCCAGAACATCCGCCGCACCGCTGACCGTTCCCATACGGGCCACCTGATAGGCGGTTCTCACTTCATCCCAATTGTCCATTGCATCTGTTCCACTGTGCAAATTCCAACAATATCTGTGGGTATATCTGAGTTTTGTTCGCGGATGCAACGCTCATATTCGAATGACGTTAAGCATTCCTGCAACAAAGGACCCATCGAATGACCAAGACCATCCTGCATATCGACGCCTCGGCCCGCCGCACCGGATCCGCCACCCGCGACCTGTCCGACCGCGTGGTGCGCCACCTTGGAGCCGGGCGCGTCATCCGTCGCGATCTTGCGACCCCCCTGCCCCTGCTGACCGAGGATTGGATTGCCGCCAATTTCACCCCGGCAGATCAGCGCGACGCGGTGCAGCAAGACCTGCTGGCCCTGTCGGATGAACTGGTGACCGAGCTGCAAAACGCGGACACCATCGTCATCGGCCTTCCGATCTACAATTTCTCGGTCCCAGCGGCCTTCAAGGCCTGGATCGATCTAGTCGCCCGCGCCGGTGTGACATTCGCCTATTCCGAGGAAGGCCCCAAAGGCCTGCTGGAAGGCAAACGCGCCGTCCTCGCTGTTGCCTCGGGCGGTACGGCGGTTGGTTCCGAGATCGACTTTGCCACCACTTATGCGCGCCACGTTCTGGGCTTCATCGGCATCCACGATGTCGAGGTCATCGCGGCTGACCGTATGGCGCTGGATCCCGAGGCCGCGCTGTCCAGCGCGCAGAAAGCTGTCACCGAACTGGCGGCCTGAGCCTCTGGCCATTTCTGACGGAAACGTCCAGTCTGCGCTAAGGCAGATCAGCAGATTGGGCGTTTCACATGAAGAAGATCGGGATACTGGGCGGCGTGGGTTGGGCCTCAACCGTCGACTATTACCGCGCCATCGCGGAGGGCGCAGGCCGGCATTTCGCAGATCGCGGCCACGGGTCGCCGCTGCCCATCCCGCCTATGACCATCGAGTCAGTCACGCAGGCCAAAACCCGTGCGTTGCGAGGTGTGGCCGGAGATGAAGTCAGTTGGGCCGCCTTCGACGCCGTGTTCCGCGATGCGCTGTTGACCTTGCAAAACGCCGGATGTGATTTCGGCATCATCGCCTCCAACACGCCCCATGCGCGCCTTCACGCGATCCGTGAGGGGGTTTCGATGCCCATTCTCAGCATTTTCGATGCGACTGCAGACGCGACCGCTTCAACCGGTGCGACCAAGGCGCTGGTTCTGGGCACGACGGTCACCATGCAGGCCAGCAATTATGCCGATCGACTGGCCAAAGAAGGCGTCACCGCAAATCCCCGGCTGCCCGAGCCCGAGATTGCCGAGATGCAGGCGATGATCGACAGCGATTTTTATGGCGGCGCGTCCGGCACCGCCCGCTCTCGCTTGTTGGCCTTTTGCGACAAACACGCCTCATCCGGTACGGCTGTCCTGCTGGCCTGCACCGAATTGCCTTTGGCCTTCCCCGACAATCTGGACGATCCGGTGTTCGAGGCGGATGGGCATTTGTTCATCAACCCGTCTGCCGCCCATGTCGCTGCCGCACTGAACGAAGCGCTTGAGGCGTGATCAGGGCAGCCAAGTCACCTCACACCCGATCTTGTCGAAGAATGACATCAGATCATCGCGCCTCAGCACGACGGTCCGGTCATTCACCAGAGGGTGCATATAGATGATGTCTGCCTGCTGCGCGGTGGCATCCATGAAAAAGCGCACGTCATTCTGCACCCCGTTGATCATCGCCAGCGGAGTGACCGCGCCGGGGCGAATGCCGAGGTTCTGAAACAAGCGATCCGCCGAACCAAAGGACAGGTTTCCGATCCCCAGCTCAGCGCCCAGCGCCTTGAGATCGATCTCGCGGCTTTGTTCGAGAGTCACCAGATAGTTCCGCTTCTTCTTGTCGCGCAGGTAAAGGTTCTTGAGCCGCAACGCGTTTTCGCCCGGCACCATGAACTGGTCCTCGACCCCTTTGGCGTCTTCCACCGTGCGCAGCGGGATATGGGTGTGCAACCGATAGGGCAGCCCCCAATCGTCCAGCCGCGCCAAGAGCGCATCCGAGCTGAGCGGCAATGTATCCTGAAAGGCAGATGATGCGTCCATGGGAACCTCCTGTCTGACGCGCTCATCGCGCAACGGCCGTGCAAATTCAAGCCACGACAGGTGCGGCGTTCGGTGCTAGCGTGCCGCCATGAAAGTTACACGAAATACACCGAACCAGCTGATCCTGTCAGATACGCCCTGGTTCATCGGCATCACGCTGGTCTTATTCATTCTGGCCTTCGTCGGCGCTGGCCTGTTCATGGTCAGCGAGGGTGGTGAGAGTATCTTGTTCGGTATCTTCTTCGCACTTTTCGGCGGAGGAATGGGTGTCGGAGCGTTCTGTGTCTTCGTCCGCCGGGTGCAAGTCATTCTGGATCGCAACAAGGACAGCATCCTCATCCGCAGGCAATCGGTCTTTGGTTATGACGCAGTCGAGCACAAGCTTTCAAACCTGTCGCACGCAGAGATCGAAAGCACCACATCGCGTAGCAACAAGAGGACATCGACCCTCTATCGTCCTGTCTTAATACTCGACAAAGGCATGAGCGCCGGACGGCATCCGATCGTCGAGGCATTCTCGAACGGGCGCGGCGCGCATCAAATGGTTGACGCGGTCAACGCCTGGCTGCCCGCGCGTAAGCAGGACGAAGCCCGGGAACAGGCCTGACAGTCATGGGTTTTGTCCGTGCTCCAGCCATGCCCGCTCAGCCAGGGTGACCATCTCGGACAGGCGCGTATCATATCGGGCCATATCATCTGCGGTCAGCTTGCCCTGCCACTTGTTGCTGGTCCCCGAGGCGAAGAACTGCGCATAGTCCTGAAACGCGCTTTTGAACCCGGGTTGTTGCGACGCATGTCTGGCGTTCTCTTTCATCGAACCAAAGCTTGCAGCCTGCGCTATCTCGTCGATCAACGCCGGTTCAATCTCCGTCCCCATAATCCCGGCGAGCCGTGCCACCTGCCCCGGCAAGTCCCGGCTGAGTTCGGCGTAATGCAGGAAATGGATGTTCGGCAGATGCCTGAACTGCCGAAACGACCGATAATGATGGACGAACGAGGCCAGCGTCAGATCATCGGTGCCTTTGGATGAGGCGGGTCGGTCGAGGAACATCGCGAAGGCTTCGGACATATCCTCGGGGAACAGGTAGTCCAGCCAGTCGTCTTTCATATTCGCCACATGGGCGCGCAGCGAGAAATGCACGTCGACCGGGTGGCGATGCACCACAAGGTAGGTGGCGTCCGAGGAATAGGTGATCCCGTCCAGCGGCGTGTGGGTCTTGATGCAGCGCCTGTGCGTCTGCGCCGCTAATAGCGTGTCCTGCTCCTCGCGGTCTCTGAACCCGCAATCCAGCCAGGGTGAGACCCGATTGTTGTAGATCGCGGGATCTGCGGTTTTGGTGATCAGCATACGGACCAGGGTTTGCGTCCACGTGGTGCCGCACTTGGGCGGCGTGCAGACAAAGATGTCATCCGGGCGGATTTCGAAGCTGGACCAGATGTCGGTATTGGTGACTTCACCAACATAGTCTTTGGTGCGCCTGGGAAATGGTTGACTCATCACTGATCTCCAAACTTGACCCCGACGCGAGGACGTTAGCCCAACATAGCTTTTTGCTCAAAGCGCTTGCCTTGACTCAGGGGGCGCTTGGGCGTAGAGGACCCCAAACATCCGGAAGCGTCTGACCTTCCGGTCCCTTGAGTCGTTCAGGGATCGCCCCCCACCAGCGAGTTTCGCCCGTGGGGGCAATTGTGTATTTAACCGGTGCTTCTTATCTGAGAAGCGCCATTCGAGAACCGGCATAGGAGGCCGAAGGCATGTTTGAAAATCTATCCGAACGCCTTTCCGGCGTCTTTGACCGGCTGACCAAACAGGGTGCGCTGTCCGAAGAAGACGTCAAAACCGCCCTGCGTGAAGTTCGGGTTGCCCTGCTTGAGGCCGACGTCTCGCTGCCGGTGGCGCGCGAATTCGTCAAGAAAGTACAAGAACAGGCGACCGGTCAGGCGGTGACCAAATCGATCACGCCCGGCCAGCAGGTCGTCAAGATCGTGCACGACGCTCTGGTCGATACCCTGCGTGGCGAAGAAGACCCCGGCGCGCTGAAGATCGACAATCCGCCAGCCCCGATCCTGATGGTCGGTCTGCAAGGCTCGGGTAAGACCACCACCACCGGTAAACTCGCCAAACGCCTAAAAGAAAAAGAGGGCAAGAAGGTCCTGATGGCCTCGCTCGACGTCTATCGCCCGGCTGCGATGGATCAGCTTGCTGTTTTGGGCACGCAGGTTGGTGTTGACACGCTGCCGATCGTTCCCGGTCAGACACCGGTCGACATCGCCAGGCGTGCCAAGCAGCAGGCGACGCTGGGTGGTTATGACGTTTACATGCTCGACACTGCGGGCCGTCTGCATATCGACGAAGTCCTGATGGACGAGGTCGAGCAGGTCCGCAACGTGGTCGACCCGCGTGAAACGCTGCTGGTGGTCGACGGCCTGACCGGTCAGGTCGCCGTTGAGGTCGCCGAGGAGTTCGACGCCAAGGTCGGTATCTCGGGCGTGGTTCTGACCCGGATGGACGGTGACGGGCGCGGCGGTGCGGCCCTGTCGATGCGCGCGGTGACCGGCAAGCCGATCCGCTTTGTCGGTATGGGCGAGAAGATGGACGCCCTCGAAACCTTCGAGCCGGACCGGATTGCCGGACGTATTCTGGGCATGGGCGACATCGTTGCCCTGGTCGAAAAGGCCCAGGAAACGATGGAGATGGAACAGACCGAGCGCATGATGAAGCGCATGGTCAAAGGTCAGTTCAACATGAACGACCTGAAGATGCAGCTGGAACAGATGATCCAGATGGGCGGTATGCAGGGCATGATGGGCATGATGCCGGGCATGGGCAAAATGGCCAAGCAGATGGATCAGGCCGGTCTGGACGACAAGATCCTGCGCCAGCAGATCGCCATGATCCAGTCGATGACCAAACGCGAACGCGCCAATCCGCAGCTGTTGCAGGCGAGCCGCAAGAAGCGCATCGCCGCGGGTTCGGGGATGGAGGTCAGCGACCTCAACAAACTGCTCAAGATGCACCGGCAGATGTCGGACATGATGAAGAAAATGGGCAAGATGGGCAAAGGCAAGATGCTGAAACAGGCCATGAAAGGCATGTTCGGCAAAGGCGGCCCCTCGCCCGAGGAAATGGCCGCAGGCATGGACCCCAAGGCGCTGGAACAAGCCGCCAAAGCGATGGGTGGCAAGATGCCCGGCGGCATGCCCGGACTGGGCGGCGGCATGGCCCTGCCCCCGGGTCTAAGCGGGTTCGGAAAGAAAAAATGACACCAGCACGCTGCACCCAGCCCCCGTCCGGTAAGGCGGCGATGGCAGCGGCGCAGTATCGCGCGGCCCTGCCGGTCATTCAGACCCGGCGGCTGGTTCTGCGCGCACCCACACTGGACGATCTGCCGGTATGGACGTCGATCTGCAAAGACAGCTTTGGCGATACCGAGCAGGAAGCCTGGACCGAATTCTCTTACTATACGTCCGGTTGGCTTCTGCATGGGCATGGATTGTTTGCCGTCACCCTGAAAGAAGATGATCGGGCCATTGGCTTCGTCATTCTGGGCCTCGAATGGGACGATCGCGAGCCCGAGCTTGGCTATATGATCGACGCGGATCACCGCTTGCAGGGATACGCGACTGAGGCTTGTTCTGCCGTGCGCGATTTCGGCGTTAATCTCCTCGGATCGGGGCAGTTCGTAAGCTACGTGTCTGCCAGCAACACCCGATCGAACGCACTGGCCGAACGGCTGGGCGCATCGCGAGACGCAGTGGCTGAGCGCGCAATCGGAGCGGATCAGCATGTCTGGCGTTACGGAGAGGTGCGGTCATGAGCTTCTCGCTGCCCATCCCCGTTCTTGAGACCGAGCGCCTGATTATGCGTGCACCGTCCGAGGTTGATCTGGACGCTGACACCGCGTTCTTCGCCAGCGATGCCGCAAGGTTTGTCGGCGGGCCATTGCGCCGGGATGAGGTCTGGAGGGTGGTCGCCTCGCTGCTGGGCCATTGGGCGCTGCGCGGCTATGGGTACTGGAGCGTCGATGAGAAAGACACCGGCGCTTATGTCGGTCGCATCGGCCTGTGGTTCCCCGAAGGCTGGCCTGAGCCTGAGGTCGGCTGGACGCTGATGAACCACGCCACCGGCAAGGGTTATGCGACCGAGGCCGCGCTGGCCGCACGCACGCATGCCTATGATGTGCTGGGCTGGGATACTGCGATCTCGCTCATTGATCTCGACAATCACGCCAGCAAGGCTGTGGCCAAACGTCTGGGGGCGCAGTTCGAATATCACTATGAACACCCCAAGTTCGGCAAGACCGAAATCTGGCGGCATCCGGCGCCTGCCGATCTTGTGAATGGCGGAATGGAGGCCTACGCGTGACCTCTTTCACCATCCCCACCGTCGAGACCGAGCGTCTGATCCTGCGCGCGCCGCAACTGGATGACCTGCCCGCGATGACCGCGTTCTTCGCGACCGAGCGCAGCCATATGGTTGGCGGCCCCAAGAACGAATTCGAGTGCTGGAGCTCATTGTCGAACCGGCTGGGCCATTGGGCGTTGCGGGGCTATGGCCTTTGGCACCTGACCGAGAAATCCAGCGGCGCGTTTGCTGGCTGGGCCGGCATGATCTACGTGCCCGGCTGGGCCGAACCCGAGCTGGGCTGGACCCTGATGGCCGAGTCCGAGGGCAAAGGTCTGGGCTTTGAGGCTGCGGCGGCTGCGCGTGACTACGCGGCAAGGCATCAGGGTCTGAACGGTGTGATTTCGTACATCGCCCATGCCAATGACCGCTCACGCGCTTTGGCCGAACGGCTTGGCGCATCGCTGGAACTTGAGAATGCTGAACTTTTGGGCAAACGCGCCCAGATCTGGCGCCATCCGCAGATCGACCTGACCACCGAAAGGACCGGCCAATGACCAACCCCGTGACACAGGCTGCCGCGCTGTTGAAGGACCACCGCGAAAGCATCGACCGGCTGGACGCGATCCTCGTCTATACGCTGGGCGAGCGGTTCAAGCACACGCAGGCTGTTGGCAAGCTCAAGGCCGCACACGACCTTCCCCCGTCCGATCCTTCGCGCGAGGCCGCGCAGATCGCACGGTTAGAAGACCTGGCGAAAGAGGCCGATCTGGACCCCGATTTCGCCAAGGCTTTTCTGAATTTCATCATTCAGGAAGTCATCCGACACCACAAGAAACATCAGAATTAACCGGAAACGATCCCGGTAAACGCCATCTAAAGGAGATACCACCATGGCAATGAAAATTCGTCTCGCCCGCGGCGGCTCGAAAAAGCGTCCCTTCTATCGCATTGTTGCGGCTGACAGCCGTATGCCGCGCGATGGCCGTTTCATCGAAAAGCTGGGCACCTACAATCCGCTGCTGCCGAAAGACAGCGAAGAGCGCGTGAAAATGAACATGGAGCGCATCCAGTACTGGCTGGATCAGGGCGCTCAACCCACCGACCGTATCGCACGCATGCTGGAAGCAGCTGGCGCACGCGACAAGGCCGAGCGCAACAACCCCAACAAGGGTACCCCGGGCAAGAAAGCTCAGGAGCGCGCGGAAGAGAAAGCTGCTAAGGCTGCTGAGGCTGCCGAAGCTGCAGCTGCCCCGGCCGAAGAAGCTGCTGCAGAAGAATAAGCAGGCGGACGCGTGCAGGATCAGGCTTTTACCGACGATTTTCGCACGCAGTTCGATCTGTTGATGCGGCTCCGGCGTGATGTGCGCCGGTTCCGCACCGATGCGGTAGACGAGGCAGTGCTGACGCGCTGCCTCGACGCGTTTCGGCTGGCCCCCTCGGTGGGGCTGAGCGAACCCTGGCGCGTGATCCGCGTCAAAAGTGACGCCGCGCGGGACGCGGCATTGAAGAATTTCCAAAGCGCGAATGCTGAGGCGTTGGAGGGCTATTCCGGCGAAAAGGCTCGGCTCTACAGCCAGTTGAAACTGTCGGGCATGCAAGAGGCCCCGGTGCAACTGGCGGTATTCTGCGACGATGCCACCGACAAGGGGCAAGGACTGGGCGCGGGCACCATGCCCGAGATGCGGCGTTATTCCGTTGTTTCGGCCATCACCCTGTTCTGGCTCGCACTGCGCGCCGAAGGGCTGGGGCTGGGCTGGGTGTCGATCCTTGAACCCGACCGCATGGCCCGAGATCTGAATGTGCCCGAAACCTGGCGTCTGATCGGCTACTTCTGCGTGGGCGTGCCCGAGACCGTATCGGACACGCCGGAACTGGAACAGGTCGGCTGGGAAGACCGCACCGACACCCTGCCCGTCGAGGTACGCTAGACATGTTCGGATTGTTACGGCTTCCCATCCTGCTGATGATCGCCTTTATTGTGGGCGTGTTCTTTGAACGCTCGAACCAGCGCGAGGCCTGCGAAGGGGTCGGGCAATGGCGGGGCGGACTATGTGTAACGGAAGGCTCAAATGAGTGATCTGATCTGCGTCGGCAGCATTGCGGGATCCTATGGCGTGCGCGGCGAGGTGCGGCTGAAAAGCTTCTGCGCTGTGCCCGAAGATATCGAGGCTTATTCGCCGTTGACCGACGAAGAGGGAAAAGAACGCTATCCGGTCGTTCTGACCCGCCCGATCAAGAACGGTTTCTCCGCCCGGCTGGGTGGGGTCGAGACCAAGGAGGAGGCGGATGCGCTCAACGGCCTGCGTCTTTACGCGCGGCGTGATCAGCTGCCGTCTCTGCCGGATGATGAGTTCTATCACACCGACCTGATCGGGCTGGAGGTCTATGATACCGGCGGCACCCTGCTGGGGCGGGTCAAGTCCGTTCAGAACCACGGTGCCGCGGATTTGCTGGAGTTGCACGGCCCTGGCCTGAAAGCCACGGTCCTGCTGCCCTTCACGCTGGAGGCAGTGCCCACGGTTGATCTGGACAGGGGCCGTATCATCGCCGATCCGCCCGAAGGCCTGCTGTAATGCGCCGCGTGCTGCTGCATCTGGGTCTGCACAAGACCGGGACGACGGCGGCACAATCCTTTCTGTTTGAGAACCGAGCGCTGATCTGGCCGCATCATGCACTGGTCCTGCCCTATCGCACGCGGAATTCCGGCTTGTCCGAGGCTGCAACGCGCTACTCGCTCTATGGCACGCCCGGCGCGCTGAGCGATTTCAGCGATCAGATGCGGCAGTTTCTGAAATCGCTGACTTTCGGCCACAAGCGCGGGCTGGTGCTGAGCGAAGAGAATTTCTCGGGCCTGCGACCCAGCCGCAATCTGGCCGTCGGGTATGAGGCAGCGCCGGAGCTGGCCACCTGTCTGATCGATCTGGTCCGCGAACGGTTCGCACAGGAAGAGCTTCAGATCACGCTCTACCTGTCACTGCGCCAGCGTGAGAGCTGGCTACGTAGCCTCTGGGCTCATGACCTGCATCGCACGCGCATGGTTCTGGATTTCGACACGTTCCGCGATCGCATGGCACCTGTCGCGTCCCCGCTATCCGTCGCGGAAGAGATCAGGGGCCGGTTGCCCTCGGTTCAGGTGCGCAGCCAATGGCTTGAGGATCTGCGCACGCGTCCCTTTGGCCCCGGAACACCCTTTGCCGATTTTCTGGACCTGCCCGCAGCAGAGGCCGCGCAACTGGTTGGCCCAACCCGCGCGAATACCGGCTTGCCCGAAGACGTGCTGGCACGGATGCTGGAAATGAACCGATCCGCTCTGGACGATACGGCGCTGATCGATCAAAAGGCGGCTTTGGTTGAACGCGTTCAAACGGATCTGATCGGCACATCATGACAGACACGCCCGCAAAATCTCATGGCCGCAAAGCCATCCGCCCGACCCTGAAGCCGCGCGAACTGATGAACCCCAGCCCAGACCTGCATGGGGTGTGGAAAGCCAAGATCATCACGCTGTTCCCATCTGCCTTTCCCGGCGTTCTGGGTGAAAGCCTGACGGGCAAGGCGCTGCAGGAAGGATTGTGGCAGCTGGAAACCGTCGATCTGCGTCAGTTCGGCGTCGGCAAGCACCGCAATGTCGATGACACCCCCGCGGGCGGAGGCGCGGGCATGGTCTTGCGGGCCGATGTACTGGGCGAGGCCATCGAGCACACGATGGCGGGTATCCAGGGTAACTGGCCGCTGATCTACCTCAGCCCACGTGGCCGCCGGATGGACCAGCGGATGATGCAGAACCTGGCGCGCTGCGATGGCATGACGCTGCTTTGCGGTCGGTTCGAGGGCGTCGATGAGCGCGTGCTGGAACACTACGGCGTGCAGGAAGTCAGCTTGGGCGATTTTGTCATGACCGGGGGCGAGATCGCCGCGCAGGCCCTGATCGACGCCACGGTACGGCTGATCCCCGGCGTTCTAGGCAATCAGGCGTCAGCAGAGGAGGAAAGTTTTTCCTCGGGCCTGCTGGAGCATCCGCAATACACCCGTCCCGCCGAATGGAAAGGCCGCGCGATACCGGATATCCTGATGTCCGGCCACCATGGCCGTATCGCCGAATGGCGCCACGACATGTCCGAACAGATCACCCGCGAGCGGCGGCCTGATTTGTGGGAGAACTATCGCAAGACGCAGAACGAAACGTCCGATTGACGAACAAAGTGTGGCCCGCAGGTCGCAGCTTTGGGGTTTCTTTGAACACATCTTATGGCTGATGTAATTGAAAAATACTCATCTAAAAGATGTTGCTTAAAGCAATTCCCAACCCACGTATCACGGATTGTTAGATGAAAAAAGTCATTTGTCTGGCTGTGCTTGGCGTTTCGGCCTGCACAACCAAACCTTTTGAAATGTCGGTACCCACGCAGGCGGGGCATAACCTGCATTCGGCCCGGGTAGCGGTTGAGTATTGTGCCTCAGAAGCGGATATCGGCGGCAATGCTGCTGTGATTGGTGCATATCCGGCCTTCATTCTGATGTCATCGGTTTTGGTCGGTTCAGTTACCGCCTATACCGGTCGGCATGAATTGCGCCGTCAGGGTGAAATTGATCAGGTCGATCGCTGCATGACCGAACGTGGGTTCGCGCGCCGCGACCTGACTGCTGGTGAGCGTTTCTGGCTGCGAGATTCGGTCGGAGAGGAGCGTGCGCGTCGGCTTGACCACCTTGTGAGTGGTGGCACAATCGAAACCTATGGCGTGCCGACAACTTAAGGTGTCCCCGCCTTCCACCGCGCCCAGATTTCAGGCGCGCCGTTGAAGGTGTTGATGTCCACCTTGCCCTGCACACCCGGCACCAGCCCGGTGCCGGTGTACTGCCAGAACCGCCAGATTGCGCGCGGATAGACGTTGCGGGGATGGCCCGCGACCGAGCGCAACCAGAACTCGGTTTTGGGCAGGCGACCGATATCGGTGTCTTGATAGAAATCCACGGTCGTATAGACGATCGGGCGGCGGCCATAGTGACGTTCGAGGATATCGAGGAACTTTTGCGCCTCGGACCGCACCGTGCGGCCATCGGGGCGCAGGGTGCAGGTTTTGGAATGAGGCGTCCACTCCATATCGAGGACATGCGGCAGGTCGGCCCCTCTGGGCACGTTGCGGATGAACCACCGGGCTTGTTCCGCCGCGGGACGGCAGAAATAGTAATAGTGATAGGCGCCCCACGGCACACCTGCCGCCTGTGCCCCGCGCCGATGCTCTTCAAACATCGGATCGGTGAAGTCCCCGCCTTCAGTCGCCTTGATAAACACAAAGCTGACGCCCGAAGCACGGGCGGTGCGCCAGTCGATCGGACCCTGCCAGCGCGACACGTCCAGACCATGCACCGGATAATGCCCCGGGTGCCGCCCTTCCCAGGGGTGCGGGTCGGCATCCCCGAACGCAGGGAAGATCACAGCAGGAGGCGTCGCGTCCGCAAAGGCCTGAGGCTCGACGGTCTGGGGGGCGGGACCGCGGCGACCGCAGGAGAGAACGGCAAGGGCTATGGCGGCCAGCAGGAGGGCATTGCGCATCATCTGGAATATCTCAAATCTGCTCTTGTAATTGCCTCCAGAATGCCTGATCGGGCGGACAAGGCAACGACACTTTTGCGCGACGGCAAAAACCCACCGCCACAGAGCGTGAATTATAGCAGTTTAGGCTTGATCCCTGCCCTCAAAGCCCGTAAAGCAGCGCAATCCGGTGTGGCTTTGCGCGACTCCGGTGTTTTGGTTTGCATCATGGCGTGACGCCCGGCTTTCTTCAGCCAAGGCGCGTCAGGGCGGACCGGACCAAAGGAACATTCGATCTGATCTCTGGCGGGCTGTACGCAGGACCCGGTGAAGACCAAGAGCTCTCAGGCCGTGCCCAAACTTCGTGGACCAACCACGAGCAGATAGGAGTTAATGCGATGGACCTGATCGCACAGCTTGAGGCGGAACAAATTGCCGCCCTGGGGAAAGACATCCCCGACTTCAAAGCCGGTGACACCATCCGTGTCGGCTATAAGGTGACCGAAGGGTCGCGTACCCGTGTGCAGAACTACGAAGGCGTCTGCATCGCGCGCAAGAACGGCGAAGGCATCGCCGGATCGTTCACCGTCCGCAAGATTTCGTTTGGCGAAGGCGTGGAGCGTGTGTTCCCGCTGTATTCGACCAACATCGACAGCATCACCGTTGTCCGCCGTGGCCGCGTCCGTCGCGCCAAACTGTACTACCTGCGCACCCGTCGTGGTAAATCCGCACGTATCGCAGAGGTCACCAACTACAAGCCCAAGGCTGGCGCCGAGGCGTAAGGAGCGGAAAGATGAAAAAAGACATCCATCCCGATTATCACGTCATCGACGTCAAACTGACCGATGGCACCGTGGTTCAGATGAAATCCACCTGGGGCGCCGAGGGCGACCAGCTGGCTTTGGAAATCGACCCCTCCGTGCACCCCGCATGGACCGGGGGCGGCGCGCGTCTGATGGACGCCGGCGGCCGTGTGTCGAAGTTCAAGAAGAAATACGAAGGTCTGGGTTTCTAAGCCTAAGCCGTTTGACATGCGAAAGGCCGTCCCTTTGGGCGGCCTTTTTGTTTTAGCCTGCCGCGTTTTACATCAGGCTCAGAAATCAAACCCGGTCTGTACAGGGGGTGTGTACGGCTCGATCATATCCTCGCCCTCGGCACCGCGCTTGATGGGTTTTACGGTGTGATATTCAAACCGGCCCTCGTAATGTGTGCCCAACGATTGCTGCGCCTCTTGCGCCGTCGTAACGCCGGAAAGCCAGTTTTCGATCTCATCCGGGGTCAGGATCACCGGCATTCGGTTGTGAATATGCGCGATCTGCGGGCTGGGTGTGCGGGTCAGGATCGTGCAGCTGTGGCTGCCGTCAACGGTTCGATAGAACCCGGCAAAGAACATCGCTGGGGCGTTGCGCTGAACCGTGATGTAGACCGGGCAATCATGGCCTTGATCCTTGGGCCATTCATAATAGCCCAGCGCTGGGATAAGGCAGCGCCCCTTGTTCCAATATTCCTGCCAGAAGCTAACATTTTCGATCTTCGAATTGATCATCGGCTTCTTGCTGCGCGGGTCCTTGATCTGCCAGCGCGCCGTGGCCAACTCAGCCCTCTCACCGTCCCAACGGACAATACCAACCCGATTGGTGGGAGACACATTGTACCCGCCCGAAGGCAGTTGTTCGGGCAGATGAGGCGAGACCTTGCCGTAGAGAAAATATTCGATAATCGCCAGCATTTCCCGCTGCGTCAGATGACCGGCTGCAAATTTTCCACACATGGCAAAAGCCTAGGCCGATTGGTCGGTCGTCACAAGGGAACCATTGGGCCGTCAGTCCCTGGTCAGATCCACCGCGCTGTGAACAGGTGGGACGGGTCCCTTCAGCAACATCAGCGCAAGCAGCATCGCCACGAATGCCGCGATTGCAGCGACCAGCATTGCGCTGTCAAAGGCGTTATCCTGAAGATCGCGCAATGCTTTGGCCAGCTGTGCGCCGCTATCCGGGTCCAGCCCCGTGATCAGTTGCTGAACCTGACTGGGAGTGCCATGCGTCAGAGCATGGGCTAGGTCGGCACGTTGGGTGGACCCTGCGGGCAATGCATCGATGACCTCGGACAGCCCTCGGCGGATGGTGATGGATTCGGCCAGTCCTCCGACAACCGCGCCCAGGGTCGCTCCGAAATACAGGAATGCGTTGATCACGCCTGATCCCTGGCCGACATGTTCTTCGGGCAGCAGGCGCAGACCGAGGCGGGGCAGCAGCGAAAAGCCGATCCCCAGACCGATCCCGACGATGACCAGTTTCCACCATATCCCCGAATAGCTGGTGGTGTTCGTGGTCGTCATCAACAGCAGAAATCCACAGGCCATGAACCCCATGCCCAGCGCGACCGGCCATTGAAAGCTGTAGGGCGCCAGGAATCGCGGCGCGGTGACGGATATGATGAACATGCTGATACTGAGCGGCAGGATCGCACTGCCTGCGCCAATCGCGGAGTATCCGAATGCATCGGGCGATTGGACGAAGACATTGAAGTAGACAAAGAAGGCAAAAAGCGTGAAGCCGGTGAAGAACATTCCGGCCGCCGCCATGAAGTAGCGAGGATGAAGGAAGTATCGCAGCTCGATCAGCGGGTCCCGGCTGCGTCGGGACGTCAGGACGAGCGCCACCACCGCGCAGGCCGAAACAGCCAGCGGAACCAATGTCAGGGCCGTCCCCCACCCCCTGCTTTCCCCATTGCTGAGTGCAAAAGACAGCGGGCCGAGAAGCAGGATCATGGCAATAGCCCCGGCATAGTCGAATCTGGCATCGGCCTGACGCATGTCCGGGACATATTTGTGTTTGCTGACTTGCAGCCCGATCACAAAGGCAATGGCGAGCAGCACCAGATCCGTGGCGAACACGGCTCTCCAACTGACATAATGCGCAAAGGCGCCGCCAACGATGGGGCCGACGCCGATGGCAAGGCCGACAATCGCGCCCCAGGCCCCGGTGACGCTTGCACGCTGGTCCTCGGGCGTGGCGGCGGTCAGGATGGACAGGGACGTACCGAACAGCGCCGCAGCCCCTGCCCCTTGCGCACCGCGCCCAATCAGGATCATCGTCGCATCCTGCGAAATCAGGGCAAGGGTCGATCCGACGGCAAAGACGATCATACCGAAGAAAAACACGCCCATCTTGCCGGTGATATCCCCCAACCGGCTGACGATGGTCACAAGCGTCGCGCTGGCCACAGTATAGGCCGCCATCACCCATTGCAGGCCCGAAGGGGTCAGATCGAACTCGGCCTTGAGGTTGGGCAGGATGGTTGCAACGGCCGTGGTATTGAACCCGACAACCATCATGCAAATGGCCGTCATCAGCAGCACCATGCGCGCGCCACCCGCAACAGATTCGCCATCGGGTTGATTGGTCGACATTGCTCCCCCCTGCAGAAAGCCGCGCGCCATCGCCGCGCGCCGCCAATTTAACACACGGGCATTAAAGCATTTTTCTGCGTTCAGGCATAGGGCGTCAAATCCAGTAGGACAACGCCAGCGGCAGCACCAGGATCGTCGCCAGTGTCGACACCAGTATAAAGCCGGCCACATCGGGCGCATATTCGGGCACGTGTTGGTCGATGAACAGATAGGTCGCGACGGATGATGGCATCAGGCAACAGAGAATAACCGCCCCACGTTCCGCCCCGGTAAATCCGAACGTCCAAACCAATATGCTGGCGATGACAATGGCCAGCCCTAGGTGCAAAACCGTCAGCAGAACGGCACGGCCAAGGCTTTTGATGCGCAGTGTCGCAAGGGTATGGCCAAGCGTCAGCAACATCAGCGGAATTGAAAGCCCGCCCAGAATGTCAAAGGACTTGGAAATCGGCTGCGGCAAGCTGTGACCCGTCGCCATCAGCACCAGAGACAAGGCCACCGCGTAGATGATCGGAGAGGTCGCAAGCTTCCTGGGTGAAAACTCCCCGGCCGGTATCCACATGCCAATCGTGAAGATGCTGATCAGGACCACCACCACAAAGGCCATTGTGTAGGCCATCCCCGCGTCACCCAGCGCCAACAGGGTGATCGGTAAGCCTATGTTGCCCACATTGCCGTGCATCAACGGGGTCAAAAAAGCGCGGACCGGCAGCCGCAGCAGCTTGAGCAGCACAAACCCCATCACGCCGAAGCCTGCGATGGCCAGAGCAGCCGCCGTCATGACGTCCAGAAAAGTCCCGACGGCGATCTTTGTGGTCGAAAGATGAGAGATGATCAGCGTCGGATATCCCACCTTCGAGACGATCCCGCCAATGACCTTGTTGTCGAACGGAGCCTTGATCAGGGCCAGCCCATAACCGATTCCAGCGCAGATCAGCACCGGCAGAACCACGTTCAGGACGTTCAGAAACAGGTGATCCAAAGACAGTCCTCGATCGCGGTTGCCATGTCCGGACAGTGAAACAGAGGGGGCAGTTTGACAAGTGTTCGCGCTAAGCCCCGCCCGCTGCTTGGTTTTCCAAAATCGTCTCTGATATTGTCCCTCAGAGACGCCCGAGGTCCTTTCCTTCGCCGTTCACACAACATATAGTGGCAGGCAACAACGTGTGGGCAAACACGGCGGGACTTGGGAATACAGGCATGGCACATATCATTGTGGTCGGGAACGAAAAGGGCGGCGCAGGTAAATCGACCGTGTCGATGCATGTGGCCACCGCTCTGGCACGGCTGGGGCACAAGGTCAGCACGCTGGATCTGGACCTGCGGCAGCGCAGCCTGGGGCGCTATTTTGAAAACCGCCTGAACTTCCTAAATGGCTCGGAGTTGTCCCTGCCCAGCCCGCGCCATCACGATCTACCCGAGATCGACGCCAGCATGTTGAAACCGGGCGAGAACATCTATGACCATCGCCTCTCAGCCGCTGTGGCGGAACTGGAAAGCGACAGCGATTTTATCCTGATCGACTGCCCCGGCTCGCATACGCGACTGAGTCAGGTGGCGCACTCGCTGGCCGATACGCTGATCACGCCGCTGAACGACAGTTTCATCGATTTCGATCTGCTGGCGCGGATCGATTCCAAGGGCGAGAAAATCCTTGGACCATCTGTCTATTCCGAGATGGTCTGGAATGCTCGCCAGTTGCGCGCGCAGGCGGGGCTGAAGCCGATTGACTGGGTGGTCGTGCGCAACCGGGTCGGCACCCAGCGCATGGTCAACAAGGAGAAGATGCAACGCGCGATCGAGATGCTGTCACAGCGCATCGGTTTCCGCATCGCCTCGGGCTTTTCCGAGCGGGTCATCTTCCGAGAGTTGTTCCCACGTGGCCTGACCTTGCTGGATCTCAAGGATATCGGGGTCAAACAGCTCAACATCTCGAACATTGCCGCGCGGCAGGAATTGCGCGACATGATGAAAGAGCTGAACCTGCCGGGTGTTGAGATCGATTTCTAGATCATTTTGGCACGCACTGCGTCCCGATTGCCCGATCATGAGATAGCGAAAACTCGGCAGTTCCAACTTCTCCGGATACAGCTCGCGCTATCTCTCACCGCCGCCTGCGCCATACACCGTAAACAGCTCTTTCGGCTCTGCCACTCCGCGCAGCATGTAACGCCCGACCGAAATCAGTTCCTGTTCGCAGGGCTGCGCCGCGCGTGCGACGTCGTCCGAGATCAGGATGCGCTGCCCCAGTGAGCGATGCATCCCCGCGATCCGTGCTGTCTGGTTGACTGCAGGACCGATTACAGTGAAATCCAGCCGGGTGTCAGAGCCGATATTGCCATAGAGGATCTCACCCGAATGCAGGGCCAATGTGTAGTTCGACACGGGTTGACCATGGGATGTTCGCTGCGCGTTCAATTCGGCCATCCGGTCCTGCAACAGGGTCACCGCGCCCAGCGCCGCGCGGGCATCGGCGTCAATTTCACCCACATCAAACATCGCCATCACGCCGTCGCCCATAAATTTCAGGATGTTGCCATCGCATTGATGCACCACCTCCACCACCACGGCGAGATAGTCGTTCAGCATGTCGATGACCTCGGTGCCCGGCAAATCCTCGGACAGGCTGGTGAAGCCCTCAAGATCAAAGTTCCAGATCACCGCATCGATCTGCTGCAATGATCCCCGGCGGATCTCGCCAGACAAGACCCGCTGCCCGGCATCACGCCCCAGATAGACACGCATCAGATCCTTCGATACGCGCGCATTCGAAGCTGACTTCAGCGCCAATCCTAAATGAGGCAGTGCGCTATTGATCAGCTCCAGATCATCGTCGCGGAATCCCTCGGGCGCATTGCTGGCCCAAGACATAAGCACACCGTTTATGGCCCTTTTTGCATCTCGCGCACCGCGATGGGTTGGCACATCAAAACTGACGCCGGTGGCGTAGTAATCCGTCGCGCCGTGTTCCCGCAGTTCGTTCAGCAGGGGAAAACGGCTGGGTTCATTCTGGTCGACCAATCGTTCACGGACGGAGTCGACATCATCGTTGAGGATGACGAAGAGCGGGCTGCTCTTCCAGACCTCGCTGGGCTCTTCGGTGTATTCAAAGGTCTGAAAATCCCCGCCGCGTCCTTGATACCAGCTGTAGCCGGTGCCGCCATAGACGGGATGCAACGCCGGTTGGGCCGCGTGAAACCGCATCAGCGGAACGCCTAGCTCGACCAGTTGATTGCAATAGCCATCCAGCAGCGCTTCTTTGTCCGCCCCTTCCAGGCCGCGTGTCACAAGCCAGTCGATCAAAGCATGGGATTTCGCCGCGTTGGGGTCCGTGGCTGTCATTTCACCTTCCTGTGTCCGTTCTGCTGTTGATCTGGGCGCGGCGGCCTCAAATTACCAGTGCGTCAATCCATCTCGGCCAAGCGGCGCAGCATCATCCGCAAAAGCGCCGCCTCGCCGGTGGCGAAGCGCGCCGCCAGCTTTGCGTCATAGTCGCGTGCTATGTCGCGCAGCTCACGATACACGGCCTGGCCCGAATGTGTCAGCGACAGCTGCTCGGACCGCCGGTCGTTCTCATCCCGCAAACGTTGCAGATAACGGCGCTGTTCCAATCTGCGCACCGCGCGGCTGATCTTGGTCTTGTGGATTTTGGCCCGCAGCCCGATCTCCTTTGCGGTCATCTCGCCATAATTGCCAAGGTGAAACAGCACCCGCCATTCGGTGCGCAGCATACCATAGCGGTTCTTATAGACGCGCTGGAACTCGAGCGAGCTTTCCTCGGCCGCCTGATTCAACAGGAATGGCAGGAAATTTCGCAGATCAAACTCATCTTTTTCGTCATTATTCTGCTGGGTCATTCTTGTTAGTTACAAAATCAACTATTATCCGACAAGCAGCAACTTGAAGGAGCGTCCGATGAATCGCCCCACCGATCCGCATAAGATGACCCAGGCCAGTACGCCTGTTGGCACCCATCCCGGCTATATGCCCGGCTTTGGCAATGACTTTGAGACCGAAGCCCTGCCCGGCGCGCTGCCGCAAGGGATGAACAGCCCGCAAAAATGTAACTACGGCCTTTACGGCGAACAGCTGAGCGGCACAGCCTTCACCGCCAATCCTCCCGAACGTACATGGTGCTATCGCATCCGGCCTTCGGTGAAGCATTCGCATCGGTATGAGAAAATCGACCTGCCCTATTGGAAATCGGCCCCTTGCGTTGATCTGGACGTGATTTCGCTGGGACAATACCGCTGGGATCCGGTGCCACATTCGGATGAGGGTCTGACCTGGCTGACCGGTATGCGCACCATGACCACCGCCGGAGACGTGAATACGCAGGTCGGCATGGCCAGCCATATCTATCTGGTTACCGAGTCGATGGTGGATGACTATTTCTTCTCGGCTGACAGCGAGTTGCTGGTGGTGCCGCAGGAGGGCCGTCTGCGCTTTGCCACGGAAATGGGCATCATCGATCTGGAGCCCAAGGAAATCGCCATCATCCCGCGTGGGCTGCTCTATCGGGTGGAGGTGCTGGAAGGCCCGGCGCGCGGCTTTGTCTGTGAGAATTACGGGCAGAAATTCGAACTGCCCGGGCGCGGGCCGATCGGGGCCAACTGCATGGCCAACCCGCGTGATTTCAAGGCCCCGGTGGCAGCGTTTGAAGACCGCGAGGTGCCCTCGACGGTAACGATAAAATGGTGCGGGCAGTTCCACACGACGAAGATCGGTCATAGCCCGTTGGATGTTGTGGCATGGCATGGCAACTACACACCCTATAAATACGACCTGCGCACTTATTGTCCGGTCGGCGCGATCCTGTTCGACCATCCTGATCCGTCGATCTTTACCGTGCTGACCGCGCCTTCAGGCCAGCCGGGGACGGCAAATATCGACTTTGTCCTGTTCCGCGAACGCTGGATGGTGATGGAGGACACGTTCCGCCCGCCCTGGTACCACAAGAACATCATGTCCGAGCTGATGGGCAACATCTACGGCCAGTACGATGCCAAACCGCAGGGCTTTATCCCCGGTGGCATGAGCCTGCACAACATGATGATTCCGCACGGACCGGATAAGGAAGCCTTTGAGAAAGCGGCAAATTCGAACCTCGGGCCGGATAAGCTGGAGAACACCATGTCCTTCATGTTCGAAACCCGCTTCCCGCAGCACCTGACCGCCTTTGCCGCGACCGAGGCCCCACTGCAGGATGACTACATCGACTGCTGGAGCGACATTGAGAAGAAATTCGACGGGACGCCGGGCAAAAAATGAGCATTGAGACCTGGATAACCTATGTGCTGACCGTCCTGCTGCTGATGAGCACACCCGGACCCAGCCAATTGCTGATGCTGTCGAACTCGGCAACCAACGGGTTGCGAAGGGGAGTGTTCACGGCTGCCGGAGATCTGACGGCCAATTTCCTGCAGATGCTGGCTGCAGGGCTGGGTCTGGCCGCCCTGATCGCCACATCGGGGACCGCGTTGGCAGTGATCAAGTGGCTGGGCGTGGCCTATCTGGTGTTTCTCGGCGTCAAGCAAATCCTGAAAGCCCGCACCGCCGCCACCGGCGAAGCCCCGCGCACCAGCCGCAAGACGCTGTGGATGCAAGGGTTTATCACCTCTGCCGCAAACCCCAAGGCGGTGGTCTTCTTTGCTGCTCTGTTTCCGCTATTCATTGATGGCGCGCTGCCCTTCTGGCCGCAATTTGCCATCCTCTCGGCCACCTACCTGATCATGGACGGGTTGTTCCTGATGGCCTATGGCGCCAGCGCCAGTTGGCTGGCGCGGCGGCTGCAGGGGCCTGCACGGCTCTGGCTCGACCGGATCGGGGGCAGCTTCATGATTTTGGCGGCGGTTCTGCTGGGCATCAAATCCCTGCGCGCTGCCTCGTAACTGAAAGACATAAGGACGTCACATGCCTTTGATGAAATCCTGGGTCGCATCGGCCAACTCCGCCGACCACCCGTTTCCGCTAAACAACCTGCCTTATGGCGTGTTCTCGACCGAAACCACCGAAGCCCGTTGCGGCGTCGCCATCGGCGACATGATTTTCGACGTGACTGCTGCCGAGGCCGACGGGCTCATCACATTGTCCGACGAGCCACTGTTCGACCTGCCCTTCTGGAACCCGCTGATGGAGGAAGGCCCCGCCGTCTGGGCCGCCCTGCGCGAGCGCCTCACGGCGCTTCTGGCCGACGGCTCGGACGAGCAACATAAGATCGAGGCGCTGCTGATCCCGCAGAGCGATGCCGAGATGCACATGCCTTTTGCCGTCAGCGAATATACCGACTTCTACGCGGGTCGGAACCACGCCTTCAATGTCGGCACAATGTTCCGCGGCCCCGAAAATGCGCTGCCCCCCAACTGGCTGCACATCCCCATCGGCTATAACGGGCGCGCGTCTTCCGTTGTCGTTTCGGGCACCGATATCCGCCGCCCGTGGGGTCAGCTAAAATCCCCCGATCAGGAGCTGCCTGCTTTCCTGCCCTCCCGCCGCTTTGATATCGAGCTGGAGATGGGCGCAATCGTGGGCACGCCCTCGGATGGCCCGATTTCAGTGCAGGAGGCGGATGACAACATCTTCGGCTATGTACTGCTGAACGACTGGTCGGCACGCGATATTCAGGCCTGGGAATACCAGCCGCTTGGACCGTTTCAGGCCAAGGCGACGGCAACCTCGATCAGCCCATGGATCGTGACCAAAGCGGCGCTCGAACCCTTCCGCTGCGATACGCCCGCGCGCGAGTTTGAGTTGCTGGATCACCTGAAAGACTGCGGTCCGATGCTCTATGACATTGACCTATCGATCACCATGGCCCCCGAAGGTCAGGGGCCGACGACCATCGCAAGCACCAACTACAACCAGATGTATTACTCGGCGGCACAACAACTGGCGCATCATACGACTTCGGGTTGTCCGATGAATACTGGCGATCTGTTGGGGTCAGGCACCATCTCGGGCCCGACCAAACCGGAGCGCGGCTCATTGCTGGAACTGAGCTGGGGCGGCAAGGAGCCATTGACGCTCGACACTGGCGAAACCCGCAACTTCATCGAGGACGGGGATACTCTGACCCTGACCGCTGCCGCCAAAGGCGATGGCTATACCATCGGCTTCGGTGACTGTACGGGCACCGTTCTGCCCGCGCTCGAAAATCCGTTCGCCAGAGATTGATGCAGGTTCGGCCCACATATTCAGAGCGCGCTCTGCCAGTCCTTAACGGCCTCGATCGGATAGAGCAGCATCAGCACGTTCAGCGTCAGGCCATCGCGGATCAGCGTGGTGGTCAGGATCTCGAACCCCAGCGCGATGGTGACGGTCATCCAGATCGGCAGGCGACGGGCCAACCAGAAGCCCAGCATCATCGCGCCAATATCGGCGATCGAGTTGACGACACTGTCGCCGTAATAGTCCAGCGAGATCGTGACCGCGCGGTAATGTTCGATCACGGCATTGGTGTTCTCGGAAATCTCCCACGCGACTTCTATCAAGGTGGCGATGAACAACCGCCAGCCAACGGCAAGGCGGCGCGCCACCAGCCACAAAAGACCGTAAAACAGAAAACCATGAATGATATGGCTGGGCGTGTACCAATCGGTCAGGTGCTGCGAGCTTTCGGAACTGAAGGTTTCACCATGCCACAGCTTGACATAACCACATTTGCAAATCGGTTCGCGCCCCATCCACAGCAGGATGATGGCGCAGGCAATGACAACACAAGCGGTTGCCCAATAAGGCAAAAATCGACGTTCAAACATATGGCGACAACATCATCAAAGCCAGTCGCTGTCTAGAAGGGAAATCACTGATATGGCCAAGGCATTTGCGTCCCAGGGGGACATGTCGGAAAAGAAAATCTCGTTCACCCAGGTGGGCGAAGGGCTTTATGCCTTCACCGCTGAAGGCGACCCCAATTCGGGCGTGATCATCGGCGACGACAGCGTGATGATTGTCGAGGCACAGGCAACACCGCGTCTGGCCAACAAGGTGATCGAATGCGTGCGCTCGGTGACCGACAAACCGATCACCCACGTGGCGCTGACCCATTACCACGCCGTCCGCGTGCTGGGCGCCAGCGCTTTTGGCGCACAACAGATCCTGATGTCCGACATGGCCCGTTCCATGGTGGTCGAGCGTGGTCAGGAGGACTGGGACAGTGAATTCCAACGCTTCCCGCGCCTGTTCGAGGGGCATGAGAGCATCCCCGGCCTGACATGGCCCACCACCACCTTCAGCGACACGATGACGGTTTATCTGGGCAACCGCCGGATCGACCTGATGCATCTGGGTCGCGCCCATACGGCGGGCGATATCGTGATCCATGTGCCCGATCAGAACGTCATGTTCACCGGCGATATCGTCGAATACCACTCGGCCTGCTATTGCGGCGACGGACATTTCAGCGACTGGGGCGATACGCTGGATGAGATCAAGTGGTTTGACGTGGACGCCATCGCTCCGGGACGTGGCGACGCTCTGGTCGGTAAAGACATGGTCAATGCGGCGATCGAAAACACCCGCGATTTTGTCGAAAGCACCTATCGGCCGGCAGCCAAAGTTGCGGCACGCGGTGGTTCCCTGAAAGAAGCCTGGGACGCCGTGCGTGCCGAATGCGATCCAAAGTTCGCCGACTACGCGATCTACGAACATTGTCTGCCCTTTAACGTCGCCCGCGCCTATGACGAGGCGCGCGGCATCGACACACCCCGCATCTGGACCGCCCAACGCGATCTCGAGATGTGGGAGGCCCTGCAGGGCTAAGAATTCCGGGCCGGATTTGATCCAGATCGTGGCGGCCCGGATTTGACAGTGAAACGCTAAGACCAACCCTCCGGCGCTATCCCGCCGGAGAACAGATGAGGTGTGCCCGCTGCACCAGAACTGGGAGAGAGACCGTGAACAAGATTTTCGAAGTTCCACTTTACGCCTACGAGGCCAGCCCGGACCAATCCGCGCCCGCGCCCGTGCGCCACAAGGTCATCGTTGTCGGGGCCGGTCCGGTGGGTCTGGCCGCCGCGATCGATCTGGCCCAGCAAGGGGTAGAGGTGCTGGTGCTGGACGATAATGACAAGGTCAGCTTCGGCAGCCGCGCCATCTGTTTCGCCAAACGACCGCTGGAAATTCTCGACCGTCTGGGCTGTGGCCAGCCGATGGTCGACAAGGGTGTGCTGTGGAACAAGGGCAAGGTGTTCTTCGACGAACGCCAGGTCTATGAGTTCGACCTGCAACCCGACAGCGGCGATCAGCGACCCGCCTTCATCAACCTGCAGCAATACTATTTCGAGCAGTTCCTCGTCGACCGCGTGCGCGAATTGCAAGCGCAAGGCGCGCCCATCGAAATCCGCGGCCGCAACAAGGTCGAGGCAGTGGGTACCCATCCCGATCACGTCAAGCTTGAGGTGGAAACCCCGGAAGGCTCCTACACCATCGAGGCCGATTGGGTCATCGCCTGCGATGGCGCGGGCTCACCCATGCGGGCGATGCTGGGAAAGGATTTCGTCGGTCGCGTGTTCGAAGACAACTTCCTGATCGCCGATGTGATCATGGAGGCCGACTTCCCCTCGGAGCGTTGGTTCTGGTTCGACCCTCCGTTCAACAAGGGCCAGTCCGCGCTGCTGCACAAGCAACCCGATGGCGTCTGGCGCATCGATCTTCAGCTGGGCTGGGATATTGACAAGGAGCGCGAAAAGCGCCCCGAAAACGTGATCCCGCGTCTCAAGGCGATGCTGGGCGAGGATGTCCAGTTCGAACTGGAATGGGTCAGTATCTACACATTCCAATGCCGCCGGATGGAACAATTCCGCCATGGCCGCGTGATCTTTGCAGGTGACAGCGCGCATCAGGTCAGCCCATTCGGCGCGCGTGGTGCCAATTCGGGCCTACAGGATACGGACAACCTGTGCTGGAAGCTAAAATTGGTGATTGACGGCGAGGCCCCTGAAACACTACTCGACAGCTATGATTCCGAACGTATTCAGGGCGCGGATGAGAACATCCTGAACTCGACCCGGTCCACCGATTTCATTACGCCGAAATCACAGATGTCCCGGATTTTCCGCGACGCCGTGCTGGACTTGAGCGAACATTACGATTTCGCGCGGCCCCTGGTGAATTCCGGCCGCCTGAGCGTGCCTTGTGTCTATGACGGGTCACCTCTGAACTCTGCCGACGCACTGAACGGACCAGCACAGACCCGACCGGGTGCCCCCTGCCCCGATGCGCCTTTGGGCGATGGCTTCCTGCTGCCCAAGCTGGCCGGAGAGTTCACTCTGCTGACCATCGACGCGGACGCCCCGGATGAGATCGAGGTAGATGGGATCACCGTCAAACGTCTGGCTCTGTCGATCAAGGATGATCCCACTCTGACGTTGAAACATCGCTATCTGGGCGATGCCACCAGCGCGGTCTATCTGATCCGGCCCGATCAGCATGTGGCTGCGCGCCGCGACACCTACGAAGAAAACGCATTCCGGCACGCGGTCCGCCGCGCCACAGGCAAGGAGTAAGCGATATGGCCGATCTGATCCTCTCACCCAACCTGACCCGTGCGGATGATTTCTATGCCGACCTGCTGGCGGCGCATGAAGGGCTGGACCAAGCCGACAGCGACGCGCTGAATGCGCGGCTGGTGCTGGTGCTGGCAAACCATATTGGCGACAACGCCGTGCTTAAGCAGGCGCTGGACGCCGCTGCGTTGAAACAGGAGTAAGCGTCATGAAAATCGAACAGATCCACCACGTCGCCTATCGCTGCAAGGACGCGAAAGAGACCGTAGAATGGTACGGCAAGATGCTGAACATGGATTTCATTCTGGCGATTGCCGAAGACCATGTGCCCTCCACCCATGAACCCGACCCTTACATGCACCTGTTTCTGGACGCCGGGAACGGCAATGTGCTGGCGTTTTTCGAACTGCCCACCAAACCCGAAATGGGCCGCGATCCGAATACGCCGGAATGGGTACAGCATATCGCGTTCAAGGTGAAAGACCGCGATGAACTGATCGCCTTCAGGGACCATCTTGAGGCCAATGGGGTTGAAGTTCTGGGCGTCACCGACCATTCGATCTTTCATTCGATCTATTTCTTCGATCCCAACGGGCACCGCGTCGAACTGGCTTGCCCCGACCCCGAGGAAGAGGCGATGCTGGCCCGGCTGGATTCGGTGAAATGGGACATGCTGGAAGAATGGTCGCGCACCAAGAAGGCGCCTCAGCACGCCGACTGGCTGCACGCCAAGGAACTGAGCAAGGACTGATCGGAGAATGACCGAAGTTGTTCTTTATGACTACTGGCGTTCCTCTGCCAGTTACCGGCTGCGGATCGCGCTGAATCTGGCGGGCATCGCCTATCGCCCGGTGGTGATAGATCTGGTTGGTGGTGCGCATCGCGCGCCGGATCATCTGGCGCGCAATCCGCAAGGCTTGGTCCCCGTGTTGGACATCGACGGGGTGCGCCTGACGCAGTCTCTGGCGATCCTCGACTATCTGGACGAGACCCGGCAGCTGGGTCTGCTGCCGCAGGATCCAGCCCGGCGGGCGGCGGCGCGGGCGCTAGCACATAGCATCGCGGTGGATATCCACCCGGTCTGCAACCTGTCAGTTGCGCGCCACGCCACACAGTTGAGCGATGGTACAGGTGATATGCCCGGCGACTGGATGCGCCATTTCATTCGCCCCGGCCTGCTGGCGTTCGAGGCGTTGCTGGGTAAATTCGATCAGAGCCCATTCTGCACTGGCGACACACCCGGTCTGGCCGATATCTGCCTAATCCCGCAGCTCTACAATGCCCGCCGTTGGGAGGTCGATCTGTCCGATATGCCGCGCCTGTTGGCGGTCGAGGCTGTTTGCTCGGATCACCCGGCCTTTGCCGCCGCGCATCCGGACTTGCACGCCCCCATCTGACCGGTGCACAGGGTCTGTGTGGCAATGCAGGTGCCAAAGGGTTTAGCTGATCCTTAGGTTGCCCTGTAACGACATACGGAGACCACCATGCCCGAGATCACCGGCTATCACGCCCATGTCTATTTCGACGCCGGCACGCAAGACACCGCGCAGCAGGTCTGCGAAGAGGCCGCGCGCCTGTTCCCTGCCGTGCAGATGGGCCGCATGCATGCGCGTAATGTCGGGCCACATCCGCGCTGGAGTTGCCAGCTGGGCTTTCCAGCCGAGGCCTTCGATCAGGTCTTTCCCTGGCTGATCCTGAACCGTCAGGGCCTGACCATCTTCACCCACCCCGAGACCGGTGACCACCTGGCAGATCACCGGGATCGCGCCATTTGGATGGGCGAGATGCTGGAGCTTGATCTGTCGATCTTTGACTAACTTAACGCGCGTGCGTGATCGCGCAGGATGAACTTCTGAATCTTCCCGGTCGAGGTTTTTGGCAGCGCCCCGAAGACAACAGTCTTGGGGGCTTTGAAATGGGCCATGTGGTCACGGCAGAAGGCGATGATGTCAGCCTCACTCGCCTCTGCCTGTGGTTTCAGCTCGACAAAGGCACAGGGTGTTTCGCCCCATTTTTCGTCCGGACGGGCCACAACCGCAGCCTCCATCACAGCCGGGTGCTTGTAGAGTACATCCTCAACCTCGACAGATGAGATATTCTCGCCACCTGAGATGATGATGTCCTTGGACCGATCCTTCAGCGCGATATAGCCATCCGGGTGCATCACACCCAGATCGCCCGAGGCAAACCATCCCCCGTTGAAGGCCTTATCGGTGGCATCGGCGTTCTTGAGGTAGCCCTTCATGACGATGTTGCCCTGCATGAAGATCTCGCCCATGGTCTCACCATCCGAGGGCACGGGCTCAAGCGTCTCGGGATCGGCGACCATAAGACCCGAGAGCGCCACGTACTTGACGCCCTGACGAACCTTCAGCGCGGCGCGATCCTTGGCCTCCTTGTCGTTCCATTCGTCTTTCCAGGCGCAGACAACAGAAGGCCCGTAGGTCTCGGTCAGGCCATAGACATGGGTGACTTCGACCCCCATCCCCTCCATCGCCTCGATCACCTTGGCGGGCGGTGGGGCACCTGCGGTCATCACCTTGATCTGCTGGCTGAAATCCTTGAGATGATCCGGCGCGTTGGCCAGCATGTTCAGCACGATTGGCGCGCCGCAGAAATGGGTCACTCCTTCTTCACGGAAGGCGCGATAGATAGGCTCATCCCGCACCGCGCGCAGACAGATGGACGTGCCCGCATTGGCCGCCATCGTCCAGGGGAAGCACCAGCCGTTGCAATGGAACATCGGCAGGGTCCACAGATAGACCGAATGCTGCGGCATGCCCCAAGTCAGGATGTTCGAGGTCGCGTTCAGCGCCGCGCCGCGATGGTGATAGACCACGCCCTTGGGGTTGCCGGTGGTGCCCGAGGTATAGTTCAACGTGATCGCGTCCCATTCGTCTGAGGGCAGAGACCATTTGAATTCAGGATCGCCCTCAGCCAGCAGTCCCTCATAGGTCAGATCACCCAGCCGCTCACCGCTGTCAAAGCTGGAGTCTTCGATGTCGATGACAAGCACGTCATGGTCGACCTCCGTCAGCGCCTGTTTCACAACACCCGAAAACTCGGGGTCGACCAGCAGAACCTTGGCCTCGGCATGGTTCAGGATGAAAGCGATGATCGGTGCATCCAGCCGCGTGTTGATCGCGTTGAGGACGGCACCTGCCATGGGCACACCAAAATGCGCCTCGTAAAGTTCGGGGATATTGGCGGCGATGATCGAAACCGTGTCGCCCTGCCCGACCCCTCGGGCTGCCAGTGCGCTGGCCATCTGGCGACAGCGGGCATAGGTCTGTGCCCAAGTATACCTCCGGTCCCCGTAAACAACGGCTGGATAATCCGGATAAACCGCCGCTGTCCTCTCGATATAGCTCAGCGGAGACAGCGGAGTGAAATTCGCCGGACCTTTGTCCAGATGCTGTTCATAGATGTTGGCTGCGCTCATCCGGTGCTCCTCCCAAACGCGACAGATTTGGCGTATTGAGCACAAAGCTTACGCCAAAACAAACCCGTAAAAATACGCGATTTTGGTACACTGGCGCTATTCTATGAGTTAATCTGGCCCTACTGTGCGGGTCTCATTCGCGCTGATCTGCAGCATCACGTCATCGCGCGCCCGTCCGGGAGTTTGATTCCTGCGCGCCTCACCCTGAAAGGACATGTCATGGACGGCACGTTCAACGAAAACGATCTCTCTCGCGTCGTCGAAGCTGACCGCGCGCATATCTGGCACCACCTGATCCAGCACAAACCCTTTGAAACCAACGATCCGCGCATCATTGTCGAAGGCAAAGGCATGCGCGTCTGGGATCAGAACGGCAAAGAACATCTGGACGCAGTCTCGGGCGGGGTCTGGACGGTGAATGTCGGCTACGGCCGCGAATCCATCTGCAAGGCCGTTTATGACCAGTTGATGAAGCTGTGCTATTTCGCCAATTCCGCGGGCTCGATCCCCGGGTCGATCTTTGCTGAAAAGCTGATCAGCAAGATGCCAGGCATGAGCCGCGTCTACTATACGAACTCCGGCTCGGAAGCGAATGAGAAGGCGTTCAAGATGATCCGTCAGATCGCGCATAAGCGCTATGGCGGCAAGAAGACCAAGATCCTGTATCGTGACCGTGACTATCATGGCTCGACCCTCGCAGCGATGTCTGCTGGTGGTCAGGACGAGCGCAACGCGCAATACGGCCCCTTCGCGCCCGATTTCGTACGCGTGCCGCATTGCATGGAATACCGCAAGCATGAGCTGAACGGCGCACCCGAAGAGAATTTCGGTGAATGGGCTGCCGATCAGATCGAAGAAGTCATCCTGCGCGAAGGCCCCGACACCGTGGGCGCACTGTGCCTTGAGCCGGTAACCGCAGGCGGCGGTGTCATCGAAGCGCCCGAGGGTTACTGGCAGCGTGTGCAGGAAATCTGCAAGAAATATGACATCCTGCTGCATATCGACGAGGTCGTGTGCGGCGTGGGCCGGACCGGCACTTGGTTCGGCTATCAGCAATATGGCGTGAAACCCGATTTCGTCACGATGGCAAAAGGCGTGGCTTCGGGCTATGCGGCGATTGCCTGCCTGGTGACAACCGAAGACGTCTTCGAGATGTTCAAGGACGATGCAGCGGACCCGATGAACTATTTCCGCGACATCTCGACCTTCGGTGGCTGCACCGCGGGACCGGCAGCGGCGATCGAGAACATGCGCATCATCGAAGACGAAAACCTGCTGGGCAATTGCTCGGCCATGGGTGATCGCATGATGGGCAATCTTCAGGCGCTGATGGAAAAGCACAAGGTCGTCGGCGACGTGCGCGGCAAGGGTCTGTTCCTTGGGGCCGAACTGGTTTCAGATCGTGCGTCCCGCGAACCGGTGGATGAGAAACTGGCTCAGGCGGTTGTTGCTGACTGCATGGCGCAGGGTGTGATCATCGGAGTCACCAACCGCTCGGTCCCCGGCAAGAACAACACGCTGTGCTTCTCGCCCGCACTGATCGCGACACCGGACGATATTGATCAGATCACTGATGCTGTGGACGGTGCGCTAGGGCGGGTCTTCGGCTAAGCCAAACCTTTGACGCAGACACGAAAAACCCGCCGGTCAACGGCGGGTTTTTTTATTGTACCTGCAGCGGGTTTAAGCCGTCACCAATCTGGTACAGATCAGAAATTCCACCTTATTCCGGCCAGGAAATTCGGACCTTGTGCTTCATTACCGATCTCATGCTCTGCCGTGACCTCAAGGCGCATGTTTTCTTGCAGATCATGTTCATACCCAACAAGAACACTTGCGCCGGTGAAATCAGTCGCAGCAAAGGACAGGGTCTGTGTGTCGGAAAAGACGGTCACATCGGCATCAGTATCCCCAAGATCGCGCCGCACAACGCCGCTGAGTTTACCGATCAGAAGACCACCGTCTGCCAGAGTTTTCTCGACCTCAACGCCCAGGCGCGCTTCAATTACTTCGGTGGTCGTCTCACCGACTGAAGCATTCGCGATCGATCCGGTTTCGGAGTAGCTGTCATCCTTCTGACGCGTATAGCGGACGTCGCCGAACCCAAACAGACCGAACGTATCACTGACGTCAAAGCTGCGCTTGGCACCAATATGCGCGGTGAACAAGGTGCTGTCAAAATCAGCTTCGGCATCGGAACTACCCGAGACCTGACGCGATCGATCAGTGGACAACCATCCAAACCCCAGACCGCCTTCCACAGTGAATGCCCCGAACTGGCGGCCAAATGCAGCGTCCAGGTAGATACCGGTGGTATCGAAATCGGTGGTATCGGTGTCGCCATCTGATCGGAATACACCCAGTCCAAATGCCATCGACAAACCGTTCTCGGCCTGACCGGAATACCCCGCCACACCGTTGAAAACCTCCAGATCGGTATTGATGCCGGGAGTGCTCTCAAACCGTCGGAGTTCGGCGTCAATCATCGCGAAGGGGCGGAAGCCACTGGCGCTGCTCGCGAATGCGAGACCGCGTGCGGGCTGTTCGGGCAGGTCATAGCGTAACGCTTCTGCCGTGCGTCCCACGACCGAACCATAATAGGCGATGATGTCGCCCGAAGTCACGATATCTGCGCCGTCGACTACCGCGTAGACAGGAGCGGAACCGCCTTCATCTTCGACGAACCAGGCCGACCGCCCGTCCGAAACGGTGGTGACAAATGCACCTGACCCCGGCGCTGCGTCTTCGAAGAAGAACACAGTGCTTCCGCCTTGCGCATCCAGATTGACGTTATGATCCTGAACCCGGATCAGGCCGGTTACATCGTCTCGGCTGTCGACGTTCAGCGTACCGGTACCGGTACCGAGGAAAATCGCATAGGCTTGGCCATTCTCGGAGGTCGCTGAGATCCGGCCCACATCAGCAATCACCCCATCAAAATTGTCAAAGCGCAGTCCGAAAGCATCAGCCGAACCTGTACCCAAAGCCGTTGCCGAGATTTCGCCGCCGTTCGAGAAATGGCCCTGCATGTCGCCAACCTGAATGCCTGAGGCCCTGTTGGTGGCAGCACCGGATCCGACCACAACCGTAGCTGTCACCGAACCAGTGTTTTGAATGTCTCCATCCACGCGGCCCGATATGTCAACGCCCAAAGCGTTCGCACCAGAAGCGCCTTCTGCACGGGCGTTGATTTCGCCACTGTTGACAAAGTCGCCATCCAGATCAGCAGTCAGGTTGTAGCCAATGGCCGTCGCTGACGCGGCCCCCTGAGCCTCGGCAATCGCCTGACCGCTGTTATTGAAATCTCCCGTCATCAAGCCCTGAACGATCGCACCAATGGCCGAGGCGTCCTCTGCATTTTCGATCGTCGCTTGGATGAGCCCTGAATTGTTGATGTCACCAGTCAGAGGCACGCCCAGTAAGATCTGAATGCCGCGGGCGTTGCCTATACCGCCATTTGTTCCTTCGGCGCGAATTGTGCCGCTGTTGGTGAGGTTTGTCGCAACATCACCGTCGAAAGCCAGCCCCAACACATTCAGTTCTACTGTTGAGGAACCGTTTGCGATCGAAATCACTTCTCCAGAGTTCTCGATGGCCGCACCGGAAAGGATCATTCCATCGAATTGTATTCCAGAAACCAAGGCTGCCCCGGTCCCCGTGGCAACCGTCGAACTGGCTGCAATGCGGCCTGTATTCAGAACGCGCCCACCAACATTCTGAGTGAACTGGATACCGCGTGCAAGCGCATTGTCCGGAGTATCTACAGCGACATCAATCTCGCCATTGTTGATAACCTGACCAGTCGACAAAAGCTGACCAAGAACCCGCACACCATTTCCGATCGCGGCAAGCGGTGCCGGCCCCCGAACCAACCCGTTGTTGGTGAATGTGCTGGAATAGTCAGGATTCAAGATTACAGCGTCCCCGCCGATGGAAAGATTCACAGATCCAGTTTCAGTAATCGTGTTGTCTTCGTCCAAGTTAAAAACAATCGGGATATCGACGGCTGTCGAGACCTCTTCAGCCTTCAACGGTGAAACCGATAGCGCAACGCCCGCAACAAATGCAAATGCCGATGATGGCGCAACACTTACGATCTGGCCTTTCAATCTGACCAAACGACCACCACGCGCTGCCCGCGTGCGCTTTGATGCGCATCGACCCATATTCCCATACCTCTACAAAATCACTGATTAATACTTTGTTCAGATTTCTACCCATAGTCGAAGTAAGGCGCAATTAAGGCAGCGCTTTGGATGCACTTCGCAGCCGTTATATTGCACATTGATCACACCGCAGGGCGATTGTTTCCAAAAAAGCTCTGTCGAACCGATGCGGAGCACCGCAACACGTTCTGGACAGCGTGCGCGGGCAGAATTACCGTAGCGGCAAAGCAATCCAGCAGGAGTTTCCACTGATGTCCAAGATGCTCTCAATCGCGGCAGGTTCGGTCCTGTGCCTCTCAACCGCGGCCTTCGCGGATGGGCACTGCGCCGCTGGCAAGACCCTGACAGAAGGTAAGTTCACCATCGCAACGGGCAACCCGGCCTATTACCCATGGGTGATCGACGACGCCCCTGAATCCGGCCAAGGCTTTGAAGCGGCCGTTGCCTATGCCGTTGCCGAAGAGATGGGGTTCGCCGCCGAGGATGTCGTGTGGGTCAGGTCTTCGTTTGACGAGGCCATTCAGCCGGGCGCCAAGGAATTTGACGTCAACATGCAGCAATACTCGATCACACCCGAACGGGATCAGGTTGTCGATTTTTCGGCCCCCTACTACACCGCGCCGATGGCGGTTTTGGTGAGCCCGAACGCGACAGACACGGCCCCAACAATCGACGCGCTGAAGGGTTTGCAATGGGGGGCCGTTGGATCGACCACTGCGGTTCCCAAGCTGGCCAGTATCATTCAGCCGGATAGCGACCCGCTGCTTTACGGGGACAACGCTGATGTCAATGCAGCAATGTCGGCCAACCAGATCGACGCAGCGCTGTTTGACCTGCCAACGGCGCTGTTCCTCAGCGCAGTGATGATTGAGGGTTCGAAGGTCATCGGGCAGTTTCCAGCGGACGAAAGCGACAATCCCGATCAGTTCGGGATGCTGATGGAGGAAGGTAACCTCTTGAAAACATGTGTTGATCAAGCTCTGTCAGCGCTGACCGAAAGCGGTAAACTGGCCGCGATCGAGGCCGAATGGCTGCAGGATTCAACCGGTGTTCCGCTGATCAAGTAACATGAGCAACCAAAAGGCGGGCGGGATGACCCGCCGCGAACGCTATGAGGCGCAACAGCGACGCCGGTCGTTGGTGATCGCCACGATAAGCACGGTCACGGTTGTGGCCGCGATATATTTTCTGGTGCCGCTGGCGCCGGGCTGGTCGAAGGTTCAGCAGAGCTTTTTTAACGGAGAGACGCTGGTCAAAACCTTCCCGAAACTGCTTAAGGCGTTTCGGATCAACGTGATGATCTTTGCCTGGTCCGCGCCCGCTATTGCAGTGCTGGGCTTGCTGATCGCATTGGCGCGGGATGCCAAATCCCCCGCCCTGTTTCCGCTGCGCATCTTTGGCGCGGCGTTTACCGACATTTTCCGCGGCGTGCCTGTCATCTTAACAGTCTATCTGATCGGCTTCGGCATTCCGGGGCTGGGCCTGCCGCGCCCGTGGAATTCGCCTTACATCTGGGGCTCGCTGGCGCTGATCCTGACCTATTCAGCCTATGTGGCCGAGATCTTCCGCTCTGGTATCGATAGCGTCCATCACAGCCAGCGCGCAGCCGCCCTTTCGCTGGGCTTGTCAGAACGGCAGGTGATGCGCGATGTGGTGTTGCCGCAGGCCATCCGTAACGTGGTGCCCTCGCAGATGAACATGCTGATCGCGCTGCAAAAAGACGTCTCGTTGCTCAGTTTCATCGGCCCGGTCGAGATTTTTCGTCAGGCCGGCGTATTCAAATCCCTGCTGGCCAATTTCACCCCCTATGTTGGAGCGGCGATCATCTTTCTGATCGTGACAATCCCGGCCACACGCTATGCCGATCATCTGATGGCCCGCCAGATGCGAGAGAGACGCTGATGCCCAAACTGGAACTGAGCGGCGTGGTCAAACGCTTCGGCGACCGCACGGTGTGTGACGGGATCGATCTGACTGTTGAAGAGGGCCAGATGGTCTGCCTGATCGGCGCGTCCGGGTCCGGCAAATCGACCCTGCTGCGCTGCATCAATCTGCTTGAGCCGATCGAGGATGGAGCGATCTTTCTGGACGGCGAGGACATCTCGATCCCCGGCCTGAACCCGCAATCCGTCCGCTCCCGGATCGGCATCGTGTTCCAGAGCTTCAACCTCTTCCCCCATATGACGGCGCTGGAAAACGTCCTGCTCGCACCGCGCCGGGTTCGCAGCCTCTCACGCGCCGAGCTGCTGCCGGAGGTCGAAGCGCTTTTTACACGGTTTGGGCTGGCCGACCGCATGCACAACTATCCCGATCAGCTGTCAGGCGGACAACAACAGCGTGTCGCCATCGTCCGAGCGCTGGCCATGAAACCCGAGGTCATGCTGTTCGATGAGATCACCTCGGCCCTTGATCCCCAGCTTGTAGGTGAAGTGCTGGATGTTTTGCTGATGCTGAAGCGTCAGGGCATGACGATGGTCATGGCCACTCATGAAATGGGTTTCGCCCGCGAAGCGGCGGACAAAGTCTGTTTCCTGGATGGCGGGCAGATCATCGAAGAAGGTCCTCCGGCGGTTCTGTTCGACAACCCGGCGCATGCGACGACCAAAGCCTTTTTGGCGCGCGCGTTAAAATAACCGCACAGCAGCGACAATCGTCAACTCTGCGACGCTCACCGAAGTGTCAGCCCAGCGGACGCTGGATCAGAACGGAACATGTTGCCCGGCGAGATACACGTGAGGCTGTCGAACCCAGAAAATAGTCCAGCGCCGAAGGATGATGCGCGCCGACAATAATCAGGTCGGCGCCGATTTCACGCGCGACCTCAGTGATACGGATACCGGGTTTCCCGGTCTCGACCTGGCAATCGATATCAACGGCATCTGTGGCGAGGGATCTGAGTTTCCTCATGATTTTGTTGGTCAGATGATTTTCGGACTTCACAGTCACGAACTCCGCCGTAAATCCGGGAATTTGTTCCAGCACGGTCAGTAGCGTGATCTTTCCACCCGGGGCCAGCATATTGCGGGCGGTGGCAATCTTCTCGGCGACCAGTTCTTCATGGTCGATCGCCACGGGGATCAAGATGGATTTGTACATGTAACGCACTCCTTATCAGGTTGATGTGGCGTCCAGGGGTGAAGCGCTCAGTTCTATTGTGACCGTTGAAAAGCTCAATTTCGGACCTCTAACGGTGGCGTGTTGCCCGAGCCGGCGAATTGACAGACCTGCCCATAGAGATGTGAGGGAATGCTCAAACCATCTTTCGTTGCCGAAGCGATGGCTTGGCGACGGCGCTCTCCCGGAAGACGCGCGCCTTCCAACGAGGCTATTTGATCAAGCAAAGCTGCTACACGCACCCCGAAATCAGAGCGGATACCCGGGTTGATGGCGATGAGAGTTTGACCGACATCCGGCGCATCGCCTTCCGCTTGAAAGAACGAGCCTGCATTTTGACTAAAGGCGCTGCCCGTCAACGCCGCTGCAAGTATCTCGACCATAAGCGCCAGCGCCGTACCCTTGGCATCGCCGATGGGCAGCATCGTACCGCCCAATGCGGCCTCAGGATCGGTCGTCGAGTGCCCTGAAGAATCCAGCGCCCAGCCTTCCGGTATCGGTTTTCCCGCTTTCCTTGCAGCCATGACCTTTCCGCGTGCAACGACGGACAGCGACAGGTCGATAACCAGCGGCGGACCATCGGCAACGGGTGTCGCGAAGGCAATCGGGTTAGTGCCGAAGATGGCCTCTTTGGCTCCCCAAGGCGCGATAGCCTTGGGTGTATTGGCAAACATCAGGCCGATCAGACCAGCATCGGCAATCCGCTCGACCTGTACCGACAAGGCTCCGCAGTGATGCGAGTTGCCGATGGTCATGACTGCAATGCCCATCTCACGCGCTATGGGAACACCTGCCTTCAGCGCAGCCTCTAACGCAGGATAAGCAAACCCATGGTCGGCTTTCACGTGCAGCGCAGCAGGTGCGTACTGCTTCACAACCGGTGCAGCATCCGCTTTGATTTTTCCGCTGTTTACCTGCGCCACATAGTCTGCCACGCGACTGAAACCGTGCCCAACCTGCCCCTCGCTTTCCGCGGCCACAAGGGCCCGCGAAACGCTGGAGGCGACAGCGCTGGATACGCCGGCTCTTTCGAAGACAGTGGTCAGCAGAGCGACCGCCTCCGCGAGCGTCAGGTGGATCGTGTCAGCCATTTAAGCCCCGGTTCAAACGAGAGGCGGCCATTGCAAATGCAACTGGCCGCCTCGGAGTTTTTACGCACTACGGTACAGCTTGGTCATCGAGAATTCCCGATGCCCCAGTGCTTCTGCCGCTGTGTTGCGACCATTCGCGGTCCGGCGGATCATATCGATCAGCGCGTCTCCGGCCTCATCAATGGTTTGCTCACGGCGCAGGATGCCCGAGACATCGACATCCACGTGCTCACCCATGGTGCGCACAGTGCGTGGGTTCGCAGTGATCTTTATGACCGGTACGATCGGATTGCCCACCACGTTGCCTTGCCCGGTTGGGAAAGTATGGATCACCGCACCGCCTGCGGCCATCAGCGTCACGCATTCCGCCGCCGCTGAAGAGCTGTCCATGAAGTAAAGCCCTTTGCCCGAATTTGGCTGCTCGGCGGGTTCCAAGATGTCGATATACTGCGAGGTCCGGCCGATCTTTTCGAGGTTACCAAGCGCCTTTTCCTCGATGGTGGTCAGGCCACCTTCGATGTTGCCCTTGGTTGGCTGACTGTCGCTGAGATCATCGGTTTGATGTGCAAAGATCACATCGTCCTGATAAGCTTTCCACATCTTGTACCAGCGCTCGCCGACCTCTTCGTTGATGGCCCGTTTCTGGCAGATATGTTCCGCTCCGGTGATTTCCGAGGTTTCACCAAAGAACCCGGTGATCCCTTCGGGCAGCAACTTGTCATACATGTTGCCGACGGTCGGGCAGGATCCCAAACCTGTTGTCGTGTCGCTTTCACCGCATTTGGTCGAGATCCACAGCTCGTTGATCGAGCATTCCTCGCGCTGAACCTCGGTGGCCTTGTGGACAAAGTCCTTGGCCGCCCATGAAGCGCGCCGGATGGTTTCGAAGTCACCATTCTGTTCGATCGAAAACTCAGCCACTTCTTTGCCCGTCTCGCGGATGCCATCAGCGATGCGCTTGGTCCAGCCCGGCTCAATGCCGATCACCACCACCGAATGCACATTTGGGTTGGCCCCGGTGCCGATCATGGTGCGGAAATGCAGCTCGAGGTCTTCGCCAAACTGAAGTCGGCCATAAGCATGCGGGATTGCCAGCGTGCCTTTGACGTTGTTGGCCACCGCCTCGCAAGCGGCGTTGGAAATGTCATCGACGGGCAGGATCAGCACGTGGTTGCGCACGCCGACGCGGCCATTTTCGCGCCGGTAGCCCATGACAGTCATGTTCGAATATTTGCTCATGATATTAGCCCCTTACCAGCGCTTGGTCTTGCAGTTTTGCGTGTGGACATGCCCACCTCGGGGGATGTCAGCGATGATCTTGCCGATATCCTCACCATACTTGATCGCCGTATCTCCGTTCTTGAGGTCCGTGAGCGCGATCTTGTGGCCAATCGGTACATCCGCACCTGCAGTCAGGCGAAAGGTCGAATTGTCGTGGGTGATACAACACAGCATGTCAGTGCCTGCGGTCAGGCCTTCGACGACCACAACACCAACATTGTCTTCCTCTTCATGCACCAGAAGGTGCGGTATTTCATTTGGGGCTGGATTTGACATCAACGTCTCCGGTTTTCGCTATGGTTTAAGGATGGTTTTCGGCGCAAGCGTCTTGCCTGCGCGAATGTCTGCAAAGGCGGCGGCGCCGTCGGACAGGTCGCGGGTTTCAACCCAATCAAGCGCCCCGAGGCGGCCATCGAACATGGCGCTGCAAGTGTCGCGGAAATCCTGTGCGGTATAGGTATAGGTGCCGATCAGCGTGATTTCCTGCAGCGTGATGCGCCGGATATCCAGGCCACCTTCGGAACTGCCGAGGCCGATGTGAAGGATCACACCGCCAGGGCTGACGAGCGCCGACGCGACCGCGCGGGTCGCTGCAAACCCCACCGCGTCAATCACCAGTGGGATGTCCTGATCCGGGGTGTCTACCACGTCGATCCCGCAAACATTGCGCAGATAGTCAGCGCGCACCGCATTGGGTTCGGATAAGGTGACGCGTTCGATGCCCATCGCGGTGAGCGCCAGCGCCGCCGCGAGCCCGATGGCTCCGCCACCAATCACATGGGCGCGCCGTTCATCTGCCGGGTGCAGGGCCGCAAGCCCAAGCCGCACCGCATGCCAGCTGACTGCAATCGGTTCGGCCAGTGCTGCCTGCTCGAGCGTGATATGCGCGGGCACCTCGATCAGATTGCGATCCGGTATGGCGACGTATTCCGCAAAAGCGCCCTCACGCGGCGGCATCGAGATGATCTGTCGCGCGGGGCAAAGGTTCTCGCGTCCGGACCGGCTGGCCGCGCTGTCGGGGTCGTTGACCAGCGGATTGATGGTTACGCGGCGACCATCAGCAGTCACTCCAGCCCCTT
This sequence comes from Ruegeria sp. CF4, assembly GCF_056537345.1. Taxonomy (NCBI): domain Bacteria; kingdom Pseudomonadati; phylum Pseudomonadota; class Alphaproteobacteria; order Rhodobacterales; family Roseobacteraceae; genus Ruegeria; species Ruegeria sp. CF4. The sequence continues at coordinate 23,269 of NZ_JBQFRJ010000012.1, read as the reverse complement.
CATGGCCGAGGATCAGCGGTGCCGGGCGGCGGTCATCATGGCCCAGATAGGCGTGCATGTCAGACCCGCAAATGCCGACGCTATCGATGCGGACGAGAACCTCATCGGTGCCGGGCTCCGGGTCCGCGAAATTGCGGTATTCCAGCGTTTCGACATCGGTGTAGACCAGAGCTTTCATTTCGCTGTGAACCCTCCATCGACCATCAGAACCTGTCCGGTCACGTAGGCGCATGCATCAGAGCAAAAGAATAGCAACGGGCCGTCGAGGTCTTCAGGCTCACCGTTGCGCCCGATACAGGTTTGCGCTGCGTTTCGGGCGGCGCGTTCAGGATCATCAAAAACCGCAGCGGTCAGTTCGGTCCGAAAGAACCCCGGGCCAATGGCGTTTACGCATATCCCGCTTGAAGACCAGGCCTCGGCCATCGCCCGTGTCAGTTGCGCTATACCACCCTTCGACGCGCCATAGCTAAGCCCTCCGGGAAAGGCTCTGCTGGATTGAAGCGAAGCGAAATTGACGATCCGCCCCCAACCCTTGGTCTTCATTTCAGGCACAAGGTGCTGCGACAAAAAGAAAGGAACGGCAAGGTTCAACCCGATCGTGATGTCCCACCCTTTGGGTGAGACATCATCCGCAGTCTCACGCGTGTTGATCCCAGCGGCATGTACCAGAATATCCGGGGGCCCGAAGGGTTGTGACGCGGCATCGGCCAACTCGGCCAACCGATCACGATCAGAAAGATCCCATGGCAGCGCATGAACCTGATCCAGTTCGGCCAACGCTTCTGCACGCCGAGCCACGCCCACGACCTTTGCACCAGCGCGCGCCAGCACGTCTGCAGCTCTGCGCCCAAGGCCGGAACTGGCCCCGGTCACAAGCGCGGTATGTCCAGTGAGATCAGGATGATAGGTCACGGGAGGCGTCAGTCTTCGGCTGTCAGGTCAAAGTTCTCATCGGGGAAGAACTTGGCCAATCGAATATCCGCAGTCCGCGCATGCCCCTCCATACCTTCAAGGCGTGAGATACGGGCGGTCGCCTGCGCGATCGGTTTCATCGCATCAACGGTCGATCGCTGCCACGTTACGATCTTCATGTATTTGTGCACGCTGAGACCGCCTGTGTAAGTGGCCGCTCGGCTTGTTGGCAGCACGTGATTGGTGCCCGAGGCCTTGTCGCCAAAGGCAACCGTGGTCTCTTCGCCCAAAAAGAGCGACCCGTAGCAGGTCAGTCGATCCAGCCACCAATCAAGATCATCTGCCATCACCGTCAGATGTTCCGGTGCGTATTGATCCGATGTCGCGGCCATTTCTTCACGATCCGCGCACAGGATGACTTCGGCATAATCACGCCATGCAGCGGTTGCGTTTTCCCGGTTCACCTCGGGCAGGTCCTCAATCAGGACGGGCACCAGACGCATGACCTCTTCGGCGAGGTCGCGATTGTCTGTGACCAGCCAGACCGGCGAGTTATACCCGTGTTCGGCCTGCCCAACGAGGTCGGTTGCGACAACCATCGGATCAGCGGTGGCATCCGAAAGGACAAGACTGTCGGTCGGACCCGCGATCATGTCGATGCCGACACGCCCGAATAGGATACGCTTTGCCTCGGCCACGAACTGGTTGCCGGGACCCACGAGGATATTGGCCTTGGGAAGCCCGAACAACCCGAAGGTCATCGCCGCAACCCCCTGCACGCCACCCATGGCCATGATCTTGTCAGCACCACAGATATGCGCGGCGTAGACGATCGCAGGCGCGATGCCGACATCCGGGCGCGGCGGTGAGCACGCAACGATGTGCTTACATCCCGCCACCTTTGCCGTGGTCACCGTCATGATCGCACTAGCGATATGGCTATAGCGACCGCCCGGCACATAACAGCCAGCGGCATCGACCGGGATCATCTTCTGGCCCGCGGTCAGCCCCGGCACGACTTCAACTGCGATGTCGGTCATGGACGCCTTTTGCGCCTCGGCAAAGCGTTTGACGTTGCTGTGGCTGAATTCAATGTCGCGTTTCAGCTTTTCCGGGACAGCATCGATGGCGGCCTGAATTTCGGCATCGCTGAGAATGACATTGCCGTCGTAGTTGTCGAATTTGGCGGCGTATTCCAACGCCTTGGCATCGCCACCTGCTTCAATGTCACTCAGGATTCCCTGAACGATTTCACTGACATCCGACGCTCCGCTGCGCGCGGTCAGCGTGGCTTTCTTCAGGTATTCACGGGTCATGTATCGAGTCCTTTTCCTACCGCGTCTTTCGGCGGCTTATCGATAGACATCAGGCAAAAGTGAGGTGGAGAACGCCGGGATGTAGGCGATCATCAACGTCACGATCAGCATGAAGAAAACAAAGGGGATAGCGCGGTAAGCGATCTTGAGGATCGATTCCCCCGTGATCCCCGACACCACAAACAGGTTCAGCCCCAATGGCGGAGTAATGAACCCAACCCCCAGAGCCGTGATCATCATGATGCAGAACTGGATCTGATTCATCTCGATCTCTTGCGCCAGCGGGTAGAGGATCGGAGCCAGGATCACGATGTTGGGCGTTGTTTCCATAACGCAGCCCGCGATGATCAGGATGAGAACCATCATGGCGATCAGCACATACTCGTTGGAGCTGACGGAGGTCAGAGCCCCGACAAATCCCTGCGGTACGCCAATGATCGCAAGCGCTTCGGCTAGAGGGATCGAGAAGGCGATGATCGGAAGGATCACGCCGTTGACCTTGGCCGAGCTGACCAGCATGGCCGGGAAATCGGACAGTTTCAGCGTGCCCAGGATGAACCCGATGACAATGGTCACAACAACCGCCACGGCGCCAGCTTCGGTCGGGGTCAGTTTTCCCGAAAAGATGCCATAGAAGATGATCCCGGGGACGAGGAAGGCGTACCAACCGGACTTGACCGTCCTCCACAGATTCGCGCGCCATTCGGCTGCGGTCATCATGCCGCCACCTTCCCAGAGATTGAACCGGTTCATCACGACGTTGGTGAGCAGGATGGACGTCAGGATCAAAAGGCCCGGGATCAGTGCTGCAAGGAATAAGGTCGAGACGGCTATGCCCAGCACAAGGCCGATGATGATATAGGCGATGGAGGGTGGGATAAGAATCCCAGTACATGCCCCCGCCGCGACCAAGGCGCAGGCATAGGGACGGGGGTAACCACTCTCCACCAACCGGTCGATAGTCATGCGCCCAACGGCTGCCGCACCCGCTGCATCCGATCCGGAAATCGCCGCGAACATGCCGCAGACCAGAACGGTGGCCGAACCGAACCCGCCCTTGGCCCAGCAGGTCAGCGCCTCGGCCACGTCCAGAAACTTGCGACTGAGCCCCGTTCGGACCAGAACATCCCCGGTCAGGATAAACAGCGGCACGGCTGTCAGCGCAAAAGCATCAATGCCCGAGAACAGCTTCTCACCCACAAGGCTGAGCGGTAGCGCACCGGACATGAGCAGCATGGTGATCGATGCTGCGCCAATCGCAGCCCAGACCGGTACAGCAAGCGCGACAAGGACGACAAAGAGAATAACGGAGGCGTAGAAATCCCACCCAAGTTCAAGTGTTTGACCACCGAGTTGTTGCCACATCATGGATCAGGCCCTCCCTTAATCGAACAGCTTGTCGCCTTCGTAGACGGGACGGCCCGCTCGAAGGTCGGCAATATCGCGGAGGAAGGATTGCACCAGCCGGAAGATGACCAGCGCGAAACCAAACGGCACCGCCATGAGGAAAAAGACCTGGCTGATCCGCAGACCATGCGTGACAGACCCGAATTTCCAGGACACGTGGACGGTCTCCCACGACCAGTAGATCGCGACGAGCGCCACGATGAACATGACAATGTCGCCGAAGATGTAGAGCAGCGTTTTGACCGTGCGCGGGACGTAATGCATCAGAACGTCAATGCGGATGTGACCGCGTTCCTTCACCGCTGCAGCGGCACCGATCCATGCGAGATAGATAAACGCATACCGGACGATTTCTTCGCCCCAGATGGACGAGTAGGCAAAGACCTCGCGCCGGACCACTTCTATGAACATCGTGCCGACAAGCATGACGTAGAAGACAAGAAGCAGCCAACGTTCGGCATTTTTATCAATCGCTCGAAAGAGCTGAGACATGGCATCCTCACTACCGTCGCGCGGGGGCGACGTTTTCTAGTGGGTTTTTCGGTGAGCAAACATTAGGTGAGCCGACGCCAGAAGCGCCGGCCCGGGGAGAGACGCGATCAGGCGTCGTGCACGTAGTATTTCGCACGCGTGTTTGCGGCTTCTTCCAGCTTGGCGAACGCATCCATCGATCCGGCCAGCTCGGTCTTGAAGCTGTCCCATTCACTGCGCTGATAGCCGCCGGCCTCTTTCCATTCGCCCAATTGATCTTCGCTGAGCGAGTGGAACTCCACGCCGTTCGCGATCAATTGAGACATGGCATAGGCACGGGCCGAAGGCACTTTCGACAGGTTCTGTTGCTGGGTGACTTCGCCCGCAAACTCAATGCCTTCCTTGACGTCCATCGGCAGGCTGTCGAACCATTCGAGGTTGATCGAATAGACCTGACTATCCGGCACCGCCTGAGTGAAGGTCACATGGCTGAGGATCTCACCAAAACCAAAGACGTGCAGTGCGCCCACCGAGGGGTCAAGTGCATCTGCAACACCTTGCCGGATGGCCGATGGAGTTTCACCCCAGGCCACAGGCGTCGGGTTTGCGCCGACCATGCCGTAATACTGCTGCAGCATTTTCGATCCGGGCACGCGGAATTTGACACCGGACATATCTCCCGGCGTGATGATCGCGTTGCCACCCTTGCGAACCGCGACGACGCGCGGGTCGATCACGATATACATCAGAGCTTTGAAACCAGATGCCGCAATCTTGGGGTCAACTTCCGCCTTCCACGCTTCGGATGAGGTCAGGTTCGTGAACCGCTGGTTCGAACCGCAGAAATACGGAAGGTTGATCAGATCAACCACGCTCGCGAAGGGTGCGAAGTTCGACAGCGAGTGCTGCGCGGCCTGGATTGTGCCTCCCTGCACCGCCTGCGCCAGTGCGCCACCGGCGCCGAGCTGACCACCGGGGGCCAGTTTCACATAGACCTTGCCATTGGTCATGTTCTGGATGTTTTCTTTCAGGTCCAGCTGCATGATCGGATAGCTACGAGACGCGCCCAGCACATAGGCGGTCGCCAGCGTCATCTTGAATTCTGCCGCGTTTTCCCGATCTCGTTCCTCAGCGGCTGTCTGAGCTGCGGCCTCGCTGGACCACAGTGTACCGGCTGCGCCTGCAACCATAGCCGCCGTGAATGAGCCAGTGCCTGCAAGTTTTAGAAAATTCCGACGCTCGGCCGAGGCCAGCTCCTGTTTGGTCTTGTCCATGTGTTCTCCTCCCGTTTGGACTTTTTCGGATTTATTCCTTTGGTTTTTCCTCCGAAATTTCTTTTGCTTCGCTGCGGAGAATGCCGACGGAAAAGGCGATGGCCGCCGCAAACAAAATCAGCATCTCCCAGACATTATTGACCAGAGGCGCCTTCGTGACCGCCCCGATCACCACGTTCGCAACAAACGCGAGCAGCAATATCCCTGCTATCAAATATGGCATGCGTCCTCCCCAACCCATGCAGTTTTTCGCACTGAGTCGCCTCGAATGTAAGCGCTTACATTTTTCTATGCAAGCGCTTACATCAAACATGTGCTAAGCTTGGCGTTAACTTCGTCCTTTTGCTCGAACTCGACTTACGCTAACTGCCGCCCTGAATGACCAGAAAAGCCATGCCTCAATCCGGGAACGAAAACACAGTTCCGACTCTTGCCGATGTTGCACGACTTGCGGATGTGTCCACCGCAACGGTGTCGCGTTGTCTGAACACCCCCGAACGGGTTGGCAAAAACACCCGCGAACGAGTTCTGGCGGCGGTTCGCGAGCTTGGATACGCGCCGAATTTCGGAGCGCAGGCCCTTGCGGCACGGCAGACGAATACAATCGCCGCTGTGATACCGACAATGGAAAACGCCGTGTTTGCACGCGGGCTGCAGGCGTTTCAGGAAGAACTAGTGCGGCACGGAAAAACTCTGCTGGTCGCGTCGTCTGCTTATGATGCGGAGCTCGAAGAAAAACAGGTGCGTGCGTTGGTTGCGCGGGGCGCTGACGGGCTTTTGCTGATCGGATATGATCGCGAGCCCGAGATTTATTCCTTTCTGGAAAAGCGACGCGTTCCAACCCTGATCGCGTGGTCTTTCAATCCAGATGAGACACGCCCGGCCATCGGCTTTGACAACCGCAAGGCCATGTCTGCCCTTGCACGGCAGGTCATCGCACAGGGTCACCAACATATTGCCTGCATCTCGGCACCGATCGGCTCGAACGATCGTGCCCGAGGACGCGTGGACGGAATCCGAGACGCCAAGCTTGAAGCTGGACAGGACCCAGACGCATTGTTCCTTGTTGAAACGCCTTATGGAATCGAAACGGGCGAAATCGCGTTTCGCGAGGTCATGACAGCTGTTCCACACACAACTGCCGTGATGTGCGTCAATGATGTTCTTGCCGTAGGAGCGCTGCGCGCGGCCCGGGAAATGGGTCTGGAGGTGCCAAAAGATATCTCGATCACCGGCTTTGACGACATCGAAATCGCGATGCTTGCCGAGCCTGCCCTCACGACCGTCCACGTTCCGCATCGAGAAATGGGCCGTCGCGCCGCTGGAATGCTCATTCAGGTCCTGCGGGACGGGTTGAGCAGTCAAAGCGTCGAACTGCCAACAGAAATCCGGCTACGCCAATCACTGGGCCCCGTCCGTCAGGTCTGAGGCCGAGCACCACCAAAGCCCTATCCGGATCAGCTTTGTCAAAGACTGGGCGGGCGCGTGGTGCATTCCGCGTGACTGGGCAATCAAACCAGCCTTCAAGCCCATCGCTTTGGCTGCGTCGCAGCTCAATTGTCTTCGGTTTGATCTTATGCCCTTTGCCAGCATGCATCATGTTCACAACAAACGCAAAAGTGGCATCTGTCAGCGCGTAAGGTTAAGGTCCAGAATGGCAATGGGCTGCGATTGTTGGTGACACCATCATCTCGGGACCACTTCGGTTCGCAGATTCATCGGTACGCTTTGCGCTGGAATCCGATCCAGAAAAGGTCATCACAACCCAAATATAGTTGCTTGGCCAGCTGGCCGACAACCAGACTGTCTTCTCGGCGACCCATCTGAGTTACCCTGGGACCGGACGTGTCACACGCGGCGGCGATGCACTCGCCTCTTTTTCGCTGGTACGACGTGAGCATTAGGGATGAAAGTACAGCGCCGTGCTTTAGCCTGCTGTCAATTCGACATACATTTCAAGCCCGCACCAGATGCCTACCGTTTACGTCCAGTAACCTGCTTCACCACTTCTGTTTCGTGAACCAGTGAGATTTGAACGAGTCAAACGCCCCGAGCCGTCAGGGGGAAAGCGCTGCCTTCTCCCTCGGGCAAATCTATTAAGCAAAACCGCGTCCTCGGCCGCACCAATATTGTCGAATGGCATTGCCTCTCCCCCAACCACCTCCGCCACGTGGCAGATCAGCAGGCACAGGCACCCCGGGTGCCTGACCTGCAAATCAACCCCGATCTTCCAAAAGGAAGTAAGGATCAATGAAATCAGTTTGGACGATGGAAATGAGGCGAAAATAGAAAAGCTCTGTCGCTGGTGGCAGAGCTATATGTCGCCTTACAACGGTCGTCGAGCGATACATAGCCTTGTCAATCACCAACAACTAAGAATTTGATTTCAAATAGCTACATAAGAACACGACGCGCAAGTTTTACCATTTGCGACTCAAAGGCTCCATCAAACTGGATCCATCGCGTAGCGGCAATTGCCCTTCTGTTTCACAGATGTAGGCAAAAGCCGTTTGCGCATACGGATCACACTCTCTCCATCGCCTTATGTTGCAACGTGCGAAACATCGCGGTCTGGCGAATAGATGTCGAGAATGTTCCAATGCCCAGTCGTTGGTGTCGGGTTGTTGATCATTGGCACATCGAGCACGGTTGGCTTGCCGCTTGCGATTGCCGCCTCCAATGCGGGTAACAGCTCGTCGGCAGCGCTGAGTCTGTGCCCTTCCGCGCCGTAGGCACGCGCGATCTCAGCATAGCCCGGTCCGTTTGCCGGCGCTGCGGCTGATCCGGGGAATGTAGTCCCGTAGGTCAGACCGTAGTGTGCCTTTTGCAGACCTGCGATAGTGCCGAAGGCGTTGTTGTTCATGACCAGCCAGATAATGCCCAGATCAAGTTCGACCGCCGTTGCCAACATCGACGGGTTTTGACCGAAGCCACCATCGCCGACCAAGCTGAGTACAACGCGATCAGGTGCTGCCAGCTTCGCGCCTATCGCGCCCGGAGGGCCAAAGCCCATCGTCGCGAACCCGCCCGGAGTCAGGATCGAACCCGGCGTCAGGATATCGAATTGCTGTCCGACGCCGTTCTTGTTCCACCCTACGTCCGTGGTGATGATGGCGTCCTCGGGCAGAGCCTTCCGGGTATCTGCCAGAATACGCTCGGGCATCATTGGAAAGGCTGATGAAGTCGCCATTTCCACGTTGCGCGCTTTGAAGTCTGTCCGGAAGTCAGAAATCTTCTGCTCCAGCGTGGGGCGTTTAAAGCCCTCTGGATACATCTCGCGGGCAACCCGATTGAGAACGCGCAAGGCAACTTTGGCGTCCGCGACGACGCCGATCTCGGTGGGATAGTTCCGACCGATCTCCTGCGGTTCAATGTCGATATGAATGACCTTGGACCCGGGGATGTTGAACGTATAGCCAGGATACCAGCTGGAACAATCGGCCTCTTTGAACCGCGTTCCCACGGCAAAGATATAGTCCGCATTCAGACAGGACTGATTGACCAGTTCTGTACCCCAAAAGCCAGTCATTCCCAGCACAAGCGGATGGTCGTCCCGCAACGCGCCCTTGCCCATCAGAGAATGAGCAACGGGCAGCCCCATATGTTCAACGAACGCGCGCAACTCCTCGCTGGCTTGAGCTAGAAGGATACCACCGCCGACATAGGCGACCGGGTTTTCGGCCTGCGCCAGGGCCTCAATGATTTCACGCGCTGTTTCATCGTCAATCGACGGTTTCTTGAGCGCGCGCGTGTTGTCGCGGATACGGTCGAAGCTGTCCGCGGGGATCACTTCAGAGAAGATATCCATGGGGACATTGACCAGAACCGGCCCGGGCTGTCCGCTTTCAGCGAGATGAAACGCCTTTTCCAGAATTTCGGCCATCAGGTCTGCGCGGTCGACCCGCCAAGCGCGTTTTACGAAGGGTCGATAGATCTCCCACTGGGCGGCGTCTGCATGAAGGTTCACTTCCTGATGCGGGTGTTTGCCATAATAATGCGTAGGTATGTCCCCAGCGATCACGACCATGGGGATACAGTCCAACGCAGCATTAGCGACCCCGGTGGCGCAATTGGTCAGTCCCGGGGAGAGATGGGACAGCACCACCGAGGCCTTGCCCGTCACGCGGGCATATGCATCCGCCGCGTGGCTAGCGATTTGTTCGTGTCGTACTGTGACGAAATCGATGGGGCTTTCGGCAAGCGCAGCCAGAACCGCGATGTTCGTGTGGCCGCATAGACCGAACACATGCTTGACCTTACGGCGTTCGAGAAAGTCAACGATATGTTCGGCAACGGTTTTGCCTTCCAGTTTCGCTCCGTCCATTACGCGACCTCCTGTCCGTAGAACTCACCGAACAGGTCCGGCTCCGAGGGACGGTCCTCGGGGATCGGACGACTGACCCAGGTGTAGTTCATCATGTGTTTCATGGTGACGTTTTCATTGGTGATGTTGCCGCCCCAGATGCCGCAACCAAGGCTGCTGGTCATGGGCATGCCATTTGTCCAGGCACCTGCGTTGGCTTTGGACTGAGGCTGTCGCACCATCATTCGGCTGACCGGAGCCAGACGCGCGAGCCGATCGATATGATCGTCATTGTGGCTGTAGATGCCGCAGGAATGGCCCTTGCCCCCGGTGCTATAAATCTGGCTGACCGTTTCTAGCGCGTCATCGAACGTGTCGAAGTGGTAAAGCGCCATCAATGTGGTCAGTTTTTCCTTGGAGAACTTGTGCTGCGGCCCGATTTGTCCCTGATTTTCAACCATCAGAAACTTGCGATCTTCGGGAATGCTAAAACCGGCGACCTTGGCCGTTTGCTGCGGCGGGCAAGCGATGGTCGGGAACGTGCGGCTGCCCTTTTCATCCCACATGGCGGCTTCGAGCATGGCCTTTTCTTCATCAGAACACAGGTACCCACCTTCGGCCTCAAGCGCTTTGACCATATCGTCGTAAATCGAACGCTGGATAATGATGTTACCGTCGGCCGAACATCCCGAGCCAAAGTCAGAGGTCTTAGAGATGCGAGTGTTCTGCGCGGCGATGTCCAGATCGGCGGTCTCATCGATGACAATGGACGAATTGCCCGCGCCGACGCCATAGGCCGGACGCCCTGAACTATAGGCCGCTTTGACCATCGGCTTTCCACCCGTTGCCAAAGTCAGATCACAAATCTCCATCAGATGCTGCGTCAACGGGATCGATGGTTTGCGGATCGACTGGAACAGGTCTTCGGGGGCACCGGCGGCGCGGCAGGCCGCGCGCATGACCTCGACCATCTCAAAGGTGGTATGGGCGGTTCGCGGGTGCGGGCTAAAGATGACGGCATTCCTGGCGTTCGCGGCGGACACGCCGGTCACCGGTGGTGTCATCGCAGGATTGGTCATCGGGATCAGGGATGCGATGACGCCAGCAGGCTTGGCATATTTCACCAGTCCTTTTTCCTCATCCACCTCGACAATACCGGTCGATGGCGTGCGCAGGACATCGCGCAGCACCATGTGAATCTTGAACCGCTTTGCTGGACGTCCCGCACGATCTCCGATACCGCTTTCGTCCACGCCTTGCTGGGCCAGGCGGGTGAAGGTTTTCTCGTTTCCTGCGTACCACGCAATGGCCTGAGACAGGCGGTCCAGCCTGTCCTGATCCCAATCCTCGATCTCGGCCATGGCAGCGCGGGCGCGTGCCAGCATATCGGCCGCCATATTGCGGTCGTTTTCAGTGAGCTCTTTGCCCATGATAATCCTCTTGGTGTTTTGGAATTGCTGCATCGGGCATACGGCGCTGTGACCGCGCCTCGCCGAATGTTCGCTTGGCGTGGCTGAGACAGCGACGCGCGTGTTCTTCATACCCCAACTCGGCAACGCGACTTTGGTTGGGCAGTTCAATAGAATAATCGACGGGTGGCATCCGTTCGATGATGCCGGTGAAGTCAATCCAGCCTTCGCCAGGATAGAGCCGCGCATCGCGGGCAAGTTGGATCATGCCCTCGCGCGTATCAGCGATGCCGGGCAGGCAATCAGAGATGTGCAGGAAGTGAAACAGGTCCGAAGGGACGTGCAAAAGCTCCCCGAGATCCACTCGGCTGAGGTGCAGATAGAGCGTGTCGACCAGAATACCACCATTCGGCTGATCAGAGGCGCGGACAATATCCAGCGCCTCATCCAGAGTTCGAAGGCGGGAAAAGCTTGGGAACTCCAAATCCACCGTCAGTCCATAGGGTGCTGCCAGTTCGCAGGTCTCAGAATAGACGTCGATCAGAAAGTCACGATCATCGCGGGTGTTGGTCCACGCGCTCATGATCATGCGTTTGGCGCCGAGTTCCCCTCCTATCTCCAACGAGGGCTCAAAGCTGCGCGGATCGACATCTTCGGTGATGCGCGCAAGTTCGACATCAAGGACCTTCAAACCGGTAGTAGACAGAGCCGTTTTGGTCGCCTGTACCTGGGTCCTGTCGATCGGGGATTGGGTGAATTCGCCGGGCACATGCATCGGAATGAACCGAGGGCTGACGGCATCGTAACCGGCCCGCGCGGCGATATAGACCAGCTCGGGCGGCGTACAGCCAATCAGCGTCAGATGCGCCAAGGAATAGAGAGAGGGGCTTGTGCCAGCCTCTTCGGGTTTCACCATGAACGACAGCTCCACGTGTCTGCGAATCTAAAATTCATCACACGTAGTAAAAAATATCTGATATTTTTTAAAATATCAACTTTTAATACTGGGCAGGAAATGAAAATGCCCGGGCAATAGCCCGGGCGTGCTTAACCTTCGTATTGGCAAAGCTTTAGATAGTGACCCAGTCGCCTCCGGACTGGTGAGAGCGAACTGAGGCATCAATGAATCGAACACCGTCTGCGCCTTGATCGACACTGGGATAAGAGAGCCAATCGGCCGGAACGGCAACGCCATCCCGACGCGCGGCGACGGCCATGGCAAATTCCGTATAGAGATTGGCCCAGGCTTCAATAATCCCTTCGGGGAAGCCGCGCGCGGTCCGGATCAGGCGTTCCGCGTCGGGGCCGACGCCGTGCCCGTGACCTCGGCTGATGATACGATCCGGCTCACTAAACCGATTGAACTTCAGCTGTTCCGAATTCTCCAAGTCCCACTCGAGGCCTCCTTCGCTACCGAATATCCGCAACCGCAACCCACCCCGATTTCCGGGGGCAAGGCGCGTCGCCATCAGGGTTCCCGGAACTTCATTTTGGTAACGGGTGAACATGAAAACTGTGTCTTCCAAAGGCTTTGGCGCTCCGCAAACATGGAATTCAGCCCGCAGATCGGTCATCGGCAGACCCGAGACAAAACTGGCGAGATGCGCGGCATGGGTGCCGATATCGCCGACACAACTAGTCGGGCCTGAAATCTCTGGGTCCAGCCGCCACTTTACATGAGGCGCATCAGCCACATCGTCGGGTGTCATCCAGTCTTGCATGAACTCAACATGGATTTGGTTGATCTTGCCGATGCCGCCTTCTGCAACGATCTGCCTGGCCTGACGGATCACAGGAAAACACGACATCGCATAGCCGACAGCAAAGACCTGCCCCGTACGCGCAGTGATCTCCTCAAGCCCATCGGCCTCGGCGACCTCATTGGTCAAAGGCTTGTCGCACAACACGTCAATGCCCGCCTCCAGAAACGCTTTGGCCGCGCCGAAATGAACGTGGTTTGGGGTCGTGATCATGACGGCATCCACGCCATCAGGGCGCGCCGCCTCGGCCTGTGCCATCTCCTCGAACGACGCATAGCACCGGTCGGCCGGCAAGAACCATTCAGCCCCGCGCACCTTGCTGCGCTCGGCGTCAGAACTGAGCGCGCCTGCGGCGACTTCCCATCGGTCAGTCATCCGCGCAGCCGTTGCTTGCGTGACGGAGATACGTCCACCACCGACAACGCCCAGCCGCAAACGGCGGGACAAGCGGGGGAAAGGGCCGTCTAAGCTCAGGTCTTCGAGTAAAAGTCTCTCAGCCATTCTGAACCTCCATTTCCGGGACCCGTACGCCTTCCGGCAGCATTTCCACCGCCATGAAAATGCTGGGGGTAATTGTCTCGTATTGATGCCAGGGATAGTTGCCTTCGGCGTCATACATCGGCTTGTGCGTGGTGCCCGGGGCCATGAATTCTTCGAGATAAAGGGTCTCTACATCCCGCTCGCGGCATTGCTGCATTTTTCCAAAGCCTACGATTTGCGTGTGCACTTCGCGAAACCCCGGTACCGGGCAGAACGGATGATCTTTGTGCAAACCGACATTCAGCGGCACCGAGCCCGAGTGGTACATGGTCAGTCCAACGTTACCAACGAAGACCTTTGGCGACATGTAGTGGCTGACACCGCGCAATCGCTCCTCTTGGCGGACATCAAAAGCAGATGGCCACGTATCTTTCACCATTGCGAACAGTTCGTTGTCATCGGCATGGGCGTCGAAATCGTGAACAACCACAGCACGTTCCACGCCTTTGAGAGAGTTATCTTGCACAATGACAGACGAAAGCGGCGCAACGGCCTGATCCTCGACCGAGATATCCCGCTCCCCTAGGTTCAGAACAATTGCGCGACCTTCGACAGATATTCTGTCTTCATCGGTGATATGTTGGACGCGAAAGAATGGCTGGGCAAAGTCGAGTGTCTCAATCGGCACGCGCCAACTCCTTCCTCTCATCTCTCAGGAAATCGGTCGGCAAAGGCTCGGGTGCTTCGCAACGGCTTTCTATTGTCTGGTAGGCACCGAATCTCGGAGCCCGTTCAATTGCGTCCATGACCTCGAACACATGATAAGCCAGCGCTCCACTTGCACGGGGCTGGCGTCCTCCCTGTGCCGCCAGGGCCAGATCCAATAGGCCGAGGCCGCGGCTATCTTCGTTGAACCCGTGTTTGTTTTCGACCACCTGCCACGCGTCGCGACCGATTGGGCGGGGCTGATGAGACCAGCGCGAGGTTTCGCGCGTTTTAAGCCAGACATCGCCCTGAAAGATGTTGGCTCCGTGAACCGGGTCAGGGTCAGGGATGCTGATGGTGCCGTTTTCACCGTAGATCTCGAACCGCGGAGTTTCGCTGTCCCAAATGTCGAAGCTCATGGTCATTGACCCTATAGCTCCGGAAGAGAACTGAAGCAGGCTTAGGGAGTGCGTGTCGACTTCGACATCCATCCATTCGCCGTTGCGAGGGCCGTTTTCGATCATTCGTTTGTCGAATGTGCGTCGCGCCATTCCGGCGACCCGGTCAACAGGACCAAGGCAGCAGATCATGGCGGTCAGGTAGTACGGCCCAAGGTCCAGCAATGGCCCACCACCCGCCTTATAGTAGAAATCCGGGTTGGGATGGTGACGTTCCGTCCCGTGGGTGCCGACATGGGCAAAAACCCCTGTCGGTTTGCCAATGGCACCATCGTCGATCAAGCGCCGAACGGTCTGCCAGCGACCGCCCAGAAATGTGTCGGGTGCGCAGCCGACCAGTAGGCCCTTTTCAGCGGCTATGTGCAGGATCGCCTTGCCATCCGTTCGATTCATAACCAGCGGCTTTTCGGAATAGACGTGCTTGCCTGCGTTTAAGGCGCGCAGGCTGATTTCCGCATGCGCCGCTGGAATTGTCAGATTCAAAGCGCAGTCAATTGTCGGATCATCAAATACTTCATCTGGCGTGCAGGCCTTGGCGATGCCGTATTGATCTGCTTTGGCGCGGCTTTCCGAAGGATCAAGGCTTGCGCAAGCCACGACCTCGACGTTTGAGAATTTGGATAGTGTTTTTAGATAGATATCGCTGATACGACCACAGCCGATAAGGCCGACCCGGAAGGATTTCGATGTCTCACGTGTCATCATTCCTGTCTTCGTAGAGGGGTAAGTAATTCGGGGGCATGGGCCCTTTGTTCCGACCGCCCTGCCCCATCTGCTCCCAGGCATGGGCGAGAATTCCAACCGAGCGGGACAGGCAGAACAGCCCTCGCGACAAGGGGGCGGGAAAGCCGAGTTCGCAGAAGATCACAGCTGTCGCGCCATCGATATTCATGGTGATCGGCCGACCGCCGCGTTGACGGCCAAGCTCGGCCTGAACCTCTTCTCCGATATCGGCAAACCGGCCAGAAACTGTGCCTTCTGTCGCCGCATCTCGAACAAGTTGCATCAACCGGGGCGCGCGCGGATCAACAGGCTTGTGAAACCTGTGACCAAAGCCCGAGACGATCTTGCCGTAGGTCTCGCGCCAGCTGTCCAAGCCATCCCGAACAGCGTCATTCAGCGAAGCTCCCGCATCCATGCGGACCGCGATATCATAGTACAACTCTGCGCACTGCTCTCCAGCCCCGCCATGCACGTCGCCCAGCATGTTCACCGCAGTCGCCATCGCATTGTTCAGCCCGACCCCGCAGGTCGCAGCCATACGCGCCGCCGTGATCGAGGGGGCCTGCGGGCCGTGATCCACGCCTGCGACCAAAGCGGCCTCGAACAGGCGCGCTTGCGCGTCGCTGGGCAGATCGCCCCGCACCATAAGCCAGATCATCTGCGGGAAGGTTACATTCCCTATCAGGTCCTCTATGGCGTTGCCGCGAAATGCGATCTGTCCGGGTTTCATGTCGATGATGGAGGTACGCCACCATTGGCGAATGGCGCGCTCATCCATTGTCATGTTTTCATCCAACACGGTCATTGAGTCTGCACCTCTTTCACCGGCTGGGTTTTGCTTTGCGCGGCAAGGCGAATGGGTGCATTGCGCGCGCCATAACCGGCATAGCCCATGCGGCGTTCAACAATTTCGAAGAAGAAGCCGTTGAAGATGGGGCGGCTGTATATCTGAAAATACTCGGAACCCGCTGCCCGATCGTAGAGAATGTTGCCTCCGCGCAGTTGGGCAACCAAATCGTCATCCAATCCAAAAGCCGCTTGCAGATCAGCGTAGTAGTTTTCAGGGATGGACAGGCTGGGAAAGCCGGACTTGAGCAACTGGGCTGAGGTTTCAAAAATATCATCCGACTGGAAGGCAATGTGCTGAACACCAGCTCCAAAGCCATCTTCGAGGAATGACGCCGCCAGTGTTCGACGCCCAACGGCCCCGTTCAGGTTCAGGCGCACTTCGCCCTCAGGGCTTTCAATGGCTTGGCTTTGCACGACACCGGACGGGTCGGAAACGTTCACAATAGGAGACTTTGCCATCTCGAAAGTCGAAATGTAGTAGAGCAGCCAGCTTTGCATCTCATCATGGCGCATCGTCTGGGCCAGATGGTCGATACGGCGCAGTCCGGCAGGCTGGGTCGCTTTGGTTTTCGCGACAGGCTCGAACTCGATGTCCCACACCCGATGCAGATCGGATTTCTCATCGATGAAATGAACAACATTGCCGCCAACACCGCGAATGGCCGGGATATCCAGCTCTCCCGTTCCCACTGGCTGTGAGAAATTCGGCGCGCCCAACGCGGTCGCCCGCTGAACCGTCTGATCCGCATCTTTGACACGCAACCCCATGTCACAAACGGAGGGGCCGTGACCCAGGAACGCCGAATGGGCAAAACCTTCCTTTTCGGTATTCACAACGATGTTTATCGCGCCCTGCCGCCACAGCTCGACGGACTTGGTGACGTGTTTTCGCTCCATTCGAAAACACATTGCTGACAGCATGTCTGCCAGTTGAGCGCCGCTTACCTCATCAGCCGTAAATTCGACAAACTCAAAGCCCGACGCATAGACACGCTCCGGCAGGTCCGGGATGCCGAAATCGGCTCCCGGCTCGGTGCGGGCTACCTCATCCAGGAGGTTCACCAGCGACCTGTAGCTGTCTCGGGCCAGTGTTCGGCCACCGGGTTGAGGAGCTGCTTCATTGACGCGCGCAATGGACCAAGCCCCTTTGTACCCGGCGCGGGCCAACACCCGCACGAAGCCCGCAAGGTTCAGCGATCCGAGCCCGGGCAAAAGCCCGAAATGCCGCTTGAGCCTGCGGATATCCATCTCAAGCCGGGGTGCATCGGACAGTTGCACATGGAACAGCCGCTCTCCGGGATTGTCCCGAAGGCGGGCTGGTTTGGACCCATCGGCAAGCGAGAAGAAGGAATTCAGAGCCAGCCCGAAATGAGGGCTGTCGACAGCTTCAACGACGCCTAACGCCTGTTCATCCGAGTGAATAAGACCCGACCACGGCAAGCCCATATAGGCCAGACGCATCCCCATTTCTTTCGCGATCTCGGCCGCCTCGCCAAGATCTGCAATTACCTGTTCTTCGGTCGCAGCGACATCGACCTCGAAGGCAGACCCGATAAGCAGCAATTCCGTTCCCAGCTCGCTCATCAGGTCGAGTTTGCGTTTCAGCCGATCAAAGGCGCGCTCTCGTCCACCGCCGGACTGGCCTTCAAGGTTATGGAAGGGTTGCAGCAGGCAAATCTTAAGGCCGAGATCTGATGCAATGTTCCGAATTTGCGATGGCGGTCCGTCAAAAGCGGTCAAATCCGGTTCGTGTAATTCGACACCCCCGAATCCCGCGTCAGCGATAGCACTCAGCTTTTCAGCCAGATCACCGGGGATCGACGTTGTCGAAACCGACAGGCACATTATCCCTGATATCCAAACATACGCGGCAACCACAGGACCAGATCCGGCATCAGCATCATTATCACCAAGGCGAAGATGAGAACCGCGAGGAAGGCCCAGATTTCGGAGATGATTTCGCGCAGCGGAATGTCCGTCACGGCGTTGATCACAAAGAGTAGAATGCCATAGGGCGGCGTGATCAAACCGATCATTGAGTTCACGACGACCAGCACTCCGAAATGCACCAGATCAATCCCGAGCGCTTCGCAAGTTGGAATGAACAGGGGCACGATCACCAGGATGATCGTTGTTGCGTCTAACACGCATCCCAGCGCGAGGATCAGCAGGTTTACGAGGATCAGGAATACAATCGGGCTAACATCCGAACCCTCCAGCAGTGCCGAGATCGACTGTGGAATCTGTTCCTGAATGACGATGAAGTTCAGAATGAACGCGCCACCAATGACCACCCCGACGGCGGCGGAGGAGCGCGCGCTGTCGACGAACACTTGATAAAGGCCACGGAAGGTCAGCGCGCGGTAGAACAACGCTGCCAGTAGCAGAGCGTAGAATGCAGCAACTGCGGCGGCTTCGGTCGGAGTGGTGACGCCGCCATATATACCGTACAGCAGGATTGCGGGCATCAGCAGTGCCGGAAACGCGTTGGCGGTTTTAGCCGGCAATTCGCGCAGAGGAACAGGTTCTTCCAATGCAAAGTTCCGCTTTCCGGCCAGGTAATAGTTCATTGCCATGAGGACGACGCCCATGATCAGGCCCGGCAGAATACCGGCTAAGAACAGAGATCCGATGGAGGCCTTGGAAACGAGCGCGTACAAAACCATTGGGATCGAGGGCGGAATGATCGGGCCAATCGTCGCCGACGCCGCGGTAATAGCAGCAGCATAACCTCGGCTGTAGCGGCCATCCTTGGTCATCATCTCAATGATGATCTTGCCGATCCCCGCGGCATCCGCGACAGCCGAGCCGGACATACCGGAAAAGATCAGGGACGCTACCACGTTGACGTGCCCGAGGCCGCCCTTGAAACGACCGACAGCGGCTACGCAGAAGTTCAGCAAGCGGTCGGTGATCGACCCCGCGTTCATGATATTGGCGGCGACGATGAACAAAGGCACGGCAAGCAGGATCGTGCTTTTGTAGAAGCCTTGCAGGATTTTCTCGCCCGCGAGTGCGACGTCCAATCCGGCCGTGCCCAGATAAACCAATGAGGCCAAAAGGATGGAATAGCCGATAGGTGTCCCGATGCCTGCCAGAAGAAAGAGCGCGAGCAGGCAGGAAAGAAGTTCAAAGCTCATTTGCCTGCTTCCTCGTCGTCTTCACCGTCGACACGGGGATGATCGTCAACCACGTTGTACCCAACGACCAGTTCCAGCTCGGTTTTTGGTGGGCCATTTCGCAGGATGTCAAAGAACAACCACCCATACCGCGCAGCTACGACCAGCATGAACACCGCATAGATTGAGAACACGGTGCGCAGTGGTATCTTCTCACCCGAGAACGGATTGCGCACAGTCGAGGTTTTGCGGATTTTCATCCAGTCGATGTAGTCCCACGTCGGCAGGAAACTGTAGAGCATCCCGACTACGATCGCTGCAGCCGCCAGCATCGCAAAGACCTGACGCACGCGCATCGGCACAGACAGATAGATGATGTCAAACTTCACATGATCCCGCTCGCGCACGATGAAGGCGCAGCTGAAGAAGATTACCCAGACCCAAAGAATGCCGATGAGTTCAAGCGTCCAACCGGCGGGGGTGAAGAAATACCGCAGAAGAATTTGGAGAAGGAAGATTAGGAAGATTGCCGCCAGCATCCCGCCGGCAATCGCTTCGGTCAGTCGGGAGAACCCCTTTATGAAGCGTTTCATCGTGGTTCTCCTTCCCTTCTTCAGACGACCTTAGTTGCCCAGAGCATTGATCTGCTCAAGCACACCGTCGGGCCATGATCCGGCGAATTCACTTTCCAGATACATCGACTGTACCTGATCGCGGAACGCCGCGAGGTCGGGCTCGTAGACCTCCATGCCCTGCTCTTTCAGGAAGCTGACAAGGTCCTCTTCTTTCTGAAGCTGCTTCTGACGACCAGCTTCAGCCGCTGCGTCGGCAGCTTCCTGAACCTTGGCTTGCTGTTCCGGTGTCAGACCGTCCCAAACCTCTTTGCCGATGGCGATATAGTTCAGGTCAACCAGATGCGATGTCAGGACGATCTGATTGGTCACTTCGTAGAATTTGGCATCGACCACAGTCGGCAACGGGTTGTCCTGACCGTCAACGGCACCGGTCGACAGAGCTGTGTAAACCTCTGAGAACGCCATTGGTGTCGGGGCGGCACCCAGCGCTTTGCCAAGGAATTGCCACGCATCTGTGCCCGGCATCCGCAGGTTCACACCCTCCAGATCAGCCGGAGTGCTGACGGTCAGTTCATCCTTGGGCTGGCGCAGGTTCACCTGACGACGGCCCAGATACATGACCGACAGAAGTTTGACACCCAGTTCTTCTTCGGCTTTTTGCTTGAAGGCATCCATCAAGGGATCGTTGAAGACTGCCACCTGATGGGCGGCGTCCTGGTGGACATAGCCTGCGGTAAAGATCGAAAACTCGGGGAAGAACTGTGCCAGTTCCTGCGCCGAGGTGATCGACATTTCCAGGTTACCCCGGCTGATGGCGTCCAACTCCGTACCTTGGGCGAAGATGGTGCCGTTATAGCTGGGCTCATAACTTGCGAAATCGGCGACCATCGGCGCGAAAACCTCGGCCATAGCGACCGAACGCTGGTCGGTCTCCGATCCTGATGTTGCGAGGCGAAGTTGCACTTTGTCTTCCGCTAGCGCACCACTTGTCGCGCTAAACAGAACACCGGTTGCAACCAGGGCTGATACAGCAGCCCGGCGGGTAAGTTTGGTAATCACTTTGCTCCTCCCTGAGACATCATGATGCATATTTCCGATTCTGAGTTTTGACCTATTTTGGACATTTTGCAAGATTTTTTACAAAATATCAGATATTTTTTGTTACCTGCAATCTCTGCTGCTGTGTTTCCTGAAGGCTTCTTATCCTGACAGTCTCGCCAGTCCTGCAGGAATTCTGAATAGCTTCAATAACTTGAAGCGTTCTAAAACCTTCCCATCCAGACACAGTTGGATCTGCTTCGCGCCGAGCAACTTCAACAAAGTGCCTGAGTTGATTGACCAGAGGGTCAGATGCACCTTTCTTCAGCGCGGTTGATGAGATTGGCGTCCACCAATCCCTTTGCTCGCTTTGGTAGCTCCACAGTCGAAGATCGGGGACAGACAAAGATCCATGAGATCCACCTATCATGTAGCTGCTCTCAGTGGTCGACGGATAGATCGGATATTCCTGAGATGTCATCTCCCAGCTCCATGGAGCAACGATGCTGTCGGACACACTTATGGTCCCAATCGCCCCGCTTTCGAACGTCAAAAGCGCACCTGCAACATCTTCGTTGTCATAACCGCGTTGCGATGCAGCCGACTGAGCCTGTACGGTCGCGACTTCTCCGGCCAGGTACCGCAGCAGATCCACATCATGGACGAGATTGACCGAGATGGGACCTGCACCGGGTTTCTTCCGCCAAGGCGCAGCGTCAAAATACTCGTCTGGCTTATAGAACCAGCAACTCGCATGGACAGCGCGCACATCTCCAATCTTCCCATCAACAATGGCTTCCTTAGCCGACCTGATCAGAGGATTGTGTCGACGATGATGTCCGACCATCAGTGGCACATTGGCCTTCTCCGCTGCTTGAACAAGCTCCAGTGCAGCGGCGGCTTCCACGGCAATCGGTTTTTCGACAAGAACGGGACAGTCATGTCGAACACAGGTTAGGCCCTGATCAACATGAAGCGTCGTGGGCGTCGCAAGCACAGCTCCGTCCGGAGTTTGATTTGCAAACATTTCTTCGAGGGTCTCGTAACATGCGACCCCGTGCTCAACGGCGTAAGCACGGCCTTCGTCACTGGGATCAACGACCGCGACAAGATCAACATGGCGCAACGCTCGGATAGCATCTGCGTGGCGGCGTCCAACAAGGCCAATGCCGACAATGGCAATGCGAAAGTTCTTAGACACTTTGCTTCCTTCCGGAGGGTCTGGAATTCCCGAACCCGATGTATACGACTGAGCGGCATCGCCCAACTTGGCCACGACCGTATTGGGGTTTTCGCGATTCCGCAATAATGTATGATATTTTTATTTTTACCATACAGCAGTTTGGATTGCTGATGTCTCTAAAAAATGTTAATTGAACGAGGAAACGGAGAATATCGGGTGAAACGCATGGCGAAACAGCCGTCCACGATAGGTGCAAGCACGTATCAGCGCATCAAGCGGGACATCATCTTCGGGGAGCTGCAGCCCGGCTCCAAACTGAAGCTGGACGCCTTGAAGGAACGCTACTCGGCAAGCCTTTCGACACTTCGTGAAACGCTGAACAGGCTCGCTAGCGACGGATTTGTCGAAGCTCCCGAGCAACGGGGTTTCCTGGTCACGCCGGTTTCACGAGAAGATCTGACCGAGATTTCAGAGTTGCGCGTCCTGTTGGAATGCCACGCATTGGAGTTGTCCATTGCCAACGGCGACACGGATTGGGAAGGCAATCTGGTTGCCGCACACCACAAACTGCACCTGATGGAACAGCAGCTTCTCAGAGGAGATGATTCCGAAAAGGAGACCTGGAAACGGTATGATTGGGAGTTTCATCAGGCGATGATCGCAGCCTGCAACTCCAAGAACCTTCTGTCTCTGCACTCGATCATCTACGACAAATACCTACGGTATCAGATGCTCGTGCTGACCTATCGCGGCGAAGAGGCGGTCAAGGAGCACAAGGGCATGTTCGACGCCGCGCTGGCCAGAGACGCGAGCACCGCTAAGAAGCTGTTGAAAGATCACATTCGAAACGGTCTCTCACATACGCTTGAGGCTATGTAGCTCGCTGTTGTTTCTGCCTATCACCATCACCTGGATCAGCGACGCGGGGCCTGACGCGGCGTTCGCCCGCATGCACTTCGATGGTGAAGCCATAGACTTCGAATGATTGTGGGAATTGCCCCATGCTGCCGCCTCTCGTTTTTGGCAATATGCCATGGAAGCAAATGGCTGATCAGGGGCTATTTAAGGGGTCAGATGCAACGCTTACGATACTTCGGAATATGGAAGTCATCGAAGGTCCCAAAAACGACGAAAGCGCCCCAGATTTAGCATCTATTGGCGCTTCGGAAATTAAGTTGGTTGCGGGAGTAGGATTTGAACCTACGACCTTCAGGTTATGAGCCTGACGAGCTACCGGGCTGCTCCATCCCGCGACACTTTGCGTTGGCCTATCGCTTACGCTACTTG